>JAISMF010000023.1 GCA_031276865.1 Deltaproteobacteria bacterium | reverse complement strand
TTAGGGCGGGGACGCCCCCCCCCACGGGGCCGGAGAATCCCATTTTTAGAGAAATATAACGTTTTCCACTCCGGATGTCAAGGAGCGGGCTCCCCTTCCCCCCCTTTCCGGCTTTCCGGCTCCGTTATTGTAAATTAGGCGCCGGAAGGCTACAATGGCCCTGCTGTTTATTTAACAGGCGGCGAGATTCGGATCCTTTTTTTAGCGGGAGGGAAAAAATGGATTCCCCCCCCCCGCCCGGCGGGGAAAAGAAAAAAAAAGGCCCGGGTTTGGCCGAGATCAAACTCCTGGCCCTGGTGTCCTCCATCGGGCTCGCCATGGTTTTGTCCGTGTTTTTCGGACTGATCTTAGGCTATTACGCCGACAGGTGGCTGGGAACCAAACCGTGGCTGCTTCTCCTCGGCCTCCTGGTGGGGATAGCCGCCGCCTTCAACAATCTAATCATCATGACCAGGCGGATGGAGAAGCAAAGGAGCAGGCTTTATGGCGGAGAAGAATCCCGAAGAGGGCTTGATAAAGACCGGGGGAGGCCCGGAGGAGGCGGAAAGCGCCGAAACGGAGATTGACCCCCTCCAGAGGGAGGTCTACGAGGTCCAGCGGAAGTTCATAAAGGAAATCCTGGTCTACTCCGCCCGGCTGCGCCTCATCTTCCGCCTCCTCGCGGTGGTCCTGATAATTTTCCTCTTCTTCAAGGAGAACGTCCAATACTCCCTCGGCGCCCTCTTGGGCGCCCTGGTGGCGGACTTCAACCTCTCCATCTTTCACTACGTGGTTAAAACGTCGGATCCCCGGAAGAAGGGGAGCCCGGTCATAGTCACCATCTTCAAGTTCTACGGCCTCTTCGCCCTCACGGCCCTCTACGTGTTCCTCTGCGTCTATTTCCACCTAGGAGAACCCGTGGGCTTCCTCTTGGGGATCCTCTGCTTCCTTCCGGCGCTTCTGGCCGTCTTCCTCTGGGCCCTGGCGCGCCACCTCTCGGGCCGTTCCAAACCGGAAAATGGGAAAGCCGGATCCTCCTAAGGCGGTGGTGGTGGCGGGTCCCACCGGAAGCGGCAAAAGCGCCCTGGCTTTGGCGGCGGCCCTGAAACTCGACGGGGCCATCGTCAACGCCGACAGCCTCGCCTTCTACCGGGGCTTCGACATCGGAACCGCTAAGCCTGGCGCGGAGGAAAGATCCCTGGTCCCCCACCACCTCTTCGACATCCTGGACCCGGAGGACCCCTTCGACGCCAGGCGCTACATGGACCTCGCCCGTCCGCTGGTCAAAGAGCTCTGGGAGGGCGGAACCCTCCCCCTGGTGGTGGGCGGCACGGGCCTCTACATCCGGAGCCTCGTCCAGGGCCTCTTCGAGGGTCCCGGCGCCGATCCCCTCTACCGGGCGGAGCTTAGAAGGATGGAAAGGGAGGGGACGGATCTCCACCGGCTTTTGGAGAGCCTGGATCCGGAGGCCGCGGCGGAAATCAGGCCCCGGGACAAGGTGAGGCTGGAAAGGGCCCTGGAGGTCCTCAAAAACTCGGGGGAGGGCATCACGAGCTTCCGGAGGCGCCACGCCCTTAAAGACCAGCCCTTCCGCACCCTCAACTTGGTCGTCACCGTGGAGAAGGACGCCCTGGACGCCATACTGCGGGAAAGGGTGAGGGGGATGCTCAGGGCCGGGCTCGTGGACGAGGTGAGGGGCCTTCTCTCCAATGGGCGCTCGCCGGATCTGAAACCCTTCCAGGCGGTGGGCTACCGGGAGACCCTGGAGTGCCTCGGAGGCGAGGCGGATTTCAGCCTCCTGGAGGAAAAGATATACCTCCGCACCCGCCAACTCGCCAAACGCCAGCGCTCCTGGCTTAAAAAACAGCTTCCGGATCCGGTGGCGGTGCCGCCGGATCCGGAAGCCGTCGTAGGCGAAATAAAAAAGTTCCTGGCCCGCTAGATGCCCTCCCGCCGCTCCCTCCCCTACCCGCCCCTAACCGAGGGAATCCTTATCGAGCGCCGAAAGCGCTTCCTCGCGGACGTGCGGCTTTCCGGAGGCGGGGTCGTGACGGCGCACACCGCCAACACCGGAAGGATGCTGGGCTGCGCGGAACCCGGAAGCCGGATCTATTTAAGCGAGTCGGACAACCCGAAAAGAAAGCACCGCCACACCTGGGAGCTCACCCGGACGGAAAAAAGCCTGGTGAGCGTGAACACTTTGCTCGCGAACCGCTTAGCGGCCCTCCTCTTCCAAGAGGGAATGGTCTCCGGCTTCCCCAAGATTAGGGGAATCAAAAGGGAGGCCGCGCGGGGCCGGAGCCGCCTGGATCTGCTCTTAACCGCCGAAGACGGGGCCGAGATCTACCTGGAGGTCAAAAACTGCACCCTGGTGGAGGAGGGAAGGGCCCTGTTTCCGGACGCGGCGAGCCTGAGGGCCGTGAAACACCTTCGGGAGCTAATCGCGATAAAAAAAGAGGGACTCCGGGCGGCGCTTCTAATCATAGTCGCGAGGGAGGACGCCCTCTCCTTCTCTCCGGCCGACCGGATAGATCCCCTCTTCGGAAAAACCCTCCGGGAGGCCGTCCGAGCCGGGGTGGAGCCGCGGGCCTTCTCCCTGAAGCTGAGCTTGAAAGAGGCCGCCTTCGGTCCGGAGCTCCCGGTTATTCTGGATTGAATCGTCAAACTATCATACCTTTCCCCAGGCTTCCATCCCGGGGGCGTCTTTCCCACCATGCTTTCCAAACCCGGCTTTTTTAACGAGCTCGTCGCTCCGGCGGATCTAAGGGATCTCTTCGATCCGCCCCTCCCCCCGCCCCCCGCGGCCGGGCCCCCCTACAGCGGCGGACCGCCGACTCTCGCGGGGGATTTGACGCCCGAGCGGGAGGGGCGCCCTTTAAAAGAGCTCTGCGCCCTTATTACGGGGCTCCCCTTAAGCGAGGCGGAAAAGCTGGTGGAATTCGGCTCCATGTGGCTGAACAATTCCCGCGTGGAGGATCCATCCTTCCCCCTCCCGCCAAAGGGATCCTTCCGCCTCAACTTTCCCGAATACGGACCGGTTAAATTCTACGAGGGCTCGCCCGATAGGATAATTTTCGAGGACTCCGACGTGATCGTCTACGACAAGGAGTCCGGAAGACCCTCCCAGGGCGTTCCCTACGACTCCTACAACAACGTCCATTCCGCTCTCACGCGGAGGCGGGGCCTCTTTCTGCGCCTCCCCCACCGACTCGATCTCGGAACCTCCGGGTTTCTTCTTCTGGCCAAAAACCAGAGGGCGGCGGGTTTCCTGGGAAAATCCTTTCAGAGAGGGGCCGTTTCGAAACGCTATCTGGCCCTCGCGACCGGAGAGGCGCCCCAGTGGAGGGAAAAGGACGTGGAGATAAACATCGCTCGGATCCAGAACCGTTTCACGGTGCGGGAGAACGGTCCGGGGCTTCCCTCGCGGACCTCTTTCAAACTCCTTTCCGCCCAGGACGGGCTCCTCCTCTTTTTAGCCGTTCCCCACACCGGAAGGACGCACCAGATCCGTCTGCATTTAAGCCACCTGGGTTATCCCATCATGGGAGACAATTTTTACGGCGGCGAAATCCACCCCCGCCTCATGCTCCGGGCCTCGGGACTCTCATTCACGCATCCCACAAGCCGCCTACCCGTCGTTTTGGGAGGCCCCTTCGAGGAGGCGGTGGAAGGCGGGAGCGCCTGAAAAAACATTCGCTTAAAGCGCTGTTTTCTCCGCCGAAGAAATCAAGCTAAGTCCCGCTCGCCGGGGAATATTAGGTGGTCTTCAATTTTTAAGCCCATTTTTAGGGTGAATAAGCTATGATGAATATGCACATAAGGAAGTCGCGAAAAAAAAATCAAACGCGATAACCGCGCCAGCCAGAATCAGGGCACCAAAAGCGAAGTGGTCCCAAGAATTGGCGCCAGTCGTTCAACTATGGTGAAATAGCGCTTCACACCACATATTGTGGTTAAAAATTTGATATCATTTGGGTTAATTCGCGTCCAAAGTTTGGTAATCGCTTCAACTCTAGGCTAACCAGATAGAAATAAAGCCTTTCGTTTGACCACGAAAAAATCGCGTTTTTAATAGTTTCCGCCCGCGCGTTCAGATTTCTGACAAAGGATTATTCATGACCACGGCTCAGCCAAAGAAGTTCAATACCGCTGGTCCTTGCGACCCTTTAAAACATTACATGTCGCCAGCCTTGTCCAGGCTGCCTGATATCCGAAATCTGATCAAAGATGAAAATTATTTCGCTCTCCACGCCCCCCCCGCCTGTCCGGTAAGACAACGGTTATGATGGAGGCTGTCGACGAATTAAATGAAGAGGGAGCGTATCTCGCCTTGTATTGCTCTCTGGGAGCGCTTCGTGAGATTTCAGATGAATCCAGGGCCATGAATATTCTAGTCGGCGATCTTGACGAGGCCTTAAGCGTTTCCCCAAGTCCCAGCCTTTAAAAAGGCCATCGGCGATGGTTTTTTAGTCGAAGTGAAAGACAGACCCGGTTTCAATGTTTCACCGGTCAGAGTATGGCTGAGGACCCTCTGTGCTCGACTTGATAAAGATTTGATCATTTTTTTCGATGACGCCGACCGTCTTGTTGAACAGGCGCTGTTATCCTTTTCGTCCCAACTCAGGGTTGGTTACGTGGAAAGGAGTAAGGAGCGCTTCCCCCGCGCCATCGCCCTGATCGGCACGCGGAACATCCGCGATTACAAGGCGAGGATCCGGCCCGACTCGGATTCATTGGGCTCGGCGAGCCCGTTCAACATAATAACGGAAGCTTTGACCTTGGCCAATTTCACTCGAGACGAGCTCCAAACCCTTTACGCCCAGCGCGCGGAGGCCATCGGCCAGATTTTCGCGGATGAGGCCGTAGACAGAGCTTGGTACTGGTCCGAAGGCCAACCCTGGCTTGTTAACGCCCCAGCCAAGGAAGCGCTTGAAAAAATTCTGGTCAACGATTATAGCCCCCCCGTTACCGGCGAAATCATGGACCAGGCGGCGAAAATTTGATCAAAAGGCGGGACACCCATATTGATTCCCTCTGGGAGCGTTTAAAGGAACCGAGGGTCCAAAGGGTCGTCGAAACCGTTCTCCTAGGAAAACGCCGTTGGCCGAAAGAGGTTTTACGCGACGACAAGCGATACGCCTTGGATTTGGGCCTTCGCAAAGACGAAAATGGGATTTTCAAGCCAGCCAATCCGATTTATCAGGAAGTTATCGCCAGGGAATTATCGGAGGATTTCCAAGACGATCCGATCTATTAACTAGCTAACCGCGGCTGGTTTGATAACAATAATTTGGATATGACCGGGTTACTAAAGGCGTTTCAACGGTTTTGGCGAAAAAATTCCGAAATGCTTGAACCCTCAAGCGTTTATTTAGAATCCACGCCGCATTTAGTTTGTTTCGCCTTTCTTCAACGGTTTTGAACGGTGGAGCGCCGACGCTTAACCGCGAGCGCGCCTTCGGCCGACAAAGGGTGGATATCCTCGCCAAATATAAAGGGCGTTTCCATCCGGTTGAATTAAAAATCAAAAGCTCCGACAAGTTTACCGATTTAAGCGCCAAGTCCGGTCTTGAACAATCGCGCTCCCGCATGGACAAGGATGGAGCCAAGGAAGGCTGGTTGGTTATTTTCGGTTCGGAGCGAAGAAAAAAGTTTAGAGGAGAGGATCGACTGGAAAACCACCTAATTTCGAAGGGGCGGCCATCCACATTGTTGGATGTCGACTTAAGAGACCTTCGTCGGAGCTTTAAAAATATCCGCCCACCTAAGCTTCGCCCAAACGTTTAGCGATTCCGTCGTCTTTTTTTTTGGCTTTCGATTCGCTCCGTCCCGTCTTTCGCCGGATGCGGCCTGACGTTCACCCCGCGCTCGGCGGTCGGAGCTTCGCCAGGCTCCATGGCCCGGCTAAGGGATTTCATTTGTTAAAAGTTAGCGGTACTCGTCGCGCTTTTATTATAATAAGTATATTTTTATTAAATAAAGTTTGAAATACACATGCCAATAAACGCTCAACAAAACATCCCGCGCGGCCCCTGGGGCCGGACGCCTTTCGCCGGCTGAGGCCTAAGCGGGCTTTTCACCGTTCCGCTCCGGCCTGGAGGAGGTTCGCCCGCGCGTATGGTAACTTATTTTTAAGTTTACATAACGCGAAGCGGGCTTTTTCAAACGCCCCTTAAGCCGGCGCTTCCCCGAGATTCGGCCTTCGGCGGGCCTCCGGGCTCCCCCTCGGCGCTCCGGCGTTCGGGGCCAAGCGGGTTCGTTCCCGCTCCCGAACGCCAAGTATGACCGAAAGGAGACGGGCCGCGGCCGCCACCCTTTTCGACTCTCCGCCGCCCGCGGGAACGCCAGTTTTTTTTGACATGCCCCTCCCGATCTAGTACCATTGTCGGACATTTCCCCACCCGCCGCGGCCCTTGAGCGAGAGCCGCGGGGAGGGTTCGGGGCGCCCGCGGAACGCGGGCTCCGAGAGACCCGTTCGGGGCGCCCGACCTTGGAGCCGGAGCCGGCCTCCGCTTCTCCCCTCCCCCGGGTCGATCCCGTCCTCACCGGGTTTTCCCCCGCTAAAGCTCCCTCCTGCTTTATCCCCCCAACCCCCAGAGCGGAAAGAAACATTTTTATAAAAACCGGCCTGCGCCCGCGCGGGAGAGACCTCTGACGATTGAAGCTTCGGACAATAAGACGGCGCCTTTGGGATTTTTCGGCCGCGCCCTGTATATCCTCTTGGAACTCTTCGCGCGCGTCCTGGCCCGACTCCCCCTGGGGGTCCTGCTCGCGGCGGGGAGGCTTCTCGGGCGGATCTCGTTTCGGGTCCTCTCCGGCCGCCGCCGGATAGCCCTGGAAAACATCCGCCGCTGCCAGGAGGCGGGCTCCCTCCCCCCGGACCTGGACGCCTGGGAGACGGCCCGGGAATCCTTCGTCTGCTTCTCCCAAACCGTCCTGGAGAGCCTGGCGTTCCTCCGGAGGGGCATGGACCACTACCGGGGCCGCTACTCCTTTTCGGGCGGGGAGCACCTTAAGGAGGCCTTAAGGGAGAAGGAGGAGAGGGGAAGCGGCCTCGTTTTGCTCACGGCCCACATGGGCGACTGGGAGCTTTCCCCCCAGGCCTTGAGGGAGGACTACGGCCTTCGGATCCTCATCGTGGGCCGCGACCGGGGAAACCGGGTTTTAAGCCGCCTCATGCGGGACGCCCGCACCCTCACCGGAAACCTCTTCGTCTCCAAAGACGAGGGGGCCCGGGAGATGCTCACCGCCTTGCGGGGCGGAGGGATCGTGGGCACCCTCTTCGATCAGGCGGCCATGGTGGGAAGCGAGGGGCGCCAGCTCGACTTCATGGGGCGCCCGGCGCGCACCAACATCGGGCCCGTGAAGCTGGCGCTTAAAACCCGCTCCCCCATCCTCCCCCTCTTCGCGGCCCGGGAGGGGGAAAGGCACCAGATAGAGTTCACCCGGCCCCTTTTTCCGCCTTCCGCGGCCGGCGACGAATGGATAAACGCCGCCACCCAGAAGTTGAACGACGTCCTGGCGGAACGGATTCTCGCCCGCCCCGGAGAGTGGCTCTGGAGCCACCGGCGCTGGAAGACTCCGGAAGGGGGCTAGAGAGGGCGGCCACGAAGGCCGTCTTTTTCCCACATCGCCTCGGATTTAGGAGTAGAGCGCACATGTCCTCGAGTTTAGAGTTCGAAGTAAGCTTTCTGCCGGAGCAGACGAGCGTGGTGGCCAGGGCGGGGGAATCCCTCCTGGACGTGGCCAACCGGGGGGGCGTCCACATCAACGCCTCCTGCGGCGGCGAGGGCGTCTGCGGGCGCTGCATGGTGGAGCTGAGGGAGGGCTCGCTGGAGGCCGCTCCGGGCCTCTACCTCACCGAAGAGGACTTCAAAAAGAACCTCAGGCTGGCCTGCCGGGCCAAATGCGACGGCCCGGCCACCATCTTCATCCCCCTGGAGTCCAGGGGCGACGCCTCGGTTTTTAAAAAGGCCGCCCAGGCGGACGAGTCCGTCCGGGCGGATTGCCTCGATCCGACGGTCCGGGAGGCGGATCTGACTTTGGAGCCGCCCTCCCACGAGGACAACCTAAGCGATCTGGACCGGGTCAACAACGCCCTGGCCCTGGAGGGGATGAGCGATCTCTTCGTGGAGCTTTCCGATCTAAGGGAGCTTTCCGGGATCTTGCGGGAGAACGGCTTTAAAATAAAGGCGGACGTCTACCACGAGCTCCCCTTGATGAACGGCGACTCAAGCCCCAAGGGGCGCGTCTTGGGCTTCGTCCCCCAAAGCGGAAAGGAAAGGCTCTACGCCCTCGCGGTGGACATAGGCACGACGAGCGTCTGGGCGCGGCTCGTGGATCTCGCCACCGGCGAGGCCCTGGAGCCCGCGGGCGATTTAAACGGGCAGATCTCCTACGGGGAGGACGTCATAAGCCGCATCGTCTACGCCGAGCGCAAGGACGGCACGGGCCTCCCCACCCTGCAGCGCCAGGTGGCGGGGACAATAAACGGCCTTTTGGAGCGCCTGGAGGAAGGTTTCCCCGGCTATCGGAAAAGAACCCGGCTGATCTACGTTTCCGGCAACACCACCATGAGCCACCTCTTCGCCGGAATCCCCCCCAAAACCATCCGCCTCGCCCCCTACGTGCCCCCCGTGGCCTCCTGGCCCAGCGTCGACGCCCGGGATCTGGGGCTCCAGGTGGAACGGGGGACGGTTTTGCAGATCTTCCCCTCGGTTTCGAGCTACGTGGGAGGCGACATCGTCTCCGGGGTCCTGGCCTCGGGCTTCTACCGCCGTCCCGAGCTCACCCTCTACATAGACGTGGGCACCAACGGCGAGATCGTCGTGGGCAACCAGGACTGGATGACCTGCGCCGCCTGCTCGGCGGGACCAGCCTTCGAGGGCGGCGGGGTCAAGTGCGGCATGCGGGCGGCCCCGGGGGCCATCGAGAACTTCGCCTACGACCCCCAAAAGAAGACCCACATCCTGGGCGTGATCGGCGGGGGCGGGCCCACGGGGATCTGCGGCTCGGGCCTTATAAACATAGTGGCCGATCTCTTCAAGCTGGGGATCGTGAACAAGCAGGGCAAATACGTGGAGGGGAGCGCGCCCTTTTTGCGGCCCTCGGAGGACGGAACCGAGTACCTGCTCGCTCCGAAAGAGGAGAGCGCCGGCGGAAACGACGTGGTATTGACCGAAATCGACATCGACAACCTGGTCCGCGCCAAGGGGGCCATGTACTCCGGCTACCAGACCCTGGTGGAGGCGGTGGGCCTCGGCATGCAGGATCTGGAAAAGGTCGTCATAGCCGGCGGTTTCGGGCGCTCGCTCGACATAGAAAACGCCATAAGCATCGGACTCCTCCCCAAGCTTCCCCTGGAGCGCTTCCAGTACATCGGAAACGCCTCCCTTTCCGGCGCCACCCTGGCCGCCATGTCCGGAACCATGTGGAAGGCCGCGAACAAAATAAAGAGCATGATGACCAACTTCGAGCTTTCGGAGACGCCCGGATACATGGACAAATACATGGCGAGCCAGTTCATCCCCCACACGGACGCCTCCCTCTTCGAGTAGAAAGCGTGGGGGGGAAGACATTTCCCTGAAGCCCACCCCGGATCTTTAAACGGATCCGGGACGACCTAATGAAGGCGGGGGCTTTCGAAAACCATGAAAAAAACCGTTTTCACCCCGCCGCCATGAAAAGACGGCCAAACTCGCCCCCCGGCGCGATGTTTTCAGCGTTTTCCAGGGCCTTGGCGATCCCAAAACCCGGGGGGAGTGGCTTTCAACGCCAAAAAAGCCGCTGTTTTTTTCACAAGCTTTGTCTTTCCAAGGCGTTTGACGCCCGCTAAAAAAATCCGGAAGGGGGGCGAAAAGGGGGGGGGTAAGGGATACTTATAAACGAACGTCTTGAAGCCTCATGAAAAAGAGATTTGAGACGGGTTTGTTTCCAACGTCTTTTAAAAACTATCCTGAAAAGATGGTTTTATTCCAAGCCAGAGCGGAGGGCCAGAGCGGAGGACGAGAGCGGAGGACGAGAGCGGGGAAGACGGCGATTTAGGAAATTTTAGCGATCATGAAAGAAATGGAAAACTTCTTTCTCCGCTTGTTCGCACGCGTAATTCCCGAAGAGAGCGGATTTTCCGGAAAATGTCGATTTTTTTATCCGAACCATCCGAAAAGTTTGACGAATTGAAAAAACTCTCGGACGCGTTGCAAGACCGTTGAAAGGGAAGGGACGGTTCTCGCATGAAAGAAAACTTTTCCGAAGCGTTTTAAAAAAAGCGGAATTAGGCGTGTTTTTAGGCCGAATTAAGAAAAACCGCGGATGGCGATCGAGGTTTCACGCTCCGAAGCCTTACAGGACGCTTTAAAGCGTTAAAATGAATTCGCGTTTCATGCTTCTTATTTCATGATTTTTTTGGGTGAAATGTTTTTTCAAAAATCTTTTTCAAGCGCTCCATATCCAGGGTGAAAATCCGGATGTGAACATTATTTTAAAGCCGAAAGGACCAGGCATATGCCCCGGGACGACTCGAATGCAGCCGGAAAAAGGATTAAGTTTCTGCGCGCCGAAATAGAGCGCCACGACGAACTGTACTTTCAAAGGGACGCCCCGGAGATAACGGACGCCGCCTACGACGCCCTGGTCAAAGAGCTGGAGGAGCTGGAAAAGAGGCATCCGGAGCATAAAAGCGTGAAATCCCCCACCCGCAAGGTGGGCGCGGAGCCTTTGGGCCGCGGCCTGGCGCGGGTGGCCCACGATCCCCCCATGCTCAGCTTGGAGAAGGCCTTAAGCCTGGACGAGCTGGACGCCTTCGAGGAGAGGGTTTTAAAGTTCCTAAACTTCCAAGGCCCCTTAAGCTATTTCACCATGCCCAAGTTCGACGGCTTGGCCGTGGAGATGCTGTACAGGGACGGAAAGCTGAAACTGGCCTCCACCAGGGGGAACGGGGCGGTGGGCGAGAACATCACCCCCAACGTCCTCACCATAAAGGACGTCCCGAAAAAGATCGACCTCTCCCCCTTCCCCGCGGCCCACCGCGGGGAAATAAAGATCCGGGGCGAGGTCTACATGGAAAAGGCGGAGTTTCTGAAAATCAACGCCGACCGGGAGGAGAGGGGCCTTTCGCTCTTCGCCAATCCCAGAAACGCCGCCGCCGGTTCCTTGAGGCAGCTCGACCCCGACATCACCGCGGGAAGGGTCCTGAGGTTTTTCGGCTACGGGCTCTGGATCTCCGACATAACGGTCTTCAAGGGCTACTCCGAACTCATGGAGGCCATAAGGGAGGCGGGCTTCAGGGTGGAGGACTCCCCCTTCACCGGCGTCTCCGAAAACACGGCGGAGGCGAAAAAGGTCTTCGCCAAAATGGAGGCGGAAAGGGAGAGCCTCCCCTTCGAGGCCGACGGGCTGGTGGTGAACGTGGAGGATCTCTCCTTGTGGCCCCGCCTGGGCTCCACGGCCAAGGCCCCCCGCTACGCCGTGGCTTTGAAGTTCATACCCCGGGTGGCGGAAACGGAGGTTCTGGAAATCGAGGTGCAGGTGGGCCGCACCGGCGCCCTCACGCCGGTGGCGCTCATGAAGCCCGTCAAGGTGGGGGGGGTGACCATCTCCCAGGCCACGCTCCACAACTACGACGAGCTCAGAAGAAAGGACGTGCGCGCCGGCGACACGGTCAAGGTCCACCGGGCCGGAGACGTCATCCCCGAGATCCTGGAGGTGGTGAAGGAGAAAAGGAAGGCGGAGTCGGAACCCTTCGTCTTTCCCGAGCGCTGCCCGATCTGCGGAACGCCGGCGGCGCGTCAGGAAATCGAGACCATCCACCGCTGCCCCAATAAAAACTGCCCGGCCCAGATAGAGGCCAGGCTCATCCACTTCGCCTCCAAAGGCGCCCTGGACGTGGACGGGCTGGGACCGAAGCTCGCGGGGCTGCTCCTCCAAAAGAAGCTCGTGAAGTTTCCCACCGACATCTTCAGGCTGAAGGCGGAGGATCTGCAAAACCTCCCCCACCTGGGCGCCAAGTCGGCCGCGAACATCCTGGAGTCCGTGGACAAAGCCAGGACGAAAAGCCTCTGGCGCTTCATCAACGCCCTTTCCATCCGCCACGTGGGAGAGCGCGTGAGCCAGATCCTGGCCTCCCACTTTAAAAGCCTGAAAAGGCTTAAAGAGGCCTCCATCCAGGAGATCGTGAGCCTCAACGACGTCGGCCCCGAAGCGGCCTGCGCGGTGGCCGAGTTTTTCAGCAGCCCCTTGAATCGGGAGTTCGTGGACGATCTCCTGGACGGTTCCCTGGGGATAAATCCCGCCACGGACGATGACTTCCAGAGCGGCAGGCTCGCCAAACTCAAATTCGTCCTCACCGGAAGCCTTCCCACCCTCTCCCGGGCCGAGGCCAAGAGCCGCGTCCAGGCCGCGGGCGGCAGGGTGCTCTCCGAGGTGAGCCGCGACACCGACTACGTGGTGGCGGGCGAGAAGCCGGGGAAAAAGCTCGCCCGGGCGAAAGAGCTGGGGATAAAGGCGATAGACGAGGAGGCCCTGCTTAAGATGCTTTCCAATGAAGAATAAAGCGCTTCCAGGGCTTTAAGAGGCGCTGGAAAGCCCCCCCGAAGCCCGTCCGCGCGAAAAAACCCGAGGCGGGCCCCCTCGGGTTTTTCACGGCGGGCGGGCCCTTTTCTTTTCCGGCTCCGCCCTGTTTTTTTTTCCGGCTCGATCTTTTTTCAGCCGGGCGGGCCTTTTCACCCGAGAAGCTCCCTTCCCCCGTTTCTCTCGCCGCGGCCGCGGCCGCGGCCGTCCAGGCGCTCCCCGCCCGTTCCGTCGTCCCGGCTCTTGCCCCGGCGGACCATGGATTTCAAGTCCGAAATGACCCGCTGCAGCTCCCGGCCCTGTTCGCTCAAATCCTCGGCCTCCTGGCTGAGGTAGCGGGCGCTGTCCGAGGTATGGGCGGTCGCGCCCTTCATCCTCCGCACCGAGTCCTCCAGCTGCTTGATCCTCTCGTATTCGGAGTTCACCTGGGCGAGGATGCTCTCCAAAGCGGCGATGGTGGCCGCCGCGCTGCTGGAGAGGCTCTGGAAATTCGAGTCCAGCTTGGCGGAGATGAGCTCCCCGTTCTTAACCTGCGCCTGGTTCTCGTCCACGAAGGCGTTGGTCTTGTGCACCGAGTCGGCGGATCTCTGGGCCAGGCTGCGCACCTCCTCGGCCACCACGGCGAAGCCCGAACCCGCCTCCCCCGCCCGGGCGGCCTCCACGGAGGCGTTCAGGGCCAAAAGGTTGGTCTGAAAGGAGATGCCCTCGATTATGTTCAACACGCTTTCGATGCTCCGGGAGGTGCCGCTGATGGCGAGCATGGCCGCCCGCATCTCGTCTACGTCCTTCGAGCCGCGGTTCACCCGCTCGGCGGTGTTCCGCCCCAAACTGGCCCCGTCTTTGGCCACCTTCCGGTTCTCCACCGAGGTGTTGGAAAGGGAGTCCAGCTCGCTCGCGAGCTCCTCGAGGCGCTTTCCCTCCTCCAAAGCCGACTCCCGCATGGTGTCGCTGGTGCCGCCAATGCTGTCGGCCACCCTTTTTAAGTTGTTGAACTGGGTTTCAAGCTTCAAGGCGATGCGCTCGAGGCTCCGGGAGAGGCGCAGGACGGGGATGAAAATGGCCGCGGCCAAAACCATCATGGAGGCCAGGAAGAAGAAGATGTTCTTCCACAGCGTGCTCCTAACCGGCGCCATCACCTCCTCGTAGTCCATGACGGCCCCCAGGTACCACCCCGAGGACGGAATGGGAGCCGCGCGGACGATCTTCATCCGCTCCCCCTCCTCCGAAAGGGTCAAGGGGAGGCTCATGGCGAAGGCGGAGCCGGAGGCCGTCTTCTTTTTGAAATCGTCCCAGGCGGATCTGGCCTTTGGGCTTTCCGCCCCGGAGAGGTTGGCCTGGATGAAGTTCGCCCCGCCGGAGACCAAAGCCTCGTCCGGATGCGAGATAAGCTTTCCGTCGGGGGAGAATATGAGGTAGTAGCCCCCCGGGGATATCTCGGAGAGGGCCCGCCTCCCCTCCTTAAGGAGCTCGATCATCCCCGTGATGGGTATGTCCACCGTCACCACCCCGACGAACTCGCCTCCGCTCTTGAAGGGCACGGAGTAGGAGCACATCCAGATGTTTCCCGCCCCCTTGTCGAAATAGGGCTCCGTCCAGAGGGGGGCCCCCCTCTCCATGGGCGCGGTGAACCAGGCCCCGTCCGGGTCGCTCGTGTAGTCGTAGGCGCCGTGCTCGGGGTCGATGAAGGTGCCGGCGGCCCCGCCTTTGGAAAGGTAGGGGGCGTAAAGCTCCCTATCGGGGCGGTACTTGCGCCTGGCGAAGGCTATGGCCGAGCCGAAGACGTCCTTGGAGGTGGACAAGGCCAGGCGGAGCGTCTGAAAAAACTCCTCGTCCGTTTCGGGCAGCTTGTTTTCGAGGAGGTTGGAGACCAGCAGGGGGGGCTGGCGCATCTCCCTTAAGATGGCGTCCACCTCCGAAACCTTGGCCTCCACCTGGCCGTCCAGGAAGATGTCCACCTTCTGGAGCGCCTGCCCCTTGTCCTCCCGGTAGTTTTTCACCGTTATGAAGCCGAACACCAGTAAAAGGGGGATCAGAAAGGCTGTTACAAGTTTCTCGTGCAGGGTCATGGACCAAATCCTCAAGGTAACCCGCGTGGGGAAAACGGGCCGGTCTTAAGCCGGATTTCCAGAAAAAAGAATCCGGCCGCCCCGGAAAAAGGGGCGTTTTCCGCTCCGTTTCCGAGGGCGTCCTCAAACTGGAGGGAAAAATCCGCTTTCAGCCGGGCTTTCCCCGATCCGGTCGAAGCCGCCGGCGCCCCCGGGCGCCCGAGGCGCCTCGGGGGGCTTTCGAAAGCGGCCGGAGGGAGGAAGGCGGACGCCTGAAAGGGTCGAAAGCCAGGACGCCGGCGAATTCACGGCGCGCTTTTTTCATTAATTCCGCCTCCGAAAAGCGTTTTTTAAAAATTGACGCGCGCGCGAAAATTCCGGCCGTGAAAACCGATTAGAGACGATAAACGAAATACGAGACAAATAATACGGATCCACCGCTCGTGGAGAAGAATTTTTAAAATCTTAAAACCTTGGGGGCTTTTCGCGCCGGCGTAAAAATTTTATTTCGCCTTTTCACGTTCCAAATTCGTGAGGGGCTTTTGTAAACGGCCCCGAACCCGCCAGAAGCGACCCGCCCCTCCCTAAAACTCGCCCCCCGCCGCCTTGAAAGGCGCCTTCCCCCGGAAACTAAGGGACGTTCGGGGGAAAACGGCGAAAGCGTTAAAAATCACCCTGGTTCATCGCCGCGGGCGAATTCGTCTTTCCGGACGGAAACGTTGGTATTTAAAGGCGAAACGAGCGAAAACGAAAATAGGCCGAAGCGTCTAAAAAGAGTTGTTTTTCCCATATTTCTCCAAACGACGATGAATTACGCTCTTTTCCACGATCCAGCGGTCTTGTTTAAGGAAACGCTTTGAAAACAAGGAGTGAAAAATCCCGGACTGGCGGGGATTTTCAGCCACCATAACATTATTAATCCGTCCGCGCCTTGCGCGCGCTCAAGCGTTTTTTTCCCCCGCGCCCGATTGGTTTTTCCGCGACTTTCAAATCGCTTTTTTTCCGGGGCGGATAAAAAGCGGAAAAAAGACTTTTTAAAATTATTTCACCGCGCCTTAAGAGGTGGCTTTTTCCCCAGGCCGGATCGATCGTTTCGGCGGAACTAAAAAAAGCCGCGAAAAACCGCCTTCCCGGGGAAAACCGCGCCGCCTAATCCGCGCGCCCCCGCGGGGCGCCAGGGCGGCGTTTTCCTGGAGGCGCCATTTGGCGAAGCTTCGGGGAGGCTTATAAATCCGTCGGTAAAAAACCGCTTTCACGCGTCCCGAAAGGAGTTTTCAAAAAAATTAAAAGCGCCGTTTCGCGAAACGATTATCAAAGCGAAGGGAAAAAAAAGAAAAGCGGGACGCTTCCAAAACCTTTGGCGTTTCAAAAAGGGATCCTGGAGGAGTTCGGGCGGGGTTTTCCGCCGCCGGAGAGGAGGCGCCGGGCGGGGAAAACGGAGAGGCGGGCGGGTTTGGGCGGGTTTTCGGGGGGTTTTAGGAGGGTGTTATATGGCTTCAAAGCGTTTCCAAGGATTTTTTTCAAGCGTTCTAACCAGGGGTTAAAGCTTTTCACGACGTTTCAAGGCGTTTCACAGCGGGGGATGCTCCTTTAAATAAAGGGCCAGACGCGAAAAGGCCTCCTTCGTCGTCACCAGGGGCCTGTAGTCCAAAAGGCTCACGGCCCTTTGGATGTTGAAATAGTGGCTGGTGGAAAGCTGGATGGCGGTGAACGCGGTCATGGGCGGCTCCCCCGAAAGCCTCAGGAGACGGTAGATCCCCTCGCAGAGGGCCCCGTAGGCCCTTCCCAGAAACCTGGGCGCCTCCCCCGACGCCTCCGGCCGATTTCCGCAGCGCAGAAGGGAGTTCACGAGCTCTTTCACATCCATGGGCTCCGGCTCGGAAATGAAATAGGGAAGCCCGGAGACCTCTTTCCCCGCGGCCAGGCTTTTCAAGGCCAAAACGTGGGCGTGGGCGGCGTTGTCGATATAGGTGTGGGAGACCAGGTAAGGCCCCCCTTTGAAGAACTTGAGTTTCCCCCGCCTCTCCATCTCGAAGAGCCGGGGAAGGAAGTGGGGATCACCGGGGCCCCAGACGAGGTGCGGGCGCAGGGCCAGGGTTTTAAAAGAGGGGGAGTTCGCCTCCAAAACGGCCCTTTCGGCGAGCATCTTGCTGTAGGGGTAGGGAAATCTCTTCTCCGTGAGATAAGGGGCGCTCTCGTCGGCGTTTACGAGGTCGCCCCCCCGGTGGACGACGCTGGGCGTGCTGGCGTGGACGAAATAGCGCGCTCCGGACTTCCGGGCGGCGTCAAGGAGGCGCTCGGTTCCCCGGGCGTTCGCCTCCAGAAAATCGTCGAGGCGCCCCCAGACGCCGGTCTTCGCGGCCAAATGGATCACGGCCTCCGCCCCCCGGGCGGCCTCCTCCAGGCGCGCCTGGTCCTCCAGGGTTCCGTAAAACGCCTCCGCCCCCGCTTCGCGAAGCTCCGGAAGAGGTCGGCGCAGGTAGGCCCGCGCTTGGAAACCTTCCTGAATTAAAAGCTCTATGACGCGCTTTCCCAAAAAGCCGCCGCCGCCGGTTACAAGGACGAGCATGAGTCCCCCGAAATGTGAAAGGAAAGGCCGGAGAGGGGCGGACGCCCCCTCCGGCCTTTCGGGTCAGTTCTCCCGGGAAGGAAGGTCGTCATCCCAGACCCCGACCACGCGGCCCTCTCCGTTCACGGTGTGGACCCTCAGCCGCCCAGAGGCCGCGAAGTCCCTTAGGTCCCCGCGGTGCATGGCCTGGATCACGTAGTTTTTATCCGCCATTTTGGAAAGAACCGCCGCCGCCTCCGCTTTGGAGCGGAAGACGGGCACGAACTCGTATTGGCTCTCCAGCTCCAAAACCAGCATCTTGTCCCGATGGATGGTGACGGGGGTGGTGAGGACCCAGAACCAGTCCACTCCCTCCCGACCCCTCTCTTCCGGCGGGGGATCCCCCTTTTCCGGCCGCGATCCGCCCTTTTCCGCGGGAGATCCGCCCTTTTCCGGAGGCGATCCGGCCTTTTCGGAAGGAAATCCGCCCCCGGCGGCGGGGGGCGCCTCGTCGTCTCGAATCATGTGGAACCTGTGCTATACTTAGGATTGTGGCGGCCGTTCGCGCGAGGCGACGCCTTCGCCCCCCGGGGCCAAAGGCCGAAAAAGCCTCCAGCGGCCCCGAAACGGCGTCCTTTCCGGAGCGACGAGGGAGGGACTTGTTTTTTTCTCTTTCCGGGAAAAATACGGGGCCCGGCGGCCGCCGGCAGCACCACCAGCGACGGCCGCCGACCCAGCCGGAAGGAACCATAGGCACATTCCGCCAAGTTCATTATAGTCGAGTCGGGCCGGGAAAAAAAGCGGCGAAAACGAAGAGGATTTCATGGCGAGCCGGATAAAACTTCTGCCGGACGATCTCGTGAACCGCATCGCGGCCGGAGAGATAGTGGAGAGGCCGGCCTCCATCTTAAAGGAGCTTCTGGAAAACAGCCTGGATTCCGGAGCCCTTAAGATAGAGATCGAATGCGTTTCCGGCGGCAAAACCCTCATCCGGGTGACGGACGACGGCTGCGGCATGAGTCCTGACGAGCTCCCCTTGTCTTTGGAGCGGCACGCCACCAGCAAGCTCTCGGCGGACAGCGATTTAACGGAAATCAAGACCTTGGGCTTCCGGGGCGAGGCGCTCCCCTCCATCGCGGCGGTCTCGAAACTGACAATCACGAGCTCCACCGGAGACGGCGGCGGACACCGGATCAGGGTGGAGGGGGGCAAGGCGGGGGCGGTGGAACCCGCCGCCATGAACAAAGGCACGACGGTGGAGGTGGCGGATCTCTTCTTCAACGTCCCGGCCCGGCGCAAGTTTTTAAAGACGGTTAAAACCGAGGAGGCCCACCTGACCGAGACGGCGGAGCGCTACGCCCTCTCCCGCCCGGATCTCTCCCTCAAGCTCGTTTGCGACGGAAGGACCCTGACGCGGGCCGACAGCCGCAACGACTACTCCGCCAGGCTCTCCGACATTCTGGGAAAAAACACCCTTCCGGGCCTGAGGATCGTCGACTCCGAGGAGCGGGGGGTGGCCGTCCACGGGCGGATAGCCGATCCCTCGCTTAGCCGCCGCACCTTCAACTCCCTTTACGTCTACGTCCTGGGCCGCCCGGTGAGAGACAGGCTGTTGAACCGGGCCGTGCTCCAGGGCTGCGGCCGCGCCCTGCCCCAGGGGCGCTATCCGGCGGGCCTTCTCTTCGTGGAGCTTCCCCCTTCCGAGGTGGACGTTAACGTGCACCCGGCCAAAACCGAGGTGCGCTTCCGGGACGGCTTCAAAGTCTTCCGGGCGGTGGAGAACGCCGTGCGGAAGGCCCTAAGCTCCGCCAGGGCGCTAATATTCTCCCAGGGGCTCGAAGAGGACGAGGACGTTTTACCCGAAAACCCCGATTCTCCGGCCGGACCCTCTCGCGCCACCGGATCGGGGCCCGCGGCGGACTCCGGTTATTCGAGGGATTCCGGTTATTCGACGGACTCCGGTTATTCGACGGATTCCGGTTATTCGACGGCTTCGAAGCCTCCCTCGGACTCGACCCCCCGGGGAGGTCACGGCGCCTTGGACGATCGTTTCCCGAACGCCGGAAGCTCGGGCCGAAGCGCCAACGGGGACTTCCGGCCCGCGGAGGGTGGCGCCCCAGACGGGGGGAAGGGACCTGAAAGCGCCGCGGGGGAAGCCTCGGGGGACGGGGAGCGGCCCCCTTCCGGGACCCCGGAGGGGTCCAGGAAGGGGCTCTGGAAGGAGAAAGCGTCCTTGAAACCCCTGGCCCAGCTCCACAAAACCTACATCCTCTCCGAGGGCCCGGCGGGGTTGGTGATAACCGATCAGCACGCGGCCCACGAGCGTCTGTTGTTCAACCGCCTCCAAAGGAACCTCAAGACCCGGGGGCTTCCCGGACGCCGGGCGCTCATACCGGACGTTTTGGACGTCCCGGCCCGGGACCGGGCGGCCCTGGAAAAAATCCTCCGGCCCCTCCGGCGCTTCGGCTTCGAGCTGGAACCCTTCGGCGAGGAGCAGTACCGCCTCACGGGGGTGCCCTCCATCCTCTCCCAAGAGGAGGCCCGGGAGGCCTTGATGGAAATGCTGGAGGGGGCCGCGGACAGTTTGAAAAACTACGACGAGGCCCGTCCGGACGGGGTTTTGGAGGAGATATCGGAATCCTGGCTGCACTCGGTGGCCTGCCGGGCGGCCGTCAAGGCCGGACACTCCCTGGAGCCCGAGGAGATGCGGACCCTTCTGGAAGACATGCTGGAGAGCCCCTCCGGGGCCTACTGCCCCCACGGGAGGCCCTCCTCGATCACCATCACCCTATCCGAGCTGGAGAAGAAATTCGGCCGGACCTAAAGGAAAAAGCATCCGGACGAATCTCGCCCGCTCCGGAAAAGGACCGGGCGGCGTTTTTTTCCTCCCGGGGCTTTTTCCATTTTTTCCGCCTACTTTCAGCCAACTTTTCCGGCCCCGGCTTTTCCGCCTCTTCCCGTAAGCTGTAATTCCCCTGAAAGTCGTAACCACATTAAAAAAAATAGGCGATAAATTCTAAATACATACTTTCTCTCAATATCTTTTTATATCAGCCTATTCTAATATAATGCAAAAAAATCTAATAGAATAGGATGGTTATTCAAGTAATTGAGATTAAATATAATTCATAATATTTTGAAAAAAATGCTTGACAACCACTCTTGATTGTGCTGTCACGTGGTATCAATGGTTGACACCACAGGATTGGCGAATCGACGGAGGGCGAAGATGGCCGAACCTTTCATAGCGGTGCACCGCGGCAAAGGCGTTGAACACGCTAGCATTCGCACCCCAAAACGGGTGGAGGGGAAGAAAGTCAACAATCCGATCTATCTCTCTATCTCGGCCGAGTCATTAACTTGGACGAGGGCAGATTCCGCAGCAAAGAAAAAGGCGAGTTCTTCCATTCCCTTGAAAAAGGGTGCTCTTATCCGACAGTAGATCCCCAGACCACGGTTAATAACGCCAGAACCAAGGGTACTTTGAATCTCGGCCACGTATTTCGCACTCACCTTTTACTTGAAAGGACTGGATTGCTGGATCTCTTCAGAGACACCGAAACAGAGCTCTCCCGACACCTTATTAGCCTTGCTCACGCGCAGATTGCTGGACAATTACGCCGATTCTCGCGCCAGCGCTTTTATGGAGCGGACTTATACGAGCCTTTTATACCCCGAAGCCGACACGACCTCGCAGGGCATAGGCAGATACCTGGAAAAACTCGGCCGGGAATCAATTAGGCGGGATTTTCATAGGCGATACATCAATATGACGCGCCCTGATACTAGATCAGTTGGAGTCCTTATCGACAGCGCGGGTCTCCCAAATGATATCGACTTATCCTTAACCGCTACAAGCAATCACGGCGGCGGCCCTGTAAATGATATTAGATTAATATATGTGGTGGATAGAGAAACAATGAGTCCCATATATTACAGGGCTATCCCCGGCAATGTGTCGGATGCGGCGACGCTAAAGGCCACCATCAATGAGCTTAAAAGCTTGAATGTCAATGTCGAATATTCCGCGCTGGATGCCGGTTACAACTCGGAAAGCAATCTTGAAGAGCTGTCCAGCCTTGATATACACTTCATGACCAGGCTTATATCGAACAGAGGGTTATGTAAGGATTTACCGGCTAAGCACTGTGATTCAGTCATGAGGGCGAGTAATCGTGTCGTATACAATGGTGGACCGCTCTTCCTGACAATGAACAAAGCGAAGCCGCCAAACGACCGCTCAGCATACGCATATGTTGGGGTAGACTTTGATATAAAAAGCCTAGGCGTAAAACATCTGAGCTTGCGGGAGGATCCGGAGAATCCCGCGACCAAACGAGGTCTATGGCGAGAAGTTCAATACAGCGGGAATGTTTGTCATGATCGCGTCACTGGAAATGGACAAGAAAGAGGTTCTTCCTTATTATTATTCACATCAAACTATAGAGCAAATTTTTGATATTAGAAAAAATTATACTAAATTAATATCTATTAATGTTCAAAAGTTGTAACTTTGAATGGACACATATTACTTTCATTTATTACAACAATTGTATGCCTTGAATTATAAAAAGTATTTCACAATAAGAAGTATAATGCTATCGACTTCATAACAGAACTTCGAGGTGTAACCTGCGCGGTCTATGACGATCATCTCCTTGTATACGAACCAACGGCAAAGCAAAAGGAAATTATAAAAATTTTAAATATGGAAATTATGCTTAAAATTCCTATTGTAACTTAAACGCCAGTCATGACGCCCGTTCATGGGAAATTTCCCGCGCCTGAATCGCGCCTGAATGTTGAACAGGGCGGATTAAGAAAGGAGGCCGGCCGGAGGCTGGCAACCCGTTCTCCTTCAACGAGCCGGAAATTATACAAAGGGCTCGCTCATGGGTCCCGTCCGGATTTGGTCGCTCCGCCGGCGGGAACTCAACCATGTGGTCACGACTTTCTTGGGAATTACAGGTAAGTCTTCTCAAAGGGGACGCTCCCTTCCGCGGCCGTCGCCCGAACGAACTCCGTGGCGAATTCGGCCCGGACTCGGGCGCGCGTTTTTCCGCGGGTTAAAACCCGCTCCATTCCGCCGCCGCCCCTAGGCGATCCCGGGGCCCGGTTCCCCGCCACCCGAGGTTCCTCATGCGAAAACCCGGATATTCGCTCCCCGCCCCGCTCCTCGCGGGGCTCTTCTTGATCCTCGCCTCCCCCGCCCTTCGGGCGGAGGAGGCGCCCTCCCCCCGTCCGGAAAAGGTCGTGGTGTACACGGCCGCCGCCGCCACCACGGCCGTGCTCCCCCTTTTGACGGCGCTAAACGAGGGCTGGCCCCGGGACGCCGGCGGAGGGACGGTGGAAAGGGAGGTGAGCGAGTGGAAGAACCTGGACGACTTAAGATCCCTACTTTTAGCCGGAAAAGGGGACGTCTGGGCGGGGCATTTGGAGACCTTCGCCCGGGCCGCCGCCCGGGGGGCGCCGGTGCGGCTTATTTCCGTCTGCTCCTGGAGGAAGTTTTACTTCGTCTCCGCCCCCCTGCCCTTGGAGGCGGGGGCGGCTTCACGGGTTCCGAAAAACCCCGCGGAGCTCGCCCGCTATCTTTCCGGAAACAAGCTCCCGCTTCCCGCGGCCCCCCGCAACAGTCCGGCCGCGGGGATCTTGGCGGCCCTGGCCCAAAAGGGGGGGCCCGCCTTTTCCGCGGAGGGTTACCCCGGGACCCAACTGCTTTTGGAGCTCGCCTCCGGAAGGATCGATGCCGCCCTTCTTCCCGAGCCCCTGGCCTCGGCCGCCCTGGAGAAGAATCCGGCTTTGAAAATCGTGGGGAACCTGGAAGAGGAGTACGCCCGGGCCGCGGGCGGCCCCCCGGAGCTCCCCCAGGCGGGGGTGGCGGTGAATAGGGACTTCGCCCGGGAGTTTCCGGAGCTGACCGTCTCCCTCATGGACGCCTTAAAGAGCGCCGGAAAAAAGCTTCAAAGGCTGAGTCCCGAAGAGCTCGTCCGGCTACTTCCGGAAAGCACCAGGGAGAACCTGGGCTTGACGGCCCTGGAGAACTCTTTTTCCCGGGACCCGGTGCGGGTGGAAAACGCCGCGGACCTCGCCTTGGATATTTCCCGCTTCCTGAAGATCGCGGCCCCCGATCTGTTCGGCGCGGACGACTCCCCGTCCCCCCTCCCCCGGGACTTCATCTTCCGGGGCGGGGACGCCTCCGCCCCGGAGGGACTTTAGAATTTGACGCCCCTCAAGCCCATCCTCCCCTATCTCGTCTCGCTGCTCCTCTGGGGAGCGGCCCTGGAGGCGGCCCGGCTGTTTTTCGGCCCGGCTTTGGCCCCCGGTCCCCTGGAGGTGCTCAAAACGCTGGGAACGCTTGCCTACTCCGGCGAGCTTTTCCGGGAGCTGGGGCTCACCGTGAAAAGGGCCCTCTACGGGGTCCTCCTGGCGAACCTGGCGGGCGGGGTCCTGGGCCTTCTGGCCGGACGCTTCCGCCTCGTGCTGGATCACAGCGCGCCTTTGGTGGCCGGCTTGCAGTCCTGCCCGCCGGTGGTCTGGATCGCCTTGGTCATGGTCCTCTCCGGAACGGGCTCCCTGGTCCCGGTGGCGACGGTCGCGGCCGCCACCCTCCCCTTCGTCTTCTCCAACGCCGCCCAGGGGGTCATGGGCCTAAACCGCCGGATCATCCTCATGAGCCGCCTCTATAAGGTGCCCCCCCTCCGGCGGCTTCTCCGCTTCACCCTCCCCGGCATCCTCCCCTTCTACCTGGCCGGACTCTCCACGGTGCTCTCCACGGCCTGGAAGGCCTCGGCCGTGGCCGAGTTCATGGGATCGAGCGACGGAGCCGGGGCCCGCATCTACTGGTGCTACAGCCGTCTGGACATGGAGGGGCTCCAAGCCTGGGCTCTTTCCATGATCATCCTGGGCCTCTCCCTGGAGGCCCTCCTCATCACCCCGCTGCGGAAAAAAGCGGCGGAGATATCCGCGAGAGGCCTCTGATGGAGCTCATCGGGGCCGCCGGGGTGAAAAAAAGCTTCGGGGAAAGACAGGTTCTCGCCGACTGCTCCATCTCCGTAAAGGCGGGGGAGGTGGTCCTGCTCCTAGGCCCCTCGGGCTACGGGAAAAGCACCTTTTTGGAGATCCTGGCCGGAATCGGGCAACCCGATTCCGGCTCCGTCCGCGTCCAAGGCGAGGCGAGCTTCCTTTTCCAGGACGACGCCTTGATACCCTGGCTGACGGCCGCCGGAAACCTATCCTACGTCCTCCCCCGCGGCTGGTCCCGAAAAACTCGGGCGGACGGGATCTCCCGCTGGCTGTCCCTCTTCTCCCTGGACGAGGACGACAAGCCCCCCTTGATGAGCGGCGGCATGCGCCGCCGCCTCTCTTTGGCCAGGACCTTCATTCTGGAGAGGCCCGTCTTGATCCTAGACGAGCCCTTCGCCTTTCTGGACCGCCACTGGCACTCCCAGGTGGCTTCGCTCTTGAACGGAGAGGCGGAAAAGGGTCGCTGCGCCATCCTGGCCGGGCACTCCGTGAACCCGGAGCTTTTAGAGGAGTGCGGAAAGCGTCTGCGGGTGCTGCCTTTAAAGGAGAGCCCCCTTTCCATTCCGGCGGATCTCGGACGGGAGGCGGACGCCTCCGCCGGGGACGCTGAGAGACCGCGTTCCCTCCGAAAGGAGGGCGAGGATGACGGCGGGTCAGGATGACGGAGGGTCAGGATGACGGAGGGCCACGCCTCCCGGTGACGGCCGCGTGAAAAAGGCCCCGGAGGGTTCCACCCTCCGGGGCCTTTTTCATGGCGGGTTCGGTTTTTTTAAGACGCGATTTTTTTTGGGAGGCGTTTTCGAGGGCTCTAAGTCCCCGAAGACGCTAAAAAAACTTTCCTCAAGCTCGTTCGCGCGTAGACTCGGGCCTCATGAGCGTTTTATTCAATTTCCGGCGGGATCTTTCTTTTTCAGTGCAGAGTGTAGGGGCCCCTGCCCTCCCGGCCCTCCAAGGCGGGGTCCAGGGAGCGCAGCTTCGAGAGCAGCGCGGAAAGGCCGGACCGGGTGCCGTGGGAGATCCCGGTTCCGTTCTCCAAAATTCTCGTTAAAAGCCCGAGGGCGTCGTCCATGGCGGTGTTTATATGGCGGCGCTGCTCCTCCAGACGCAGGGCGAAGTTGTGGCGGGCGTCGGAAAGGCAGCCCAGGATGACCCGGGTGATCCTGGCCTCCTCCGGGGTGGCTAAGGAGAGGATGGGCCCCTCGAAGTCGTCGGCTCCGGCCAGCCTGGCCACCAGCTCGGCGTAGAGGGAGAACTCCTCGTCCAAGACGTTGAGGATGGAGGGATCGGAGGATCCGGCCTCGATGGCGCGGTCCGCCAGGGAGTACATGCGGTCCAGGGCTCCCTCAAGTTCGGAGAAGGCCGCGGCCGCCTCCCGGCAGTCGCTGATGACGTAGGGCATATCCTCCATCTCCTCGGAGAGCTCCTCCAAGGTTTCGGCCACGTCCAGGGGATCCGCCACCAGCTCGAAAGAGGAAAGCTCCATGGCCAGGATGCGGGCCACTGTCTCGTAATGGGTGAGATCCTGATACACGCTGGGATCCGCTAACTCGCTCGGCATGGGTAAACTCCTTAAAAAAACGGCTCGGCCCCGCGGGGCTGAAAACTAATAGCAAAAGATCTGCCAACTTTTTCCGGGTCTTTTTTTCCCGGGGCCGGGCCTTTTCCAGGATCCACCCCCTCGAGGCGGAGGCGGGAAAGCGGAGGGAGTTACGGGAAGGGCCGCTTAATTAAGAAAAAAGTAGAAAATTTAAAAAAATTTAACAGCACGCGCGCTAAAATTAAGAAAATAATAAATAAATTTATCCCGTTCAAACGAAAATATTTTCACTCCGGAGCCGGGAAAAGGCCCGGAAAACCTTGACTTTTCAGTTTATTTACGTATAATCCGCAATTTGACGCCCCGAGAGGGCTCCGGCCGCAAGCTTTGTTAATTGACGTTTTTTCGTCCCCGAGGTGACCCAATGCAGTGCGCTACCATAAAAAACGGTGTCGAGTGTTCATTCATGGCCAAAAAAGGCTGCTCCTTTCTGGGCGGCTCCTGCCGTCCGGTTGACGCCAAATGCGAAGGCTGCGACAGGATTATGTCCATCGGCGGCGGCGCCTACTGCTCGGTGTTTCCGGACCCCGCCGCCAAGTGGCGCCGGGGCGACTGCGGCATGGCCACCCATATCAAGAGCGACGCCAAGGCCGCGGCCGAGGCCAAGGTCCGCGTGGGCCAGCAGAAGCAGAAGAAAAAGTAGCCCGCCCTGGCGGAGAGGCCATTTCCCAGGCGCTTTCGCGCCGCGGAAAAAAGCCTCCCGGCCGGAACGGTCCGGCGACCTCGCCCGCCCGGCGCAATAAGCCGCCCGTCTAGTGAGAAAAAACCGCCGTCATAGTGAGAAAAAAGCCGCCCGTCCCCTGAAACCCGGGGAACGGGCGGCTGTTTTTTCGCCGGAGGGCGATTTAGCCCCGATAAGCCGGCGGCCGGAAGGCCGACGCGCTCTAGAGGATCCGCGCGGCCTCGCTGAAAGCCAGGCGCTTGCCCCGGGGATAGAAGCCTTCCGGGGCGCCGCGGCCGATGTTTATGAGGAAATTGCTCTTGAAGCGGCCGTCGGGGAAAAACTCGGCGTCCACCTTGGCGTTGTCGAAGCCGCTCATGGGTCCGCAGTCCAGGCCCAGGGCCCTGGCCGCCAGGATGAGGTAGGCCGCGCCCAGGCTTCCGTTGCGGAAGGCGGTCTCCTCGCGGAGCTTCTGGTTGTCGCGGTACATGGGGGTGGCGTCGTAGGCGGTCCAGAGCTCGGAGAGATACTCGTGGAACATGCTGTCGTAGGCCGCGATGACGGTGGCCGCGGCGGACTCCACCTTGGGCGCGTTTCCGGGAAACACGGCCGGAAGGAGCCTCTTTTTCGCCTCGGCGGAGCGGACGAAGACGTAGCGCCCGGGCTGGGAGTTCACGCAGGTGGGGCCCCACTTGAAAAGATCGTAGAGGGCCTCGATCGACTGGTCGGTCAGTTCGGCGGAATCGTATTTGACGTAAGTCCTGGCGGCGCGAAAGACCTGATCCAGGGCGGCGGATTCTAATTCATTTTTCATAAACGAGCCTCGTTTTGCAACCGATCTATGTTTGAGTTACCCGCTCCACAAGGCGGGGCCTAAAAGAGGGTAAAAGAGAAAAAAACAATCCGTAAAAAAAGAACGCTTTAAAGTTAAATGGCAATGGTTTTAGAAACGAAAAAGAACCGGAAAGCAGTGAACGCGGGAAAAAAGCGCGCTTAAAACTTTTGTACACTAAAATAGGGCCCTCGTCAAGCGGTTGCCATCACGGGCGCAATCGATAGGCCGCTAAAGGCCGAAAAGAGAAAACCTTTGAAATTTCAATAAGAGCCTTGAGAATGTTTTGTAAATCCCCGTGGAACCAGGATATCGAAAGAAAAACCGCCGGAAAAGATGAGATGCGAGCGTCCGGGGGAATAGGCCGGCGGCGAAAAATCAACCATAGGGGAAACGCCTTCTAGTCACGGGAAGAAAAAAACGAAATACGGCCCGCGGGGGGGGGAGACGCCCGAGAAAACCATCCTTAAAAGATGGCCGGCTATAACGATTCCTCCGGAAAAAAGGCGAAAACGCGTAGGATTTTGGATATTTTCTAAAAAAAGATAACTCAAAGGCGCGAGAGAGCGCGCCGCGCGTATTTTCCGCTAACCATTAACGCTGGGCGGTACAATTAAACATCCATCGCAAGTCTCGGACCGAAGCGGCGTGAGACAAGCGCGCGAAGGATGCGAAAGAAGGTAAAAAACATCCGCCGCTGGCAAACGCCGGGAGGGACGACGTCTTTCGTTTCAACCTTCGGGACTCTTCGGACTTTCGCATAAGCATGGTTAATATAAGAGGCTATGCGGACTTTCGCGTATTCTGGGCTTAAAAAAAATGAGTGGCAATTATTGCTTCTGTTTTAACGAACTCTAATTGTTGCATTATTACCGGCATTCGCATAGGCGATGGACGAAGAAAGGATGATTGTGGTGTCACGACTTCCGTTCAGCCTCCCTTATATTAGGTTTTCAGACGCCACCCGAAAAAAATAGGTTTCACCATTATATGCGGCTGAATTTGTTGACGCAAAAAAGGTCAGCCTGGAATTGAACATGTTCCTAAATCCGTAGGCCCGCCTGATCTGATCCATGAAGTTGTTCCTTTCGCTCGGGCCGGAGGTTAACCCGCGCGCGTTATAGTCGAGCGTCCTCCGGACGCGCCTTTCACCCGCGCGACATGGAGCCTGACAGGCGAATTGCCGGCGCGCGCGCCAGGCTCCGCCCATCCTTTGAGGATGTACTCCCCCTCGCGCGCGGGGTCCCCTCGCAAATCTGACGCGGGAAATCCTTGAGGATCCAGGCCTTTATCCGAGGCGTGTTCGGTGACAAGGCCCTCTCCATCCTCTTTCTCGTTTCCGCCGCAATCGAAGTGGCGGCGATTTTTCAGGATAATGAATTTCACGCCTCTGAGAATGAATCTGGCCAGTCATTTGACGCCCGCGGACAGGTAAGCGGCGAAGTTTGTCAATCATCTCGTTTATGAGCTTGAACACGGGAAATTTGTCGAAGACGATTATCAGGGTGGGCTGATTTCCTCGCGCGGCTTTCACTTGGGCTGGGCGAATATCGAGGCGTGCGGCCTCGATATTACCGGCCCATCTTCCGAAATGTTAGAGCGCCATGCCGCCTTTCCCCTCCCACGAACACCGGATCTTTCTTAATAGGTCCGAAACGATCGTGACACGCGTAAACCTCTTATTAGGCCGGTTTCGTCAAAGGCTATGTATTTCACGCCCCTGAAATTTAAGCGCGGGCGCTTTTTCTT
Organism: Deltaproteobacteria bacterium; assembly: GCA_031276865.1. Lineage (GTDB taxonomy): Bacteria > Desulfobacterota > Desulfarculia > Adiutricales > Adiutricaceae > JAISMF01. The sequence continues at coordinate 58,891 of JAISMF010000023.1, read as the reverse complement.
CAGATGGTCCATAAAGATCAGATGGACGACGCGCCAGTAGACGTTCTCGTCCTTAAGCGACTTTTTCAAAGGACGGCTCCCAGGCGCCTCGGAAGCGCCTCCATATCGAAAGCTTTGGCGTACCTCCTCCTCTCCCGGGCGAACCCCAGTTCAATCCGCCTCGCGGCGCCTCGGCCCTGGACGGTAGACTCTGGGTACGCTCGCGTCGAACAGGAAATTCTTCCTGTGGCCAACTGGGACGCCGCGGACTAGGCGCGCGGCGGAGCCTCTTGTCGCCACATTCTCGCCGCCGCGGCTCGGGCGCCGGAACATCCGGGGCTGGGGTTTCAGGCGGGAGATGACGCCAGCTCCGCGATACAAGACCACTCCGGTCTGGGCCAAGCCATTGACGCCTTTTGTATGGCAGTGTTAGCTAGTGGAGATTAAAAATTCAGCAAATTATATAAAATAAATTAATTATATTTATGCTATATAACTTTTTATTATAATATCATTATATATACTATCAATTATGAAAACACACAAAAGTCCAAGGAGCTAAAAACTTTATAAATAGCTAATTATAAATATTTTTAATTACTAATTTATTATATTACTAATATTTAATCATTATAATTATTTTATTTTTCTAAAGTATAAATTTTATATAATAATTATTCTCTTGACTTCCTTTTGATTTTACTTTATAGTCAAAAAAAGATATGAAATTCATCTCCTTTACCATGTCATTACTCCGGCGGTTGAATATTAGAAACAGCCAAGTATGAGGCCAAAAAAGCCGATCGACAAGATTCTAACTTTTATCCGCCGGGGCGATAGTAACATTTTTAGGGATCATAGGTTACAAGGCTCTCGATTGAAAACACTCAAAACATAGAAATATTAAATGAAATACATTAACTCGCTCCAGCCACAAAAAAATCATAAAACATCTAACTTACGTCATAGCGAATTTTTCGGAAATAACTAAGATATACCTCATATACATCGAGAAGATGGAGTTCTTTTATAACATTTTAAACGCCATAAGCCTTACTTTCCATCCTACCCAGACGTTTCGGCAAACGTTGTCAGCAAGAGTGTTATCAGCCTGAAATGAAAATATCAACAGGGAAAGGAAAATACGAACTGTGGCGCAAGCTAGAGATGACTCCATTTATATCTTTTAATATATAAATACATAAATTAATTTCAATAAACGACCATATACATCGCGTAAAAACCCGAATTATATTGACGATTTCATCAAGATTCATCCAAAAATCCAAACCTATTTTTTCATGATAGCTATTCTAGCCATGAGGATCCATGAAGATAATTAGATTACTTTTAATAGCCACTATTCTCTGGAGCGCAGATTTTCCACTCTTTTCCCAGGAAAAAGAAATTCCTTTTAATCAGCTCCGTGATTTTCAGAGAAAGATAGTGGAAAATATAGAAAAATCAGTACTTTTCATCATGGTGGAATCGGATGACAGCGTTTCGATGGGGAGCGGATTCATCGTGGCGGATGGATATGTCTTAACAAACGGTCATGTGGTAAATGAACGTGAACAGGAAGGACGTATTTATATTCTGAATAAATACATGAAGGCGGTGGAGGCGGATATAGTCGACTATCAGTACGAAGATAATTTCAATATTCCTGGCTCTAGAGACTTGGCTCTGCTTCGATTTGATCCGCCAGAGAATACGGATATGTCACCCATGATTTTTAATTTGGAAATAAAAAGGCTTGACAAGGTGTCCGCCTGGGGGTATCCAGGGTTGGTGAGAGACGCCGCTTTGAACTACGGAAAAATCGTCCACCGAAATGTCGACTCCATTATACCACTGCCTGTCGCTTCGACAACAGGAAACGTTAACGCTATCGTTCAAGGAAAACTAGGCTCTATGATTGTGCATTCCGCCCAAATTAGTTCAGGAAACAGCGGAGGACCTTTAGTAAACTCAAAAGGAGAGGTGGTGGGAATCAACACTTGGGCATACAACATAAGACGAAAAAACGCCCGCGCCAATCTTGCTCAACCGGCAGAGGATATTGTCGCTTTTTTATATTCCAATAAAATTAATCCTAAATTAGCCGAAAACCAGTATCTTCCTTCTAAAAATAACAAGCCTGCCACGAGCATACGGGATAAAATGAACTCTTTACCGGCTGATCCGCCGGAAAAAGAATACAATGAACTCAAACCCGGTAAAATTCCAGGAAATGAACAAAGAATAGTGGAAATAAAATTAATATCATTTTTAATCCCGGAAGGTTGGCGGCTGAAAAATAAATATGATAATTCAATATTAATTGCTTCCGCTGACGATAAGTCTTTTTTTATGATTGTAGCTGATGAAAACAGCGTTCTTTCTTTAGAACAAATCGCCAAAGTTTATTCAGACTCCGTTAACGGTTCCGTACCATCTCCATTCCACGAAGGATTATCCTTCAATTTCACCATGGATGGAACTTCAGCTCTCGGCGTAGTTAATAAAATAGGAGATGACAAGCACTTGATGTACTGTATTATCAGTAATTCGGATAATATTGATCTAAACATATTTTTAAACAATATCACATTAAAGCGCTAACATTATCATTTTCAAAAAATTATATTTTTCTATACTATATACCCTGGCGTTATTAAATACATCTAACACGTAAACTAATCTTAAACTGCATAATTTCCATCTTTACACAGCCTGCTCTGAAACGTATCATTCTCAACTGTCATTCCTACGAATCCTCTTCCAGTTTATCACCGATAAAATCATCGTTATCAATCATAACCGTTATTTTTTTCAGCCTTTCCACTGTTTCGGTATTTGCCGTGGCGTAGTAATGCACAGTTGTGTAAGGCAGTTTGAGCTTCTTTGCCGCACCGTTAATACTTGAACCTCTGGAAATCAATTCTTTCACCTTTATGTAATCATTGTAATTACGTGGAATGCGTAACCTAGGCTGTGGCTTATTAATCAATTCCTCCAAACGAGCCATTCGTGACTCCAGGACTCCAACTCTATCGAGTAACCGTTGAATGATTTCATCAATATTTAATATACCGCTGTTGCTCTTATCAAAATCAATCATAACAGTCCTTATTTTTTTTATGCTGATAACAAAAATACTTGCTAACTCAAAAAATCTGCGAATTGGAGAGTATATGTTTCAATAATTCTATTAATCCACGATCCATGAATATAATTACCATCCAATGAAAAGCCACGATATTTTGCCGTTTATATGTTCACGATATTTCAAAACATTTTAGAAAGCATGACAAATACTTTATATAACAGAAAAAACGGTACACTTTCAATATTAAAGACTTTTTATGCTCATCCCTATCCCTAGCATATTTAAGATTACCTTTGATTATTTCAGATTATTTAAGATTATTTCAGATAGATAAGGATTAGCCGCTTCATCTAGGCAAATACTCCATCACCACTGACTTATAAGAAAAAAATACAACCATCATTTTTCGCCATTATCAGTATTAACAAATAATTCATGAAAGAATAATTATACTCCTTTACCAACATTGAATTTAATACATCCCCATAATTATCTTCATCTATTTATTGCGCCTCCATACTATCTTCATTATTTTTTAAATCAATATACATCAATTATCATCCAACGCAATGTTTGAAATGAGCTAAACTATTTATACACGATTATAATTTAAGTTTTTTTGAAAGTTAACTTAACTTTAAGCAATGGGTAAAGGCGGAATTATTGAACATTAGATTCATATTTATTTACGCATTTGAAGGCAACAACATAGATAGCGTCATGATGATACATCCGAATCTAGTTCCGATCCCTGCTGCCGCCATTCAGACGGGTTGGACGTCTGAAGATCAAAAAATCTTCCAAAATTTCAAAACGACAAAATCGGAGAGGTTTGTTCAAAAAAAAGAATTTTTCAGGATACTTGTTTTTAAAACCAGAAATTATTTGCGTAATTTTTTATTGCTTTCCATATCTCAATATCTCCAAAAACTCAGTATTTTATAACGCTTTAATCTATTCCCGGACGGATTATCTTCAATCACCAAGTCAACTTTTCCTCATCCGAAAAAATCACCACTATTCCGCCTTATTCGGATAACAATGTTATTTATTGTCAATCCTCTCCCTACCTCAAAATTCATCCGCGTGTTCTCAATATTTTGAAACGCTTTGGAACGGTATTTCAGCTGCTTGGCCTTATCATCAACGTATGAGTTATCTGAAATGAGCACACTCATATAGTTATTATGCTAGTTTTTTTCTCGTAGCCGCATTCCTATCTGCATTTTATTTACACAATTAAATATACATATTATATTAATAATTTAATAAAATTTACTATTAATCATAAAATAGTATATTTATATAGTAATATCCTGGAGGCCTTTTGCCAGATTCAACCGTTTTTTTTTGCAGATATCATTTTTTCATTGCCTCAATATGCATTATGCTAGGACTTTTTAGTGCTCGGAAAAGGTCGAAATATATTCTAACCATATATATTTGAAAAAATATATTTTAATACTTATATATTGATAATGTCATACCTACTATTATTAATGGGTATGAGCCGCAAGAATTCGTTCACGAACTTTTCATTGTTGATGCGAACGTAAAAAACATTGAAATAATCGGATAAGTAAATTATTCTAATTTATGTATGGTATATTAATAATATTAATTGTATAAAACAATAACTTATTGAATAATTATTCAACAACGAACATTTTGCGTAATGATAAATATTGATACTTCAATTGTTTAGATAACTTTATTAATTTGAGCTTATCAAATGCTCAATATTAAAATTTATCATCATTTTTGATATAAAATATGATTTTTATAATTTTTTTAAATTAATAATTATTAATCATCATATATTTTGTTGCTAATACTCCTATAAAGAATAAAACCGCCAGCCGTACATTTAGATCCTATATTTAATTGCGTTATTGTTTTGACAAGGGACCAGGCCAAATAAAATAGACTTTTTTTTAAAAAATTTATATCTAATATTGATTAATATTTATATATATTGTAATTAAAGCATCAATTAAAAATAAAGGCGTCAGACATACATTAAGATCCTATATTTACTGATGTTATTTTTTTGATAAGGGAACCCACCAAAAAATAGATACCCCGCCAAATAAAATAGACTATTTTTAACTAATTTATATCTTATAATTATTATTTTTAATATATGTAAATGCAAAGCTACGATTAAGAATAGAGCCAGCAGACGTACATTCAGATCCTAATATTTAATGGTGTTATTTTTTTGATAAGGGAACCCACCAAAAAATAAGGGATCCCACCAAAAAAATTGGATCCCACCAAAAAAAAGGGGGATCCCACCAAAAAAAAGGGGGATCCCACAAAAAATAAGGGACCCCACCAAAAAAAAGGGGGATCCCACCAAATAAAAGGGGGATCCCACCAAAAAAAGGGGGATCCCACCAAAATAAAAGGGGAATCCGCCAAAAAATAAGGGACCCCTTCATCAAAAGAAAAAGGACTTGGTCTAACTGGAAAGGATTAAGCCTCGGTCTACGTGCCTAGAATAAGGTGCCGGGATATGGCGGCATGATAAATAGTGGTGATAACACTGTTTTTTGTCCAGAAATTGACAACGAAACTCGTCTTTTTTCTGCTCGAAACCCTGTCCAAAAAGCGAAAATTTTGTACTGACGAAATATAATTTGTAAGGGAAAACAATGTTATGACTAATTTTTTATAATAATTAGCAATGAAATATTAACTATTTATCATATAAAGATTTATTATTGGATAAAGATAATATTAGTATAGAGTATAAAATAATTACGTTAATTGTATTTCGGTCAAGGTTTATAGCAAAAATGGACAAACTCTGGTAGCAGAAAATAGAGAACTTTCGTTGTCAGGAACATCATTTAAACTGACGATAAACGAATGATGTTCGATAGGGATAAAACAAAGGGACATCGCCAAACTTAAAATTCGTATTTAAATCATAAATTCTTTGACTAACTGAGTAAAATGATCAAGCGAGCAAGGCGTAGTTTCAATAATTGGATTACCAAAAAGATCGTATATCTCTAAAATTTTTTCATCGTCTGGAGGTTCCGTTGTTTCAAGTATCAGACATCTGTCGTAGCGTCCGAAATTTATTTTAAAATCAGTTTCATCCCATCTTAAGAAAGACGGAACATTCTCCTGTGCCATAAACAACTTGCTGATCCAGGATGGAGTGAGAACCATTGTTTTATCTCGCTCAAGCTCCATCAATTTTTTATCTCCGACCATGGCTGACAGGCAGTTAGAAGTGGGAAGCACTTTAACACCGTGCTTTTTGGAAAAATCAGGCATGTCTGGAAGGCACTTGCTGCCATAAAAAATCCTGACATCGCTTTTATCCTTTATCAAATCGCTCTGAAGAGCTTCTTCAAGCCGGCGTTCCAGCTCTTCAATATTGCAGTGATATCCTGGATGTAGCCGTATGTATCGGATATCATACAATTCCTTGAGAGGTTCTAACGCCTTATCAAGCTCCTCGTCAAACATGCCGCACTTTATTATAACGCGTTTCTGTTTCATAAAACCCCGTGGGTGCTAAACAACCTAATTTCGAATATAAATTGAACGTGTTTAATCATATATTGTCCGCATCTAATTGAAAAGACGCGTTTACCCATATACACCGTTAAAAAATAAATTAATCATAATTAGTAAATTCAATCTCAACTTGCAACAGCTCTTATTACAAATTTTCATCATCCTCTGATGTTTTTAAAATATTATCCGCATGATTTTTGATTAGCAAATTTTGTCCCGAATCAATCTCAACTGTATTTTGACGGGCAACCTTGTGAGCGGAGATAACAAAAAGCGTAAGCGTCGCCAAAATACTGCCAGATTCAAAACTTCCTATAAACGGGAGTCCGTTGGCCCCACCGCCCATAATAAGTCCAAAAGGCTTCAACATGGCTACGATTGACATATAGTAATCAATTGCGAAAAACAAAAGCACAGCGGCTGAAACGTTTCCCGCCCATCCACCCCTAATTTCTAAAATATGATAAAACAGCGATCCCACTAAAAAAAACAGGGAAAGAATGTACATACCAACCGAAATATATCCCCCAACGAGAGACAGATACGGTAGACAATTATAACTCAAATAATCAGAAAGAGGCAAAGACACTTCCTGAATATACCTGCCTCCGGTTCCCCAAAAACCAGCCATTTCAACAACTGTCTGCCTTAACACCAGGTCGTATGAGGCGTTAAGTTCCGACATGCCGGAAAACAGCCAGGCGTATTGGGGATAAAAATTCTCGCACTCGCTGGAAACAACCAAAATACCGCCGAGATAATACAGCACCACAGCTAAAAACACAAGAATTTTAAGACTGATATTCCCTTTGAATAAAAAAATCAGACAAATTATCGTGATGACAAGGATTCTCGCCTGATAATAATATAACCCGGAAGCGAAAACCACGATAGACAGAACTAAAGATGAAAAGGTGATAATCGTGTCTAGGACTGACAACTTAGGATTGCTTAACTTCAACCCGAAAAAAATCATTACCCCTAAGGGCGTCCATAATCCGAAATTTACCACATTGGATAAATAATAACTCAGGACGGGCGAGCCCTTTTTTTCAACATAGAGGTATAAAAGCGAGAGGCTGAGGAATATAAGCAGGAAAATGAACGAGAAATAACCCTGATTAAGGCTCAGCGAGAAAAACTTCCCGGCATGACTTCCACCGGGAGAGTTCGAACGCAGAATTTCCCTTAAGATCAAAACAAGAAGAGCGAAACTGATAACGCACCATGGCTGCCACACGGCCTTGGCCATAGGGGTCATCAGATGCAGGACGAATCCGCAGGAGAAGAGAATGATTAGCGATGCTGCGTATCCGATTCGAAAACCAAGCGGCATGGGGAAATGGCTCCCTCCGGGGTCAATTCCCTCCATTATACACAAAAATTTGGGGGCGGTTTTTATCCGAATTCACCTTGACCACTATACACTGCGTTATAATATTATCTAAACGCTATATTTAGCGTAATAAGTCTTTAAAACAGCGTCCGGGGCGCGGCGGGCCTTCCGGTTCCAGCCAAGGCGCGAAGCCGAAAAGAATGTCAATGCTGGATGTTGTCATCCTCTCCCTGGACAACCAGGATCTTTCCGTCAAGGGTCACGAGCCCTCTGGCCCTCAGCTTTTTCATAATGCGGGTGACGCTCACCCTGTGAGCGCCGACCAAAAACCCCAAATCCTCGTGGGTGAGGGGCATTTCAAGATGATACGCCCCTTTTTTCCCGAGCTTTCCGTGCTCTTTGGCGACATTGAGGAGCACGGAGTAGATCTTCTCCTCCAGATGAGTCTGGCTTAAAGCCTCGATACGCTCGGTTAAATTGCTTATGCGGCCGGCCAGATTACGGATTACGGTAAGCCCGATATGCGGGTAGGTCAAGACCATCTCCTCGAAACTCCTACGGGTGAATCCGCAGGTATGAACCTTGTCCATGCACAAGGCGGTCACGGGATAAGGGTAAACTTGTTCCAGATCGTTTAGGATGTACTCGCCGATATAGTCTCCCGGTTTCCGGATATCCAGGATCACCTCAGCTCCGTTTTCCATGACCCTGCTGAGACGGATCCGCCCCGACTTGATGAGAAAAATACTCTCAGCCCGGTCGCCCTGCCGGAATATGGTATCCCCGGGTTCGAAGCTCCCGCGGACCAGGGTTTTGGACAGTTCACGTAACTCCTCTTCTTTGAGTCCGGAAAAGAGCCATAACTCTCCGACGCAGAAATTGGACCATGACGTCGCGGAAATATTCGCCTTGTTGCACAGACATTCGGTCATAAATATCCCCGAAATTGATCATTCTTCAGCCGATCCAGGTGGCGTGAATAACACGCCGTTCCCAACGGCCTTAAACATAATTCCACATATTCTATTCTAAAACCAGATATTTTAGCGTGTTCGCCCCTGGCGATTGAAATTACATTTATAGATTTTTCGCGATCCGATATTGAAAAGGCAGCCGGACCTCGGCCAGGCTGCCCCTAAATTAAAACAGGGAAGGCGACGCGCCTAGGCGAGCTTCTTACCGGCGTCCGGTCCGGGAGAGAGGCTGTAGACGGAATCCACCTTGATTTTAACCGCGTACTTGATCCCCTTGACATCGGGCATGGCGGCCTTCACTCCGCCGCTCACCTGTTCAAAAATCGGGCCCGAAGTCAGAAGTTCGGCTTTTCCTTTGAACTGGTAGCCGGTAGCCTTGTCTATGACGGCTACCGCCACCTGGGGGTTGCTCTCCAGAAAAGCCCTTGTCTTGAGCGAGAACAGATCGGCGAAGACGAGGGACTCGTCGTCTAGAACCTTTAAAGTGCCTTTGGGCGCCAGGTTGGGCAGGCCGTTTTTGTCGGCCGTCGCCACCCATCCCAGTTTGCCGGCGATGAAATCCTGGATTTCCTTAGTGATTTTAGCCATGTCATCCTCCTTTAAGGACGCGCTCGTCCGCTTACCGGTAAGGTATGGAAAAGAACTAAACCGGAGCGGAGCGGTTGTGAAACACCATAAATATCCGGTTCGTCGAAGAACCGGTTGATTTTATAAAAACTTGGTTGATCGAAAGCGTTCCCAGGCTCCGGATGATCCTTCGTCCCGACAGATGAACTTAAAGTCCGAAATGAGAGGGGATACCCTGTTAACGCGGCGCGGTTTTGAAAAATTAAAAGAGAACCTCTTCATCTCTTCCACGGACGCCTGAAGGCGCCGCGCCACCCTTCGCGTAAGCTTTTCCGGCTTTAAAACCCCGCGCGAACCCCGTGTGAGGCGATCCGCCTTTTGAGAGCGGTTTTTCTCTAAAAATATTTTACTCCCTTAAGATACGACATTTCCAGTTCCGCCGCTGTAACAAGCGATACAAAACGCGAAAAAAAAGCGGGAGGGGCGATATTTCCCCTCCCGGCGGCTATTTGGCCTCCGGCGGAAAACTTCAAGAGGGACGCTTTCGCGAAGAAAGCCGCGGCGCGAGGGGCGAAAAATTCACCTTTCCGGAATTTTTCCGCTGAGGCGGAGTTGTTATTCTAAACTAATCTTAATTAGTATTTAATATCATTTTATAACCTATAAAAAATTATTTAGCGTTTAATAACTACGCTTTTAATTCCACAAAGAAAAAATCATCCCGCCCGACCGGAGAAAACGCCGCCTCCGGCTCCCTAAACCCGGGGCGTTCGGGAAACGGCGCTCCCGAGGCGGAATACGCGCTTTTCTTAAGGAGGCGCTCCGGACGACCCCGCGTTGGAGCTTTACGAATGTGAAAAAGGGTGATTCACGCTGAATTGTCCGCCGAAAGACGTCTAGGGGGGCGCCCAGGAGGCGCCGGAGGCGGAAAGTGTTCCGGCCTGAAACGAAACGGGAAACTCCGGATATCCGGTCAATTCTATTTTTCACCCCCTCTTTTGCGAAAGAGCCTCTCCATAATCCTCTTGAGGTAGGGGGACTCCAAAAGTCGCTGGGCCCGGCCTTCTTCGGGGGAGTCCGTTTTCCCCAGCCGCCCCCGCAGGGTTTCGAGGTTTTTAAAGGCCTCCGCCTCCCCGCCTCCCAGCTCCTTGAGTTTCTCCCCGAGGAGGACGCCCGCGGCGGCCTCCCTCTTCGCAACGCCTTCGTCCGGCGCCTTGGGGAAATCCGCCCCTTCCATTCCCCCGAACATTCTCAGCACGCGGAAGGCCAGCCTCACGTCGTCGGGAAGGGATGCCAAATCATCCTCCGGCAGTGGTTTGCCCTTCCCGGGGAGGTTTTCGAACAGGCCCTCGGCCATGGCCTCGGCTATCCTGTTCTCCGCGATGAGCGCCAGAATGTTCACGTCTCTTTCCGCCATCCCCCCCTCTTTTCCTCCCGAAACCTTCAGTATGGTGCCGAACGGCTGAAAAAAAAGCCGGGTATGGTAAAATATTCTAGCAAAACGCCAGTTTTCACACAAAGGAGGGACCCGCTTCTTGAGATTCGTGGACGAAGCCAAGATTTACGTGCGCTCGGGCCACGGAGGCGCGGGCTGCGTCAGCTTCCGCCGGGAGAAGTACCTCCCCCGGGGTGGCCCGGACGGCGGAGACGGCGGCAAGGGCGGAGACGTCGTGGTCAGGGCCGAAAGCCAGAAGGACACCCTCCTCAAATTCCACTTCAACCAGCACTTCCACGCGAAAAACGGCCAACCCGGCCGAGGCCGCAACCAGACGGGGGAGTCCGCCGAGGATCTGATCATAAAGGTTCCCCCCGGAACCGTCGTGCGGGATCCGGACACCTCCGAGGTCGTCTGCGACCTGAGCCGCCCGGGCGAGAGTTTCGTCCTCGCCCGGGGCGGCCGCGGGGGGCAGGGAAACGCCCGCTTCAAGAGCAGCACCATGAGGACGCCCCGTTTCGCCCAGCCCGGGGGGGAAGCCGTTTCCCGGCGCCTTCTACTGGAGCTGAGGCTCTTGGCGGACGCCGCCCTGGTGGGCTACCCCAACGTGGGAAAATCCACCCTCGTCTCCCGCCTCTCCAGCGCCCGCCCCAAGATAGCCGACTACGAGTTCACCACCCTCCACCCCAACCTGGGGGTGGTTCAGGTCGACGACGATCGCGCCTTCGTCCTGGCCGATCTACCCGGACTGGTGGACGGCGCCTCCAAGGGCCTCGGGCTGGGGCTGCGTTTTTTAAAGCACATCAGCCGGACGGGGGTGCTGGTGCACATCCTGGATCCCTCCCGCCTCGACAAAAAAAGGCCCAAAAAGGATCTGGACCGCATCGTGAGGGAGCTTAAAAACTACGATCCGGCCCTCACGGAAAAGCCGCGGCTCATCGCCATGGGGAAGATGGACCTCGAAAACGCGGAGGAGGCCCTGGCCATCTTCCGGAAGGCCCATCCCAGAACCCCCGTCCTGCCCTTCTCCTCGATCACCGGCCGGGGCCTAAGCGAGCTCCGCGAGGCCATCTGGAACGCCGTCTCCGCCTCCGCGGCCGAAAGCCGGCAAGGCGGGGCCTCCGCTCCGGCCGCTCCCGAAAAAAACGATGCCCATATATAGTGTTTTTGTTTTCCAGTTTACGGTCTGGATCCCCCAAGGGCGCCGTCCGACCCTCCCCCGGCCCCGACCGGCGCCCGGGAGAGCTTCGGAAATATTCCAACGGCTTCCGGCCCTTGAAACGTAAACCCCTCCATTTACGATTTCAAGCCGCGCCGGGGTTTTCCCATGAAAATCCCTCCTCGGTTTTTCTAGCGGCGGGGTGAACAACCTCATCGCTTTTCATGAGAATTTAACAAATCCCTAACGATCCCCACCCTTTTTCAGCTTAGACGAAAACAAAATTCAAAAACGGACGCTCCTCCATGCAGCATATATTGATAGTGGACGACAACCTCACCAACCTCGAGCAGATAAACATCCAGCTCGAGGACGAATTTGAAACCAGTCTGGCCAAATCGGGCTCCCAGGCTTTGAAGATAAGCCAGAAGAGCATCCCGGATCTAATCCTTCTGGATATCGAAATGCCGGAGATGGACGGCTTCGACACCTTCGCCGAACTCAAAGCCAATCCCGCCCTCAGTCATATTCCGGTGATCTTCCTCACCGCCTCCCCGGACGTCAAAAACGAGCTCAGGGCCATCAAGGCGGGGGCGGCGGACTTCGTCGCCAAACCCGTGGAAAGGGATCTGCTCCTCCACAGCGTGAACACCCAGCTGGCGCTCGCCGCCGCCAAAACCAGTCGGGACGAGTTGCTCAGGGAATTCGAGGACAAGCTCCTATCGTCCTTCGCGGACATAATCGAGCACCGCTACGAATCCGAACCGAAACTCTCCGGACGCGCCGCCCGCTTCGTGAACATTTTAGGAAACGCCCTTCTGGAGTCGGGCGCGTACCCGGAGGAGATTTCGGAAAAATCCGTCGCCCTCATGACCAGGGCCGCCCCCCTCCACGATTTCGGCAAAATCGGCATCCCCGATCTCATCCTCTTGAAGCCCTCCCTCTTAAACGACGAGGAGTTCGCCTTCATGAAGACCCACACCGTCATAGGCGAGACCCATCTGAAAAGGATCTTCAAAATCCTGCCCAGCCAAGATTTCCACGGCTACGCCATCGTGATGGCCAGAAGCCATCACGAACGCTGGGACGGAAAGGGCTACCCCGACTGCCTTAAAGGGGAGGACATCCCCCTTTGCGCGAGGCTCATGGCCGTGGTCGACGTCTTCGACGCCCTGGTGGACAGCCGCACCTACAAACAGCCCATGAGCGCCGTGGAAGCCTTCCGCACCATAAAAGCGGGCCGGGGCACTTTTTTCGATCCCCTGGTGGCCGACTGCTTCCTCTCCCGGGAGGAGCAGATCACGGAGGCTTTGGAGAGGGACCAGGATGATTAAGACTTTGCTCGCGAACACCGTGGAGGTGGACGACATCGATATCGCCCTTCAGGACATCCTCACGCAGCTGAACCTCGGGAAAAACCTCCGAAAAAACTCCCTGGGCATAATCCACTGCCGCGACGACTTCATCGAGTCGGGGGTGGTGCGGGCGATTTGCGACCGCCTGCCCTTTCCGGTCCTGGGGATGAACACCATACTCAACTCCTCCTCCCTGGGGCTTCTGGACAACACCCTTTTAACCGTGAGCGTTCTCACCAGCGACAGCGTGAACTTCGCCGTGGGACTATCGGATCCCCTCACCGAAGGCCGAGCCACGCCTCTTTCCAAAATGTACGTGGAGGCCGAGAATCTCCTTCCCAGACGCCCCGTCTTCATGTTCCTCTATTGCGGCGTCTACGACTACTCGGCGTTGGGAGAGCACGTTTTAAAACACCTAGACGACTTTTCCGACGGGGTGCCGGTTTTCGGCTCCCTTCCCGCCGACTACTCCGTCGAATTGAGGAGCCCCAAGATCATATACAACGGAATAGCGTACAGCGACAGGGCCGCCGTGGTTCTGGTGGAGGGACGGATAACCCCCGTCTTCTCCGTGCGCAACGTGCCCCTGTGGCGGGGGATTCAGCGCCGCGCCGTAGTCACCTCCTCGTCTGGAAACGTCATCCGGGAAGTGAACGGCCTTCCCGTGATCGAATTTCTGGAATCCCTGGGCCTCTGCTGGTACGGGCAGATCACCGGCCACAACATCATCCCCATCTTCGTGGACCGCAACGACGGAAATCCGCCCGTGGTCAGAGTCGTCCACTCCCAGACCCGAGACGACCACATCCTTTTAACCGGGGACGTCCCCGAGGGCTCGACCCTCGGCTTCGGCGCCCTGGACGAACGCGAGGTGATAAGCGCGGTCGCCTCTCTCGGCGTCTCCATGAAAAAACTCTACTCCGACGTCTTTTTCGTCTACTCCTGCATTTCCAGAAATCTCGCCCTGGGCTTGGACTACATGGCGGAAATGGAGAGGTTCAACACCGTAGCCGAGCGTAAGCTGCCCTACGTCTTCAGCTACTCCAGCGGGGAATTCTGCCCCACGCTGGAAGCCGACGGCTCCCTCGTCAACCGTTATCACAACATGTCTCTGACGAGCCTGGCCTTCTAGACGAGCCTCAGGGCTTTTCCGCCGCGATTTTTCGAATTTAAGACTATCCGTACTAAAGCCATCCGGTTTTATTCACGCCTTTCAGGGCGTCCCGTTAAGAAGTTGGAAGGAAATAAGTTTTCGATCATGTAGATTCCTAATATTTATAAAATCACTAGCGTCCTAAATAAAAATCCACCTTTTTCTGAACGCAAGATATAGATAATAAGTTACATAAATCTTGATAAATTGTATGGAACACATAATATCAATGCCTAATTCTCATATAGGGTCTTTCAGGATAGTTTTGGTGCAGGAGCTCCAAAAGCTTGAATATATGCGGTCTTCAGCTAATACTTTCAAGAGTTGAGCCCGTGTTTAGGACGCTAGTGTTATAAAATATACAATAATTATAAAAATATACTATTGATAAATTACTATATAAATTTAGGTTAATTAAAATACATATAATTGATAATCATAAAATTATTACTCCCTTTACTAAATTTCAGAAATATTTATTTAGATTATTTAATATTAAACTGCCTAAAGATTGTCACACACTGTTAAAATAATCTAATTTTACTTTAATTATTTTAATTATATATTTTAATAATATTTTAATATTTATTTGGCAAATATATTTTATTCGAAAATTTTGACTGTTGCATGTGCCATAAACGCTTCGGAAATTCAGGATACAAATATATAAGATCTAATCCACAAATCGCACTAGATCCGGAAGAAATCAAAGTGTAGCATGAACTTTTGAAACAACAGACCGCCAAAAATGTAGAGCATGCGCCTCTCTTGCACCAGACAGGTTATCTCACAAACGCTCGTTTAGTTGAAAATGGTTTTCACACTCTCAAAATTCCTAAAAACTAAGTCAGAAACTCTTATAACTATCTTTTAACAGACGCCCTTGCGAAAAAAATAATCTGTAGCAGAAATTCGTTTGGCACAGATCTTCAAATCGCTTTCCTGAAAAACAATTCCATAGTGTTTCATAATTTATAAATAAACTAATCAAAAACTTAAAGCTTTATCCTCAGGAACTGCGTGAAAGAATTTTTCATATTGTAATTCTAACTTGTCTAAAAAATGTTATGAGTAATAAAATTTATTCAAAACTCAAAAAAGACAGCGGGAGACCCGATATTGCTTTCATGCTGGATGAAACCAGGGGAGTAATGCTGGAACTTAAATCTATTCAAATAAAATCGATTGCGACAGCATCGGAATTGAAAGAGGCGTATGACAACAGCCTTAATGAGGCTATTTCACAAATGAAAAAATATTATATTCCTCTTATGAATGAGTTAGAGGCGGACGAAATACGTGGTTACGCTTTAGTTGTTGGCTGGAGTCATGGCGTCAGAGTTAAAAAGAGCATAAAAGTCAAACGGAGCTAATCAAAGCGTGATTTTTTTAAGGACTAAAGTTTTCACACAAGAGGGTTCCTCGGAATAGCCCGCCCGGGCCTCGATTTACCCCAGTATCCTCTTTATCAGCCCCTCATTTTTCAACGCTCTGGCCGCGATTAGGAAATACAGCGTCAAATCGGGCGGCAGGATGTCCGCCGCCATGTGGGTTTTAAAGCTCGAAAGCGCTTCATGGACTCGAGACATGGCGGAGAGCGTATCTACGGAGAATGCCGGACATGGAAAATCTCCGATGTTTTTTACCTCGCCCCCGCCGAGGGCCTTGAAAAAGTTCGGGATCGCCCGCGCCAGAACGTCCTCCAGCCCATACAAGCGGGGGAGCGCCATGAACTTTTCCAAAAGCTGGAGGAGTTCCGGCGCCCGGCAGACTCGTCCGTGACGTTCGTCGGCCCGAAAGTAGATGACGGCGATGGCCCGCATGGCGGGAACCGACTCGCGCCAGGGCTCTTCGGCGGCGGAGATGAAATGCCGGCGGAGCCTGTCATGCTCTCTTCCGGGCTCAAGGCGCGGACGAGGTCCGGAGCGGCTAAAGAGAGTCTTACGTTGTCGTTGCCGCTTTCGGGTTGGCGGAAATTCTTGAGATCGTCGAACAGCTCCGCGGCCTCGTCCGGGCGCCCGCGCTCCGCTAATTCCTTCACCGTCAGTTTGGTCCCGTCGAAAAAAATTCTGGCTCGTAACGGCTTTCGTTAGGCGGACGCGCCGTTCACGGATCATTTTCGCCACCGACCGCGAATACGCGGATCCGGCGGCGGCGTAGCCGGCGAACAGGCCAGGGACGCCCCGATCGCCTTTCGGCGCTTTCACGAACAGGGAATTTACGCCGTCTTGCCGCCTTATCCGGAAAACGCCCGCATCCTCGGCCGCGGGAGCGCTTCGTCCGGAAACGACGAGCCGCGGCTTTGGCCCCTTCAGGGCCACGCCTCCCAGAGCGGGAAGACGCGGGGCGCGGGTGGGGGGCAGTTCCGGAAAGGCCGACTCGCGGCTCGCGACTTTTCCGCGCCCGATCCGTGGCGGCGGCGGATATTCCGAATTCTCCGCCTCGAGAAGGATATGGTTGCAAAAGGAGCGTTCTTCCGCAACTCGTCTAGAGGGGGCCGGACGGAGTCGGTATCCCCTCGTTTATGCCGAAGGCGCGAAATGTTGTAGGCAGCCTCCGCCCGCGCAATCAATCGTTTGAAGAAGGGCCCGTCCGCGTCCTCCCGCCGGGCGGAAAGGAGACCTCCGCGGAGCTTCGGGACTCCTCGGAAAAAATCCGAGGGTCCGGGAAAACCGGTTTTCCCCCGGCGGAGCCGGGGCCCTCAAGCTCGACGCGTATGCGAAATATGGATGATAAATTCATTTTTTGGCGTATTCAGCCCATTCCAAAATATAGTGAAAAATGATGCCTGTGCAAAAAGTCCGTCATTGAAAAACTGATAGAGACGCTATACAAAATATGGGATTAATCTAATGATTATATGGTACATAATGTAGTGGATTTCACATATTCGAATATCTCAGAGGTTTTTGGGGTCGCATCAAAAATAATTTTCATGAAAAAACGCGTTATTTTTAAAACGGCCCGTCGATAGATCGTGAAAAAAAATTTAGTGAACGTAGCACAAAGTTTAATTATTTTCAAATTTTTAAATTTAGTTAAAATTATAAAATTTAAGTCATATTTTCATCGGAGACTTTCCGGCCGCCGGGCCGCTTCTTTTCGCTCCAGCTGGATAAATCTCCGAATTCCAGCGTCCCTTATCGCCAAGTCGCGAGTTTCCCTTTATTAAGGTGCCCGATAAATGATAATATTCCTATAAGCGAGGCCTCCCTTCTCTCACTCCCTCCCCTTCCCCCTCTTCGGCCGTTTCCGGAGCGACGCTCCGGTTGAGGGCCGGATCTTTCAGGAAACGCGGAGGGAATCCGGCCCGGAAGGCGGCCGTAAGAGGCCCTTTCCCGCCGGAGCCCTCGCCTTCGCCGCGAGGCGGAAAACGCGGTCATCGCCGCTGGAACCGGACGGAACCGGATCTGACTATACCGAACCGACGCGGCCCCGGAGACGGAACCCCCGAGGCCGCGATTCATCCGAGGCTTTAGTTTTGCCGCTGAAAGATCGGACAACCCCCCAAGGACCCGCTCCGAACCGCGGCCCCGAGGAATACCGGGCGCTGGAGCTCGAACTGCGCCGTCAGCGGAGGGAGAACAAGATAATCCTCCGCCAGTACACCTTCCTCCAGGAGCTCATGCAGCGGACCAAGCAGGCGGCCTCCGGCAAACTAAACCTCAACTCGGTGATAGCCCAGGAGCGCACGAGCCAGGAGCTCTTCTTCAACCTCCTCTTGCAGAACAGCCAGATAATCATTTTGATTTTCGACGGCTCCAACAGGCTGCTCTACTGCACGGACCACTTCCTCACCCTGGGAAACATCTCCCACTCCGGTCTCGTGAGCGGGAGGACCATAAGGGAGATCTTTCAGCGCTACATAGGGGAGCCCGACATATCCAGGCTGGAGCAGATCTACATGCAGGCGGTGCAGAACCAGCTCACCAGCCACTACACGGTGAACATCCCCTTCAAACCCAACGCTCCGGCCCACACCTACGCTTTGAACATAACCCCCCTGATGGATCCCAACATCAACATCTCCGGCACCCTCCTGCTCTTCCACGATCAAACGGACGTGCTCCAGGCCCGCCAGGCCGAGGAGGCCAACAGGGCCAAAAGCGTCTTCCTGGCCAACATGAGCCACGAGATAAGAACCCCCCTGAACACCATCATGGGTTTAAGCGAGGTGGAGCTGCAAAGCGACCTCCCCTACTCCACCGTCTCGAATTTGGAGAAGATCTACTCCGCCGGAGCCACTCTGCTTTCCATCATAAACGACATCCTGGACATCTCCAAGGTGGAAAGCGGAAAATTCCAGCTGGTGCCGGTGGAATACGATTTCCCCAGCCTCATATCCGACACGATAAACTTAAACATCTCGAGGATCGGCTCCAAACCCATCCTCCTGGAGCTGGACATCGCGCCCGACATACCCAGATCGCTTAAGGGTGACGAGGTGCGCATCAAGCAGATAATCACCAACGTCCTCTCCAACGCCTTCAAATACACCGACCGCGGCACCATAAAGCTTAAAATATCGGCCACGGTGAACACCACCGACGGCACCTGCTACCTCACCTTCATCGTGAGCGACACGGGCCGTGGCATAAGGGAGAAGGATCTAGACAAGATCTTCAACAACTACGTCCAGCTGGATCGCTCCACCAACCGCTTCATCGAGGGAACGGGGCTCGGTCTCTCCATCACCAAAACCCTGGTGGAGATGATGAACGGCACCATCTCCGCACGCAGCGAGTACGGCCGTGGATCCACCTTCACCATGACGGTCCTCCAGGAGATAACCGATCCCTCCCCCATCGGCCGCGACATAGCCGACAACCTTAGAAACTTCGAGTTCAAATACCAAAGAAACAACGCCTCCGGAAACATAGCCCGCAGCTACATGCCCTACGCCAAGGTGCTTCTGGTGGACGACGTGCTTCCCAATTTGGACGTGGCCAAGTCGCTTCTGGTTCCCTACGGCATAACCGCCCACTGCGCCACCAGCGGCGAGGAGGCCATAGGACTCATAAGAAACGGTGACACCAAGTACGATCTAGTCTTCATGGATCAAATGATGCCCAGGATGGACGGAATCGAGGCTGTTAGAATCATCAGAAACGAGATAGACTCCGATTACGCGAGGACGGTTCCGATCATAGCCCTCACGGCCAACGCCGTGGTGGGGATAGAAAACCTCTTCATCGCGAACGGTTTCCAGGGCTTCATCTCCAAACCCATAGACGTAAGGCAGTTCGACTCCATTTTAAACGAGTGGATAAGGGATCGCCAGGAACCGGAGACCCTGAGACGCGGCGAATTCGAGCACCAGAAGATACTACAGCAGAGGAAGGGCGGGCAAAAGAACCGCCGGACGCCGGGACTACTGGAGACCAGGCACGTGCCGGGCCTCAACATCCTGGAAGGGCTCACCCGCTGCGACAACCAGGAGCACGTCTACCTCCCGCTTTTAGAATCATGGGCCAGGCACACGGGAAAGATTCTGGAGGATCTTGATTTAAATAACGGCGCGTCCCTGCAGGACTACGCCATCAAGATCCACGGCATCAAAGGATCCAGCTACGGCATCTGCGCCTACAAAGTGGGGGAGATCGCCTCCGAACTGGAAGCGGCCGCGAAACGCGGGGATCGGGAATTCATACAGAGGACGCACCCGGCCTTCGTCGTGTCAGCCTCGGCCCTTATAGCCGACATCCACTCCCTTTTATCGGAACGAGACAGCATGAACGGCTCCCTGACAAAAGAGGTTAGACCGGAACCCGATCCCAAGCTTTTGAAAAACATCTTGGAAAATTCCCAGTTTTTCAGAACCAGCCTCATCAAAAAAGACATCAGGCAGCTGGAGAAGTACAGCTACCTCAAAGACGGAGATTTAGTGGACTTTCTTAAAGAGCAGACGGAAAACCTGGAGTACGAGAAGATAAGGGAGCGCCTCCTGAAATATCTCGATCGGGCGAACCAGCGGGAGGGAACGTGAGCGCCGGAGCGTCTTTTACGGCTTCCGCCCCCCCCATGATCGGCCGCGGTTTTTTCCGGCTGGAGGACTTCCCTCCCGACATCGAAGGGGGACGAAAGTGAGCACCTCCGTCTACTCCGATCACCTGCTCTGCGCCGGATGCAACAAGTGCATGTACGTCTGCCCGTCCCCCGGAGCGAACGTGGTCTCCCGCGACCGCACCGGACGCGTCGTGGTGTCCATCAACCGCCGGAAGTGCCTCAGTTGCGGCTCCTGCGTGACCGCGTGCCACCACGGAGCCAGAAACTTCCAGGACGGCCTCAAGCGGATGCTTTCCGATCTTCAGAAGGGAAAAAACATCTCCTTGATCGTCCAAAGCGACATAGTCACCAACTTTCCGGATTATTTGAAGATCTTCAGGTGGCTTAAGAACGTCGGAATTAAAAACATCTACAACGGCGCCCTGGGCGTGGAGCTCTTCGCTTGGGCGCATCTCAAATATCTCGAGCGCTACCGTCCATTCTCCCTCATAACATCCTACTGCCCGGTGGTTATATCCTACTGCCGCCAACGCAGACCCGAACTCATCCCCCGGCTCTCCCCCATCGTGAGCCCCCTTCTGGCGCAGACCATCTATCTTAAGGAGCATCTGAACGTGACGGACTCCATAGGCGTTCTCAGCCCCTGCGTCGCGGCCATCGCCAACGCCGCGCCGGGGAAAGGCCCCGACTACTCCGTCACCTTTAAAAGGCTTCACGAGCACATAAAGGCGAACGGGATAGATCTCGACCAGGAATGCGCCTCGGCTGATCCGGATGAACCCCCGGAAACACCATTCCTCCACCTGAGGCCGGATTTGAAAAAGATGATACAAACCCGCCTGGACACTTTGATAAGGGTAGACACCGCCCAGGGGAGCGAGGTCATGAAATTAATCGACCGTTACGCCGATACCGGAGTGGAGCATCTGGGCGCCGTCTTCGATCTGCGCTACTGCCGCCACGGCTGTTCCCTGGGCGTGGGCTCTTGTCCGGAAACCAATTTCTTCAAGGCCAGGACGCTTTTAGAGAACGCCCGCAGGAGTTTCGGAGAGGCGGATATAATAAGTCACATCGACCGTAATTTCAGACTCTTCGAAGAGAATTTGAACGCGGAGCTTTTCAAGGACGATTACGAAAGCCCCGCGCTTTCCGAACCCGGCGTCTCCGCCGAAGAGATCGAGAACTCCTTTCTCCTCCTGGGAAAGGATCCTGGACCGGCCAGGCGCGTGGACTGCGGCTACTGCGGAAACAAGACCTGCCTGGGCATGGCCGTGAGCATGGCCCAAAAAATCAACCTTCCGGAAAACTGCGTGACCTTTATAAGAAGCCGTAGCGAATACGAAAAGAGCAAAAGCTTCACCTACCTGGACCTCATCCAGAACGTCTCAGAATACCTCCTCCTTTCCCCCGGCGCCGACTTCGACAGCAACGCGGAACACGCCCTCATGGCCTTGACCTACTCCATGGACGGTTTTTCGGCCTCGCTTTGGAAAAACGTCTACGATTCGGAGGAGAGGCCCGTCTGCCAGCGCATGATAACTTACCCCAGCAAGCAGATAAACAAGAACCTGGTAACAGTGACCTTAGACGATCCGCCTGGCTGGCTGGACACCCTGATGGAGGGGAACAGCATCATGCACCTTAAAACCAACATGAACAAGGTGGAGAGGGAAAAATTCCTCGGCCGCAACGTGAACGCCATCCTTCTCACGCCCATCCTCGCTCGGGGCGATTTCTGGGGCTTCATCTCCATCCTTAAGCAGGAGGAGAAGATATTCTCGGATGAAGATATCGCGGTGGTATCCATCTGCAGCAATATTCTGGCCTCGTCTTTGATCAACCAAAATTTAAAAGATGTGTTTTCAGCGGCCAAGCTTAAGCTTTTATAAATCATCCAGGATCTTTCATTATTTCGGAGACTTTTTCGAATATCTAGCCTTTTTAGAAATTTTCCCTAACATTTATAAGATCCGCTGATTTTTATATGACATTTTTTTGGATGGTATTTTCGAGGGAGCCATCCCTCGAAAATACTGGAAAACTTTCATTCGCTCGTTGGCTAAAATCGCTCGGGCCTTCCATAAAGGTTTAATTCCATATTGATAATTTTTACTGTGGAATAACACCCTTGCAACATCCTATCTTGCAACCGAAAATTGATATTACCAGAATCACGTACATCTACCGGTTCTCGGTTATTAATCGCATAAAACCATGACATATTCTCTAGATAGTCAATATTTTAATCTATCTTTCTATTTTTATTCGTATAGCGCGAACCTGGCAAATATAATTTGTTGGGAAGAGATTTAGCATCCGAATCAATATAACGATTTGATGAATAATTGATTGCCACTTAAAAATAGAAGATTTACCTCTTCCATTTTCACCGACTAAAACTGTCAGAACTGGATCAAATTCGATCGCTATTTTATCAAAATAACGATAATTCTCCATGGTAATTGAATGAAATTTCATTTTTACGCCTTATGTTACAAATTGCTAATTTTTATCATGGGCATTAGTTTTTATATTACCCCGGCGGCTAAATGTTAGAACGCTAAAATGAAGTATTTCCCTCCGATACATGGTTTTTTTCTTATATTTAACCGCCGGAGTAAATACCAAAATATTATAACATAATTTTATGTACATAGCTGATACGTTGAGGATTTTAAAGAAATAAATTGTCAGTCTCAATATAAAAATTGGCTCTTCGGACTATCGCATTTTCAGGGCTTAAAAAAAAGAGTAGCATCCATCGCGTCATTTTTTAATGTACTCAAATTGTTGCATTATTACTGGTATTTGAATAGGTGAAGGCGATGGGAGGAGGAGTATATTGTCTCGGATCTAATTCCACAACCTTTTAACAGATTTTCAGATGACACCCGATAAAAAGTGTTTCACGCCACTATAATATAGATCGAATGGGGCATGAAAACCGTCCCTGGGCTCCGTCCTAGACAGGGCGGACCCTCACCGCCTTTCCAGCGGGGAAAGGTCAGGTTTTCAGGGAAACTGACGCAACCGCCGCCTCCCGTTCGGAACACGTACGGGCGGCGTGGAGATTTTATTTTCGGGTGGCTTCTTCCGGGGGGCCTCCCGGGCCCCGAGGGCCGGCCCCTCCCGCCTCCGCCTCCGCCGCCCGTGGCTGAGGCTCCAGGCGGTAGATGACATCAGCTCCAAGATACAAGACAGTTCCGGTCTGGGTCCAGCCCTTCGTACCCTGGGTATAGTAATTGTCCCTTGTTGACATGAAAAATTTCGTAAAATATCCTAAAATAATTGTCTTTTTATATTATTATCGACAATCAGTACCTATTTATAAAAAATTATTTTATAAAACAATTATAATTATTTATAAATTTTTTTATTAACTATATATAATTTAAATATTACTTTTAATCATGATATTCGTAAATTTCCAGCATTATTACACCCCAGTTAACTATTAAAAACATCCCCGGGCGCCGAGCGCAGGACGGCCGGACGCCAGGACGCCTCAAAATTGGTAAAATGCCCGAAAAATTGTTAAAATCCGGGTTTTCTTCATCGGTGGGCCGAAAACCCCCGTCTGGGAGCACCGAAGCCTGAACCCGCGGCTTCGGCTTATATTTTTCTAGGAGTCTTTATGGCGAAAATCAAACAGGCCCTGGTGAGCGTCTCGGATAAAACGAATCTCGTGGACTTCGTGAAATTCCTCTCCAACGATCTGGGGGTTCACATCATATCCACCGGAGGCACGGCCAGGGCCCTTCTGCAAAGCGGCCTCAAAGTGACTGAGGTGGCGGACTACACCCGCTCTCCCGAACTCCTGGACGGCCGGGTGAAGACCCTGCACCCCAAGGTCCACGCCGGCATCCTTTACCGCCGGGACGTGCCGGCCCACGCCAAAGAGATGCAGACCATGGGCTGGGAGGGAATAGACCTGGTGGCGATAAACCTCTACCCCTTCGAAAGCGTCATCCGGAAGCCGGACACCCCCTTCGAGGAGGCCATAGAAAACATCGACATAGGCGGGCCCTGCCTCATGCGGGCGGCGGCGAAAAACCACGAGCACGTGGCGGTGGTTTCCGATCCGGCGGACTACGGCTGGGTGCGCGAGGAGCTCAAAAACCTGGACGGCGACCTCTCCCAGGCCTCCAGGCGGAAACTGGCCCAGAAGGCCTTCCAGCGCACCTCAACCTACGACCAGGCCATCAGCCGCTACCTTTCCGAGCGGCTCTGAGAGCTTCAACACCCGCCCGAGCCTTTCCCGGATATAACCCCCGCTGGGTTCGGGAGCCCCCTTCCGGAGACCCGCGGGTCTCCGGAAGGGGGGAGGCCTGGGCGCGGCCGGACTCTCCCCCGCCCAGGCGCCCGAGGCGCCGCCCCCAGGCTCCGGCTTCCAGGCGGGAGAATCGCCCTCGGAAGCGGCTTGACCAGACTTTTCAGGCGGGAAAAAAATGCCCCCAATCAAGTGTCCCTACTGCGGAGCGGAAACCGAAGATTGGAGGGATTACTGTTCCGGATGCGGCGGGCCTCTGGCCGCGAGGAGCCGGGCGATAAAAAAAGCCCTGGAAGAGCGCGATCAAACGACTCTCATGCGCTCCCACGACAAGGACCATCGACTCCTGTGGCGGCTCAACATGGCTAGGGATCTTCCGGACGCGGACAGCCCCGACGGCTGCCTTAAATTCGTCATCCTCGTTTCCGCGCTCGTAACCGCCCTGGGAATTCTAATCAAGCTCTGCGCCTGAAAACTCCAAGTCGGGAGCCTTGTCTTACGAAAAATTGTTTTTTATCGCTTTTTTTCCGCGGCCTTCGAAACAGCATCAGTTTTTTTCTTCTTCAAATCCCCTTCTTTTCGTCCCGCGTTTTCCAATCCCCTCCGTTTTTAACCCCCGCTTTTTTCACCAAACTCTTCACACGGCCCCGGCGAGGGCTCCGGCCCTCCCGGCGTAAACGAAAGGCCTCATGGACAAAGAGCTTATGAAGACGTCCTCGCCACGGCGCGGGGGGGCGTTTTCCAGAGGCTCTCCCGTTGCGAGATCCCTTCCGGCGAAGCTCACCTCGGCGAAATAGCCGTTCCCGCAGCCCCGTTCCAGGGAGCTTTCGCAAACCTGTATCCAGTTCGCGGGCAGGGACCCGCGGCCTTGGAGGCGGCTCCGGAAGCGCACGATGATCCATTCCACCCCGCTGGGACCAAGGTACCATACGGAGGGGCTGATATCGGGGTGGTTGGTGTAGCTGAAGATCTTTTTCCCGCCGAGGGAGGCCATCACGGAATGAACCGCCAGATCGTGGAGCTCCCAGGGGGTCATCTCCACCTTTTCCGAGGTCGAAAGCTTTTGGGGATTCACCGGCTCCCTCGTCACGGCGTTTAAAAGCCCCCAGCCGGAAAGCAGGGGAAGCCAAATCCCGCCGTTGTTTTTCATGGGCATTACGAGGGGATGCCCTCCGCATTCTCCGGATATCTCCAAAAGATCGTCGAGATTTCCCGGAATCTTCAAACGGCCCTCGGAGTCCTCCAAACGCACGAAGAAAAGCTGGTTTCCCAGACGGAAGGAGAAATGCTCCAGGACGGGGCTGTAGAGATTGGCCTTGAACCAGGACAGGTTTTTCTCGCCCAGCCTCTGGACGTAGGCGGCGGCGAGCGTCCAGCAGGCCAGAAACTCCCGGCTGATCTCCTCGTATTGGGTGAAATCAATCATCGGCTGTCTCCCCGAAGCGCCCCCCTTCTAACTCCGGAAGGCTTGAAAAATTCGCTCTTTTCCGGAAGCGCGGGCTCCTTAAGAATAGCTCCGGAAAATTCCGGCTAAAGCTTATGCAAGACTCGAACCAAAAATTAGACGGCCTTTTCGTTTTTCCCGGAAAACACCTCCCTGACTCCCCAGCCTCCGCCTTAGTTTCTTCCCCCGCTTTTATCTTTTGAAAACATTTTCCGCGCTTTTCGGACCCCCCGGAAAGTTGAGACGGTCATTCCTCCGCCTTTTCTTTAAAGCTTCCCCGGCTTTTCCCTTAGCTTTTCCCTTAGCTTTTCCCTGAGCTTTTTCGGGATTTCTATAAAGACAGGGCCGACTTTTCTCATCCTTTTCCTCTATTTCAAATTACCCTCCATCTTTTTCCAATCCCCTCCATCTTTTTTCAATCCCTCTTTTTTTCACCCCCCTCTTCCCTGTTGTTTCTCCGGAAGCCGGCGGATCTAAAGTAACTTCGCGCTTTTGAAAGTCCGAAAAACGAAGCCGTCCGGAACCCGCTTTACCCTCGAAGCGGCCCGTTTTTTGAATAAACCCTTTCCGAGGCTTTACGGGGAAAAATCTTCCCCGCCGGAAACGAGGCCCGGAGCTTAAAAAGCCCTCGCCCGCTTTGTGAAAGGACTCTCAGAGTCTGTTAAGGTTTCTTTGGCAAACTATTTGCATATAAAGCCGCGGGAGTCAGATTCGCCTCCCGTCCTTCTTTAGGACCCGAGGCCTTCCGGGGGTTCCGCCTTGCTTATCACCAGAAACCAAAGTCTTCTTTTTTCCGACCCCGACGCGATCATAGGCGGGGTTCTGGGAGAGCCCTTTCGAAAGTACCGGAGGAATTTCCGCCTGGCGGAAAGGGGAAAGGCTTTCCCCTTTCCTTTGCATCTGGATCTGGATCTGACCACCCGGTGCAACCTCAAATGCCCCGTCTGTCCGGCGGGAAACCCCTCCCGCTCGATCTTCCCCGGACTCGGAAGGGATATGGATCCCTCCCTCTACGAGGCGGCCTTAAAGGAGGCCTCCCGTCACGCCCTTCCGTCTTTAAGGCTGGGAATGACCGGAGAGCCCCTTCTTTTAAAGGAGATCCCCCAATACGCGTCCCTGGCCGCCGCCTACGGCGTTTTGGACGTGTCCCTCGTCACCAACGGGCGGCTCCTCACCGGAGATCTGAGCCTCGCCTTGATTAAAAGCGGGCTCACCCGCCTCATGGTCTCGGTGGACGCCTGGACGGAGGCGGATTACGCGCGAAGGAGGCCGGGGGGGAGTTTTCGAAGGCTTTTAAACAATCTAGACGACTTTTTACGGGCGCGCGCCGAACTTAAGAGTCCCCTTCCGGTTCTGCGCCTAAGCTTCGTGGACCGGGGGCTGGACGCGAAAGAGAAGAGGGAGATTCTGGAATTCTTCGCCGAAACCGCCGACTACCTGGTCTTTCAGAAATATCAAAACCTTACCGGAGAAGGCGGGGAGGGCGACGGAGCGAGCGGGGACTTTTACTGCGGGGAGCCCTTCGCGAGGCTCGCCCTCCACGCGGACGGCGGACTCTTCCCCTGCTGCTCGGACTACGGCAGAATCGCCCCCGTGGGCTTCTTTCCGGAGACGAGCCTCCGGGAGGCCTGGAACTCCCCGCAAGCCGCGCTCGCGCGCTCCCAGGGAAAAGAGGGGAGGCTCCATCCCTCCTGCGCGGCCTGCCGGGGCCTTGAAAGCGCGGGGGAAATTTATCCGTATTCCAAGCGGTCCCTCCCAAAAGAGGGAAAAGACCTTTCCGCCGGCGCCTGATGGGGCGTGAAAACGGGCATGGCGCGCGCGAAACGCCCCCCGCTTAAATAACGATGCCGCTTGTCCGCCGCTCCGATCCTCGTTTTGGAGAATTCGGGCGCGAGCCCCCAGCCCGGGCGGAGATGTTCACCCGCGAAGAATCGGGCGCCTTTCGACTTAAACGCGATCGCCTACTCCATTCGAGAGACCGCCTTCCGGACAAGCGCTTGGAAGATTTCCTTACGGACAAAGGCTTAAAAGATTCCCTTCCGGACGAGCCGGGCGGGATCCTCAAGAAAAAAAACGGCGCCGGAAACCCGGGAAAAGTTTCCGGCGCGGCTGGCAGAAAAGAAACGACAAACGGCCCTTCCGCTAATCATGGGTCACGGGAGAACAAGATGCTTATTTTATGCCTGGGCAGCGAGTATTTTCACGAGGCCTTCCACAAGATGGGACACTCCGTCATTTCCCCGGAGCACTCCGAAGGCTATCCGGTGGACACCCTCTTCAACAACTTAAGGGATCGTCCGGATCTCATCGTCTACACGGATCATCTGGGCAAACACGTCTGGCCCGACGGGCTTTCCCGCGTCTTCGGGGTGCCCAAGGTCTACTACGCCGTGGACGGCCCCATCAACTACTGGTGGCAGGGGCATTTCGCCCGCCTCTTCGACTACGTCTTCACCGATCAAAAGGAACAGGCGGCGGCCCTAAACGACGAGGGCCGCCCCGCCTCCTGGCTGCCCGTGGGGGTGGACGCCAAAAGCTATCTCTCCGCGGACGACTCCCAGGAGAAGAAGATCTACGACTTCGGCTTCGTGGGGGCCCTGGATCCCGAGCGCCGGGCCAAACGCTCGCGTTTGGTGAACACCCTCTCCCGGCGCTACTCGTTGAAGACGGCGGGCGCCCGGGACGACGGCTGGGTGGGTCCCGACGAGTCGGGGCAGATCTACCGGCAGTCCAAACTGGCCCTCAACGAAAACCTCTTCCCCGGGGTCACCATGCGCATGCTGGAGGCCATGGCCTCCGGCGCGGTGCTCTTCACCGAGAAGGCCGGAGGCGACCTGGGCGAGCTTTTCAAGCCCGGAGAGGACTTCGCCTGGTTCGAGCCCCAGGAGCTCATGGAGACCGCCGAGCTGTGGCTCAAGGACGCGGGCCTCCGGCGCCGGGCCGCCAAGCGGGCCCAGGAGAAGGCGCACTCCGCCCACGACATCCAAAACCGCGCCGAGAGCTTCATGAGCCAGATAAGCGGCTTGAACCCCGGCTTCGCCCTCTACGACGAGGAGGCCCTGGACCGGGAGGGGCGCTTCCTCTTCCTCACCGCCTTGCGCTGGCCCGCGGAAAGCGGCCAGCAGAGGATAGTCCGGGCGGAGAAGCTTTTACGGGAGGCCGACCGGATGGACAAAATCAGCCCGGAGGGCCTCTTCATGCTGGGTCACGTCCAGAGGCTCAAGGGCAGGTCGCCGGAGGCCAAGGAGCTTCTCGGCCGGGCCTTCGAGCGGGGCGAGCCCCGGGGCGCGTTGGGCATGGGCATCCTCTGTCTGGGGGAGAAGAATCCCAAGGAGGCCTCCCTCTGGCTCGGGAGGTTCACCGGCACCGGCTCCTTTCCCGATCTGGCTTTGGACACCCTCTCCTTCGAGGCGGTGAAGCTTTTGGGAAACAGGCTCTTGGAATTGGGCGAGGACGTGTGCCCGGGATTCAGCCGCGCCCCCCACGATCCGGCCCTCTGGACGGCCTTCGAGTTCTTCCAGACGGGATACCAGGGAAACCCCGCCGATCTGGAGATAACCCGGCCTTTGGCCCAGCTTCTATTCAACCGGGGGGCCGCGGCCGAGGCCATGGAAGTGAGCCAGCGGGGTTTGGAGTTCCATCCCGGGGATCCGATTCTCGGTTCCATCTTCACCGAGGCCGGCAAAGCCTCCTATCTCACCGTGAACTAAAGGTAAGCTTATGAGCGACAATTACCAAACCTCCCTCAGCGGACCCGGCGCCGCCCTCGGCGGCGCCGCCTTCCAGGTCGTCCCCGGGGACAAGGGTCCGGGCCTCATCTACCGGGGGGAGACCATCCACGACCCCCTGCGTCCGGGAGAGGAGGCCGCCGAGCTCGTGAACCGCGCCCTGGGCCGCAACCGCCGGGGGGGGACGCCCGCGGTCGCGCTGGTCTTCGGGCTGGGCCTAGGCTGGCACATCAGGCGGATCAAAGAGCTCTTCCCCGCCATCACGGTCGCGGTCTACGAGCCCGACAGGGAGATTTTGGACTGCTTTGAAAAGTACAACGTCCTCTCCCAGGGCCAGGACCCGAAGATCTATCTGGACTTCGAGCGTTTTTCCGCCTTCGTGGCCCAGGAGGTGGTCCACGGCGACGGAAGCCTGCCTCTGATAGCCTCCCTTCCCGGCTACCTCAAGGCCT
Source organism: Deltaproteobacteria bacterium (assembly GCA_031276865.1). Taxonomy (GTDB): domain Bacteria; phylum Desulfobacterota; class Desulfarculia; order Adiutricales; family Adiutricaceae; genus JAISMF01. The sequence goes on along the minus strand of JAISMF010000023.1, from coordinate 28,405 downwards.
TCCCCAAAGAGGCGGGAATGTTCACGGAGAAGACGGAGTCGGAAACCGCCCGGCTGCGGGTCATCATCAAGACCCGGGAGGCCACCTCGTCCGCTTTCATGGACAACATGGTGGAGAACGCCGGCTGGGCCGCCGTCCTTCCGGACGTCATGCTCTTAAAGGACCGCTTCCCCCCCTTTCCGGCCTTCGTGGTCGGGGCCGGCCCCAGTCTGAGCCACAACGGGGCGCTGCTCCGTAAAGTCGGGGAAAGGGGCCTCGTCATATGCGCGGCCGCGGCCCTGAAACCCCTTCTGGGTCTGGGCGTCTCTCCGGACGTGATCGTGGTGATCGAGAGCTCGGACACCTCCCGCTTTCTCAAGCTCGCCGAAGAGGAGAAGAGGGTCCTCTCCAAGGACGCCGTTTTATGCCTGGCCTTGGGCTCCAACCCCGGCCACTTCGAAGATTTCGGCTTCAAAAAGGCCATCTTCCATTTAAACGGCGGCGAGGCCCAGCTTTTAAGCCGGGGCCTCTTCCTCCCCCAGGGCGGAAACGCCGGCTCCGCGGCCTTCGCCCTGAGCTATCTCTGGGGGCTCGATCCGGTGATCCTGGTGGGCCAGGATCAGGCCTATTTGGGATCGCTCCTGCACGCCGAGGGCACGGCGGACTCGGTTTACGAAACCGAGCGCCCGGACGCGGTGAAGGTCCCGGGGATAAACGGCTCCATGGTGGAGACCAACACCTCGCTTTTGGCCTCCATCAACTGGTTTTCCGAGGCCGCGGCCATCATCCGCCGCAAGAACAAGGGCCCCAGGCTCATCAACGCCTCGGCCCAGGGGGCGAGGCTCCAGGGCTTCGACGAGATCCCCTTGGAAACGCTTACGGAGACGATTCCGGATCGCCGCCTCCCCTTCAAGCTTCCGGCCGTCTTGGAGAAGCTCCCCCGGCCCCAGGCCTCCGAGATCCGGGGCGATCTTAAGCAGATGTCCACCCTCCTCACCCAGGTGCGGCACCTCCTCCACAGGAATCCCAGGCAGGCTTTAACCGAGATGATGAACATCTCCCGGGTCTCGGCCTTCATGAAGGAGATCCTGGCCCCGGCCCTGGCCGGAGGGCACCCGGGAAACATCCTCCAGGGCCTGAGCTGGGCGGACGGAATCATTTTGAAGATGCTCAGTTCGCTCGAGCGGATTAAAAAAGCCTAAAAAAGCCTCAACGAGGCTTAACGAGCCTCAACGAGCCTTAACGAGGCCTAACGAGGCCTAACGAGGCCTAACGAGGCCTAACGAGGCCTAACGAGGCTTAACGAGGCCTAACGAGGCCTAACGAGGCTTAACGAGGCGCCGAAAAAAATCCGGCGGAGGGAAATCCGCCGGAGGGAAATTGAACGGGTTTCGCGTTTGAAACCCCGGGGAGGGAAGATGAGGGAACGCACTTTAGGTTTGTCCATGATAGTGAAAAACGAGGAGCGGAACCTGCCCTTGTCCTTGGGCCCCTTGATCCGCCTCGCGGACGAGGCGGTGGTTTTGGACACGGGATCCGCGGACGGGACCAAGCGGATCGCCCGGGAAATGGGCGCCACGGTGCGCGAATCCCCCTGGCCCGACGACTTCTCTCTGGCCCGAAACACGGCCCTCTTCTACGCCACCACCGACTTCGTCATGTGGCTGGACGCGGACAACCAAGTCGATCCGGATGATTTCCGGCGCCTGAAAGAAACTATTTCCGCTTCGCCCTTAAACCGCGTCTTTGTTTTAGAGGAGCTGGTGGTCCCCCAAGGGGACCGGCTCCGGCAAAAGAGGGTCTTCCCCCGGGTTCCCGGGGTCTGTTTCCAAGGGAGGATCCACGAGCAGCTCGTCCACCCCGCCTCTTTCGAGGTCCGTTACGTCCCGACGACGGTGCGGCACTGGGGCTACGCGGATCCTTTGGAGCGGAAAAGGAAGGGGGAGAGGAACCTGGCGCTCCTTTTAAGCGCTCCGGAGACTCTGGCCGGAGACTTCTACCACCTCTATCAAACCGGAAGGACGCTTTTAAACTTGAGAAGACAAGGCGAGGCCTTGGAGTTTTTAGACCGGGCGGCGCGGAAACCCGACGCGGACCCTTCCCTCTGGAGCCACGTCATGATTTTAAAGGCCCAGATCCTGACCGCCTTCCGCCGCGACGGCGAGGCCCTCCAAAGCTTGGGCGAGCTGGTGGAGAGGCGCCCGCGCTACGGTTTGGGGCGCTACTTTCTGGGAAAGACCCTCCACCGCCTGGGACGCGACCGGGAGGCCCTTGAAGAGCTTAAGCTCGCCTCGTCCTTGGGCCTCTCCGATTCCGGCTGGGGGGCGCCTAGGGATAAAATAACCTTCACCTGCGCCCAGCTTTTAGGGAGGCTCCTACTGGCGACGCGGAAAGAGGAGGAGGCCCGGGAGGCCTTTTCCAAGGCGGCGGAGATCAATCCGGACAACCCCGAGCCCCGGGTGGCCCTAGCCGAGATAGCGGCCGGCTTCGGCCGGGCGGAGGAGGCCAGGTTCCACCTCGAGGAGGCCTTAAGGCTCTCCCCCGGGCACCGCCGGGCCCGGGACATCTACCAGGGCCTTATAAGAGGCGAGGGACTTTGAAAAGCTTAGGATTCTACACCGAGGGGCCCCCCTTCGAGGGGGACGCCCTGGAGAAAAGGGCCCTGGGAGGATCGGAGACGGCCTTCATCGAGATCACCCGGGCCTTTCGGGACCTGGGCTGGGAGGTGACGGCGGTGAACAACTGCGAAAAACCGGCCACCCACCATGGCGTGCGCTACTATCCCGTCCGGGAGTCCCTGCCCGTGCTCGCCCGGGTGAAGTTCGACGTCTTCGTGGTGAGCCGCTTTTTCGGCTTCTTCAACCTCCCCATAAACTCGCGCTTGAAGGTGCTCTGGAACCACGACACCCTGACCGACCCCAAGGGACTGCGGGCGGTCCAGGATGAAATCGACCTCTGTTTCGTGCTCTCCAAATTCCACCGGGACAACTACCTGACCCGGGTCCCCCAGCTGGACGACCGCACCTTGGTGACCAGAAACGGTTTGAACCTGGAGCTCATGGACGAGGCCGCGGCCGGAGCGGCGAGGGATCCGGACAAGCTCATCTACGCCTCCCGGCCCGAAAGGGGCCTGAAAATCCTCCTGGAGGATATCTGGCCGCGCTTGAAAGAGGCCCGGCCCTCCTTGAAGCTCCATCTCTGCGGCTACTCCCTAAGCCGGGAGCACGTGGACCCCGGCCTTTTGGATCTCTACGACTACCTGGAGCTTTTGACCTCCGCCGATCCCTCCATCGTCCCCTTGGGGGCGCTGAACAAAAAGGATTACTACCGCCACCTGAAGAGCTCCGCCTTGATGGTCTACCCCTGCGTCTTTCCGGAGATAAGCTGCCTCGTCTCTTTGGAGGCCCAGGCCCTGGGGACGCCCATTTTAACCAGCGGCGCCTACGCCTTAAACGAGTCGGTGGTTCAAGACGGCTTCAAGATCCAGGAGCGTCCCGGATCCAGGCGCTACGCGGAGGCCTACGTGGAAAGGGCCTTAAAGCTCTTAGACGATCCGGTCGGCGCCCGGCGCCTGGCGGAGGAGGCGCAAAAGAAGATCCGGGAGCGCTACTCCTGGGCTAAGATCGCCCGCGAGTGGGAGCGCGTCTTCAATCTTTCGCTGAAGGCCAGAGAGTCCAGGCGCTTCCTCACGGAAAGCCCCAAAAAAGGAGCGAGCCTTGAGCGCCCCGTCTGAAAGCCCCGCCTTTTCCGCCCGCCGGGAAGGCCCTCCGCCCGAAAATAGCGCACCCGGCCCGAAGGAGTCCTCCTTCGGGCCGGCGCGGCTTTCGGATTTGACCAAAGAGGACGCGCGGCACCTGGAGGCGGCGACGGGGATTTCCTCCCATCTCTATTTAAACCTCCAATCTTTAAACGATCCGGAGCTGAAAAAAGACATCCTGGAAAAGACGGAGGTATCCCTTTTGGGATCCGCCCTTCTTTTCACGGAGGCCCGGGACGACTCCCTTAAAGTCCCGGAAACGGGGTCGGAGAGGGAGGGCTCCGGCCCCGCCGCCGAAAACCCTTTAACCCGGGTCGTTTTGGAAGCGGAGGGGGGAGAGCCGAACCTCTTCGTTTTCAAGGAGGGGGCCTCTTTCGGCGCGAAGATCCGCCTCATGAGCCGGGACCCCCGCCGGGAGGACGAGGCCCTGGTCCGGGGCTTCTTCCGCGGCCAGGGCGCCTCCCCCCCCGGACTCGTCGTGGGTTTCGGACTCGGATGGCACTTGGAGGCCCTTTTACGGGAAAGCCAGGCCCGGGGCCTCGCCATTTCGGAGTTAAGGGTCCGCGAGCCCTCCCTGGCCATCCTCGCCGCCGCCTTTTGGGCCCGCTTCCAGGAGATATTGAATTTCCCGGGCTTGAAGATCCTCGGCTTGGGACAAGATCCGGAAAACCAAGCCTTTGCGGGGGAGGCCTTGGTGAAACCCTACGCTTTAAGGCTTTTTCCCGCGCTCTATCTCCCCCGGCGGGGGGCGGGTTTCGCGAAGATCAATCGGGGCTTGAAAAAGAGGAGGCTTCTGTTTTTTCAAAGCGGCTACTATCTGGACCCCGAGCTGAGGGTTTGCGCGGAAAAGCTCGGCTACCCCAAGGAGTGCTGGGAGATCGAGGATTTCCGGGACCGCCAAAAGGATCGGGACCAGGACTACAAGAGGCTTTTAAAAAAAATCGGGGAATTTCGGCCGGATCTTTTAATCACCGTGAACCATCTGGGCTTCGACGGCGAAGGCCTGCTCGCCTCCGTCTTGAAAAGGCTCGGAATTCCGGCCGCCTCCTGGTTCGTGGACTCGCCCTCCTACATTTTAGAAGGCGCGGCCTTGAACCCCCACCCCGGTCTTTCCGCCTTCTCCTGGGACGAGGATCACGTCCAATCCCTAAAGGATCTGGGCTTCAAAAGCGTCCACCACCTCCCCCTGGCGACGGAGGAGGCCTTCTTCAAGGCGGGTGGCGCGCCGGTGGCGTATTTTAGGGAGGCGGCCTTCGTGGGCGACAGTTTGGAGAGCGCGACCAAAAAATATTTGGCCCTTTCCGGACTCGATGAAAGCCGTTTAAAAGAGATCGACCGCCTGGCGGAAATCTTTTTACGGGACCCGACGAGTCTCAAGCCGGACGGGATTTTACGAGGGGTCCGAGAGTTTCGGGCGCTCGGGGCCGGGGAGTTCAACGCCCTCTCGGCTTTGGTCACCTGGCGGGCCTCGAGAATAAGGCGTCTGGAAGCGTTGGGATCCGTAAATCCCTCCATCCTCCACGTGGCCGGAGATTCCGCCTGGAAAAAGCTCCTCCCCCGAGCGCGGGTCAGGGGGGGGATCGACTATTATCACGAGCTTTGCGACTTTTACCGGGGGACGAAAATCAATTTGAACGTCACCAGCGCCCAGATGAAGGGCGGCATGAACCAGAGGGTCTTCGACGTTCCGGCCGCGGGGGCTTTTTTAATCACCGACCGGAAAAGGCAGCTGTTCAAATTCTTCCAGGAGGGCGTAAACCTGGTGACCTACGAAAACCCGGAGGAGCTCTCCGAGTTGGTGAGATTCTACCTGGCCCGGGACGCGGCCCGGGAAAAGATCGCCCGAAAGGCCCGGGATCTGATCCTCTCCCGGCACCTCTACCGCCACCGCCTGCCTCTGCTCGTGGAAAAAAGCCTGGAGGCTTAAGATGCGCCTGGTCGCGGCCTCTCTCCAAAAGCTCGGGGACTTCATCCAGCTGACGCCCCTTTTAAGCGCCCTGGAAAAGGAGCGCCCGGACTGCGAGTTTTTCCTCTGCTTTCGGGAAAGGGCGGTGGAATCCGCCCTTTCCCTCTTTTTTCCCGCCTGGCAGGCGGTGCCGGCTCCGGAGAAGAGCGGGGAGGCCCCGGACAAAAGACTGCGGGGGGCGGATATTCTGGTGAATCCGAGCCTGAGTCCGGAGGCGCTGGATTTGATCTTCCGCCTGAAACCCAAAAGAGTCATCGGCCCCAGGCGGGAAAAGGACGAAACCTTCATCCCGGCGGCGCAGAAACTCGCCCTCGCGGTCATGACCCTGAACCGCCGCCTGGGGCGCTTCAACTTGGTCGACCTCTGGCGCTCCCTGGGGGAAGGCGCCCCGACCAAGCTTAAGGCCCCCGGGCTTCCCGAAGAGGGCGACGGGGACGAAAGATTCGAAGCCAGGGAAACGGAGGACTTCCTCCAGGGACCGGATCCGGTCGTGGCCCTCCACCTCGGCGCCGGCCACCGCTTAAGGCGCCACCCGGCGGAACTCGCCTCCGCGGCCCTCCTTCGGGCGGAGCGCGGAAGGGATCTGAAAATCCTTCTTATCGGCACCCGCCCGGAAAGGGCCCTGGGCCTTAAATTCGCGAAACTCCACCGGGAGGCCTCCCCCGGGGCCCGGATCTTGAACCTCTGCGGCGAAACGGACCTCGCGCGGCTTTCCCGCCTCTTAAAAAGATGCTCCCTTTTAATCGCGGCGGACACCGGGGTCGCCCATTTGGCGGCGGCGCTGGAGGTCCCCCAGCTTTCCCTGTTTTTCGGCCCGGCCCTGGGCCACGAGACGGCCCCCTACCGGGAGGGCGTCTCCCTTGTCCAGGGGCTTTCCCCCTGCGGCCCCTGCGTCGAGAACAAGGGCTGCGCGAGACCCGCCTGCCGGGCCCTTCCCCCGGCCGAATTGACGGCCGCGCTCGTAACCGAACTCCTGGGAGACGGGATCGGAGGGGAAAAGAGCGAAGAAATCGCTCCTTCGGGGGGGGCGCTGTTTGAAACCTGGAAGGGCGCCCTCTCCCCCAGGGGCTTTTCCCTCGTCCCCGCCCCCCCCCTCCCCCGGGCCCTCTCCGAGGAGACCCTCGCGGCCCTGGTGATTAAGGAGGCCGCCCTGGATACCGTCCTCAAATACCCCGCCTTGGAAAAAGGGGCCTTCCGGGAAGAGCTGAAAAAATACCCCGGCCCAAAAAGAGAGATTCGGGAAGAAAGGATAATCCCCCAGCTGCGCTTCGTGGCCGGAAAGGGCGTGAAGGAAGGATCGTCTCGAAACGACTTTTTCGACCGCGCGAGGGAGCTTTTGCGCTCCGCCGTCTAAGTCCCAAGCCGGACGCCCGGAAGGGAAGGGCGGCGCTAGGCTGAAAACCGCCATCCTAAGCCTCGTCCGGAAAGGGTTTTCCGGGCGGAAACGTTTTAATCGTCCGGCGGATAAAAAACCGGCGCGCGAAAAAGAGCGTGGAAAAGAAGTCGGCGCGGCCGCGAAACGTTCAAAACCGCGAAACGTTTAAAACATGGAGCGGCCGATTTCAGATATCGAAAAAACGTTGAGGTTTCCGCAAGGCCTCAGTCGAATCCAATCGCTTTAAACGGCGTAGAAGGAGCGGGTAAGAAAAAAATGGCAGACACTAAGTTAATCCGCCAAAAGGCGGAACGGGGCTACGCCGACGCTCAAAATCATCTCGGAGCCATGTATTACAAAGGAGAAGGCGTAATCCAGGATAAAGCCGAAGCCGTCCGCTGGTATCGTCTGGCGGCTGAACAGGGCTTGGCGCTGGCCCAATACAATCTCGGCTATTGTTTTCTATTGGGAGACGGAGCGGATCAAAATAACGAGGAAGCCGTCAAATGGTTCCGCCTGGCGGCCGAGCGGGGGATATCCCACGCTCGGCACGCTCTCGGGCTTCTCTACGGAAACGGCGCGCCAGGCGTCGTGAAAGACGAAATTGAAGCCGTCAAGTGGCACGCCTTGGCGGCCGAACAAGGTCATATGGAATCGCGCTACATCCTGGGGCGCAAACTCGACTTGGGAGAAGGAGTCGCGAAAGATCAAGGCGAAGCCCTCGAATGGTATAGGAAAGCGGCCGAACAAGGCCACTCCGGAGCCAGTTACGCGCTCGGGCGCAAATACGCCGAAGGAGACGGCGTGGCTAAAGACATGCCCGCGGCCCTGAAATGGTATAGGAAAGCGGCCGAACAGGGTCATTCCGGAGCCAGTTACGCGCTCGGTAGTAAATACGCCGAAGGAGACGGCGTGGTTAAAGACATGGTCGAAGCCGTCGCGTGGTATGGGAAAGCGGCCGAACAGGGGGAGCCTCTAGCCGAATTTTGTCTCGGATTCCTGTATTTCAACGGCGTCGGAATAGAGAAGGATTTGGAGGAAGCCGTTAAATGGAACCGCTTGGCGGCCGAACACGGGTTGCCTCAGGCTCAATATCTTCTGGGAATGATGTACCATATCGGTCACGGCGTGGATCAAAACAAAGAAGAGGCCCTCGGGTGGACTTTAAAGGCGGCTGAAAACGGTTACCCCCAAGCTCAACACGCCATAGGAACGATGCGTCTCAACGGAGTCGTGCTGACTCGAGACTACGCGAAAGCGAAAGAATGGTTTTCAGCGGCCGCCGACCAGGGCTTGGCCGACGCCCAGCATAGTCTCGGCGTTATTTACCAAAACGGACTTGGAGTGGCCAAAGACCTTGGGGAAGCGAAAAAATGGTTCAATCTCGCCGCCGAACAAGGTTTCGCCGCCGCCGTGGAAACCATGGAGCGACAAGCCGCGGAATAATGAACGAACTGACGTGGAATCAAAAAAATAATATTTTATATTAATAAAAACTATATTAGTATAAAATATATAAAACAATAAAACATGCCGTCCGTTAAAAATCTATTCCAAGCACAGGACCGCCCGGAAAGCGGGCGTCCGCGCCCCTCGCCGTAAAGGTTGTTTATTGACAAATATCCAGCTTGACGCTGCATGCCGACTCCCGGCGTTGACGAGCTTCGGCACCCCGGGCCGCGCCGCGGGAATTGGCGGCGTCCGCCTCGACGGAGGGCGTTTCGCGGCGCCCGGCCCCAAGGCCCGGCCCTTTTATTGAAGAAACAACCCATCCTCGCCGATAAGTGAAGAGGACGACGTCCCTTCCTCCGCCGGAGGGAGGGGTCTTTCTTCGCCCCCGGGAAAAACCGGGACCGAAAGCCAAGGAGCCGGACCGTGATCACGCGCTGGAGCGCCACCTCGATCTTCACGCGCCTCCCGAAGGGTTCGGGAGGCGACCACGGCGTTTCGGGAGGGCTCAGGGTGGCCGGGCGAAAGCCGGATGAAATCCCCGCCGCCAACGCCAACCCCGCCGCCGCCGTCGCGGCCCGAAGCGAAACCGCGGACCATGGAGGCCAAAAATCCGCCTCCTTCGAAAGCACGATCGCGGAGCGGCTCAAGGGGTCGAAAACGGGCGATCCCCGATTGGCCGGACGGCTGGCCGCCGCTTTCGAACAGGCGGCGGCTCTGGTGGAGAAGGATTTCGGAGCCGGAGCGCGGGAAAAGTTCCAAAACGCCATCCTCGACGCCGACGGGAGCGAGGAGGGCCTGGCCGAGGCCGTCGGCTTGTTCGCCCGGGAACTTTTAGCTAAAAACCCAGCCGACCAGCTCCTCGAATCCAAAATCGCCAAGCTCGCCGAAAGTTTCAACCTCGGCTTGGAAGTCGAAGAGGGGACGCTTTCCAATTCCGAGACCTTAGCCGCGGCCGGTCTTTCCGCCTTTCTAAACGCCTTCTTCCACAAAGGAGCGTCGCCTGGCGAAGAGGCGTCCGACTCCGGCCTCAAGTTTTTCAACGACGCTTTGGAATGGATCCGCGGCGTCCCGGGGGAAAACCAGAAAGAAGAGCCGCGGGCGGCCTCCGGCTCCCCTTCCGGACCCGTCCAGCGGGACGGGTTCTACCGCCTATGTTTCGAGGGGGTGGGCGAGGCCCGCGCTGGAAATTTTCATCTGCCCGAGGAGGCGGCGCTGGGCGCCGCCGAATATCTGGAGGAACGGCTCGAAAACCATGGCGCGGCCGAGGCGCTGCTTTCCGACTTTCGCTCTTCCCCCGGCCAGGCCTTCGCCAAAGCCATCGCCATCGTCTCCAAGGAGAACGGCAAGAAAGCCGCGCTGGATTTCGTCGGCTATCTGAACTCCAACGTGGCCCCCAATGTGTCTGCCGGAGACGGCGTCTTTTGCGGCTGGAACATCGGCTCCGATTTCTCGAAAACATACTACGAGGGGAGGGACGATTTCGTCGGATCCCCCACGGCTGGCCCCATCTCGGGAGGGTCGCTTGACGGATACTGGTTCGGGGATTCCGATATGGAGCCTATTTTGATGAGGAAGGGGCATCAGGGCGTCACGACCAACACCTATTTCAAAAATGAAAACGGCGCTCTGGCGGTGGCCAAGGGTTACGACCTAGACGAGCTCTACCTGGGCTGGAAAGCCTCGCCAGGCGGCCTGAAAGAAGTGGATCTGTGCCTGTAGCTATTTTAGCGGCGAAGCGTCGACGCGTCCGCGAAAATCCAAGTTGTTTTAGGTAACGTCGGCTGTTTCACGTTTTTTTCCGGGCTGATTTTTTCCAGCTCGAAAATTATCGCGCTATGAAAGCGCTTTGGAAAAACGAGGGCGGAGCGCTCCGGAAAGGAAAAGTACGGGCCTCCGGTTTCGTCCGGGGTTATGTTTCCAGCGACGCCTTCCGCGGACAAAAGGCCCCGCGCGAATTCGCCAAGGGATTTTTACAACCGGTAATTTTTAGAAAACGGCGGAGCGCTTCCGCCGTTTCCGCTCGCGAAAGCCCCGCGGAAGAAAAAAACTCAAGGCGGAAATATTCAAACGGCTGAAGGCTTCCAGTCCCGCGGCCGGCTGTTTTTTTTTCGAAACGTTTTAACCGCGATCCCCAAATCCGCGGCCGGATAGATCCAAACGGAGGCGAGCCCCCGTTTCCTTCCCCCCCGCGCGGGGAAAGACCCCTTCCGGGCGGACGAAAAAAATAAAAGCCCCCGGATTTCTTCGGGGGCCTTGAAAGACCGAGCGGATATTTTTCTCCGCGACCGGCCGCCGCCGGATCGTCTTAATAGTCGCCGTAATCCTCATCGTTATAGGGATCGTCGCATCCGTGGCCAGGGCGACCGCCCCGGAAGCGGTCGTCGTCGTGACGGACCCTCCGGTCGTAGCCGTCTTGGCGGACCCTCCGGTCGTAGCCGTCCTGGCGGGCCCCCCGGTCGTAGTCGTCCCGGCGGGGACTCCGGTCGTCGCCCGACCATCCCCGGTGGCGGCTCCGGTCGCGGTCCCATCCGCGATCGGATCCGAATCTTTTCCCGGCGAAGGGGCTGTCGAAGTCGCCGCTTCCATCCCGGTCGTACCGGCCGCCACCGTCTCTTCCGCGCTCACGCCTCAGATGGCGATCGATCATGGCGGAGACGGGCGGAAGACGGAGCTTTCCCAAATTGTTCTTCTCGAAATCGGCCTTCAGATTGTCGGTCAGGGCGTTTAGCCGATCCCGCAGTTTCCGCATTTCGGAGACCACGGCCCGGACATCCTGGGCGGCGACGTTGGAATTTCCCTTAAAGGAGTCGTAGAGCAGCTGCTGGTCCCTCAAGTCTTCCAGAATGGGTTCGGCCTTGGCGAAGTAGTCGTCCAAAAGGGCGCGCCTGCGGTTCAGCCGCTCGGTTGAAAGAGTCGCCGTCTCTTCCGCGGGGCGGTCGACCGCGGGTCCGGGAGGCGGCCCCGCGGGGTCGGCGGGCTGGCCCGCGGCGTGGGGAGGCGCCTGGGCGGGAGCCGGCTTCGCCTCCGCCGGAGAGGCGTCCAAGCGCCCTCCGGCGTCCTGGGCCGAAAGCGCGGGGGGGAAAACAAGGACCGCGATGAAAGCGGCGATAAACCAGGAAAAACAAATTCTTCTCATTACGACTCCTTTCGAAAGAATGAAAACCGAGCGGCGCCGGAGACGGAGACGATTGTGGATGAAATTATTGTCGCCCCGGCGGAGAAAAAGTTAGAACTCTAGGATGAAGAGGTTCCCCCCGTCGTCCGGCCTCCTTCCAACATTTAACCGCCGGAGTAATAGATAAAATCAGCCCGCGCGTGAAATATTCGTGAAATAAACGCGCGGAGGGCTTTTTTGGAAAAACGGCCCCGCCTCGACCTTTCGGCCGCGGCGCGGTCCCGCCCGTCCAGGGCGAAACGCCGTGAAGGCGCCTTGATCCGTCCGGCTTAAAACGCGGAGCTTCCGGCTCTTCCGGCGCCCCGGCGGTTAAAAGTTAGAACAATGAAGCGGCTCCCTCGAATTCATGGCGTTTTCAAAAAATTTTCACCGCCGGGGTGATTTTCACACTTTTCCGCCTCACGGTCAAGAAAGCCGGTAGCGTGAAGTCGCCCGCGCGGGCCATCTAAATTTAAAAATCGTCAAAAAATTAACCAACGCGTCCGAAGAGCGCCCGGAAAAGGTCCGCCCGCCGATGTTTTCACCCGGCGGCGGAAAGCGAAAGAAAATAATTCGCCTTGACTTGTTTCCAATCCGCTTTTTTCAGACGCGGGAAAAATTATTTTTCCCCGCTTCCGCGCCTATTTAGAAAGGAAGCCGAAAAAAAACGCGTCTTTTAGGTTGCGAAACGGAATTTTAAAAAATATCATGAAACGGTGAGGCTTTTGGGGGTTCCCCGTTTCGGCGCGCGGTCCCCCCCGATGTCCGCCTTGAGAGGCTCCCGGAGCCCCTCTTCCGCCCGCCCGGCCGTCCCCGCCGTCCGGAGCCCGGTTTCGGGCGAAAAAGGGAGGAAAAGGGGCGCGGGCGGCGGGAATTCGATTTTTTTTGGTTTTTTGGGAGCTTGTTTTCCGTACTTATTGAAATTTGCGCAAATTTTGTATAAGATTGAAGTCGAATTTTCCCCCGAGTCGACTTTCGGCGGGAAAAGGGCCTCTTTTCCGCCGCTTTTTCGAGCGCCGGACGGAAGCCCGGCCTCTTGTTTTTCTCCCTCCCTTTTCCGGACAAGCGTTCCGGAGCGCCCCTCCGGGGCGCGATTTCTTGTTTTTCGGAGGCCCCTCTGCCGGCCTGGAAAAGCGCCCCCGCCCCGGGGGCCGTGAAGAGAGCCGGACTCCTCCGGCTCCTGAACTGCGCCCTAAGCTCCCTTTTTCTGGAGTCTTCCTTCAACGACGAGGGAAAGCAGAACCTCGGCTACGCCGCGGCGATGTTTCCGGCCTTGAAACGCCTCCGGCCGGCCATGACCCAGGAAGAGCTCCTGGGACTCCTCAAGCCCTTCAGCACCAACCCCTTCATGAGCGGGCTGGTCTTGGGGGCGGCCTTGAAGATGGCGGAGGAGGAGTCCGGGGAGGCCCGGGACGGACCCCTTCCGGACGAGCTCGTGGCCTGTCTGGCCTCGGCGGCCGGCGCCAAGGGCGATCAGATATTCTGGAACACCTGGCTGCGCTTTTCCGCCCTGGCGGCCTTTTTCGTCACCTGGTTCTTCCAGAGCCCCTGGGGCCCCCTCCTGCTCCCGTTGCTCTTCACGCTCGCGGCCCTGCCCTTCAGGTTCCTGGGCTTCTACTGGGGCTACCGGAAGGGGGCGGCGGCCTCCACCGGGGTCTTCAACGCCTTGGTCCTGGGCCTCAGGCGCAGGCTCCAGACGGCGGTTCTTTTTTGCCAGGGGCTCTTGACCGCCCTCGTCCTGGACTCGGTTCCGCTAAACGGGGGGCCGGGCCCGCCGGAGCTTCTTTTTTTCGCCTCGGCCTTTTTCCTGGCCCTTCTCCTGGGTTCGGCGCTCCTGCGCCTGAGCCGATCTCTACTCGTCCCCCTCTACCTTCTGGAGACGGCGGCGCTGTTTCTGATACTCTCGGCCCTTTAAGGGCCGGATAAGAAGGTCCGCGGACAATCAATAGACGTTACCAAGCCCCCTCCCCATCAAGGATATTTTATGCGTTCCAGCAAGGGAGACCTCCACGGGGCCCGGCCGTCCGACGAACGAATGGACGGCCTCTCCAGGGAAGTTGAAAAAAGCGATCCCGTCACTATTTTCGGACAGCCCGGCCTTGAAGAAGAGCCGGACATATGGGCGGAGGCGGAGATCGTGAACCGCCTCGGCCTCCACGGCCGCGCGGCCGCCAGGCTGGTCGCGGCCGTGGAGAACTACGACTGCGAGATCTTCATGGAGAAGGGCCCCTTCCGGGCCGACGCGAAGAGCATCCTGGATCTCCTAAGCCTCTGCTGTTCCAAGGCCACACGGGTGCGCCTCGGCGCCTCGGGCCCCGGGGCGGCGGAGGCCGTGAACGCCGCGCTCAAGGTCATAGCCGAGGGCTTCGGAGAGGACTAGCGGCCCACGGAAAAACCACCCTCCGTTTCGGGGCCGACGGAGCCGAAACGGAGGGAATCCGCCTTCCGGCCCTTCGCTTCCGCCGGCCTTGGAGCGTCCCCGCCCCCTTTCGAAAGCCCGCCTCGAGGGGATCCGGGGCGCCCGCCCCCTCCCCCCGCCCCCCTCTTTTTTCCCCGTTGAACTCGCTCTTTCCGCCAACCCTTTCCGGAATTTCCCCCGATTCCAATCCGCAAGCCCATGCTCCTCCCCCCGCCCTTCGTCCCCCCCGACTCGGTTTTCAAAGGGATAGGCCTGGGCCGGGCCGTCGTGACCGGAACCGCCTACTGCCTGGGCAAGACCATCGTCCCCCGCTACTCCCTGGAAGACGAGGCCGAGGCGGAGGAGGAGGTCCAGCGCCTGGCGAAGGCCTTGACGCGGACCAAAGAGGAGCTGGAGACCGCCCGGGCGCTTTTACCGGAAAACGTCGGCGCCGGGCGGGAGATCTTCGACTACTATCTGGCGCTTTTAAAAGAGAAGATGCTGTTCGGCGGGGCCGCGGACATCATCCGCGGGAAGCTCGTGAACGCCGAGCTGGCCCTGCGGGAGACGGCCGATTCGGTGAAGACCCTCCTTATCAAACCGGGCCTGGTGGACGAGGAGGGCTTCATCAGCCGCCGGGTGGACGACGTGGAGCACCTGGTCAACAACGTCATAGGCATCCTCCAGGGCACCGGGCATCTGCGGCTCAACGGGACCTACCCGGAAAACTCCATCCTGGTTTCCGCCTCCATGAGCCCCGCCGAGGTGGCGGCCGTGCCCCTCGATCGGGTGGTGGGCCTCATAACCGAGGACGGGAGCCGCACCTCGCATTCCGCCCTCCTGGCCCAGGCCCTGGAGATACCGGCCGTGGTGGGGGCGGCCGGGGTGCTGAAAAACCTCTCCACCGGAACGCCCCTCATCCTCGACTCGGTGGAGGGGCACATCATAGTCGACCCGGACAGCGACACTTTGGGCTTCTACCGCACCCGCAGCGGCGCCCTCGCCACCTTCCAGCGGGAGATCGTGCGCATGGCCCACATCCCGGCCCGCTCCCTGGACGATTCGCGGGTGGAGATCTGCGGCAACCTCGAGCTCGTGGAGCAGCTTCCGGCCATCATGAGCTACGGGGCGGAGGGGATAGGCCTCTACCGCACCGAGATGAGCTACCTCACCAGTCCCTCGCTTCCCCGGGAAGAGGAGCTCTTCGAGGCCTACCACCGGGTGGTCTCCTCCACCTATCCCAACACCGTCACCATCCGGACCCTGGATCTGGGGGCCGACAAGATGCCCCAGGCCATAGGCTCCCGATTCGAGGGCCAGAACCAGGCCCTGGGCCTCAGGGCCATCCGCTTCTGCCTCAAGCACCGGGACATCTTCCGCACCCAGCTTCGGGCCATCCTCAGGGCCTCCGCGGGCGGCAACCTGCGCGTCATGTTTCCCATGATCTCGACCATCGAGGAGGTGATCGAGGCCAAAACCGCCCTGATGGAGGTCCAAGAGGAGCTTTTAAGCGAGGGGCGGAAGACCGCGGAGCGCGTCCCCGTGGGGATCATGGTGGAGGTCCCCTCGGCGGTGGTTTTGGCCCGGGAGCTGGGAGCCGAGGCCGACTTCTTCTCCATCGGAACGAACGATCTTATCCAGTACTCCCTGGCTTTGGACCGCACCAACCCCGAGGTGACGGAGCTTTACCAGCCCCTGCATCCGGCCATCCTGCGCATGATCAAGACCGTCATCGACGTGGGCCGCTCCATGAACATCCCCGTCTCCATCTGCGGCGGAATGGCCTCGGATCCGGTGAGCGCGGCGCTCCTCGTGGGCATGGGCGCCAACATGCTCTCCATGCCCTTCTACAACATTCCGGTGATAAAGAGGATGGTGCGCATGTCCTTCCTTTCGGAGATGCGGGAGCTCGCCGATCACGTTCTGGAGACCAACTCCAGCCGGGACGCGGATCTCATCACCCGCTCCTGGATAACCGAGCGTTTCCCCGATCTCCTTACCTGATCCGCCATCCTTTCGAGTCTTCGCGTTATTTCGGAATCCGCCCGAAACCCGGCGCCTTCAGGGAGGCGCTTTTTTTCTTCACCCCGCTTTCGCCCTCGCCATTCGCTTTCCAACGATTTTTTCCGCCCCCCGCCCCGCGTTTTTTCGCCTTCCCCGTTTTTTCGCCTTCCCCGTTTTTTCGCTTTTCACGTTTTTTTTACTTTTTCACGTTTCTTTTTACTTTATTTACGTTTTTTTTACATTTTCACGTTTCTTTTAACTTTATTTACGTTTTTTTTACATTTTCTCGTTCCGCGCTCTTTTTTCACGTTTTTTTATCTTATAAAAAACTCCCGCTGTTTTCCTTCCGGACGGAAACGCGCCGCGGCGCGCATCTAGCCTTCCCGATCAAAAATATCCGCGCGAGGTCCACCCGAGGCGTTTCGAAGGGCTGAATATCACGCCTTTCAGCGCTTCGGCCGTT
This sequence comes from Deltaproteobacteria bacterium, assembly GCA_031276865.1. Taxonomy (GTDB): domain Bacteria; phylum Desulfobacterota; class Desulfarculia; order Adiutricales; family Adiutricaceae; genus JAISMF01. Next base: position 11,857 of record JAISMF010000023.1, on the reverse strand, counting down.
TCAAGCTTCGGCCGTTTTCCGCCTTGACGAATAGACGTCTTACGCCCCGGCGAAATAGAGCGGGAAGGCGCGGCGAAGCCAGCGAAAATAAATTTAAAAACGCCCTTCCTAAAGCTGAAAGCCTGGTTTTAATTGAACGAAACGACTTTCCCCTCGATCGCTTCGAAGGGGAAAAACTCTCTCCCGAACTTTTTTCTCTCTTGTTCCCTGAAATTCCCGACGCCTTTCGGCCCGTAAAATCTTCGCTCCGGGTGATTCCCGCGGCTCTTCGCCGCGCGGGGAGCCCGGGGCCGCGCCGATGAAAAGGCCAACCCGATTTTTTCCCTAAGGGGTTAAATACCGCTGAATTTAATTAAAATTATAATTTTTATATAATATATAGCGTTTTTTTCACCTTCCAGACCCCTTCCAGGCCCCTGTAAACAGTCAAAAAAGACTTGACAGGGCCCCATTGGTGTGTGATAAGTATCTTTTTATTCCAAGCTTTTATGTTTCAACGTTTCCTATGCGAAAAACAAAATCGTCCCGTCCGCTGATGAAGCTTCTTTAAGGGGTCCGCCCGCGGATTTTTCGTCAACGCTTCCAAACCGCGCCGGAATCACGTTTGATTCCAGGCCGCTTACTTATTTCAAGCTGGGCTTTAATTTGATTTCGATTGAATGTCGCCCATCAGCCGCCAAAAATAATGCGAAACCGGGAAAGCCCCCGAAGATTTCACGGGGTTTTCAGCCTTCCTTCGGGAGGGGCGGGATTTTCCCTCCGGCTCGCAAAAATCAGGAGACATGATGACCGATTCAACCGGTTCGCACGTTTTTAATCGTCGATTCGCCTTTTCCCTTCTCGTTGTTTCGTTTCTGCTTTTCACCTTTGTAATCGCCGGATGCCAGAAAGCCTCCCGCTTCGCCGCCAGACCCCGGGCCGTCCCGTCCTTCGAAGCGGTCTACAGCGAGCCGAATCGGCTTCTGGTGAACAACATCCTTAAAACGGCCTTCTCCCAGTTCGGAAACCGCTACCGCTACGGCGGCAACTCCCCGGAAACGGGATTCGACTGCAGCGGCTTCGTTTCCTGGGTCTACAAACAGTACGGCGTCAATCTGCCCCGCTCGTCGAGGGACATGCTGGGAGTGGGAACCCCCATTGAAAAGGCCGATCTCCGCCCGGGCGATCTGGTGTTTTTCAACTACGGCTACTCCCACGTGGGGATCTACACCGGAAACGACAAATACATCCACAGCCCCAGCACGGGCAAAAGAATCCAGGAATCGGACATAAACGGCGCCGGCCGCAAAAACCACTACGTGGGCGCCCGCCGGGTGATCGACAACCAGGGGGTCACCAACATATCCGCGAGCCTCAAGGCCGAATGGGTGAAGCAGTCGCGGCACCAGACCACCTTGGCCTTAAACGATCAGGCCGCCACCAGGCACACCGGAGCCAAGGCCAATTACAGCCGTCCCAAAAACACGGCCTCCAAAGGCAAAAACGCGAATAGCGCCGCCCGGACCAAAAACGGCGGAGGGAAGAACGCTAAAACGCACAAGGTCGCCAACGGCGACACCCTCTACGACCTCTCCAAGCGCTACGGCGTCTCCACCTCCGATCTCGTGGCCTACAACCACATGCCCAACGCCAACAAGCTGAAACCCGGCCAGACCATTAAAATACCGCAGAAGAGCTCCAAGCAGGCCTCCGCGAAGAGCAAAAGCGCCGCCAAAGGGAGCGGGAAGAGTTCGGGCTCCAAGACCAAGAAACCCGCCCCCAAGGCCTCTTCCAAGAAAAAATAACGGAGTTCCGGAACCGTTTCCGGAACTCGACCTTCCCCGCTTAAGAGCCGCGTGGGCCGGAAAAATTCGGCCTTCCAGCCCTTAGAACGCCCGGAGTTTCGTCCAGACGTCTCCCCGGGCGTTTTTTTTATCCCCCCTTCCCTGAAAGACCAGGGGGGCCTCTCCCCCGGGATCCCGACTCCTTCAATCCCGAGCGCCCGAAAAGGCGCCGGCGAGGGCCCCGTCGTTGGGGACCGGGGGACGCCCCGGCCCCCAACGACGCCCGAAACTTGAATCCGCGTTTCCGAACCCGGAGCCAGCCCCGCGGGCGAAAAAAGAGCGGGCGGGAGGAAAAAGGGTTTCAGCGCGTTTTCGCCGGGGGTTTAACATTTTCCCGAAAAAGACATCACCGGAAGAATAAGCGCGGACGAATTACGTCTCGCCATCCGTCCGAGGCGCGGCTTCGCTTTCCCCGCTCTTTCCCGCTTCCCGCAAACGCGCGTCCTTCCATTGAATTCCGGCTTTCCCGATTCGCCTTCGAGGAGATCCGGGGCGTTTCGCGCGGGCTTTTTTTTGATCCCGCGCTCTTCTTCGGCGCCTTTCAAACGGGGAGGCTTCGGGACGGAAAAACAAATACGGAACCTTCGCTTCGACCCGCCGATACCGGGTTTAACCGCTCAGACGCGGCGGACGAAACATATGACGAACCGCGGGGGAAACGCGTCCCGCGCGCTTTGTTTCATAATCCTGAAACGACCGAGACTTTGGCGCGCGAAACGTTTCGTGAAATTATTTTCAAAACGCTAAAACGCGGAAAGAAGAACCGGATCCGAAGCCTCGAAGGGATTGGCGGAGGGAGAAAACCGGGTAAACCTCGAAGGCGGGGGGCGGCGCCTTTTTCGATAAAGAAAAACCTTGACAGTTTCGGCGTCATCTAATAAAAAACACGAAACAGCCTTTCACTTAAACCGCTTCATCTCCTTATATTTCCTTTAATTTACCGGCGCCTCCTCCCTTCGGGGAGAGCCTTCCGATCCCCGTCCGGGGATCGGCTACGGATACGCGGGTGAAACTAATGAAGACGCGCCTCCCCTCCTTTATCGTGGGAACCATCGTCCCCATCGCGGCCGTCCTCGGACTCATGCCCTGGTACAACCGGGCCGAGCCCCTGGTTCTGGGATTCCCCTTCGGCTACTTCTGGATCTTCCTCTGGATAGCGCTCACCTCCGTGTGCCTGTTCATCGCCTACGTTATCGATCCGGCCAACAAGCCCGCGCCCCTAGGCGGGAAAGAGGACGAAGATGGCCCTCACGGTGTTTAGCCTGGTCCTTTTGAGCTCGATTTTGATCTCGGTCCTCTCCATGCGGGGGGTCATCAAGGGAAAGCTCACGGACGTCCTGGTCGCGAGCGGATCCTTCGGACCGGCCCTTTTGTTCTTCATCATGGTGGGCGAGAACTACACGACGGGCACCCTCCTGGGCGCCCCCGGATCCATCTATTCCAACGGCGCCTCCTACGGCTTCTGGTTCATCCCCTACATCCTCCTGGCCTACCCGGTGGCCTACTTCCTCTCCCCGGCCATCTGGCGCATGGGGAGGCTCTCCCAAGGCGCCACGGTGGGCGACATCCTCGGCTGGCGCTACGACAGCCGCCTGGTGGAGGTCCTGGCGGCCGTCTGCGCCATAGTCTTCCTCACCCCCATCATCCAGATCCAGCTCACCGCCCTGTCTTTGGTGTTTCGGTACCTGAACATAAACATCGGCTTCGAACACGGGGTGCTCCTCGCGGTCATCCTGGCCTACCTCATGATCCTCCTCTCCGGCATCCGGGCGCCGGCCTACGTGAGCATCCTCAAGGACGCCCTTTTAATCCTCGCGATCTTGGTGGTGGGCGTCGTCTGCCTCAAGGAGACCGAGGGCGGGGCGGCCGGGGTCTTCGCCCGGGTTTTGGCGACGGCGCCGGAAACCCTCACCGTTCCCCGGGGGGGGGGCTCGGGGCTCCCCGACACCATGTCCACGGTTTTCTTCATGATGCTCACCTTGAACATCTACCCCATCCTGGTGGCCGGAACCCTCACCTCGTCATCCGAGCGCAACGTGCGGAAGAGCGTGGTGATCATGCCCGTCTACATGCTCATGTTCCCCTTCCTCGTGCTCGCGGCCTACTTCGCCCTCGTGAATCTCCCCGGCCTCGAGAAGGACACGGCGGTCCTGGCCGTGGCCGCCCTCTACCTTCCCGAATGGCTTCTGGGACTCATCGCCGGAGGGGTGGCCCTCACGGCCGTCCTGGTCGTGAGCGTGAACGCCCTCTCCATAGCCGGACTCTTCAGCCGGAACGTCTACCGGGTGCTGAAGCCCCGGGCGGACGAGCGGGAGCTCATAGTCTGCGTGAAAGCGGCGACCTTCCTGGCCCTGGCCGCGGGGGCCCTGGCCGCGGTGAAGTTCCCCAACCTCCTCGCGAACATCCTGAAAATGTCCTACTCGGGCATGGCGCAGCTCCTTAGCGCCTTCGTCTTCGCCTTCTTTTGGAAAAGGGCGACCCCCCTGGGGGTGGTGGCCGGAATCTGCCTGGGCTTCGTCTGCCTCGCCCTCTTCTGGAACCAGCCCTCCTTTTACGGCGTGAACAAGGGCTGCGCGGCCCTGGCGGTCAACTTCGCGGCCGGCGCCCTGGTGTCCCTCACCGGAATCCGCCAAACCAGGGCCCCGGAGCGTTATCTGGAATACGCCCGGAGCACCCCCTGGACCTTCAGCGGAAAGGAGAAGGGGGGGGAGGGCTGAAAGCCCCACCCCCTTTTTCGACCTTTCCCCCGTCGTTCGCCCGGATCCCTTTTCCGCCCGCCGCCCTTTCGGCCGGCGAATAGGCTCAGGCCCTTTCCGGCTCCCTTAAGCCGGAAAACTCCCCCCCTCCGGCGGAGGGATAAAGCGCCTCCGTTTTTCCTTCCGCGGCGGTGTAGCGGGGGAGGCTCAGGGTGAAGGCCGTGCCCTTGTTGGGGGAGGTGGAGACCGATATGCCGCCGTTCCCCTTCTGCAGGAGGCTCCAGGCGGTGGCCAGCCCCAGGCCCGTCCCCTTGGGTTTGGTGGTGTAGAAGGGCTCGAAGATGTGCCTGAGCCGCTCCTCCTCGATTCCCTTGCCGTTGTCCTCCACGGTGAGCGAAACGTTGCCGGGGGGGTTTTCGGAGTTTTTCAAGGAGACGGTTATTTTAAGCCTACGCTCGGGGTCCCGGGCCTCGGCCGCGTTCTGGAGGAGGTTCCAGACTATCTGCCTGAGCTTGTCCGGATCGAAGTAGACCGGCGGGACATCCTCCCGCTCCAGCTCCACCTCCGTCTCCCCCCGGCCGGCGCTTTCCAGCACTTTGAGCTGATCCTCCATGAAGCCGTAAAGCTCGATGGGCTGCGGGTTTCCCGTGCTGGGCCGGGCGAAGGCCAGAAACTCGTTTACCAGGTGGTCCAGCCTCTCCATCTCCCGGCCGATTATCATCATGAGGCGCCGGGTGTCCTCCTCGGCCAGGCTGCCGCCCAGGATCATGTGCCAGGATCCCTTCATGGAGGCCAGGGGGGTGCGGATCTCGTGGGCGAGGCCGGCCGCGAGCTTCCCCATGGCCGCCATGTGCTCGTTTCGTTGGATTTCGGCTTCCAGGGCGCTTATGGCCGTCAAATCCTTTAAAACCATGAGCCTCCCCCAGGGCTCGTTGTTCTCGTCCACCAGGGCCAGGGTGTCGAGCTCTAAAATGAGCTCCTCTTGGTCCACCGGGCGAAAATGCTTGAAGCGCAGCCCCCCGTCCACCCTGCGGTGGTGGGGGTGCTTCAAAGGCAGCCGCTCGACGTTGTTCAATTCCGGCAGGAAGAAGCGCCAGGAGCGGCCGATGACCTCGCCCGAGGAGACCCGCAGGATCTCCCGGGCCGCCTGGTTGATGGAGAGCACCCGGTCCTGGTTGTCGGTGGTTATGAGCCCGGAGTCGATGGAGTGCACGATGTTGTCGTTCAGCTCCGAGAGCCTGTCGAGGCTGCTCTGGCTTTTAACCAGGGCCTGGCTGGATATTTCCAGCTGGGTGGAGAGGTGCCCCCCCAGGATGGCCACCATGTAGGAGGCGCCGGTGTTCACCAGGATGTTCACCGCGAGCTCCGCCGGGCTCAAAAACTCGCCCAAGGGGGGGAGGCCCGGCAGATAGCCGTAGTAGTGCAGATCCACGATCCCCGCCCAGGCGAAGGTGGAAAGGGTGGCGGCGATGAAGGATACCCGCAGCCCCCCCAGGAAGGCGCTGTTTATCACGACGATGATGAAAAGGAAGAGGAGGGCCGAGTCGAAGCCGCCGGTGAGGACGATGAGAGCCGAGGCCCAGATGACGTCGGTTACGACCTGGACGATTATCTGGCCGCCCGGGCCTAAAAACTTCGGCCAGAGGATGTAGTCCGCCACCGCCAGGATGAAGCTTCCCACCATCACCAGGACGATGACGTTGGGCCAGAATCCGAATATGTCCGGGGTGCTGCCGTTTAAATGGATGAGGATTACGAGAAGGCTCAGGAAGATGTTGGTCATCAGGCGGAAGATGAACAGCCGCTTCTGACGTCCCTCCTCTATTTTAAGAGGAAACCACTGCATTTCTCTCCCCGGCGGCCTGGAAAACCCCCGAACCCGAAAGGCCGGGCGCGGGGGTCGAGGCGGAAGCCGCGATTTATTTAAGGCGGGCGGGCTCTTTCCTAGTTCATGGTGGCGGCCATGCCGAAGATGGGGAGGTACATGGCGATGATGAGGGTTCCCACGGTGCCTCCCAGAAAGACGATCATGAGGGGCTCGATCATGGTCATGACCGTCTCCACGGCGGCGTCCACCTCCTCGTCGTAGAAGTCCGCGAGCTTGATGAGCATGGCGTCCAAAGCTCCGGCCTCCTCGCCCACGGCGATCATGGAGGTGACCATGTTGGGGAACACCTGGGACTCGATCAAGGGATCCACCAAGGGCCTCCCCTCGGCTATGGCCGCTTTGGAGTCGTTCAAGGCCTCCTCCACCACCTTGTTTCCGGCGGTGCCGGCCACGATCTCGAGGCTCGTTATGATGGGCACTCCGGCCTGGAGCATGGTGGCCAGGGTGCGGGAGAACTTGGAGACCGCGACCTTGCGCAGGAGATCGCCGAAGAGGGGCATGCTCAGGGAATATTTGTCGAAGTAATAGGCGCCCTGCTCGGTTTTCATGATCTTTCTGATGGCGAAGACCATGGCGCCCAGGGCGGGGAAGATGATGTACCACCTGGTGGTCACGAGATTGGACATGTCGATGACCTTCTGGGTGAGCATGGGCAGCTCCTTGCCGGAAGAGGCGAACATCTCCTCGAAGGTGGGGATGACGAAAATCATGATGACCAAGGTGACCACGCCGCCCACGAAAAGGACGATGACGGGGTAGACCAAGGCGCCCTTGACCTTGCGCTTCAGCCGCTCCGACTTCTCTATGTACTCCGCCAGGCGCTTGAGGATGGTGTCCAAAATACCGGCCGTCTCTCCGGCCGCCACCAGGTTGCAGTAGAGGCTGTCGAACTGTTCGGGGTACTTGCGCAGGGCGTCGGAAAGGGTGGCTCCGGACTGCACCGAGTTGTTCACGTCCCTGATCATGGACTTCAAGGTGGGGTTGTCGCTCTGATCGGCCATGATCTTCAGGCACTGCACCAGGGGAAGACCGGCGTCGATCATGGTGGAGAACTGCCTGGTGAAGATCATCACGTCCTTGGGTTTAATCTTGGGCGCGAACATGGCGATGCCGGAAAAGAGATCCTTGGGAGCGTCCTTTATGGTGTAGTCGGAGATGCGCAGGCGTTTTAAAAAGGCCTCCACCTGCCTGGTGTCCGTAGCCTCCATGTGCCCCGAACGCCTTTTTCCCTTGGCGTTTATCCCCTTCCAGACGTAGTTCGGCATAAGACCTCCAAATAAAAACGATAAAAAACGAACGGGCGCGGCCATGAGGCGCTTTAGGGGGGAAACCCAGAAAAGCCCCGCCGCCGCGCGGCGTTTTCCGCCTAAATACCGTTCCAGGGGGCGAAACGGCGGAAACACGGGAAAAACGTTGGCCGGCCAAGGCGCCGCGGGAATAAAGCCCGAATCAAGGCCCCTAAAAAAAAACCGATCCCGCGGCGGAAACGCGTCCCCGGGATCCTGTGAAAAAAATTAAAATTGTACGTTCCAACAGAGCGACCGCGTCGCCCGGGAAAACCGGAATGATAAATAAACGGGGGACGAAGCCGCGCCAGGAAGCGGGGGGCGGGCGGTTTTCGCGGGGGTGGGGGGGGGTGACGGCCGCTTTTCCTAGAGGGAAACGGAGGAAAAGGCGTCCGGGCCGGCGGACGGAAATATCACCCTTAATTTACCAGAGTTTCAAGGAAAACTCCACAGATTTATAACAACCCTAAAGCGGAAGCCCGAAAGGGACCCCGCCGGAGGAGGCGGGAGGGAGGCGCGGCCGCGCGGGTCGGCCATCGCCAGGCGGCGGCTCCGGCTAAGCGGGAGACGTCAGAGCGATCGGCGGGGGGCGCCCGCGCTTAATTGGCGCGTGATGATGTTTAAATTATCATGATTAAAAGCCCATTAGAAAAACTAAAATAAAAAAATTAAATGAATTATAAATTTAATATTTATAGTTTAAATATGATAAATATTATAATGATTTTTATAAAAAATGTTATATTTAAAGAAATAAACAACCTTTAAATATTAAAACAAAATTTAGAAGCGTTTATAATATAAATGATGAATAATTATTTAAACAAGATGCCTCGATCTACCCGCCGCGCGAAACAGCGTCGGGATTGGATAATGGAAAGCCGCGAAGCTCCGCCCCAGGGGGCCCCTCCCGCCTTTCCCACCCCTTTTCTTCCGCCGGCGGCCCTTTCGCCGAATCGGGGGGAAGGCCAAGGGGAAACCCGGTTCGAAGCCCGCGGGGGTCTGAGGCGGATCCTTCCCCGCCCGCCAAACGGCGGGCGAGCGCTGTTTCGCCCTCGAGCGCCGCCTTGGTAAACCAAGTCGAGCGCCGCCACCGGGATCCGGCGGCTCAAAAGACGGAGACGACCTGAAATAAGCCCTTCCGCGCCAGTCACCCGCCCCTTCGCGGACGTTTCCGTAAAGGTCATGGAGACCTTGGAGAAGCGCCAGGCGCTAAAGCGAAAATTTCAAGACCGCTCCCTTCCCCTAGGGTTTGTAAATTAACGGAGATTTTTCGTACTTTCCCAGAAGCCTTCCGATCTCGTAGGCCTTTTTCAGCTCCAGAGGGAAATCATCCCTCCGACGCCTCTTTTTGTTTTCGGAATCAAACCTGGGCGCGTAATACGACGAGTAGTCGTCGAACTGCAGCGTGTCGCAGGAATAAAGCGTTTCAATGAAGGGTGGCTTCAAGGCGGAAAGAATTTTTTGGTGCGCCTTGAACATGACGTCGTAACGCATCCCGACCGCCGTATCGTAGGTCACGTTCATGGTGTAAACTAGCGCCATGGCCGGGCCCCTTTCCAGAACGGGGGGGTCTTCCGCGCTGTAAACGATGTTCATGAAAATATAGCGTTCCAAAAAGGATCTCAAGGCTCCGGTCACGTCGCTTAGGTAAATCGGAGATCCCATGGCGAGGCCGGTGGCCTTTTCCAAACGGGTTAAGACGGGGCTGAGATCGTCTTTGAGGGCGCATTTCCCGTTCCGGTGGCTCTCGACCCTCTTGCAGGAAAAGCAGCTGACGCAGCCCCGGAAATTCAACTTGTAGAGATCGATTAGTTCCGTTTCCGCTCCCTCCGCTTCGGCGCCTTTCAAGATCTCCTTTAAAAGAAGATCGGTGTTCCAGCCTTTTCTGGGGCCGCCGTTCACGCCCAAAACGAGTTTTTCGGTGTTTTCCGCCATGACAAGCCTCCCACGGCTTTTTCCGCCCGCCCGCGCCGGCGGGGCGTTCCCGGCGCCGACCGACTCGGGGGGGACGCCGGCGCGTGAAGGGAAAAAACGTTAAAATCCGTCCGTCTCCGAATCCGCGGCTTAGGAATCTTCCTTCCGCGCGTCTCAAGCGGAACGGCGGTTACGGGGCCTTATCTTAGCAGAACTCGAAGCCCCGCGGCAGTCCTTCGGCGGCGAACATGATTAAACTTTTGGCCTTAAAGAGTGATAAATATATAATTTAGATTAAAATAAGAAAATATAAATTTAGTAAGTAAAATTTAGAAGCGGAGACAGGAAGCGCCGCGAAACGGAAACTTAAATGTCTTGATTTCATGGTTCGGCGTATGGTAAAAAACAAGCCCTGTCGCGCGGGAGTCCAACCGGATCTTGGTTAAAACCTGTGCTAATAATATTTTAAAAAGGAAAAAAATATATTATTTTAGTATAAATAAGTATAATTCAAGATTATAAAGTAAAACAAGGGCCAATAGCTCAATTGGTAGAGCCCCCGGCTCATAACCGGTCGGTTCCAGGTTCGAGTCCTGGTTGGCCCACCAGAAGATAATCCCGCTTAATCCATAAACGGCCGGAAGCCCTAATAAATTAAGGCTTTCGGCTTTATTCTTTATTTAGCCACGTCCACGGGAGACCGCCTTATACCGTTCTAATCCGGCCAAAATGACGGTATCGAGGTCGACTTCGCCGAAGTCTTCGGGGTTCAGCTTCATTCTGGCGGTCCAGATTGAGACCGACAGATTGACGGCCGTCGACTGGTTCAGGATTTTGATGTTGTCAGGATTCATAAATGTATTATCCTTTATAAAAATAATTTCTAATTATGGCCAGCGGATTCGGCGTTGAAGAAGCGCTGGGAAAGCTCATGGAGAAAGGCCTCGCTTTCGGAAGAGGCCCTGAAAGCCAGGGTCCTGTCCAGGGCGTAGTTGATGGGCGACACCCCCTGTTTAACCGGAGGCCGGAATTTAATGGCGAGTCTCGCCCAGCGGATGAGCGTCCGCGTTGAAAAAGCTACGTCCAACAGGTTCTCGGCTCTGGATTCGCTTCCGCTTCCCCTGAAGAGTTTTCTCACCTCGCTTGCGAACTCGACCATCTTGGACAGCAAAGCGGAGGGGAGTGCCGGAGCGATTTTAGCAAGCGGGGCCACCTCCCGGTCCGCCTTGGGATAGCCTGTTTCACAGAGCCAGAATCTATCCACGAAGGCTGAATTCTGCCTCAAAGTTCCGTGGCACAGGCCCGTTTCATCGGAAGATCCGTTCGTGTTGGCCGTGGCGGCGAAACGGAACATGGGGCTGGGCGTTATGAGCTCCCCTCCGTTTTCCGGAATGCAGAGCGGAAAGCCGTCCAGAATCCAGTTCAAAACGGCCGCGGTCGATGGGTCGAGGAGGTCGATTTCGTTCAAGAGAAACAAGCCACCAAACTTCATGGCCAGAGACAACGGGCCGTACTGGAAGAACATCTGGCCGTCCTTGACCGAGAGATGGCCGGCGAGCTCAGGAAATTCCAGACGGCTGTGGCCCGTCAGCTCGAAGACGGGGTAGTTGAGCCTGGACGCCAATTCCTTGACCAAGCAGGACTTTCCAGAACCTTGGGGTCCAAAAATGTAAAGCGGGTCGTGATTGTCGAGCGACCAGACGATCAAGTCCCCGCTCTGGTCAGGGAATAGGTAGTTCGGATTCGTTGCCGGAGTGAACGTTGAGGGTGAAGAGTAAGCCATGATTTTGGTTCCAGAGGCTCTGCCGCTGAAGACAGAGCCAGCGTCCATTTCAACGGCTGACAAATTTTCAAGCTCGGTTATCGATTGTGTCATAGATGCCTCCTTAAAGTTGATAGTGAGGTACAGAGAAAAATCGCGGCCTCCCAAAAGGAAGACCGGGATATTAATGGATGAAAATTATTGGTGATTGTTGAAAGCTAATCAGCGGAAATGGCTTTAGCCAAAGCCAAGGTTTTTTTGTCATGGGTGAAGATACCGTATTGCGCGGAGGCATTTTGGTTTTCACCCATCTTGAGGAGCGAGTAGTCATATTCAGGGAGAGACTTTAAAAAAGACTCCAGAAAATTTATATCCAGCGAGCCAGGGTCCCATTTAAGATCGCTCCAATGGTATGCCACCGCTCCAGTAGCGGCATCGTTGGTGTTCACAGCGTTTTGAAATAAGACCATCAGCTGTTCAATAGT
>JAISMF010000021.1 GCA_031276865.1 Deltaproteobacteria bacterium | reverse complement strand
CTTTCTGTGAAACTGACATCCAACTCCGTATCATTTTTATGAAAATGGCTACGATCTAGCGATTTAAGCTCAAGGAGGATCGCTTTAGATTCGTCCAACATAAAGCAGATATCTATTCTGCCACCCCCTAAATTAAGCTCGGAATAAACTTCCTTAATTCCAGCGAATTGAATAAAAAACAAAAGAGCTATATGGAATGTTCTTTCACAAAATTCATTACGTTTTAGTTTTATTTTTGAAAACAGAGCCGCTAAACGCTTCTGGATTATCTTCTCATCGTTTTTCTTGAAAGCTGTAAGCAGCTTTACCCCAAATTTATAAAAGTCGCCTAGCTTTTCATTCACAAATGTTTTTGTCAACAAAAAATTTAAAGCGTTTTTAACCTCGATATTGGGTATTTTAAGAGTGTAGACGCCATCCTTCACTGGAAGAGACGATGTGAGATACCCTGTTTGGTACAAAAGAGGAACTAGCGAGAGATCCGCCGCAGTTTGATTTTTTAAATAGACCCTCGGCATTTTAACATCATCTAGAAATAGGGAAGTTTTCTGATTTTTTTTAAAATACTTGTAGAGAACAGTCGGTGTTCCTGAATCGAACCAGTATGAATCCAGTTCCCGTGATTCCACGGCGTTTAGAAGAGAATAGGGGTTGAATATCTTGTCTACATTGTTCCATGTGTATCCATCATACATATCTTTCAGAGCTTTAATGAAGTCGTCGATGTCTTTGAATTTCGTTGTTTTGAAATAGCCTTCCTCAAACTTTTCCTGTATGTGACCTTTTATGTATTTATCAAATTCATCAAAGGTTATGCCGCAAATGTTCGCATATTCCTGGTTTTCTGAAATGTCCGTGAATACGTTGGCTCCGGAAAAAATGGAAGTCATGGAAAACTTCGATACCCCGGTGACGAAGGCGAAGCGCAGGTAACCGTCTTGATTTAAATCTTTCACTGTTCCGAAGAATCCGCCCAGAGCCTTCGCGTTATTCATGGCGTCATCGGTGTTTTCCAAAGCATCGAGTATGGGGCTATCATATTCATCCACTAGGATGACTATTTGATTGCCAGTCTTGTTCTTTAATTTCATCACTAGTTCGATCAAGGCGGTGGAGGGAGCGTCAGCGCTATTTTCTACGGATAAACCGAAACTTTCAGCCACTAGGAGTATACGTTTATATAGGTCCAGATCAAGCAGATTGACCGAATTCCATTTCAAATTCGTGAAACTGAATTTCAGAGTCGGATATTTTTTGAAATCATAATTAGAGCCGTTGAGCGCGAGATTATCGAACAGCTCTGATTCTCCTTTGAATAGGCTTAGCAGCGTGGAAATGAAGACGGATTTTCCGAAGCGGCGTGGTCTTTGGAGAAAAAACAGGTTATCAGTACGATTGATGAGTTTTTCGATATAAGGCGTTTTGTCCACGTACAAGCAATTCTTCCGTCTTAGTTCATAAAAAGAATACGTAGTTTTCGCTATTTTCATGAAAATTCATCCTACGGTTCTTCAGTGAAGTCGAATTACGGGGACGTTGGGGCGGAGAAAAATTCGGGATGCCGGAAAAGGGACGGGATGACGAAATTGAAAGGAGCCTCTATTTTTCTCCCAGAATAAGTTTATCATATCGCTTAAAACCGATCAATTCGGATACGCTCCGCGTTCCACACCCTTCGCTCGGTCCGTTCCTCGGAATCAGGCGCTCCGGCGGGTTGAGTTTTCCAGCATGTACAACCTTGACGCGACCGCAAAACCCCAACAATTTTCGCGGTTTTCAATTAAATGGGCAAATTAATACTGAAGATTTTATATTTTTAACAATATATTGCGATTTTAACCAAGCTCACGGCCTGGATTGAAGCTTTGTCGCCTCCAGGTCCAAAGCGGGCGGGAGCCTTCGGATCTTTCGAAGACGGAGGTCCGACTTCGCGGGATTTTTCCGTCAAAGCCGGGGCGGGACGTTCGGATGAAGCCCGGGGAGCCTTCCGCGCCACAAAGCGCGGCCCTCGTTATTTCAAAGGGCTTCCGGCTCGCCCGGACGCGTTCCGCCGGAAAGGCTTGATTTCCATCCTCCCGCGGCGCTTACCGAATGCCGCCTTCGCGTCCGGCCGCGCGTCCTTTCTTCCTTCCTCCCCCTTCGCTGAGACGGCTGGATTTCGGCCGATTCGAGGAGGATCTTTAGGCTTTCCCCGCGCCCTACGCCGGTATACCGGGCGCTCCGCCGACACGCCCCGTAAAAAGCTCCGGCTGTCCTTCGAGTTTCAGCGCAGCTCCTGGTTTCGGTTCATGTCCATCCAGATCCCGAAGAGGAAGGACTGCATGCCCAGGGTTATGGTGAAGAGGAAGATTATGAGGGTGATCTCCGGCATCGTTCCGTGGCTCAGCCAGAGGTAGACGAGCCGGAGAAAAAACACGAAGGCCAAGCCGAAAAGGGCGAAGCCCAGGAGGATGAACAGAAACAGGGGATGCGAATCGCGGATCACGTATTTCTTCCACAGGCGCCAGAAGAACATCATGATGAGAAGCCTGGAGATGGGCCATAACACCTGCCTGGGCTTGAAGCCGCTCTTTTCGCCGATGTTGTAGACCGGACGCACCGGCACGTCCCGCACCCGCATTTCCTCCACGTTCAAGCGCACCAAAATGTCGTTGGGCTGGCCGTAGCGCTTGTACATCTTATCCCAGTCGATGGCTTTCAAAGCCTTGAGGCTTATCACCGTGTAGCCGGTCTGGGAGTCGGCCACGTGCCAGTAGCCCGAGGCTATCTTGGTCAGAAAGGAGAGGACGGCGTTTCCGAAGAAACGCACCTTGGGCATGAGCTTGTAGGCCTCCTCGTAGACGAGCCTGTTGCCCTTGGAGTAGTCCACCCCCTCCAACGCCACCGGACGGCAGAGGGCGGGCAGATCGGAGGGGTCCATCTGTCCGTCTCCGGCCATGACCACGGCCATGTCGACCGCGTGGTCCCGGGCCCATTTGTAGCCCGTGGCGATGGCTCCGCCCACGCCCTGGTTTTGATCGTGGTTCAAAAGCACCACCCGGGGATCGCTTTTCCCCAGCCTCAGGGCCTCCTGGGCGGTGCCGTCGGTGCTTTTGTCGTTCACCACCACTATGTGGTCCACCATCTCCGGCATGGTTTCCACCACCCGGTGAAGGAGCTTCTCTTCGTTGTAGGCCGGAACGACCGCGGCGAGAGTCTTTTCGTGAAACATGGTTCTTGGAGCCTTGGGGAATTTTTGTTGGGTTTAAGGCGGGTCCTTCCGCCGGGGGGCCGAAAGCCCCCCGGCGGCGTTCGGGGTGAAAAAAGCCGCGAAGCCTCGGGCGGCGTTCGGGGTGGAAAAAGGCGAAGGGTCCGCGCCAGGGGGTCCAGGCCTGACGCTGGTTAAGGACCGGGTCTTTAGGCGGAGGGCGGATCCTTGAGGGTCACGCGGACGATGAGCGAGCCCCTGGAGGCCCCCCGGGGGACGCCCCGGCCCGCCACCTTCAGCCTCGCCCCCGGGAGGGTGCCGGGGGGGACGCTTATCCTTATGGTCTTTCCGTCCAGGGTGCCGAGGACGGGGTTGGCCCCCTCCTTGAGGTCCCTCGCGCTCAAGGAGAGCTTCGTGAGAATGTCGGATCCCTGGCGGGAGAAGTTCTTGTCCGGAAGTATTTTGACCGTGAGGATGAGGTCCCCGCCCTCCTCGTTTTTCCCCCCGGGCACCTTGCCTTTTAGGGGAATGATCGCCCCGTCCTCGGTTCCCGGGGGGATGTCCACCGTCGCCTTCACCGCGCCGGCCGGGGTGTTGAAGGCCGTGAGCCGCCGGGCGCCGTAGACGGCCTCCTTCAAGCTCACGAAGAGCCTGGTTCTCATATCGGCCGCCTTTTTCCGGAGGCCGGAGCGCCTTTCGCCCTTTCCCTGGCCGAAGCCCCCGAAAAAGTCCTGCGCCCGCCCCGCGTCCCTCTCTTCCGCCGGATCCAGATCCAAAAGCCTTTCCAGGGTGTCGCCGCTGTCGGGGAGGCCGAACTCCTTGAAGAGGTCGCTCAACTCGAAACCCCGGAAGATGTCCTTCTCCTGAAACTCCCCGGCGAAGGTCTCGTGGCCCACCTCGTCGTAGCGCTTCCTTTTCAAGGGATCGGAAAGCACCGCGTAGGCCTCGGCCACGGCCTTGAACCTCTCCTCGGCCATCTGGGAGCCCGGGTTGCGGTCCGGGTGCCAGAGCACGGCCAGGCGGCGGTAGGCCTTTTTCAGCTCCCCGGGGTCCGCCTCGGGGGAGACCTGGAGGATGGTGTAGTAGTCCTTGCGGCTGACGGCGGGCATTTTTTCTTCCGGAAACCGAGGGGGCGGAGCCTTCCGGCTCCGCCCCCGGACGGGGGCGCGCGGTGGGTTCAGGACCCCTTCGGGGTTTCCCCCGCGGGGCGGGGGGCGGCTTCTCTCCGAGCCCCGCCTTCCTCTTCCGGACCGACTCCCGGATCTCCTTTAAGCCGATCCCCCTCTTCCGGATCCCCCTCTCTTCCGTCCCCCTCCTCGCGACCCTCATCCTCCGGCTCCGTCCCCTTCGGGGCCCCTCCGGCGGAGGCGGCCCGGGCGAGGCGGAGGAGGGCGTCTCTGAGCTTTTGGGCGTCCCTCTGGGAGACCAGGGCGAGGCAGCCGCCGGAATGGCGGACGAGGACGTGGGCGGAGCCCGAGAGTCTGGACGCCAAGGACTCCCTCACCTCCACGTCTCCGATGTCCCGGTACGCCACCCTCCGCTCGGCCGCGAAGAGGCCCCGGGCGCTTAGGGAGTCGGAGTCCAGGGTGTAGCGGAGAAAGGCCCGATGCGTGATGAGGGAAAGGAAGAAGGCGGAAAGGGCGTACCAGAGGAGGTCGCGGCTTTGGGGGTCGCGGTCGAGGATGACTATCCCCAGGCACAGAAGAACGCCGCAGAAGAGAAACCAGCTGCCGGAAAGGGAGGGCCTTAAAACGATTTTTTCACCGGAGGCGAGGCTCATGGCGGAAGACGATCTCCAAAAAGAGGCCAAAAAGGCCGGGGCGGAAAGGCTTTTTCAGATTCTCCGTTAAAGCCTTCCCGAAAATGGCTCCGCGAAAATGGCTCCGAATGGGCGAATCTTTTTCGGAGCTTAGGGCCTTTGGGGAAGGATAGCTCCTCCGGGCGGCGAAAAAAAGCCGCGGCCAAAAGGCCCCGGGCCCGGGGTCGCGGCCTAAACCGGAGCCGGACGCGGGTTCGCGGGGTTTTTCCGTCTTGCGGAGCCGGCCGAAGTCTAGTAGATTTGATCCGCGGGGGAAGCGTTTCCCCGGGGGGGAAGCCTCCGGCTTCCCCCCCCCCTTGAATCCGTCCGCGTCCTTCTTTCCACACGCCCGGGCCAATTTTTCGGGTCTCGGGGGAATTTCTTCGGAAAGGCGTTTCCGGCCTTTCCGCGGAAGAGCCGGGGTGCTCCATGCCGCGTTTTCTTCAAAGCCTTGAGGCCTTCGTCCGGGCGGCCGCCCTTCTGGCGCTCGTCTTCATCCTCCCCCCCTCGACGGGTCTGAAGGCCGAAGGCGGGAGCGCTTCGGAGGGGGAGGGGGTGGTGAGCACCTACCAGCTGGGGGACGTGCTGGTGACCTATTTCGCCCCGGAGGGCATGCGCAATCTCTGGGGCCTGAACCCCGACGCCGACGACTTCTTCCGCGCCATGAACCCCCGCTTCAAGCTGGTGGTCCTGGGGGCCTACGGAAACCCGGAGGAGTTTCTGGAGTTCGTGCGGGGACTTAAAGCCGGAGAAAAGGCCAAGCTTCCCAAGATCGCCATCCTCTCCACCACCCGCTCCATGCCGGAAAAGAGCTACGCCGGCGAACGGGCGAAAAGGCAGTTCACCAAATACGCGCGCTGGTTCGGCGCCGCCACCACCACGCGGATCGTGGCCTTCGGCTTCGAGGTCAAGGCCAACAGCTACCTCAAAAGCAAGCTGGGGGTGGATCTGGACTTCTCCTACGATCTGAAAAAGGCGACCGGCGTCTTCGATCGGGGGCCGGGGTCGCTTTCCGTGGGCGTTCTGGCCAAATTCCTTTTAAACGGCGGGAGGGGCGACAACTACCTAAACACCACCGCCTTGCAGATAAGGGACAAGCTGGTCTTTCTCTCCATGATCGTTCCCGATCACTCGGACGCGCGGGTGAGAGACTTGAACGGGGAGCTCCTGCGCTGGCGCGATCGCGTGGCCGGAGCGAATCCGGCCCCGGACACGGGGGAGTCCTCCGAGAAGGGCGTCTAAGGAAGACTTGACGATCCCCGTCCGCCCCGCGCTTCGCTGAAACTTTCCCCCCTCCAACCTTCCCCCATCGCCTGGCTTTCCCTGAAAAAACAAACCCGGTTTCTCCATACCGGAACGGCGAAGCCCGGAAACGGCTGAGGCGAAACCCGGATTTTATTCAACCCGCCGGATCCGCCCTAAGATAAGCCCCGCTTCCCCGGGGCGCCCCAGGCGCCCCGGGGAAGAAGGGCGGGGATGGAATAGGGGGGTTTTTAAAAGACTTTCCCCGCCAAACTTGAGCCACGAATTCCGTTCGCCGCCTATCGGAGGGACTTTTTAGGGGGTTTTCGTTTCCGCCTTTCGCGTTTCCATCCGAAGCGGAAAAGGAAGCGCGGGGCCCCCAGTCTTTCCGGGCGATGTTTTCAGCGTCGGGTGGGGCCGGGAAAAATCACGCCTTGTCCAGCTCAAAGGCGTCGTGGAGGGCGCGCACCGCCAGTTCCGCGTACTTCTTCTGGATGACGCAGCTGATCTTTATCTCCGAGGTGGTGATCATGTCGATGTTTATGCCCTCCGCCGCCAGGGCCTGGAACATGGTGGCGGCCACGCCGGCGTGGTTGCGCATGCCCACCCCCACGATGGAGACCTTGGCGATGTCGTCGTCTCCCAGAGCCCCCTCCGCCCCCAGCTCCTCTCTGGCCGCCCGCATGAGCTCCATGGTCCGCTCGTAGTCGGAGAGGGGGACGGTGAAGGACAAATCCGTGAAACCATCCTCTCCCCGGGAACGATTCTGGATTATCATGTCCACGATGATGTCGGACTTGGAGATGATTGAAAGTATGCGGGAGGCCACCCCGGGCTCGTCGCGGACCTTGGTGAGGGTCACTCTGGCCTCGTTTATCTGATGGGTGACTCCCCTCACCGGGGTTTTTTCCATGTTGGGATCCTCCTTGGTGATGACGGTGCCGTCTCCGGGGCTGTGGGCGTGTCTCACGTGGATGGGCATGCCGTAATTCATGCCCAATTCCACGCTGCGGATTTCCATCACCTTGGCGCCCAAAGAAGAGAGCTCCAGCATTTCCTCGTAACTGATCCTGTCTATCTTTCTGGCTTTGGAGCAGACGTTCGGATCGGTCGTGTAGATGCCGTCCACGTCCGTGTAGATCTCGCAGTGGTCGGCGTTTAAAGCCACGGCCAGGGCGACCGCGGTGGTGTCGGATCCGCCCCGGCCCAGGGTGGAGACGTCGCCTTGACGGTTTATCCCCTGAAATCCCGCGACCACCGCGATGCGGCCCTTGGCCAGCTCGGTTTTCACGCGGGCGGGGTCCAGCTTGAGGATCCTGGCCTTCTGATGGTGATCGTCGGTTAGGATGCCGGCCTGGAATCCCAGAAAGGATTTCACCTTCTCCCCCATGGCGGCGCAGGCGATGGCGAAGAGAGAGACGGAAACCTGCTCGCCCGTGGAGATGAGCGAGTCCAGCTCCCTCAGGGGCGGAGACGGCGTGAGCTCTTTCGCGAGCTTTAAAAGGCGGTCGGTTTCGCCCTTCATGGCGGAAAGAACCACCGTCACCTCGTTACCCTGGTTTCTGGCGGCCACCGCCTTTCGCGCCACTTCGCGGATTAAATTCAGATTGGCGACCGAGCTGCCGCCGTATTTTTGCACGATTCTGGCCATAAAGACGAAAAACCCCCGGGCCCGGGCGGCCTTCCGCGGGGACCCTTTTTATTCAAGGCCGTTTTCAACCCCGGGCCGCGTCGAACAGGGCCCGGGTTGAAGGGCGGCCTGGATTTCCGCCGTCGGGAAACGGCGAAGCGGCCTTTCCGGTTTTTTCAGCCCGCCTCCCCGCGGCCGCCATGGGGCGGCGGGAGAAAGGCTCAGGGAAAAAACGCCGAAAAAACCGCCCTTCTTCCGCGGTCGGGGCGGGAAACCCGCGGCCGGAAGAGTCGCTTCGGCGCGGGTCGCGCGTTTTCGGGGAGTTGGCGCGGGCTTTCCCCGAAGCCCCTTCGCGCGCCTCGCCCGCTCCCTTCCCCGAGTCGTTTTCCTTTTTCTTATCCGGCGGAGGACTTCAAAGGCGCGGCGGGTGGCTAAAGGCGCTTGAAAAGAAGCGGGCTTTTCCCCAAAGCGAAAAAGTCGCCTAAGCCTTCGGAAGACGCCGGATCCGCTCTACGGAGCCGCTTTAAACGCCGAATTTTTAAAAACGCCTCCGTCCTGGTCAAAGCGGACGAAGCCCGAAGCTCAAAGCCCAGGGGCTTTCGGCTCCAGGGAAGGAGTAAACAGGGACGGCCTCCTCCCAAGGATGGGCGCGATCCGCCCCAAACGCCGCCTCGGCTCCCGCATATTGACACCGTTCCGGCGACTTGTCAAGAATCGGGCGGCCGTTTCCCCAGACGGGGAAAGGCCCGCAAACGGCCGGAAAGGGCGGGGGGAAGGGACCCGGAAAAGGACACGGCCCTCCCCGGGCCCGCCTGGGGGGGCGTCTTTCCGGGTTTTGGCGGGTGTTCCCGTAAAAAGACCCTCACCCTGTCCTCCGGCCAGAAGGAATCCGCCAGGCGCCCGGGCCACTCCACCAGGGAAAGCCCGTCCAGGAGCTCCTCCAGGCCGGCCCCGACGAATTCGGCGGCCGGATCCTCTTTTTCCCCCAGGCGGTAGAGATCCATATGGGAAAAAAGCGTCCGCCCCTCGTGGATGGCGGCCAGGGTGAAGGTGGGGCTGACTATCCCCTCCGGATCCGCCCCGAGGGCGGCGCCGAAGCCTTGGACGAAGGTCGTCTTGCCGCAGCCCAAGGGTCCCTCCAAAGTGACCACTTGGGCCTCGAGGCGTCCGGCCTCCTCCAAGGAGAGGGCCAGCGCGCCTCCGGCCTCCATGGTGGCTTGGGCGTCTTCCAGAAAATATTCGTCCGTCTCCGTAAGTTCGGTCACGGCCGGGGCTCCTTTCCCATAACGAGCGGCGCCGCCCATTATCGTGAATCGCCTTTCATCCGTCAAACCGCCCGGGCCCTTGGGGCCCGGGCGGCGGTCTCGGCCTCGGAGCCTCGCCTCCGGACTTCGGGGATCCCCCGAGGGGGAGGGCCGCGGTTGCCAACACGCTTTCCGCCGTGTATATTCGGCCCCAAGACCGGGGCTAAACCGCGTCGGAGCCTTCGGCCGCGGGCCGCGGGCGGGCGTCCCCCGAAAGACGGTTGGGCGGGTCCGGAGCCGCCCGGGGGCGGAAGGGGCCGGAAAGCGCCGGGCGTACGGAGGGGCGCGGTTTTGAGAGCCGCGGAGAGCCCTTTTTCCAAAAAAAGGCGGCAGCCGCGGGGAGGCGTCCAAATTGGTTGTCAAGGATAGGAGTCGGGTGGACGACTACTGGACCGGGCTGGCCATAAAAGAGGGCTATCCCGCGCGGTCGGTCTACAAGCTAAAGGAGATGGACGAGTCCAGGCGCCTGATAAAAGCCGGGGCGCGGATTCTCGATCTGGGCTGCTCCCCCGGGTCCTGGTCCCTTTACGCCTGCCGCCGGGGAGCCCGGGCGGCCGGCGTGGACCTCGAGCCTCCCCGGGCCAACATGCCCGCGGGTTTCCGCTTCTTCCTTTGGGACGTTTACCAGAGCCCCCCTCCGGAATTGCGGGAGCTTTCCCCCTTCCCCCTGGTTTTGTCGGATCTGGCGCCGAAAACCACCGGCCGGAAGGACCAGGACAGCGACCGGAGCCTGGATCTCGCCGGGGCGGCCCTCTCCTGGGCGGAAAGCCTCCTGGCTTCCGGCGGGAATTTTCTTTTCAAGGTCTTTCAGGGAGGCGGCTTGGAATCCTTCGTCCGGGAAAAGGTTGGGCCCTTGTTTCGGAAGACGGAATACCATCGGCCCAAAGCCGTGCGGAAAAGGAGTCCGGAACTATACGTCCTCTGTCTGGGTTTCCGGG
>JAISMF010000031.1 GCA_031276865.1 Deltaproteobacteria bacterium | reverse complement strand
GGGATTGTTTGAGGTTTAGGGTTAAACTCTTTAAGCTCCAGAAGGAAGGCTTTACGTTCATCGAGTGTGAAACAAATATCCACCCTCCCACCTTCAATAGGAAGTTCGGAATATATTTTTTCAACATCGGCGGATATAAGAAAAGTCAAAATAAACAAATGAAAAGCTCTTTCTCCAAGCTCGCTTGGAAATAGTTGCAACTGATTGATAAGTGTCGTTAAATTATTCTGCAGTTCTTCCATGTTGTTTTCACGGAAAGCGTGTATTATTTTTTTTCCGAACGCCTTGTAGTTACCAAGTTTTTTTCCGACTAAGGCTTTTGTTATCAAATGATATAAAGCGTTTTTAACTTCGATGTTGGGAATTTTAAGAATGTAGGTGTTTTTTTCCAGAGGGTGGGCCAAGGTGAGGTAGCCAGTTTGGTAGAGTAGAGGAACAAACGATAGATCCTCAGCTGTCTGATTGTCTAATTCATTCGCCCCCATTTCGACCTGCTCCAGATTCAAAGCGATGTCCGGTTGTGATTTGACGAACCTGTTTAAAAAGGTCGGGGTGCCCGACCTGAACCAGTACGCCTTGAATTGTCTATTTTTGACCGTATTTAAAAGGGACATAGGATTAAAAATCCTGTCAAAGCCGTCCCATGAGTAGCCATCGTACATATCCGTCAGAGATTCGATAAAGGTTTCGAAATCTTTGAATTCCGTGTTGTTGAAAAGTCCATCATCGAACATTTTCATGATCGGAATTTTCAAATGTTTATCGAACTCGTCAATAGTTATTCCACAGATATTGGCGTAATCGATATTTTCAGAAATGTCTGCGAAAACATTGGCTCCGGAAAAGATGGAAGTCATGGAAAACTTGGAGACGCCTGTTACGAAGGCGAAGCGGATAAGGTCATCCTGGTTAAGCTCTTTTATGGTGGCGAAGAATCTGCCCAGCTCCTTTGCGTTATTCATAGCGGTATTTACGGCTTTAGCAGTTTGGGTGTCTTCAGTAGTTTGGGATTCTTTAGCGGTTTTGGCGTCATCAGAGGTTTTAGTTTGATCCAGGGAGTTGAGGATAGGCCCGTCATACTCGTCAACGAGGATGACTGGTTCTATGCCAGTTTTATCCTTAAGTATGTCAACCAAGCAGCGTAAAGCGGTCGGGTGGTCCTTCATCTCGTTTTCGATTGATAACCCTGTAAGCTTTTTTCCAACTTCACAAAGTTGGTTATATATTCCCCATTCAAGCTGCATGTTTGATTGCCACGGTGTGGTCATGAAGCTGAGTTTCAGAACCGGAGATTTTACGAAATCGTAGTTTGAACTGTTGAGATCGAGCCCATCGAATAGTTCAGCTTCGCCGTTGAAAATACTGAACATGGTTGAAAGAAGAAGGGATTTTCCAAAACGTCGCGGCCTTTGGAGGATGAACAAATTATCTTCATCATTTAGGAGTTTTTTAATAAACGCGGTCTTGTCGATGTATAAAAAATTATTTTTTCTTATTTTGTTAAATGAGATGGAAGACGTTGTGATTTTCATATTTTATTCTCCGCTTAATTTTCGATGATTTAAGCCAACGGCGGTTACACCGTTTCGGGTAAAAATGCTCTTATCCTGGAAAAGTAACTAGCTATTCGGTATTGAATAGAATCAGCCCTTTTCCCTAGTCAATCATACCAAGGACGTGAAAGCTAATCAATCTAAAAGATGTTCGATGGTCCGAGCGCGGTTCCGGGGCCAGAGTGGGTCTAGGTGCCGATTTTTTTCCCTTAGTTTGGAGATCGGGAGTCGTAACGCCCCTTCCGAGACGCCCTTTAACGTTTCCGAGGCGGCTGATGACGATTCAGCCTTCTACTAGGCTCGCTTTTGGGGTGGCGACAGTAGCGGTGAAAGCCCTCGGGAAATAATCCTTTGTTGAAGATGAAAGCGCCTTGTAGTTAAAAAAATAGGCAAATTATCCTGAATCAGGATCAAAGATAAAGCGTGGTTTCGGCTTCCGGAGAGGGATTTTTCAAAAAAACTCCGGAAAAGAGGCCTCCACGAGGCTTCGGCGCAGCTCGGCCGCCCCGATCCCCCGGCTTGTGGGGTGGACCCTGTTGCATAGGAGTATCATCACCCTGTCCAGATGGGGCGACCACCACCAGGCGGTTCCGGTGTATCCGGCGTGCCCGAAAAGAGAACCCTTGTTAAGAGCCAAGACGTCGAAGCCTAAAGGTCGGGACTTTCCGTCGGAGGCCCTCCGGGGCGTAAGAAACTCCGCTAAAAGCTCTTTTTGGCGTTTCGGAGCGGCAGGGGACGAGGATCGGGCGAAGGAGGCGGCGATTTGAAAGAGATCCTCCGCCCGGGAAAAGAGTCCGGCGTGTCCGGCGGCTCCCCCCAGGTAGCGGGCGTTGTCGTCGTGAACCACGCCAGGGGAGACCGCTCCGAGGAAGGGGACTCCCGGGTAGTCCAGGGGGCCTCCGGCCCTGAGACCGTCCTCGGTGGGGGCGACGGGGCCGGGGGCTGTCTCACCCCCCGCCTTCAGCGGGGAGAAGAGGGTGGCTTTTAGATCCAGGGGGGAGCTTACCATTTCTTGGAAGAGCTCACGTAGATTCTTTCGCGAGACTTTTTCCAGGATGAAGCCTAGAGGAGGATGAATCCCAGATCCGAGTAGAGGACGGATCCTCCCCGGTGAAAGAGCGGCCTTTCTTTCAAGACGGCCTCCGCCGCCAAGGCTTTCCTCTCCTCGTAGTCCTCCGCTTGGGCTAGAAGGTGGAGGGGGCGCCAAGGGGGTAACCCCGACTGGTGGGCGAGGAGATCCCGAATGGTTATCCCGCAGAGATCCGCCGGAACCCGGGGGAAGAAGGCGGGAAGCGGGCTTTCAAGGGTAAAAAGCGGGGGGTCTCGGGAAAGGGCCTGGAGGGTCAAATTCGCGGTGGAGACGAGTTTGGTGAGCGAGGCGAGATCGTAGAGGGTTTCAGGCGAGGTGGGCGCTAAATTTCGGGTTCTTCCCAAAAGTCCCCGAAACACGGCGCCACGCTCTCCCGAAATCGGGCTTCCCGCTAAAAACACCCCGCCGGGGATGATTTTCCGGCGGACGGCGTCTTCCAGGATCTCTCCGGCTTTTTCCAGGGCTTTTCCCGTGGGACCTTCGCGGGCGGCCGGAGGAGCGGGGCGGCGTGGCATAAAAGCTTAGAACCTGCTCCAGGCGAGCAGGTCGGTCAGCCTCTCCTTTCGCAGGGTGGCGCTGCGGGTGAAGGACTCTTTCAGATCCGCCGGCAGCTCGGCGCCCTGCTGGGAGGCGAAGACCTCCTCCGGATCCACGTAGCCGCCGTTCTCCCTTTTAATGCGGAAGTCCAGATGCGGGCCCGTGGCGAGGCCGGTGGACCCCACGTAGCCGATCTCCTCGCCCTGGGCGATTTCCGCGCCCGGGCGCACCCCCCGTCTAATGCGGGAGAGGTGGCCGTAGAGGGTCTGGAGCTCGTGGTCCTCGTGGTCGATGACGACGCAGAGCCCGAAACCGCCTTGGTAGCCGGCGGATTTAACCTTCCCGGCGGCCACCGCCGAGACCGGGGTGCCCGCCGGGGCGGCGTAGTCCACCCCCAGATGCGGCCGCACCGTCTTTAGGATGGGGTGCGTCCGGGCCTGGGAGAAACCCGAGGATATTCTTGTGAACTGCAGAGGCGAGACCAGGAAGCTTTTTCTTATGGAGCGGAAACGCTCGTCGAAGAAGTCGTGCTCCCCGCCTCTAAGCTCCTGGCGGAAGAACTCGATGGTTTTATCCCGGCTGGTCACCTGGACGAGCTCCAGGATCGGTTCCCCGGTTAAAACCCCGTCCTCGTAGCGGGCCCGGAAAAGGAGCTGGAAGTTGTCCCCCCTCGTCACGTCGGAGACGAAGTCGATTTGCGAGGATAACAGATCCGCGAGGGAGTCCACCAGCTTGGGATCCAGGCCGGAATCGATGCCCGCGTTCCAAAAGGTGGTGCGCACCGTGCCTTCGGCGGCCTCGTAGAGCTCCAGGGCTCTGCCTCCCGTGGAATAGTGGATGAAGCCCTCCGGCCCTCCCGGAATCAAAACGAAGGGGCGGATCTGCTTGTCCTGGTAGAATTCCAAACGCAGGAGGCTCTCCTCCGATTTATCCGGCGACGCGAAGAAGGCCTTGACCACCGCCCCCGGGCGCACCACCGGAAGAATGTTCTCCCGTTCCAGGATGCTCACGACGCTGTTGGCCCGGGCCCTGGTTATCCCCAGCTGCTCCAGGGCCTGGGAGATGGTGCCGCCCTCCCCCACCACCGCGGCGTCCTCGATTCGGGAGGAAAGCTCCAAGGCGTTGTAGGTCGCGACGCCCATGGGAAGCTTCGGGCTTTCCTGGAAAAGGAGCCCCCCGACTTCTTCGCGCGCGGAGACCGCGTCTGCGGAGGGGGTTTCAGTGGCGCCGCCTTCGGGGGACGATTCGTCAAAGGTTGCCTCCACGGAGGTGGCGTCTTCCTCCGGAAGGGGGATGGATTCAGCGGCCGTCGGCTTTTCCGCGGGCGGATCTTTTTCCGGCATGAGAAGGAAGATCAAAGCTCCGGCTGCGACCAGGAAGGCCAGGATGAAGACGATCCGCTTTTTTTTCAGCCCGGACTTGGGTTTATCCGCTCCGGCGGACTCGGTCGGGGTAGCGCCCTCTTTTCCCTTTTTCCAGGTGGCTAAAATGTCGCCCAGGGAGAGGATCTTTTCCCGGATGATGAGGAAAATCCTCTCGAGGCGGCCGGGATCCCTGGTCCTCACGTTTTTAAAGCGGCCGGATTTGCGGAACAAACTCATGGGCCTCCGTCTTTTCCTTTCCGGAAAGCGGCCGGCCGACCGGCCGGCCGCGGAGCGTTAAATATGTGGATAATAATTAGCATAAATCAGCGCGGATTTCAATTAAAAGCGAGGCCGGACGCTTTTAAGCTTTTCCGCGCTCTCTACAAAGCGCCCCTCGAAGAAGGAAGCCGAAGTCCTCAAAAAAACCTTTAACCCGGGGAAAGTTGAAGCGGGTCGGGGCATTTTTCCCTTCGGCGTCGGCCCCCAGGGGGCCGGGGAACCCGACCTTCGGGAAGTTAAGTTTAGAGGCCCCCCGGGGGGCGTGCTATAATGGCCGGGAAAGACGCCAAAGACCGCGTAAGCTTTCGGTCCCGCCTCCCCTTCTCCTTACCGGAATTTGGGGCGGAAAGGGAGCTAAGACGCGCCCGGAGGCTTGTTTCCACATCGATTTTCCGGAGGCGGATCATGTCCGGGGTGAACAAGGTTATTTTAGTGGGAAGAATGGGAAAGGATCCCGACTTCAGGCACACCCAGCTGGGTCACCCCATGGTCATTCTGGCGGTGGCCACCTCGGAGCGCTGGGGCTCCGAGGAGAAGACGGAATGGCACCGGGTGGTGATGTACGAGAAGCTGGCGGATTTGGCCAACCGCTTCTTAAAAAAAGGCGACACCGTCTATTTCGAGGGAAAGATAACGACCCGCAGCTGGACCGACCAAAAGGGCGAGAAGCGTTACATGACGGAGATAGTGGCGAACGTCATGGAGAAGCTCTTCTCCCCCAGAAGAGAGGGCCAGGGCGAATACCTGACCCCTCCCGGAGCCTCAGGGGACAAACCCGCGGCCGGCTCGGGATCTTCCCCGATCGCTGACGCGGCCTCTGAAAAAGGGACGCCCGGGGCGAGCGGCGCCGCCGCTCCGGCCCCTGCTACAGCTCCGGCTCCGGCCGCCGCTCCGGCCCCTGCTACAGCTCCGGCTCCGGCCACAGCTCCGGCTCCGGCCACA
This sequence comes from Deltaproteobacteria bacterium, assembly GCA_031276865.1. GTDB lineage: Bacteria > Desulfobacterota > Desulfarculia > Adiutricales > Adiutricaceae > JAISMF01. The sequence goes on along the minus strand of JAISMF010000031.1, from coordinate 10,328 downwards.
GCTCCGGCTCCGGCCACAGCTCCGGCTCCGGCCACCTCTCCGGCTCCGGCCGCCGCGCCGGCTACGGCCGCCGCGCCGGCTACGGCGGTCGCCCCCACCCGGGTGGCGTTCCCGGAGGATGACTTCGAGATATCCCCCGACGACGAGCTTCCCACTGACGATACTCTTCCCACTGACGATGACGTGCCTTTCTAGGGTTCCGCCCGCATCATGTTGTAGTCAATCAGAGGTTGAAACGGTATACAACTTGTTAATATAACAACTTTGTCTACTATATCTTGAGTCCAATTAGTAAAATTAACCATCGCGCTTCAAAAGAATAAATGTTTTGGTTCGTGAGGTTTTTCACGTTTCATCTTCCCGGGTCAGCCGCCTGCGAACCGCGCTTGGGAGCGGTTAAGCCATAAATATCCACAGAAAATATTCAAACTAAGAGATTTTTGAAGCGTCCTTATTGATTCATTTTTTGTTTAACTCGGGGTCTTGGAGTCCTCGATAATACCTCCCAAATAGCTTTCATATAAAACATACTCTTCATTTGGCTTCATTTTCAAAAATCAGCCTTTGTCCTATCCCGGTCCAAAGATCCAAAGAGATTACACGCCACCTGATAATCGGGAAGGAGCGGGATCATGAGGTTGTTTTGAACAACTGGTCGAATATTGATCTTATTTGATGTAATATTTAAATACTAGTATCATTATATTATCTTGGCGGTTAAATACAGGGAAAAAGTCATGTATTCAATGGAGCCACTTCATTTTACATTTCTAACTGTTATCCGTCTAGGTAATAGACGAAAGAATTAAAGAGCACATAAATTAATAAAATGAGTTGTAATAATCAATCCGCCGCGTAAAGGCGTTGAGCGTTAAGATTACGTGATTAATTTGACTTCAAAACATAAATATGCTACTATGAATAGAAATAAAGGAGCGGCGCGGGCATGGAAACACAATTTGAAACATCCACTGGCACTCAGATCTTTGAAATAATGAGGACGGAATCTCTGATTTATTTGGATAAAACCGCGTTCATAGCCAAAATGATAGACAGCGGCGAGAGGATATTTTTTTCTCCCGCCCTAGACGTTTCGGCAAATCCTTAACCGTTTCCACCCTCGAATCATTGTTTTCAGGTCAAAAGGAGCTTTTCGAAGGCCTTGCCATAGGATCAAGACTTGAAGAAAAGAATTCAGCCCACGCCCCGTCATCCATTTGGACATGAGTAGGGTCGCTAGGACTCAAGGCGTGGAGGCGTTTGAAAAATCTCTATGCTTGTCAACCTCTCTCGCCGCTGAATACATGGGAATCGAGCTGAGAGCGGATTAAGCGTCAAACGATATTTTTAACTTGTTAATTAACCGTTGTTATCGGAAATACAACATTCGGGCGGCGGTTTTAATCGATGAATACGACTCTCCGGTGACAAGGCTTTTGGATAAACCGGCTGAAGCCGGCATCGTACGGAAGATGCTATGCGAATACTACATGCAGTTCAAAGATAATGATAAATGACTTTCCTTTGTTTTCGTGACCGGTATAACAAAATTTGCGCGCGGCGGTTTCTATTCGGCTTTTAACAATCCCTCTGATATTTCTTTACGTCCGGAGCACGGAGCTCTTACCGGGTTCACTCAGGGTGAACTTGAGAAATACTATCGAAGACATCTCGAAGAAGCGGCTATTATTAAAAAAAGCCTTTTAAAAAACTGTTAGACGATGTAAAAAATTTTTATTACGGTTTTTTCCTCGATGGTGTCGCTTATGTATATAATCCGTATTCAATTCTCCTCTTTTTAGACACCAAAATGTTAGATAATTTCTGGTTCGATTCAGGAGCGTCCGATCGTTTGGTAAAGAATTTAAATGAACATAATTTCACTCTTGAACAATTCCGCAAAGCGGTGAAAGACAGCTCTTTGATTCAAAGTCCGAAGATGGATGGTGATCCCTATATTTTCTTATACTAAGCTGGTTATTTGAGTTTGCGTCCAGATACGACGGAATATGAGTTCAGATTGGATTATTCGAACACGGAAGTGATAATGGCAATGTCGAGACTCATGATGGAAAACTTTCTCGGTTCTGATAATAAAGCGCGGACAATGCGTCATAATGTTATGTCGGCTTTGTTAAAAAGCGATCCTACCATGCTTGTGAATGAAATCAATGTACTGTTTTCCGCTTTACCGAGGGAGCGTTTTAACATGGATGAAAGAAATAAAAAATTTTACCGCTCAAAAATATTAATTCTATTTTTTATTCCTGGCTTGGATCCTCTCGCTGAAAAGAGCGGAAATTTAGGCGAGGCCGATTTTGTAGTCAATTATCAAGAGCGAAGCTGGATAATCGAAGTTATAATATGGCCTGACGAGAAGGGTGATAAAAATCTCGCTTTCGCCGCCATGAAAAAAATTAAAAAGAAGAACGACGCTGGATTTTACCGTGATATCGTTCGATTGGCCCTCGTGATAGAAGATGAAAAGCGCTCCGTGACATGGTTGGAGCGCGATGGAGGGGAGAAAAAATATCCGGATGATAAAAACGGTTGAACCTTTAATGACTATCCCAGCCCGAGCATTGGAAACGCTGGTAAATTCTTCGAAGTTTCCGGTTAACAAAGGTGATATCAGGTATCAGAAAAAAACTTCATGTTTTCCGGGCAAAACATGGGAAAAAAAATAAAGCCGGCGAAAAAAAGTTAACACGCGGGGGGCCGTTTGGAATGGTTAAGAGGCGTCTTTTTTTAAGATATTTTTTCCACCCGCTTTTTTTTATTCCTTTTCGCCGCGTCTTCCCCGTTTGTAACCCGAGTATGTTCTTATCATTCCGGCTTTACGCGGAACGATCTTTTTTAGGCGTAACGCTTCGTATCCGATAAACGGCCGCCTTCGGCAGGTCTTTTTACGCGTCTTATCGCGCCTAGGCGTCCAGCTCCTAGAAGGATGGTTCGGAAAACACCAAGCGGAGGATGATCCAGGCCGCGGCGAATTTGGAGGATTCTCCTTTACAGAGGAGTCTCCCTCCCTTTTTGGTGAGGCTAAAGGAGGTGTCATCCGAGGCGAAGGAGCTATTGGGGCCCGTCGCCGGGTTGGACACGATGTAGTCCAAATTCTTCTCTTTAAGTTTTTTCAAGGCCCGCTCGGCGAGTAGCTCCTCTTGGTCGGCGTTGAAGCCCACCAGGATGGTGTTTTTATCCTTTTGGGGGTGAATTGTTTTAAGGATGTCGGGATTGCGGGCGAGGGGGAGCGAAAGGGGCGTGGCGGGGTCCGTCTTTTTAATCTTCCCCTCTATCCGCTTTTCCGGCCTGAAGTCGGCGGGAGCCGCCGCCATGAAGAGGGCGTCTTGGCCCTTCAGAGCGTCTTCCACGGCTTTTAGAAGGTCCGTCGCGCTCTCGACGCGGGATACCTCCAAGGCGGGATCTTTAATTTGGGGACTAACGGCGGAAGGTCCCAAAATCAGACTAACTTTAGCGCCCATGAGCCAGGCGGCCTCGGCTAGGGCCGCCGCCATGCGGCCCGTGGAGCGGTTGGCGAGAAACCTAACCGAATCCCAGTTTTCCCGGGTGGAGCCGCCGGTGATCAATATCTTTTTCCCGAGGAGGATGGGGGGGGCTAAGACTTTGGCCGCGCGAAAAAGGATCTCCTCCGGCTCCGGCATCCTCCCCAAACCTAAGTCCCCGCAGGCGAGGAGGCCGAAATCCGGCTCTATCACCCCGTGCCCCAGATCCTTTAAGGTCTGAAGGTTTCTTTGGGTCGCGGGGTTTTGGTACATCCGGCTGTTCATGGCCGGGGCGAAAAGCGTTGGCCGCGCGCCCGCTAAAAGGGTCGCGAGCGAGAAGTCCGAGGCCAAACCGCCGGCGGCCCGGGCGATGAAGTCGGCGGTGGCGGGGGCGACCACCAAGAGATCCGCCCAGCTGGCCCAGGAAACGTGCTCGATTTCCGGACTATCGCGCTCCCACATGGAGCGGACGCATTTTTCCCCGGTGAGGGCTTCGAAGGCGAGGGGGGTCGAAAAGCGCGCCCCGGCCTTGGTGATGGAGGTTCGCACGCGGGATCCGGCCTTCACGAAAAGCCTGGCCAGGTGGCAGGCCTTGTAGGCGGCCACGCCGCCCGAGACCACCAGGTGGATCTTTTTTCCCTCGAGCAAGTTTGAAACGTCGTCCGGAATTATTTCCGGACCATTATCTTCAGATGTCCTCTTCCGAGACATGTCCCCCGCCTCCGTAGGATCCGCCGCCCCTCTCCCTCTGGGGAGTGGTGGACCAAGTTCTCCCGGGCTCGCTCGTGTCCCGATAGATGACCCGTTTTCCCAGATCGGCCTTGGTGTGCGGCGGCTGGACCAAGATCCTCAGCCTGACGTCCGCCCCCAAAGCCAAAGTCACCTTGGAGCAGTCGAGGGTCAGGGTCTTGTTTCCCTTCACCCAGGTGGAGACGATTTCGTTTTCCGTCTGGACTTCTCCCAAGGGCGACCAGCCGTGGGGCGGGAGGTGCCGGTCGTAGTAGTCCATCAGCTCGTCCGGGGAGAGTTTTCCCAAAAGGGAGATGGAGCCGGAGAGCACCCCCCTCCGCTCGTAGACTTCGGTTTTCGCCTTCTCCAAACTCAACGCCGAGGGATAGGGAACGTCCAGGAAGTCCTGGAAGTTCTCGTCGTCTCTCTGGTAAGGATCCGGCTTGCCGCCGGGGGCCAGGATGGTGGTGCAGGAGGCGAAAAGCAGGGAAACGGCCGCCGCCAGGACGAAGGGGACGGCCGGGCGTCTTTTCAGCATGAAGGTGGCTCCTTTGCGGACGCTTTCCGCCGCCGGGGCGGTGGAAAGCTTTCAAACGGAAGGCCCTGGAAAATGAATTCGGAAGGATGAAGAGGGAATTATGAAGAAGAAAAAGATGAAAACTTAGGAAGGCGGCCGCGCTCCGCCCGGGATGAGGGCGCCCCGAAGAGCGCGCGCGGGGGAACATGCGGATAAATAGGAAAAACGTAAACGAGGGAAGCTTTCGGGAAGAAGAAAGGGCGCCGCTTCCAAGCCGCCGCCCCGAAGCCCGCGGGCCTCCAAGCAAGGCTTAAGAGCTTCTATCCAAAGAAAGGATCGAGAGCTCCCTAAGCCTAACGCTTCCGGGAAGGGGCTCCAGGGCCTTCAAGGCGCGGGCGAGATACTCCCCGGCCCTTTCCCGGGCCCTCTCCGGACCGCGCCCCAGGAGGACTAGATCGTTTATCTCGACTAAATCCTCCTGGCTTTTGTCCGTCTTCGCCCCCAGTTCCAACAGTCTGGCCAGGGGCGGCCCGTCGAGAAAGTCGCGGGCCAAAATGAAGGGAAGGGTTATCCGGCCCTCCTTTAGATCCTGGTGGAGGGGTTTTCCCAGCTTTCCCGGATCCGCCCGGTAGTCCAACACGTCGTCCACGATCTGGAAGGAGAGCCCGAAATTGAGGGCGTGGGAGACCAATAGGGCCTCCGTTTCCGCCGAGGCTTCGGCCAACGCGGCCGCCCCTCCGGCCGCGGCCGTGAACAGGACCGCGGTCTTGGCCCGGATGATTTTAAGGTACTCCTCTTCCGTCAGATCCGTCTTGAAGCGGGCCTGGAGCTCGCTTAAGGCGCCCCGGGCCAGGGCCGTCAAGGATTCCTGGAGGCGGCTGATGAAGCCTAGGGAGCCCGTGTCCACCGCGAGGCGGCCGGCCGCGGCCGCCAGGAAGTCGCCCGCGAGGACGGTCTCCGGCACGCCGTAGACCAGATGCGCGGTCCGCCTTCCGCGGCGAGTGGACGAGAGATCCACGATGTCGTCGTGGAGGAGGCTCGCCAAATGCACGGTCTCGAAGACCAGGGAGTTTCTAATATCCTGGTCGCCCAAGGGCCGCCCCAGGCACTCCAGATCGAGGAGGAAGACGAGGGGTCGTAAAAGCTTTCCCCCGGCGTGGAAGCCGTAGAGGCCGATCTCGCCTAAAAGGTCGGAGCTCTCCTCCAGCATCCGGTTGAAGGAAAGCCTGACTCTCTCCCTTAAGGGCTCCAAGGGGTCCGGAAAGGCGGTGACGGGCAAGGGGGCTCCTTTGAAGACGAGGGGGGCTTAAGGCTTTTCTGGGGGGTCTTCGAGGGAGGCGAGCAGATCGAAGCCCCGGGCCTCGATAATTCGTCCCCGGACCATTTTTCCGTCCGGGGGCTGCCGCCCCTGAAAGTAGACCAGCCCGTCCGTCTCCGGGGCCTGGAAGGCGGTCCTCCCCACCCGCAGGAGGGGGTTTTCCGGCGAAGCTCCGTCGGTCAAGATCAAGGGTCTGGTTCCCAGGCGTTTTAAATTGAGCTCTTCGCTCACCCGGGTCTGGAGCTCTCGCAGCATCTGGAGGCGTCTTTGGGCGACGCGGGGAGAAACGCGGCCGGGAAGGCCTGCGGCCGGGGCCCCCTCCTCGGGACTGAAGATGAAAAAGCCCGCGTGCTGGAGCTTTTCCGCCGCTAAAAATTCGTAAAGCTCCAGGAAGTCCTTTTCCGTCTCCCCGGGAAAGCCCGTGATAAAGGAGCTGCGAAGCGCGGCCTCCGGCCAGGCGTCCCGAATCAGCCGCGAAGCGGACAATGGATCCAGACTTCTTCTCCCCATGGCCTGGAGGATCTTTTTGGAGGCGTGCTGCAAGGGGACGTCCAGGTAGGGGACCACCTTTTCGAGGCCTTTTAGGCCTCGCAGAAGCTTTTTCGTGACGGCTTCCGGCCGTAGATACAAAAGCCGGAGCCAAATCAAGCCGGGGAGGTCGTTTAGGCGCTTAAGGAGGCTTAATAAAGCTTGATCCCCGTCCCGCCAGCTTAAGAGATCCTGGGCCACCAAGGTGAGCTCCAGAACGCCTCGGGCGCTCAAGTCTTCCGCCTCGCGCACGAGGGCGTCCAATGGCCGCGAGACCAGTTTCCCCCGGATTTTGGGGATGACGCAGAAGGAGCAGCGCCGGGAGCAGCCCTCGGAAATCTTCAAATACGCCCGAAAGGGAGGCGTGCTCAAGACCCGGGGGGTCTCTTCGAAATCCCAGCCCGGATCCCCCGGAATCAAAGTTTTCGTTTTACGGAAGGGCGGGGGGGAGGGCCCCCGGAGCGTCCCTTCCGGGGCCCGCTCGCGGGCGTTGGCGGGGGCTCCGCCTTTCCGGGTTTTTCCAGGCCCGATGTCTTGAAACCCGCCCTCCCTTTTTCGGACGCTTCGGGGAAAGAGGGCGGACACCAAAGAGGGGAGCTCCCCGTAGCGCTCCCTGGGGAGGATGGCGTCCGCCTCCGGAAGATCCGTCAACTCCTTGTACCGGGAGGGAAGGCAGCCTAAAACCACCAGCCTGGCCCCGGGTTTTAAGGCCTTCCGCGTCTGAAAGACGCCCTCCAGGGCCTCGTTTACGGCGTCCTTGAGGAAGGCGCAGGTGTTTACGAGGGCCAGATCGGCCTCTTTCGGGTCCGGGGTGGAGACGAAGAGGGACCCGAAGGCGGAGTTTAAAAGGCCCAGGATCCTTTCCGAGTCCACCAGGTTTTTGGCGCAGCCGAAGTGGAGCAGATGGAGTTTCAGCGGCTTTTGGCTTTCCGCCACAGCTCCTCCAGTTCCGAGGGGCCGTAATCCGGAAAGTCTTTTCCCCGTGATTTCAGCTCCGCCTCCATTTGGGAGAAGCGGCGGATGAAGCGGCGGTTGTGGGCGTCCAGGGCCTTCTCCGGGGAGAGCCCTAAATGCCGGGAGAGGTTAGCGAGGGCGGCGAGGGCGTCGCCTAGTTCCCATTCCAGCTTTTCCCGGTTCTCCCGCGGGTTTCCTTTGGCGATTTCCTGGTCGAGCTCGCGGAGCTCTTCATCCAGCTTTTCCCGAACCTGGGAGGCGTTTTCCCAGTCGAAGCCCGCCTTTCCGGCCTTGGATCCCAGACGGTGGCATCTGGCCAGGGCCGGAAGCGCCAAGGGGACGGAGTCCAAAACGCCCCTCTCCTTTTTTTCGGCTCTTTTGATTTGATGCCAGCGCGTTAAAACTTCGCCGGCCGAATGGAGCCTTTCCGCGTCCGCGAAGACGTGGGGGTGCCGGGAGACCATCTTGTCAACCGCCCGGTCGGCCGCCTCCTTGATCCCCAACCCCAAGCCGCCCTTGGTTAAAAGCCTTCCCAGAAAAAAGAGGATGAATAAGAGGTCTCCGGCCTCCTCTTCGATTTCGTCCCTTCCGCCGGAGGCGAGGGCCTCCCTCAGCTCGTAGGCCTCCTCCAGGATATCCTCGGAGATGGTTTGATAGGTCTGCTTCAGATCCCAAGGGCAGCCCTCCTCGGGGTGCGAAAGGGCGTCCAGGAGGTTTTCCAGCCTGTTCACCGCGTGATGGAGGTCCGGGCTGGGTCCGGGGGGAGGGGGCGCGAGCGGCATGTCAGTCCCGGGGCAGATCCCCCGGACTCCAGTCCGGGGCCTTGAAGAGGTTGGGGTGGTCGTGGACGAAGCCCGAGATGATGGCGGGGTCCGCGCCGACCGCGTCGGGCGTGAGATTCTGGAGCCTCTCTTTCCAGCCGCTTTTTATCTGCCCGGGAAAGGCGTCGGCTATCCGCAGGAGTCCCTTGTAGTCCACCGGCGGGGCGATGGGGAGTTTATGGGGGTCCGCCGCCAAAGACGGCGCCAGCTGGGGGAGGGGGTTTCCCAGGCGCCCCGAGACCGCGTTCTTCTGCCAGCCCAAAAGCTGGCCCAGGTCGCGGGGCAGAAAGCTTTTAAGCTCCACCGTCATGGGCTCGAACCAGCTCCAGGCGGCGGAGTCGCGGAAAAAAGGCTCTCCGGGTCCGATGAAGGCGGTGGAGCAGGAGAGGATCACCACCGTCAAGGCTATCCCTTTGACGAGGCCGATGAGGGCCCCGAAAAGGGAGCTCACCAAAGGGGTGATGGCGAGCTTCACGATCTTGTCCACGAAGACGGAGAAGATCCCGATTAAGGTGTAGGTCACGAGGTAGATGGCGATGAAGCTTAAAACCGCCTGGAAGGATTCGTTGTTGATGAGCCCCTTCATGAGCCCCGCGCCGTTCGGCCAATAGATCGAGGCCACCCAGAAGGCGATGAAGATCCCTAAAAAACCCACCACCTCCTTCACCAGGCCTCTGAATATTCCGCGGATCAGAAAATAGCTGAGAACCACGATGAGGGCGATGTCCAGGGCGTTCATCTAGGGAAACTCCAAAAAAGATCCAAAAAATCCCCGCCCGGGTCCCCCGGGCGGGGGAAAGCCCGACGAGGGCGAAGGGCCCGGAGACGGCCGATCCGGCTCAAAGGGATCCGGCCGCGGCCGGATCCCCCGGGAGGGCGAATAAAGATTCCAAGGGTTACGGGTTAAAGGACCGGAGGGCGAAAACTCGGGCCAAGGTTCCGGCTCTAAAAGGATCCGGAGCGGAAGAGGGTGAGATCCGAGGGGACGTCCTGGCCCTCGTTCGCCAGATCCTCCGTGTAGCCCCTGATGGCGTCCTCGGCGCAGACCTCCTCGAAGGGGTTTCGCACCACCAGGCGTTTGCGGCCGGACAAGAGCTCCTTGAAGTAGAGGTCCCGCTGCTTTCCCACGGCCTTCAAGACCCTTAAGGATCCTCCCTCGGGATTGTTCAAGGCGGCCAGGGCCTCCTCTCGGGTGATGTTTTCCGCGGGCGCGTCGGACACTTTAGCCCCCCCTTTTTTCACGACCTTGAGCCCCGGGGCGAGGCCCTCCCCCCGGCTTTTGAGATCCTCTTGAAAATCCCCCAGGGCCAATTCGGCGGCGAAGGCCTCGAAATCGTCCTCCGGTTTGAGCTCTCGGGTTCCCTCTTGAAGTTTGTGGTAAAAGAACTCCCTGGCCTCTCCCAAGGCTTTTAAAACCCTTAGGGAGCCCTTTTCGGGGTCCTCCATGGCGGCTTTGGCCTCGGAAAGGCTGATGCCGGCGCCGCGGAAGTTTTCGCTCATGAAAGAAAACTCCGGATCCTCGCTTGCTTCCCCGCCCCGGTTGAATGGCTCCGGCTTTTTGGAGCCGGTGGGCGTTCGCGGAGGCCCGCGGGCGGAAAAGACCCCGCCCGAAGGGAGCCTCCGGCCGGGGAACGGTCTTTGAATTAGGGATTATAGCACACAAGCCCCCCTCTTTTCCTTCAAGTCCCCGCGGATTCCCCCGCGGAGTGGCGGATTGGCGGATCCGGATTCGCCCGGATCCGCGTTTTCCGCGGATCCGGGCGCCCCCCCCTCCGTTCGCCTCCCAAAGAGGGCCCCTTTCCCGAAAAGGCCCCGGGGGCCCCGTTTCGGGGCCCCTTTGGGGGTGCTTCAAGTAATTGGTGGTGATTTTAGGAGGAATTCTTGACAATTGCATTCTTTTAATTTAGCATATTACTCCCTTAATCAAAAAAGGGACCTTTATTTGACTAAATATGGGA
>JAISMF010000028.1 GCA_031276865.1 Deltaproteobacteria bacterium | reverse complement strand
TGGAGAATGGAGCATCGCTTGAGCTTATCGCCAAGTCCTTGGAGGTGTCCGAAGCGTGGATACTCGATCTTGAAAAGAGGAAGCGGGAGAAGAAAAACGCCCCAGCCAGGAAGGCGTCTTAAAGCCAGAGGGACGTCCCCCGGGGAAGGTCTCGCAGAACGCTCCAGGGAAAACCCGCCTCTACGCCCACTTTCCTCCGGGACCTTAAGGACGCCAGGAGATGTTAGAAAAGCTCGCTTTAAGCTTTTTGGAGAATGGAGCATCGCTTGAGCTTATCGCCAAGTCCTTGGAGGTGTCCGAAGCGTGGATACTCGATCTTGAAAAGAGGAAGCGGGAGAAGAAAAACGCCCCAGCCAGGAAGGCGTCCTAAAGCCAGAGGGACGTCCCCGGGGGAATGTCTCGCAGAACGCTCCAAGGGAAACCCGCCTCTACGCCCCCTTTCCTCCGGCACCTTAAGGGCGCCAGCCAAGCGGTCCTTATGCCCCCTATGGGCCCCGTACGTTCCGGCCACCCGAAAGCCTCCTTGGTCCGTTTTGACGCCCCCCTTACTGGCCCTAAAGGGCCTTTTTACCCTAGCCAGTCAGGGCCGCCAGCTGTAGCCTTAAATTTTGAGAGCTCGTTTCAGGGGGTTTGTCCGCAATATAATGTAGGATAATTTACACAAAATCTTATTGTTTATAAGGTAAATAAATTTTATAATAATGCGTGATTCTATTTATAAATGAATTTTAGTCTTTGGATCGTATTAATTAAACATTTAACGTTCTGTATGATATAGGTTAAAACTTGATATTTAAAACTGTATCTTTTCGACTACATCATATCGCGGACAAACCCGTTTCAGGAAACTTTCGCCTTTTTTGAGTCTGGCCGCCTCACCTGATCTTACGTATGGGGCAGGGTAAGCCCGAAGGGCGTAAAGACGATTCCCGCGTCGACCATGGATCCCAGGACGTCGAAGTCAAAGGCCCGACAGAGTTTCGGCAAGGAGTTTTAACCTAAGAGGCCTCTTAGGAGTCTGTCGGAGAATTGAGTTATAAAAAACTTAAGTTCGCGGTAGGAGACGCCCTTTCGGGCGCCCCCCCGCACAGATCCCGGCGGGCGCGATTAACGCACCGGGCTCCTCTTTGGATGTTTGACGTAAAATCGGGTAGAGGGATACGGATTTACGACTCTGGGCGCCGGAATTCTACCCCACCATTTTCGGATGAATTGTTCCCAAGTCATTTTCCTTTTCTGGCTACGCCTACAGAGCACTCGGTACCAGATGGTACCCAGCCAGTATCTAAACGAGCTCAAAGAGCCCAGATTGCCGCGGATACCGTAGTAATTGTAGTAGCCTTGTACCGACTTACTCAGCCAGCGGGCCATCACCTCCACGTCCCAGTTGATACGGCGTCTTAAGGCGTCATCCAAGGAAGCCAACTTGGCTTTCATCTTCTTAGCGGATGTAAAACGCAAAAGCTTGTAGCGACCTAACCTGTCAACACTACATATGTGAGTGAAGCCTAGGAAATCAAAGGTTTCAGGGTGACCTAAAGCCCTTTTCTTCCTGTAGGCGACAGCGAACCTACCAAATTCAATCAATCTGGTCTTATCCGGATGCAACGCCAACCCGTTAATCTACAAAGTCCATCTTAGCGAATCCAAGAAAGACTCCGCCACATTCTTATACTGGAATCCCAACACGAAATCATCGGCATACCTGACGATGATTGCTTCCACCTTGGACCTTGTCCTCCAAGCGTGAAACCAGACATCCAACACGTAATGAAGGAATACATTAGCCAGAAGTGGCGATATAACCCCACCCTGCCGCACGCCCTCCTCAGTGTCAAACAAGGTTCCCCTTTCGACTACCCCCGCTTTTAGCCATAAATGGATTAGCCTGAGTATTATTGGGTCGCCTATCGCCTATCCTACGCTCCAAATACTTCATCAATATATCGTGGGGTATGGAATTGAAGAACCCCTTGATATCGGCATCAAGAATCCAGTTTACCTTCTTGCTCGTAATAGCGACCGACAACGCGTCCAGCGCGTCATGGCAGCTTTTACGTGGCCTGAAGCCATAGGAGAAACCAAGAAAATCCACCTCATAGATGACGTTCAGAACGGTAACCACCGTACGTTGAACTATCTTATCCGCCGAAATCCGAACGTTCGGATTTTGGCGGTTTTCCCAAAACGGCGGGGACGGGACAAAAAATAACTATTACTCGGACCATTGATTAAATCAATAATATATCTACTTTTATCGTCGTATAAAAAATCATAGTCGATTATGTCGGCAAAATCGCGATTACCCAGAGGTTATTGTTTCATGACCATTATCGCGCTTCCTTCTCTAGAATTGAAAGACTAAATTTTTTCTTTCGCGGACTAAAAATTTCTGAAAACTTTAAACACGCTTTAATGTGTTCGGCGGAAAAAACAGACGACAGCGGCTGCGATTTTTTTACTTGTTAATCCACCAATATTATCTTTTCTTAGCGATCTAATATAAAATGATTTAAAAAGCGAATGTTAAAAAGCCTTGCGCGGATGTGTAATATAATATACCGCAATATAATAACTTTATCAATTAATAGTATTGATTAGGATAATTTTTTTTTATCAGCGGTCTCAGGGGATGATACGGCGTCATTAACGCGCCACGAATATAATCCAACCCAGGGGAAAAAGATTAAAAGCGCGTTCCGGACGTAGTTTCATAATACGTTCAATAACGGATCGACGGCTATTCGCCGCGAAAAAATCGTTTGTCGGCCCGCGATGGATATTACCGGTTTGTTCTCATAAACCCGCGATTTGAACTTTCCATGTGTCGCGACGCCGCGGCCGGAAGAGGAGGCCGCCAGCCCGCGCTGGAACCGATCCCGCCAGGGCGCCTCCCCCTCTCCGGCACACCCCATGTGGAGCCGCGGCGCCGTGGGGGATATTGATATGCCGCTTGATTTACTGTATAGTGTATAACTATAAAATATTTATCTAAATATATGATATTAAACATTTATAGCGTTGAAGTCTATATTTAATTTTCCCTAGTTGCCGCGCTCAAACATATATCCCGAACGGGAAGGAAATGGTCATGAATTGTGCCGGAAACGCCACCTTTGCTATAATCTCCCGGTGCCAGGGGGCGGGCGCCGCCCCCTGGGCGTCCCGCGCGGGCGACGAACCGGCTTTCAGGGGCTAAAAAGGGCTTAAACGGCCCGAAGAGCTCAGCTAAGGACCCTAAAAACCTTTCCAGGGGCTTAAAGGACGATTTCATGCGGACGGACGATTATAAAAACGCGGTCAAACTGGCCGTGGCCGAGCTTTCCCGCCGGGACGGCCGGGAGCTGGCCGCGGCCGGCGGGGCGGACTATTTCCCCGAAGGCCGCATGGAGTTCAAATACGTTCACGACCGGTGCCGGGTGGAGCTGCCCGGCTGGAAAATCGGCTGGGCCCCTCCCAAAGAGGCGGAAGAGTTTCCCCTGACGGATCAGGTCCTCGTCTGCCATTACTTCCAGGGGGCTAAAAACCTTTCCCTCACGGGGGATCTCCTTAGCTACCGCCAGATACCGGGAGGCGAGTTCTACAACGACGCCTTCCACCGCCGGGCGGAGATACCCCTGGCTCAGGTCTTCGGAAAGACGCCCGGCCTTCTCGCCAAGGCCTCCCTGGCCCTGGGGGGCGAGATAAAGGAGGGCTACGGCGACGAGGCGGCCCTGTTTCGGGTGTTCCCCCACATAGACATCCTGGTCCAGATCTATCTCGCGGACGATGAGTTCGAGGCCCGGGGCCAGGTGCTCTTCGATAGGGTGGCCGGCCAGTACCTCTCGAACGAGGATATCTCCTGGCTGGGCTCCGGGTTGGTCTACAAGCTCATGGGGGCCGCCAGGGCGCTCGGATCCTGAAAACAGAGGGGTCCCCCCTCCCCTGTTTTTTCGTTTCAGCCCCCTTTTTTTTCAGTTCAGCCCTTGCCTCCGCCCTCCCCCATGCTTACCTTTATATAAGAGCCGCTTTCCGGCTCCGGAACGCGAATTCAAGGAAGCCATCATGAAAATAGCCATATCGGGAAAGGGCGGGGTCGGCAAAACCACTCTGGCCGCCACCCTGGCCTATCTGTTTAAGGAGAAGGGGAAAAAAGTCCTGGCCGTGGACGCCGACCCCGACGCCAATTTGGCCGGAGCGCTGGGGTTCAAGGATATTTCGGGGCTCATCCCCATATCCGAAATGAAGGAGCTGGTCTCCGAGCGCACCGGCTCCAAACCAGGCTCCTACGGCACCTTCTTCACCATCAACCCCAAGGTGGACGACCTTCCTGACACCTTGGCGAAAGAAATCAACGGCATCAGGTTCATGACCCTGGGAGGCGTCAAAAAGGGAGGCGGCGGCTGCATCTGCCCGGAAAGCGTCATGCTTAAAAGCATCATCATGAACCTGGTCCTGGCCCGAGACGAGGTGGTCATCATGGACATGGAGGCCGGATTGGAGCATTTGGGCCGGGCCACCAGCACGGGGGTGGACGCCATCATCGTTGTGGCCGAACCCGGGAAACGCTCGCTCGAGACCCTGGACGCCATCAAACGCCTGGCCGGGGATCTCCACATCAAAAGGGTGTGCCTGGCCGGAAACAAGACCCACGGAAAGGAGGACGAGGACTTCATCGCCGCCAACGCCGGAGGGGTGGAGGTCTTGGGCTTCATCCCGTACTTAAACTCCGTGGCCGAGGCCGACCGCCTGGGTGAGGCCGTCTACTCCCACTCCCCGGAGGCCTTGGAGGCCTCCCGGGCCATCTTCCGCAAACTCACCCGGGACTATTAGCGCGAACCCCCCGGAGCCGGCGGCCCGCCGCCGGCTCCGGGGCGTTCCGCCTTCCCCGAGGCGCCTTCCATGCCTTTCACTCCGGAGGGACCAGCGCCCCTCCCCGAACACGGTTTTCCGAAAAACCCCTTCGCCATACGACGCCAACCCTTGGACGAGCGCCAGAAGGGGGATCTGCGCCCCCCCTTCGCCATAGACTGCGACCGCATCCTCCACTCCTCGGCCTACACCCGCTACATAGACAAGACCCAGGTTTTCTACCTCCTGCGTAACGACCACATAACGCATAGGGTTCTCCACGTGCAGCTGGTCTCCCGGGTGGCCCGCACCATCGGCCGCGAACTCGGACTGGATCCCGATTTACTCGAAGCGGCGGCTCTCGGGCACGATCTGGGACACACCCCCTTCGGCCACGACGGGGAGAACTGCCTAGCCGAGCTCTGCCGGGAAAAAGGCGTGGGAGGCGCCGTCGGGTTTTCCCACGCGGTCATGAGCGTGAGGTTTCTGGAGCGCTTGGAGAAGAAGGGCCAGGGCCTGAACCTCACTTTGGGAGTGCTGGACGCCATTTTATGCCACGACGGCGAATCCGACAGCTTCACCCTCAGCCCCGCGGGGGAAGCCACCTTCGAGGAGTTCGACCGCCGGTTGAAATCAAAAGAGGACGACCCCAAGCGAAACATCCCCCCCATGACGGGCGAGGGCTGCGTGGTGAGGCTCGCGGACAGCATCAGTTACGTGGGACGAGATCTGGAGGACGCGATCCGTTTAGGGCTCGTGCGCCGCGAGGACGTCCCGGCGGATGTATCCGTCTCTCTGGGAAGCTCCAACGGCACCATAGTCTACAAACTGGTGGAGGATCTTTTAAAAAACAGCTCGCCGGAAAAAAACAGCTACGGCTTTTCCCCCAGGATATCAAAAGCCTTAAGGAGCCTGAAAAACTTCAACCGGGAACGCATCTACTACAATCCCAAAGTGAAAAAAGACTCGGAGAAGATTAAATGGCTCTTCCGCCTGTTTTTTGAAACGTTCGCCCGGGAATTCTCCCGCCGGAGCGGGCCGCTCAATTTGCGGCTTATGAAGTTCATCGACCGGATGGAGGAGGGATACATTACGGAGACCAGCCCCTACGAGAAGGCCAGGGATTTCATCGCCGGCATGACCGACGAATTCTTCTGCCGCATGGCCGAAGAGCTTATCATTCCATCTTGGGGAACCGGTTTCGGAAACAACGGGTGAGGCCGGCCTCCGCGGCTTAAAAAATACCTCCGGCTTTTTTCGATTTTCAGTTTTTCACGCGGCTGTATTTTCAATTTTCCACGTTTATATTTTTCAATCTTTTCCGGCGCTATAGCTACGGATAATTTTTTCGGTCCCTAAACAGCGCTCTTCATCCGTGATGAATATTCTCCAGCGACATCTTCGAAATCCAAGGGGGGGGGATAATCGACGCGGCTTATCCCCTATTCCTTTATAATTCACGGCGATAATTCGTCCCGCCTTTTATCTTCTCCCTTATCACCTTTATCTCCTTTCATGCGGGGTATGTCCGCGATATGATGTTGTAGAATAATTACATTATTAAAGTTCACGTTTTAACCTATATCGCGCTCAGGACTAAATGTTTAACCTATATCATTATTTCGACGTGTCAAGGAATAAGTGAACTAAATGAATTCGGGAAATTGGTTTTTTATATTTCAATTATAACTTATGAATGGCATCTCATGATTAATCCCATTATAAAGCGATTTAATACGATAGGGCCATTTGTTCAAGAAAAACACTATATTTTACCTGTATTATCACGCTTACCAGATGTTCAAGAAATGATTGACGGTGAATATTATTTCATCATTCATGCTCCCCGACAAAGCGGAAAGACTACTCTTCTACACGCTTTAACAAATCGTATTAATTCTAAAAAATACATGTATTGTATATATCGCACACTAGAATCATGTGATATGGTAACTGATATTCCAGAGGCGATGAGTATAATAGTAGCGGACATAAACAACGCCTTAAAATTATCTGGCGTAAAAAATTTAAAAACTTTATCTTTTCCTGATTAATCTTTGCCAGAGGCCAGCGCGCAACAATTCGATAGCGCCGCATTAGATCGCGTGTGGTACTGGTCAGAATCACAACCTTGGCTGGTCAACGCTATAGCGTATGAGTCTATAGTTGAAATTATGAAAAACTCATACAACAAAGCTATAAGCGCGAAAATATTTGATGAAGCTTCTCGCATAATTATCAAGCGGCGGGATACACACATCGACTCTCTTATTGAACGACTGAAAGAGCCAAGGATGGCCAGGGTAATGGACTCTGTTTTCGCTTCTACGATGAGTTATATTCCCACAACCGATGAAGATCGAAATTATTGTATCGATAATCGATATTGGCCTAGTGGTCGATAATGAAAACAATGAACTTCGTCCGTCCAATGCTATATATAAGGAAGTTATGGTCAAAGTTATCACTGACGAGATGCATAATTTCTTAAAAAATACCATACCCTAATCACCATGGACGGATGAAAAAGAAATGACGACCTTGAATAATCTAAAACTGATTAACAACAAGAAAATCGTTTTTTCAGAATTGTTAAAATATATCAAATGAACTATTTCGGAAAATATACGGAACGGTTGAAAAATTTTTATCACCAATACCCATGATAAAGAATACTCTATTATATATTATTAATACAAATTTATATAATATAATCTATAAAATTTCAGCATTATCGACAAAGGAAGCAACAAAAATCACCTAATTCTCCAAGGCTAGTGAATTCGGGTGAATATGGTCGCGGCCCGCCACGTTTCGTGGTAAAATCGGAACGCCTTTTTATACTTTCCACGGCGGGCGGCCAGTTCGCCCGCGAAAACGCCTGAAAAGGGAGAATACTTTGAGCGACGCCATTAAAATAGGAAACATCGCCGCCGGCGGCGGCTCTCCCTTCCTTCTCATCGCCGGCCCCTGCGTTATCGAAAGCCTGGACAACCTGAGGGAAACGGCCTCCGTTTTAAAAGAGGCGGCGGAGAGGCTCAAAGTGGGCCTCGTCTTCAAATCCAGCTTCGACAAAGCCAACCGCTCGAGCCTTTCCTCCTACCGGGGGCCGGGCGTGAAAAAGGGCCTGGAGATGCTCGGAAAAATCAAAGACGAGTTCGGCGTCCCCGTGATCTCCGACGTCCACGAGACGAACCAGGTGGACCAGGCGGCGGAGGTTCTGGACTTTCTCCAGATCCCCGCCTTTCTGGCGCGCCAGACGGATCTCCTGGTGAAGGCGGCCCGTTCCGGAAAGCCGGTGAACGTCAAAAAGGGCCAGTTCATGGCGCCCCAGGATATGTTTTTCGCGGTGGAAAAGATGAAGGCGCAGCCGAACTTCGCCGGAGCGGCCCTTACCGAGCGGGGGAGCACCTTTGGCTACAACAATTTGGTGGTGGACATGCGCTCGCTCGTCATCATGCGCAGGACGGGCTGTCCGATAATCTTCGACGCCACCCACTCGGTGCAGCTCCCCGCCGCCCAGGGCGGGAAATCCGGGGGGGACCGCGGTTTCGTCCCCTATCTCGCCCGGGCGGCCGCGGCCGCGGGCGTGGACGGCGTTTTTCTGGAGACCCACCCCGATCCGGACTCCGCCCTCTGCGACGGACCCAATCAGTGGCCCCTCCTTAAAACGGAGCCGCTTTTGAAAAACCTTTTAGAGATACGCGAGGCGGCGGAGGGCTACGATGACGGAAACGAATGACTCGCGAGGGGAGACGCCTCTCTATTCCAAAATCAAATGGTTTGGCTTCGACATGGACGGCGTCATGACCGACGGGGGGATAATCCTCCAAGACGACGGAACGCAGGCCAAACGCTTCCACAGCCGGGACGGACACGCGATAAAGCTCCTTGGCCGCGCCGGAATTAAAATCGCCATCATAACCGGGAGGAAAAGCCGCCTGGCCGAGCTGAGGGCGGCCGAGCTGGGCGTTACCGAACTTTACCAGAACTCCGTCGACAAGCTGGAGGTCTACCAAAGGATCCTGGAAAAGGAGGGGCTCTCTCCGGACGAGACGGCCTTCATGGGGGACGATCTGGTGGATCTGCCCATCCTCGTCCGGGCGGCCCTCCCGGTCTGCCCCTTCGACGCCGCCAATGAAGTGAAAAGCGAATGCCTGTACGTCACGCCCTCCCGGGGCGGACACGGCGCCGTGAGGGACGCGGTGGAGCACCTTCTCAAAGGCAAGGGCCTCTGGGAGGATATCCTGAAGCGCTATCGCGGTTGAATTTCCCGATCCGACTTTTCCTCTAAACGCGCTTTTCCCGAAATCGGCGTTTCCCGAGGGGATCGCCCGGAAAGTCGTTTTTTCAACCGGCTCTTCCTTAGCGGCCCTCCCTTTCCCCTTCGGGCGCTTTTTCCAAAGCGGCCGGAATAGATTGACGCGCCCCTCTTACGCCCCATGCGAAAGAACAGGAAAACTCCATGACCCCGACGGAGCCCGAAAAGCTTCAAACGGCGCCGGACGCCCCTTCGGCGCTCCTCCCCCCCACCGAGGGGGAGGCCGCCACGGGGGAGGACGCGCCCGCGACGGAGCCATCGCGCGCTCTTCCGGACGCCCCGGCGGGGGAGGATGGGGAAGCCCTCCGGGAGAGGAAAAGGGAGGCCCTCCGGAAAAAGGCCCTCGCTCTTCCCGCCTCCGCCGGGGTCTACCTCATGAAGGACAAGCAGGGGAAAGTGGTCTACGTGGGAAAGGCCAAACTCCTTCCCCGCCGGGTGACGAGCTACTTTCAGAAGACCGACAGGCTCACGCCCCGGGTCTCGCTTATGGTGAGCCAGGTCCAAACCTTCGACTTCATGGTGACCGGAACGGAGAAGGAGGCCCTGCTTTTAGAAAACAGCCTCATAAAAAAGCACCATCCCAAATACAACGTCATGCTCGCGGACGACAAGACCTACCCCTCCATCCGCCTGAGCCTAAACGAGCCTTTTCCGAGGCTGGAAATAGTGAGGCGGCCGGCCAGGGACGGCTCGGTCATCTACGGCCCCTTTCCCTCCTCCGGCGCCTTGAAGGAGACCCTGCGCATAGTGAACCGCCTCTTCCCCTTGAGGCGCTGCGCCAGGGAGGATGTGAAGAAAATCGACAGACCCTGCCTCAACTATCAGATGGGCATCTGCATGGGCCCCTGCCGACCGGAGGTGACGGCCGAGGAGTATAAACAGCTCTCGGACGAGGTGAGGCTTTTTTTCCAGGGGAAGAAGGGCGAACTCAAGCGGGAGATGGAAAACGAGATGAAAAGGAGGGCGTCCGCTCTGGACTTCGAGGGGGCGGCTCTTTTACGCGACAGGCTCTACGACCTGGAAAAGACCCTGGAGAGGCAGATAGTCACCACCTTCGAAGAAAAGGACCTGGACGTCTGGGCCCTGGCCCAGAGCCAGGGCTTTCTCGCCGGAGCCGTTTTAAACATCCGTTCCGGCGCCCTCACCGGCTGCCGCCCGCTTTTCGCGAGCGGCGGCGCCCTGGCCGGGGAAAAGGACGCCGAGGCCCTCGCCCTAACCGGCCTCATCGGCCAGTACTACAACTCCGGCACCCAGGTGCCCCCCGAGATTTTAGCGCCGGCGCTCCCTCCGGAAGAGGATCTCGCCATCATTTTGAGCTTTCTGGAGTCTCTCGCGGGGAGAAGCGTGAAACTCCTCATCCCCAGAAAAGGCCATAGGCTCAAACTTCTGGAGCTGGCCCGGGATAACGCCCAAGCCGTCTTGGAGGAGCGCCTGGAAAGGCTTCTTAAGACCAGAGGCGCCATGGCCGAGCTCCAGACCAGGCTCCGCCTCCCCAAGGTTCCAAGGAGGGTGGAGTGCTTCGATCTGGCCCACTTCCAAGGCGAATCCGCCGTGGCCGGAATGGTGGTCATGGAGGAGGGCGAGTTCAAAAAATCCATGTACCGGAAATTCAAGATCAAAGAAGCCAAGGGGGGGGACGACTACTCCGGCATGCGGGAGCTCATCTCACGCCGCTTCAATCCCGAGAAAGACAAGGAGAAGTGGCCCGAACCCGATCTCCTTTTACTGGACGGCGGCCGGGGGCAGATAAGCGCGGCCCTCAGGGCCTTTAAGGAGCTGGGGGTGGAGCCCCCCCCCCTGGCCGGCATAGCCAAGGACAGGGAGAACGACGGACCGGACAGGATCTTCCTTCCCGGCAGGAAAAACCCCGCCGATCTCAAATCCGGCTCCCCGGGCCTTCTGATACTTTCCCGGCTCCGGGACGAGGCCCACCGCTTCTGCCGGGTCTACCATCATCATTTGATGAGCAAAGACATGCTGAAAAACGTCTTTTCCGGGATAAAGGGAATCGGACCCGCCCGGGAAAAGGCCTTCCAGGCGAGATTCCCCACGCTTAAAGAGCTTTCCGAAGCCGACCCCCGGGAGATCCTGAAAACCGCCCCCATTTCGGAGGAAAGCCTCCAAAAGCTTTTGGAGAACGTCAGAAGCTTAATCGCCCGGAACTCCCCCGCCGGGGAAGCCCTGGATGACGCCAATCCGAAGGAAGCCCCGAAAGCGAAGGAAGCCCCGAAAGCGGGGGAAGCCGCGGAAGAGGGGGAAGCCGCGGAAGAGGGGGAAGCCGCGGAAGCGGGGGAAGCCGCGGAAGAGGGGGAAGCCGCGGAAGAGGGGGAAGCCACGGCTCCGCCGGACCGGGACGGCTGAACTTTCAGCGGGAAAACCGCTTTCCACGAAAGGGAAAGCCGGGTCCCTCTTCGACCGGACGGTCGAAGAGGGACCCGGCTTATCATAGCGCCTCCCTTCAAAAGGTCGAAAGCGGCTTCAGAAGATGACTTTCAGACCGACTCCTCCGGTCACGCCCTCCCGGGCGCCGAGATAACCCTGGACTCCAACGTTCAGGGCGACGCCCTCCGAGGCGGCGACGTTGATCCCCAGCTCGCCCGTGAAGCTCCCGCCGCTAGGATCCACCTCTTCGATATTAAAACCATAGGCCTTGGCGCCGACCTTTCCATCGAACTCGCGCTCGTAGCCCGCTCCGACGTAAGGTTTCACCTTGGCGGAGGAGTTGAAGGTTAGCCGCAGTCCGCCCCGGGCCCTATGCGAGTTGACGTCGTCGAAGGTGACTTTGTCGCCTCCCTGGAGCCTCACCGATCCGCCCTCCTGCCAGGTCCAGAAATATTTAGCGTACAAGTCCAGAAGGATGGCGTTTCTGAAATTAAACAGATAACCCAGCCCCAGATGCAGGCCGCGGTAATCGCTTTTGATCTGGTAGTCGTAGAGACCCCCGGCGAAGCCGGACGAGTCGAAGGAGTTCTTTATTTTTCCCATGCGACCCAAAAACTCCATGTGGAAGTTCCCCCGGGGGCTCCCGTGGAAGTTCAATTTGGCGAGCGCCCCGGCCCCGCCGTAATCAACGTCCCCCGTCCCCGCCACGTCGGCGTAGTTCGCGAAGCTGTTGAAAGTGTCGTAGGTTCCGGTTCCGGCCTCCAGGAAGGCGCCTAAAAAGAGATCGGCCGACTCCAGCTCCACTTTGGAACTTATACCTATGATTCCGGAAAATCCCTTGACGTCCACATGCGATCCGGTTTCGTAGCGCGTCTTTCCACCGTTGAAGGCTCCGAAAACGTCGTAACGGGCGCCGCTTGAAATCCCTCCGGGAGATCCGACGACGCCTAAGGATCCATCGAAGATTTCCGACGTCACGAAATCAAAACCGTCTATGAGGATTCCCGCGCCTCCGAAGAAAGCTTCGGACAGAACCTTGCTTTTCTCGTCCAAGGCGGCGGCTTTAACCTTCACCACGAGGTTTTTAGCGTCCTTCGCCAGTTCCAGATCGTAGCGCAAAAGCGTCCCTTGGTATCCGGAAACCTTGTTGTGATTCGTACTGACGTCGCCCGTTATATTATTATCCGCCTGAATCAAGGTGAAGCTTTCACCAGGATGTATCGTAACCGAATCGGAGTTGGCGAATCGCAACCCTAAGATTTTAGCGCTGACGGAGCCCGTTCCCAGAGTCAGATCGGTCGCTCTGATCACGACATCGCCGTTTTTAACCTCTTTAGCCAGAATGAACTCGAATTTTTCGAAATTATTTATTTTCCCGAGTTTAGAGCCCGCGGTTGTACCGGTTCCGGTGTAATTATCGAACACGAGAGTGTTTCCGGTTATAAGATTCGGCGTTCCGGTCCCCGACGTGTATCCTCCGGAAATGAAAGTCTCGTTTATCGCGGGCGCTCCTCTCAAAACAACCGTGTTGTGATTAGCGGTGCCAGCGGCCGCGGCGTTATCCAGAAAACCGCCCGCGATCCCTTCGCCGGCCTTACCGCTTCCGATCGCGCCAGCTTCAATTATCACCGTGTTGTAATCGGCTTTACCGTTCGCCGCCTGGCTCTGCCCGCCGAAAATTGACTGTTTGACCGTTCCTTTCGTGACGATTACTCTGTTTCGAACCGCATCTCCTTTAACCGATGTGCCGCCGTAAATTCTATCGTAGAGCGTTCCGCCTCGCACTTCGACAATGTTTCCCGCCGCTTCCCCGGTGCTTGTGGTCTTGCTGGCTAGGCCGCCGTAAACGGCGTAACCCGCCGTCCCGATATCTCCTCCGTTGATAATAACCGTATTCTCTTTCGCCGCCCCCCCGGAGCTGAGACCGCCTATAACCTCTTTTGTCACCGAGCCGCCGTTCACCATTACGGTGTTTTTATTAGCGTCGCCCGATCCGCCCGCCGAAGACGCGCTCACGCCTCCAGCGATGCTTCCCGTGTTTCCGGATCCCACCACCCCTGAATTCAAAATCAAGGTGTTACCGGTAGCGTTGAAGCTATGAGCCGTACTATCCGCAAAACCTCCGGCGACGAAACTATAATTGAAAGTTTCACCCGCTTTCAGGTTAAGGATTAAAATATTGTCATTTTTACCCGCCGATGAAATGTCTCTAACTGTCCAAATTCCCGATGTTGACGCCCCTAAGGGATCCTTTGTAAATCCGTCGGTTGTTCCGTCATACACATAACCCACCGTTCCAGCATCGGTTGGCGAAACTATCGCCGCTTGATTCTGTCCGAAAAGATATCCCCCGTCAAAAACAAGTAGGGAAAAAACTAAAAATAAGCCAATACCGCGTTTTTTCATCAATTTGGAAAAGAAAAAAGAGTTCGTCATAAAACAAAATCCTCCCCTTTGTCAGAGCTTCATATTTTTTATAGACCGAATACTTACGAACACTAACCTTCCGCTGAAAGATAACCAGCGGAAAAGATTATTGTTTATTACTTATTCGCATACAGACATGCGCTAAATACTTTCCATCATGGGCCACGCAACGATTTTAAAATTTAATAAAAATAGGCGTTTTTCTTCCTTAGAAAACGCCAAACTATAAGTTACTTCTCTTTTCTTTAAACTGTAAAAACGTTTAAAACGATCAAATTTATCTCATACGCTTTATTTCGTCTTCGCCAGCAGATCTTAATTCACAATTTAAACGGTCTAAATGATTCAAAACAAAATTTCATTTTTTTTATTTTTTGATCTCCTCGTCATCTTAAAAATTTTGATCTCGGTTAATTATTTATTCAATATTATTATTGAATCCCGTCAATTTTATTTAATAAAAATTAATGTTTAGTTTTTTCACACAATAAAAAACGAGAAAAAAAAAGCCTCTTTCCGTATAACCGGAAAAAGGCCCTAAATTCAAAAACTGTTCACTTAAGATGTTTGACTTCGCCGATATCCCGCCTTGTCGTCGTTAAAAGGCGTATAATTTAGGTTAATTTTCACAGCGCGGGCAATCGTTGAATCTCCGTTTCGCGCGATCAAAAATTCATGATATCAATTTTGACGCGCATACAAAAAGTCCGTCATTGAAATGCTTATGGATACTCTATACGAAATATGAGATAAATCAATATACAATATATAAAGGGTTGCTTTCACATATTCGAATGCCTCAAGGGTTTTCGAGGCCGCGTCAATTTTATCTATTTAAAATTTTTTATATACCAAAATCTTTTCCATAAATCCCGCTCCCGTCAAAAAAAAGGCCTCCATCCGGCTTAACGGACAGAGGCCCTGGGTTAAAATTTATTCGAATTTTAAACGTATGTCGGATACAAAAGGCCGTCCCCGATGATTTTTTGGTGGGGGCATCCGTAACTCGCCTTCGGAGGGAGTTCGGTTATCCGCCAGGCGGTTTCCTCAACCAGAGCTCTGACGGCGGGCAAATTGAGCCGAACCGGCGTTTCCGGCCTGGCTTTCAGATTTTTCGCCTTGAGATTGCCGGAGAGTATGAGCGACTCGGACGGGGCCTTTTTCCTCTCGGATTCACCCTTGACCGAGCCATCCCTCACCTGCCCCTCGGTTACCTCCTTTTGCGGGGGACGGTATTCCGGGCGGGGATAGTGCGGTCCCACGCGGCCCAGGGTGTTATAGGTGTTTCTGTTGTCAAGCTGCATAGGAAAACCCGGCTCTTCAATCCGGTCGAAAGCTAGACGAAGTCGCCTCTTTTAAACTTCAAAGCCTCCACCGCGGCCAGAGCGGCCGTCTCGGAGCTCAAATCCTTCAAAGGATCGCCATTCGCCAGACCCCGGCTGAGCTTGTCCAGGGAATCGGCGCTGAAAGAAAGCTCCTCGGCCATGGGGGCCAGGTCCTTTAAACTGTTGGAGGGGTCGCCCAGGGCTATGGCGTAGTCTTCCAGGAGACCCAGGGTCTGCTCAACCTCCTTCGCGGCGTCCCGAGGCGTCAAATTGTCCCCGCGCTCGAGTTTTAAGCGGCTGATCTGGAGCTGGGCGAGGCTGGACTGGGTGAGGAACTCCGCGCTGGGATTGAGCTCTTTTTTATCCGGCGTGAGCTCCGGGACTAAAAGACCTCCCTGGGCGGTTTTGGCCGCGTTTTCCACAAGAGCGGCAAAATCTTCCTGGGCGTTCTTCTGGGTCGAATTAGCCGCGCTGTCGGTTCGGGGACGGAGAAACACGGCGTCTGAGGAATAACTGTCAATTTTCATTATGAAACCCTGAAAAAATTACGGCTGCGCCGGATTTTAGCGGCTTTTCCAAGCCCGGGTCGATCCAGGCCGGCCAAAACGGACGGCGGATCGAGTCCGCTTCAAAAGTTATGCAAGAGAGGGGCCAAATAATCGAGAGAATTCCAAAAACAACGGCCCCCTCCCCTTCTCGTTCATTTTCCGTGCCTAAAAACGGGCCGGCGGAAACGCCGCTTCTTGGTTTCAAAAGACCCCGCCGGACCCTCCAAAGCCCTCGGGGCGGCTTCAGGCCGGCCTGTTTTTCAATTCGTGGAAAAACAGAGAGCCCCTCCCAAAATGTCTTGTGAAACGGTGAGAAATCGCGTCGCCTGTATATATATAAAATTATAATTATATACATGTCACCCCGGCGGACAAAGTTGGAACGACGACTCTTAGGCGCCCCCCTCCTCACGCTTGGCTTTTTTCAATATTCAACCGCCGGAATAATTTTATCGAGCGTCCGTTTCAAAAAATTAGACACCCGTCGCGGTTCTTCATCAGGAGGCAAACATCCATCCCGAAGCTTCCTTGACGATTTTTCATAGTCGGCGAAAGACCACCCCAACGGGCGCTCCCCCCCTAAGCCGGGCGCCGGCGTTTAAAAAATCCGGATCGAAAAGCCTCTCGATTTACCGGTTGAAAGCGTTAGAGAACGGGGAATTTCCCTCCTGCCTTTTCCAGCGAATCAGCCGTTAGGGAGCGAAAATCGTTTCGCCCGCGCCGTTCGAGTTAAGAATAACAAGGCGATAATTTAAATTGAATATCAATACCCGGGCGAAGCGCCTCTTTCACAAAAGGGTTGTCGTTATCCGGATTCGGAAACTTCAAACACGTTAGGCTCGATATATAACTCATACTTGTAAATCAATTTTAATAATTTCATCATGACGCTTATTTTATCTTCATCCCCGAAACTATTTTTAGAAAAAGCGAACATCCACATCGCTATCCTCCATAGCGGCGCCCTTCGCACGCGATCCGCGCGACGCCGCCTTTTCAACCGGAAATATTCATCGAACATCTTCGGCGTAATTTTCCGCAACCGCTTTTATGGATTCAAGGTCAAGAACCATTCAAAAACTTCTTTAGTTTTAGTAAAAATCGTTTGAATTTTGTCTTTGTTTAATAATAAATTCATTTTTTTAAAGTCCGGATACAGCGCTGAAATATAATAAGATAAAATTTCATCGAAGAATGAATAAATTTCAGCGCTTATTGGAGTATTAATAGTTTAAAATTTTCCCGCCAATATTCCAATGTTATGAATTTTAGGAACATCGTCGCCCAAGTAAAGAACATACAAACCTTTCACAATCCTCTCCGCGGCCTGTTGACACATGAAAGCCACGGAGATCCAACGTCCTGTATTAAACAGGGCGTTCGCTGTTTATAGATCGTATTGAGCTTTATCGAAATAATAATCAAATTTTTCCTGGCTGTTCATCATCTCGCCCCGGCGGCTAAAAGTCGGAATAACGCTGGTCAGCGTCCCCGCCCTTGCACTTGGCTCTAAAATTTAACCGCCGGAGTAATATGAAGGATGGATCATCTTCGGATAAAACTTTGTCGCCTAACTTTTCCGCGTCGTCAAGTTGGACGGGGGCCGCCCGGCGAACCAAAGCGGTTGGTACGGATTTAATATCGTATGAGGAATTGAAGCGCTTAAGCCTTCGCTTTCATTAAAAAAACCAAAGCTTGAAAAATGGTCGGGACAACTGGATTTGAACCAGCGGCCCCTGCGTCCCGAACGCAGTGCTCTACCAGGCTGAGCTATGTCCCGAAGCGAATCGCGGCCCCCGTGAAGGCTGAAAACGACTTTAAACTTTTGAAAGCTCCTTGTCAAGAAAAAGAGCGGGTGGAAAAGCCCCAAAGGCGCGCGTTTAGCGGCCTAAGCGGCCCCGGTTTTCACGGACGACTTGGCGCCCCGAAACCCGGAGGCGGCCTCCGGCGACTCCGACCGATATGATAAAGGAGCGTCCCCAAGGTCTTTTTCCGGCTCCCGCCCTCCCCCCTAAGGCTCCGGAGCGAGGGCGCCCTCCGGAGCGAGGAATTTTTCCCGAGTCCGGGAGGAAAGTCCTCCCCGGCCCTCCGGGGCTTTCTTAAAGCGGGGATTGGATAATCGGGTCAAAAGGGGAGATTGTTCCTCTCCGGCCTTTATCTATTCGGCCGGGTTTTTCTTTGATCCTCTTTTCAAGGCCCTTTGTTTAAGCGCCGCTTTTCAAGGCTTCTTTCACCCAGGCTTTCAGCCCCCGAAATCCTCCGGCCGGACGGAACCCTCCGGTCGGAGGGGCTTGGTCCAGGCGAAATCCCGGGCGTCGGTTATGGCCGGCGCCGAGACCAGGCTTTTCCGCATGTGCTTGAGCCAGGGCCGCACGTGGGGGAGGCGGTACTCGGGAAAGATGTCCGGATCGTCGGGGTCGTAGGGTTTGAGCCTACGGGTGAGGGGCACGGACTCCGTGATCCGCAAAGATCGCCGTTTCCGCCAGACCTCGGGGTTCTCGATCACGGGGTCGTCTTGGAAGAGGTAGCGGCGCATGCCCACGTTCGCGATCAAGGAAACCGAGATCATGGTGACCAAAAGAGAGGTGCCGCCGTAGCTCACGAAGGGGAGGGGTATGCCCACCACGGGAAAGAGCCCGGTCACCATGAGGATGTTTATGAACATCTGGAAGAAGATTAAAGACGTGAGCCCCAAAGTGAGGAGCTTCCCGAAGAGGTCCTTGGAGCGGCGGATGATGGAAAAGGCCGAGCAGAAGAGGCAGTAGAAGAGGGACAACACCACCAGGGCCCCCAGAAAACCCCATTCCTCGGCCAAGGCCGAAAAGGCGAAGTCGGTTTTGGGGGCCGGCAGAAAGCCGTATTTCTGCTGGGTGCCGCCGTGGAAGCCCCGGCCCAGGATCTTGCCGCTGCCGATGGCGCTTTTGGACTGGATTATCTGCCAGCCCTTGCCGTTGTGGTCCTCTTCCGG
This sequence comes from Deltaproteobacteria bacterium, assembly GCA_031276865.1. GTDB lineage: Bacteria > Desulfobacterota > Desulfarculia > Adiutricales > Adiutricaceae > JAISMF01. The sequence goes on along the minus strand of JAISMF010000028.1, from coordinate 34,996 downwards.
GTTTTTATGGGTGAACACCCGCTGGATCTGGTAGGGGCGGATTATCTCCTTTTCCTGGAGGTACTGGAAGCCGCCGAAAAAAGCGAGCCAAAGGGACGCGGCCAAAACGACCGAGGCGACGGTCACGATCAAGGGCTTCGTGAAGCGCGCGAAAAGAAAGAGGGGAAAGATCGTGAAGAGCAAAAGCCCCGAGGTCCCCAGATCCGGCTGCATGAGGATGAGGCCGAAGGGGACGCCGATGAAGAAGAGCGGCGGCAGGATGTTCAAGACGGTCAAGCCCTTGGTGGAGATCTCCTTTCCCGAAAAGTAGGCCGCGAGGACCACCACCAGCATGGGTTTCACGAACTCCGAGGGCTGGAAGCGCACCGGGCCCAAAAAGAGCCAGCGGGTGGCGCCGCCCGCGGTGTAGCCGATGAAGTGCGTCAAAACCAAGAGCCCCGCCCCGAAGACGAAGAGGAAGAGGGAAAGCTTGCGCAAATACGAGTAGTCGAAAAAGAGGATTAAAACGGACAAGAGCGACCCGGCCCCGAAAAAGGCCAGCTGCTTCACGAACTCGCTCATGGGCCCCTCGCCCCGGGTCGCGGGGGTGCCCAGGGAGACGGAATAGAGGTTCACGAGCCCGACTATGATAAGAAGGACCATGGAGAGCATGAGGGGCCAGTTGAAGTTTTCCAAGAGCCTTCCGTCCAGGGAGAATCTCTTCTTTTTCACAGTTCCCCCCTCCAGCCCGCGGGCTTGTCCGGTTGAACCTGGTAGGGCGGCATGAAGACGACGTCCACCGACTTGTCGAACCAGGCCTCCAAAATCTTTCCCGCCACGGGCGCGGCGTTGGCGCCGCCGCCGCCGCTGTGCTCCAAAAGCACCGTCACCACCACCTCCGGGTTCTCCGCCGGGGCGTAGGCCGTGTACCAGGCGTGATCCCGGTACTTGTAGGGCCGGCCCTGGGTGGTGTAGCCCTGGAAGCGCTTGAGGCTAACCACCTGCGAGGTCCCGGTCTTCCCGGCCACCCTCACTCCGGCCAATCTGGCCCTTCCGCCCGTTCCGCCCGGATCGTTCACCACGCTTTCCAGTCCTTTCCTCACCTTGTCCAAATAATCGGGGTTGATGTCCAGGCGATGGACGAGCTCGGGCTCGATCCTCTCCGCCAGCCTCCCCTCGAAGTCCCGAATCTCCTTCACCAGCCTGGGGCGGTAGAGATAGCCGCCGTTCGCGGCCACGGCCGTGTACTGGGCCACCTGGAGGGGGGTGGCCAGAAGGTAGCCTTGACCGATGGAGACGGGGAGCGTCTCGCCGGCGTTCCAGGGGGCCTGGAAGCGCCGGAGCTTCCACGCCTGATCCGGCACCAAGCCGGGCCGCTCGGTTAAAAGATCCGCCCCCAGGGTCCGCCCCAGCCCGAAGGACTCCCGCACCCTTTTGGCTATGCGGTCCACCCCCATGCGGCGCCCCACCTCGTAGTAGTAGACGTCGCAGGACTCCTTCAGAGAGCGGTGGAGGTTCACGGCGCCGTGGCCGTGGCGGTTCCAGCAGCCGAAGAGGTGATCCCCCATCCTTAGCGCCCCCGCGCAGTGGAACACCGTCTCGGGGGTGATGACGCCCTCGGCCAGGGCGGAAAGGGAGAGGGCGATTTTAAAGGTGGAGCCGGGGGGGTACTGGCCGCCCACGGCCCGGTTCTCCATGGGGTGGAAGGGGTCGTCCAAAAGCGAGCGCCAGCGCTCGGCCGAGACGCCCCCGGTGAAATCGTCCAGGTTGAAGTAGGGGCTGGAGGCCATGGCCAGGATCTCGAAGTTCCTGGGGTCCATCACCACCACCGCGCCGGCCTTCTCCCCTAGAAGGGCCTGGGCCACCCGCTGCATGCGGCTGTCGATGGTGAGGATGACGTTGTGGCCGGGGGTGGGGTACTCCCTTTCCAACTCCTCCAGGAGCCTCCCCTTGGAGTCCACCGTCATGAGGCGCTGGCCCTTTTCGCCCTGGAGCACCCGGTCCATGCTCTGCTCGATGCCGGACTGGCCGATGAGATCCCCGGGCCCCAAATCCGGAAAGAGCCCCGAGTTCAGCTGCGCCTGGCCGATTTCGCCCAAATAGCCGATGACGTGGGGCGCGAAGTTCCCGGCCAGGGGCTTGCGCATGCTGTTCACCTGGACCGAGAGTCCGGAGAAGGCGTGGCGCCGGGATTCCAAAAGGGCCAAATCGGCCCGGGAGAGATCGTTTATCCAGACCCCGGGCCTATACTGGCTTCGGGCGGCGATAGTCCGGAAGCGCTTGTGGAGATCGTCCGGATCCCGCATCAAAAGCGCCCCCACGCGCCGGGAGAGATCCTCGGCCCCCGCCTTGTCCCCCGCCTCCCGGGGGGTGACCAGAAGCTCGTAGCTCACCGAGTTGTCCACCAGGACGCGTCCGTCCCGGTCCTTGATGAGCCCCCGGGTGGTGGGTATCTGGGTGAGGCGGGTGTAGTTGGTCTCGCTTTTTTTGAGGTACTCGTCCCCCATGGCCACCTGGAGGACCCACAGTCTCCCCAGGATGATGGTGAAGGCCGTGAGCAGAACCACGTGGATCCAGAAGAAGCGGCGTCCCTCCCCCTTTCTTTCCTTCTCCTCCGGAGCGCGTCCCCAGGGCATCTACTCTCCTTTGGGCCCGGCGCCGTCTAAGAAAGCGAAGACCGGGGGAGCGGCTAGGGCCGTTAGCGCTCCCTGGACGCAATAGGTAGCCAAATTATGCGGAATCACATTAAAAGTCGGATTTCCATAACTAATATATATTAATAATGGATAGATTGCAAGATTTGAGAGAAAAAAAATGAAAAGAGTTAAACACATCATATAGAAGGAAGCGGAAAAATCCAGCACCCCCCCTAGCAACCGGGCGGATAAAAGCATCAAGACGAGATTCAGGGGCCCCCCCCCGGTGGGGGCCAGGGTGAGGCCGTCTAGGAGGAAACCGGCCAAAAAGAGCCCCGGGGCGGAGAGGTGGAGCTCGTAGCGGAAGGCGAGCCAGACGCAGAAGACGGGCCCCGGGTCCGGAAAATAGGAGAACGGAATCCAGCGGGCCTTAAAGGAGGCGGAGAGGAAGCCCGTCAAAACCAACAAAGCGAGGGCGAAGGCCAGGCGGGGAAGCCCCGCTTGGAAGCGCGGGGGGGGGCCGGAGCCCCTTTGGGGGGGGGAGGCGGGTCCGGACGGCGGAAACATCGAGAAAACCTCCATCCCTCGGCCTTCCGGCTCCCCTTATATTCTTTTCGATTCGTCCGGAAAAATAATTAACCGGAATCATTCCGCTAAAGATTTTCCGGCGTTCTTCTCGTAGAGGGCCCGGGCGTCCGCGGCCGTTTCCAGCCAGTCCAGGGCCAAAGGACCGTCGAGGAGGACCAAGACCTCCTCGAGGGACCCGAAGTCCGCGCCCGGGCTCACGAAGGCGCGCAGAAAGAAGCCCATGCTCATCTTGTCCACGAAGGTGACGGTCCCCACGGGCACCCCGGGGGGGAAGATCCCGTCCAAGCCCGAGGTCACGGCCAGATCACCCACCCGCACGTCCTCGCCTTTCTGCACGTACTCCAGATCCAGCCTTTCGGATCCGGTGCCGCTCATAAGCCCGTTCACCCGGTTGCGCTGGATGAGGGCGTCCACCCCGCTGGAGACGTCGGTTAAAAGCAGCACCCGCGCGTAGTGGGCCGAGACCTCGATCACCCTCCCCACCGCCCCCTCCGGACTCAAAACGGCGTCCGAAAGCTCCACCCCGTCCCTGGAGCCGGCGGCGACGACTATGGAGCGAAAGTAGGGGCTGGGGTCCTTGGCCACCACCTTGGCCGCGATGGAGCGCTCCGGCACCCGGGAGCGGTAGTCCAAAAGCCCCTTGAGCCTGAGGTTTTCCAGCCGGAGCTCGGCCGCCTCGGCGGCCAGCTCCGTCTGGCGGGCGAGGCGCCTTTTCAAGACCTCGTTTTCCCTTCCCACCTCCGCCAGGGCGAAGTAGTCCAGCCACAGATCCTCCACCAGTCCCGCCAGTCCCGAGCCGGCCTCCGCCAGGGGGCCGGCGAGCTCCAGGGAGGCCGATCCGAAAAAGAAGGCGCGGACGCCGGGGTTCCAGATGAAAAAGGAGAGGAGGGACAAAGAGACGAGGATGAGGAAGACGGGGAGCAGGCTTTTAAGGGTCTTTCCTTTCATGGCGGAGGAAAAGCTTGGCCCGGGCGGGAAAAACCGGAGGGCGGAAAAACGGACGAGGGGGGGGGAGGTGGACGAAAAAAAGGGAGGGGCGGAGCGAATCCGGCCCGAAGCCCCTATCGCCCCTTCGAAGGCCGCGCGGGCGGGAAAAGCGCTTTTAGGCGGGAAAACCTGGAGGAAATCCCCGCGGTTTGGACTTCGGGGAGCGGTTCCGACGGGTTTTTCCAACGCGGGGCGGCGGAATTTTTTCCGACGGTTGTTGAAAATAAGCGGGGACAGTATAGCAACGGGGGGGAAAAAAGAAAAGAGGAAAAAGAGGGCCGGGGAAGGGGGGGGCGAAAGGGGCTTGGTCGAGGGAGCTATGGTTTAAAACCACAACATATGGCATATAGTCATTATTTATTAAACTTCGTCGCGCGCCGGGGCGGAAACGACGTTGGCCGCCGCCAAGGGCGTTTAAGGCGAGGGCCCTCGAGTTTTCGCCTCCGGCGGGGGGGTTCCCGGAAGCGCTCCCGCCTCGCCCGGCCCTCCGGCCGCGGTCGAAAGCCTCGGAAAGAGTCGACCCGAAACCTTCGGCTTCCCCCCGGAAGGGGGCGAAAGGCGCGCCTGGCCCGAGAGGAACTCGTAAAAACGAAAGACCTGAGATCGACTCATAGGGAAGAACCATTCGGTTTTTTCGATTTATAAAATAATACACCTCGTGACTCGCACGCTATATAAATTTTTCCTTTATGCCGCGTGACGGCTTTAAAAATTTATCACTACGGGACTTTTAGCGGTCGCTTCAAGTTCGCGCCGTCCACCGGGCGCGCGATAATTGTAATTCGAACTAATTTTAGCGCGGCTTCGCGGGGGCCGCCACGGTGTTTAGGCTCTCTCAAACAAGACCGAAACCTCTAGTCTTCCGCGTGCTCCGACACCCGCCGTTATCACGTTATTCCAAGGCGATTCGCGGGCGATTCGCGGGCGATTCGCGAAACGCGTCATATTTGTTTTTCTTAATGGCGTTTAAAGCGTTTCCAGCCAGTTCGCGCGAATCTTTTTTGAAATCTCCTTCGCTTACCGCTTGTTGATATTTTATTTCAATAACCACGATGGTGGCGTTATCGAAAAGGCGCGATTAAATCAGGAGTTCCCGAAGCGCCTGGTTCTTTCGCTCGTGTTTTCGGATTCATCGCCCAAAATATCGACCATAACAGCTGATGAAAATATTCTTTACCGCGGTTCGTTTTGGCGTCCACCATATTATTGAATGTGAATTTTTTTGATTTACAAACAGGCGGCGATCCGGAGAAATAGGAGGAGATTATTTCGCTAAGTGTTTTTCCGTCTTTATTGATCAGGGCTTTTTAATTCGATCAGCGTCTGAAAACCATCCCCGTCTCCGGATAATTTCTGAAACAGGGCGTTATTCAACATATCGTAGCAGGTTTTTTTCAATTCCAAGTTGGGAACTTTAAAGGTGAGGTATAAATCTCCATCATTCAAAGCGACTTTCTCCACAGTCAAATATCCTGTTTGAAAGTTTGAAAGAAGAGCGGTATCGGTTTTAGAGCTCCCGCGTCGGAGTCTAAAATATCATCCTGAAGCGCGGAATTAAGTTTATCCCAGGCGCGTTCAAACGGAATTTTCTGAAGAAGTTTAGTTATCGTGTTCGTTGAAGGGTTTGTTTTTTTCCAAAAACGCGCGAAAGAGGCTTCATGAAAAAATCTAATAACGGAGATGGGATTTAACACGTAGTTTTTAGCGTCCCAAGAATAACCGTCATACCAGTTCAATATTTCATTTCTTAAATCTTCCAATGTTTTTAAATCCGACCCGTCGATGGCGGGAGAGCGTGGATGTATTCGAGATCTCGAGATTGTTCAGGATGGGAAGAAGCGTAAGAAGACAAAAGTTTTGTGGAAAGGTAGCCCTTTTCCCGCGAAGTTTTAAGAATCTCTGGATAGCGTTCGCCGAAATATAAATCTATTTCCTCCGGGGTGAAACCGCGAATTGAGGCGCGCATCGGGTTCAAAGTTATATCGGTTAGTTGATTGAAACCCTCCGAAACGCCCGCCACGGCGTAGCGGGTGACGCCGGTCGCGAACGCGAAACGAAGCATTTTAGCGGATTTTTTGAAGCCCGAATAAAATGAGAGGAAAATCGATGATTTTTTTGGGCAAGCTGTTTTTCTCTAAATAGGAACATACCGGATCGTCGTATTCATCGATCAAAACGACCGCCTTCTCTTTGTATTTATCGCAAACCGCCTCAAGAATTTCGCTAAGATCGAATCCGTAGCCTTTGATTTTCAGTTTCATATTTTCCTTTCGGGCGATGTGGCGGGAATGCCGCGCGATTTCTTGTTCAAGCGTCTCAGGGGCGCGGTTTGGAAGGCTCATGTTGAATCTTAATACGGGACGTCGCTTAAAATCGTAATCAGTCTCTCCTATTTCAAACCTTTAAAAAGATCCTCGCTTCCTTGGAAAATTTCGGCTATGGCGTCTAAAAGAAGAGTTTTTCCAAAGCGTCTGGGCCGGGAAAGAAAAAACGTTTTATCCCGTCTTTGTTAGCGATAAGATCGTAAAACAGATCGGTTTTATCCGCGGGGACGAATCCGTTTTCGATCAGATCTTACAATTATCGACCTCCATGGGTAGAAGTTTAGTTTGATTTAACATGTCAGCCTGAAAAAAATTAGATGGACGCCGCGTCGGCGGCCGGAGGTTAGCGAGGCTTTTATTGTTTACGACGCCTAAAAATATTTTATCTCCCGGTTTACCTTCGACGCCAAGCCTTTGACTTCGATCATGCTTTACTTTACCGCGAATTCTTGGTGTTTTCCACCAAAAAACACCTAAATAATCCTTTTTATAAATTTGTATTTTTTAAGGGCTTTTTCGGGGGCTTTTTAGGTCCGGAAAACGCTAAAAAATCGTTCATTTGGCGAGTGGCGAAAGGGGATCAGTCCTTCCATGAGCCTTTTTAAATTAATTACTTTATTTCACCACCCGCGCCAATGATTTCATTAATAAAAGGATTGTCATCGTAAAGGTCTGAAACGTTAAAAACTATCGGCGAAAATAATAACCCAAATTTAAGAAAAATCATACGGAGTTGAACCTTTATGTCGATCCAATTATCATCATTTTGATTGACGATGACAAATCTCAACATCCCTGTGTTCCGTCAAGGCGCCTTTAGCGGATGATCCATACGATGCCGCTTTACAAACGGGTAATTCTAGACGTACGGCGTTCGCGTATTCGTCAACTATGGGTCTTATGGTTTCAATGTTTAAAGCCGTGAACGCGGCTTTTTAGTTTTCGTAACACGCGGGAGCGTTCAATTTCGTTAATAATTTCTTTACGCTAAAGTTATAAGAGGCATATCGCGTGTTTTGGGAATATGATGAAAGTTTCGCTGGAAACATCCGTCGTTTTTCGGCGTGGGAACTTTCAATTGAAAATCAATTGAATAACATTTTAAATTTTATATTGAATATTTTCGACCGGAAACATTACGCTCGATCCTTCGCCTTATTTGTCAATGGTTTTTTGACGAATAAACGCGGCGCATGGAAAACGACCCGAATTACAAATCGGAGCCGCGGAGTCTAGTCACATTAAGATAGCTTCAACCCGATGGGTAAATTATTCTTGAAATTATCCATACGCCGTCCCGGTTTCATCCACCTGGAACGATGAGGCGGGCTTGGGATTTTTAACGGTCGAAAACCGTAGACGCGCCTAAGTGGCGGACGGGTGTTTACTTTCCCCAAACGGGAGCTTAAAAATAAAAGGCGGGTCTAATACCTTTAAATATTTGGAAAACAAAGCGTCCCGATAGACCCCGGGTTCGATAAAATGGCGCGAAACTTCCCTGGAAAGCGCCGATGGCTCCCGAAAAAAATATTTATCCGTAAATTGGCCAAGTCTTGGGCGGTATGGACGGCGGACGCTTAGCGTCCCCCAAAAAAGCCGCGGACCGTTAATATTGGCGAAAACTCCCTATTCTTTACTGAATGGCGATCTCCCTTAGAACGTCCAGGTTTTCCAGGGCCCTTCCGGAGCCTAGGGCGACGGTGCGCAGGGGGTCCTCCGCGATGCTCACGGGGAGGCGGGTCTCCTCGGCTATGAGGGTGTCCAGGCGTTTTAAAAGGGCGCCTCCGCCGGTCAGGACTATCCCCTTGGAGACGATGTCCGCCGCCAGCTCCGGAGGCGTCCGCTCCAAAGCCGAGCGCACCGCGGTGACGATGGCCTCCACCTGCTCGCTTATGGCCGTCCTTATCTCCTCGGAGTCGACGGAGACCGCCTTGGGAAGCCCGGTCACCGTGTCGCGGCCCTTCACCTCCCGGCTTTCCACCGCGTCCGCGGGGTAGGCCGCGCCTATCTCCCGCTTGATGGTCTCGGCCATGCGTTCGCCTATGAGGAGGTTGTATTTCTTGCGGACGTACTGGACTATGGCCTCGTCCATCTTGTCGCCGCCCACGCGCACGGACTTGGAGTAGACGATGCCGGCGAGGGATATGACGGCCACCTCCGTCGTGCCGCCTCCTATGTCCACGATCATGTTGGCCGCGGGCTCGGTGATGGGAAGGCCCGCCCCTATGGCCGCGGCCATGGGCTCCTCGATTAAGAAGACCTCCGCGGCGCCGGCCTGCTCGGCGGCCTCGCGGACGGCCTTCTTCTCCACCTGGGTGATCCCCGAGGGCACGGCCACGATGACGCGGGGCTTGAAGATCTTTTTAAAAGGGGAAAAGGAGATGAAGTGCCTAAGCATGGCCTGGGCGATCTCGAAGTCGGCGATGACCCCGTCTTTTAAGGGGCGCACGGCCCTGATGTTCTCCGGGCAGCGCCCCAGCATATCCCGGGCCGCGCCGCCCACGGCCAGGACCTTGGAGCCCTTGCCGTTGGCCCGGACGGCCACGACCGAGGGCTCGAAGAGCACCACCCCTTTGCCCCTCAGGTAGACCAGGGTGTTGGCGGTCCCTAAATCGACCGCCAGATCGCTTGAGAGGAATCCGAAAAGGGAGTGGAGGAGTTTCATGGGCCTCTCCGCGGCCAAATGGGGGGTCCGCTTGTGAAATACGCCGCTTTTTTTTCCATCCGCCCCAGCCCCCTTCGCGGGAGACGACGGAGGCTCTTTCCGTAGGGAAAAGAAGCGTTTCTTTTGTGAAATTTTTTAAAAACGTGGGGACAATTAAATCTTCTTATCATATTTATAACGCATTTAGTTTATAAAGTCAAAAAAATTCTGATAATTTATTTAGCTGTGATAAAAGCGGCTCTTTTTTAGCTCCGATATAAACACTCCGCTATATCTGGATCTAAATTGGATGACGGCGCTAAATGTTTCGCCTGAACGCCGTGAAAGTTTCAGCCGCGCCCTTTCTCCGGTTTTTCCGCCAGGGGTCCCGAAGCGTTTTCGGGGAAATTTCGGGGGTGAATTCGCCGGGGGAAAATTACTTAGGCGTTTTCACTAAAGTCCATCACCCCCGGCGCTTTTCCGAACAATTATTTTCCCCGGCCGTTTTTCGGCCGGATTTCCAAAAATTTTCTCTAAAGCTTTTCGCCGCGCTTTTCTCTTAAATCTTTTCCCCCTCTTCCCTGGTCAAGTTCTTTGTCCGCCGCGAAGCCCCTTCCCGCTCTTTTCCGGAAAGCCTCAACCCCCGAACCCGACGCCTCCCCGCTATGGACCCGTTCTTTTTCGTCCAACGCGGCGATTTTAAAAAGTTTTTTTTCCGCCGACTCCCCCTTCCGCCCCGAACGCCCCTAAACCAAGGCGGAAACGAAAAAAGCCCCCTCTCTAAATTTAGAGAGGGGGCTGAAAAAGTCTAAAAAGTCGGAAAAAACCGCTATGGAGCGCCCGGGAGGAACACCCCGCCCTTCCGGCTAAGGGAGCTTATTGGATGGCGATCTCTTTTAAGATGTCCAGGCTTTCCAGGGCGATGCCGCTTCCGATGGCCACCGTCTGCAAAGGATCGTCCGCGATGCTTATGGGGAGATGGGTCTCCTCGGCTATGAGCTTGTCCAGGCGTTTCAAAAGGGCGCCGCCGCCGGTTAGGACTATGCCCTTGGAGACGATGTCCGCGGCCAGCTCCGGGGGTATCTGCTCCAAAGCGGAAAGCACGGTGGTGAGGATGGCCCCCACCTGCTCGGTTATGGCCTTCCTTATCTCCTCGGAGTCTATGGCCACCACCTTGGGAAGCCCGGAAACCGTGTCCCGGCCCTTCACCTCCAAGGAGTCCACCTGATCGGAGGGGTAGGCCGTGCCTATCTCCTTTTTAATCATCTCGGCCATGTGGGTGCCGATCCAGAGGTTGTACTTCTTCCGGATGTATTGGGAGATGGCCTCGTCCATCTTGTCGCCGCCCATGCGCACGGATTTGGAGTAGACGATTCCGGCGAGCGAGATGATGGCCACTTCCGTCGTGCCCCCTCCTATGTCCACGATCATGTTGGCCGTAGGCTCGGTGATGGGGAGTCCCGCCCCTATGGCCGCGGCCATGGGCTCCTCGATTAAGTAAACCTCCGAGGCGCCGGCCTGCTCGGCGGCCTCGCGGACGGCCTTCTTCTCCACCTGGGTGATCCCCGAGGGCACGGCCACGATGATGCGGGGCTTGAAAATGTGCCAGAAGTTCACCATGCGGATGAAGTGCCGGAGCATGGCCTGGGCGATCTCGAAGTCGGCGATGACCCCGTCCTTCATGGGCCTTATCACCTGGATGCCCTTGGGGCACTTCCCGTCCATCTCCTTCGCGACCTCGCCCACGGCTATGACCTTCCCCGTCTTTCCGGAGGTGCGTATGGCCACGTAGGAGGGAGCGGAAAGCACCACCCCCTTGCCCCGCTGGTAGACAAGCGAGTTGGCGGTGCCGAGGTCGATGGCCAGGTCTCCGGAAAAGGAGCCGAAAAGCGAACGCAGGAATTTCATATATAGCCAATCGCGCCCATGAGAGAAGCGGCGGAGCGGGGCCGGAGGCCGGGGCGGAACCCGGGGAAGGGGGGGCTGTTTCCGCGCTCCGAAGAGGGGGGCGGCCCCTTAATCCTTGTCCGTCTTTTCCAGGGCGGCCCGAGACGCCGCCACGCGGCGGGAGCGGTCCGGGGCCCCCTTGGACTTGGGAGCGGCCGCGGGCTTCAGGTAGTCGGGGGTGATTAAGGTGAGCTTGGCCATGGGGGCCGCGTCCCCCTCCCGGGGCCCCAGCCTGGCCGAGGCGACGTAGCCGGAGTCGCGGTCCCGGCCCAATCCCTTTTCCTGGACTTGGGCGAAAAAGAGTTTCACCGCCTTCCGCCGACTCACCATGGCGATGCCCCGGCGGTAGCTCGTGATGTCGCCCCGCTTGGCCAGGTTCATGAGCTTGTCGATCAGCGGCTTCAAGGCCTTGCCCTTCTCCACGGTGGTGACGATGGAGCCGCATTCGATAAGGGAGGTGGTCATGTTGCGGAGCATGGCCCGGCGATGCGCGGCCGTCCTCCCCAGTTTCACGTTGGCTTTGCGGTGCCTCATAAATAAACCCGGAAAAATTAAGCGCCCCGGAACAAAGCGTCCGGGGGAAAAGGCCTCTGGTAAAAAAAACGGGACGCTTTTCCGTCGGCCGCGAAGCCTCCGGAAAGCGCGGGGGAAAAAAGGCGCTAGGCCTGGTGCCCCTCCTGGGGGCGGTGGAAGTCGCCCACGTTCATGCCCAGATAGAGGTTCATGCCCTTTAAAACCTCCTTTATCTCGTTTAGGGACTTGCGCCCGAAATTCTTGGTCTTGAGCATCTCGGCCTCGCTTTTCTTCACGAGATCGCCTATGTAGTAGATGTCGGCGTTTTTTAGACAGTTCGCGGCCCGCACCGAGAGATCGAGCTCGTCCACCGGCCGGGAGAGATGCTTCTGGATCTCCTGGTCGCCGCTTTCCACCAGGCCCTCCTGGGTTTCCATCCCGGGGGAAAGGACCGAGAGGGGGATGTTGAAGTTGGCGAAGATGGAGAGCTCCTCGGAGAGGATCCTGGCCGCGGTCTTCACCGCCTCCTGGGGGCTCACCGAGCCGTCGGTCCAGACCTCCAAGGTGAGCTTGTCGTAGTCCGTGCGGTGTCCGAAGGTGGTGTTGGTGACGTTGAAGTTCACCCGTAAAATGGGGTTGAAGGTCGCGTCCACCGGAATGGATCCGATGCTTTGGGAGTCGTCGGAGCCGGGCTTCTCCGCGGGCACGTAGCCCCGGCCCCGCTCCACCCGCATGGTCATGACGAGCCGTCCCGCCTCGCCCAGGGTGGCCAGGTGCTTGTCGCGGCTTAAAACCGTCACCCGGTGGTCGGTTATGATGTCGCCGGCGGTGACGTCCCCCGGGCCGGTCGCGTCCACCCTCACCTCCGCGGACTCGGCGGAGGAGAGCTTCAGGCGCACCTCTTTTAAGTTCAAGATGATGTCCGAGACGTCCTCGGTCACGTTATCGATGGTGGAGAGCTCGTGCTGCACGTCCTCGATCTTCACCAGGGTGATGGCCGCCCCCTGCATGGAGGAGAGAATGACCCGGCGCAGGGCGTTTCCCAAGGTCAATCCGAAACCCCGCTCCAGGGGCATGCAGACGAACTTGGCGTAATTCTGATCCGCCGCGTAGCTGACTTCGATTTTGGGTTGAATCCTGGTCTCTGTTGAATTTTTATCCATACCCTCTCCCAAAGGGACCCTGTCGAACGCCGGTTCCAGGGTGCAAAAAAGCTTCGGAAACCGCTCCCGAAGTCTCGTCGTTTCCCGGTTTTAGGCGGTTTGGCGCGTCTTTTCGCCGGGGCTTTGGTAAAAAAAAGCCCCGGCCCGTGCGAGCCGCTACTTGGAGTAGAGCTCCACGATGAGCTGCTCGTTTACGGTCGCGGGCAGAATGTCCCTCTGGGGGAGCTCCTTCACCGTGCCGGTGAAGGTCTCCCGGTTCATTTCCAGCCAGGGGGGGATCCCCCGGCGCCCGGAGCTCTCCAAGGCGTCCAGGATCACGCTTTTTTCCCGGCTCTTGGGGAAGAGCCCCACCAAATCCCCGGCCTTGACCAGGTAGGAGGGGATGTCCACCTTGCGCTCGTTTACCTGGATGTGGCCGTGCCGCACCAGCTGCCGGGCCTGGGTGAGGGAACCGGCGAAGCCCAGGCGGTAGACCACGTTGTCCAGGCGGCGCTCCAAAAGGATGAGGAGGTTTCCGCCGGTGACGCCCTTCTGGCGCTCGGCCTTCTCGAAAAGGGCCCTAAACTGCTTCTCCTGGAGCCCGTAGGAGCGTTTGACCTTCTGCTTCTCCCTAAGCATCAGAGCGTACTCGGAGGGTTTGGAGCGCCTTTGGCCGTGCATGCCCGGCCCGGCCTGGCGCCGCTCGAAGGAGCACTTGGCGCCGTAGCAGCGGTCTCCCTTTAAAAACAACTTGCCGCTCTCCCTGCGGCAGATCCGGCAACTGGCCCCGGTGTATCTCGCCACCTCTCACCTCGCTAAAAAGACTTCTCTAAAAATCGTGCCGATAGGCCCCTTTTTTAGGAGCCGGAGGACGCCGGAAAAAGGTCCGGCGCCCTGTTTATGTGAAAATCCCCCCGCGAAAGACCCGCGGATTGAAAGACCCTAAAGGCCCCCCCCCAAGCTTTCGGGCGCGTCCCGGAAGCGTTTCCCTTAGACCCGGCGCCGCTTGGGCGGCCGGCAGCCGTTGTGGGGGATGGGGGTCACGTCGCGGATTAAAGAGACGTGGATCCCCGAGGACTGGAAGGCCCGTAGGGCGCTGTCCCTGGAGTTGCCCGGCCCCTTGATGAAGACCTGCAGCGAGTGGGTGCCGTACTCCTTAAGCTTCCTGACGGCGTCCTCCACCGCGGTCTGGGCGGCGTAGGGGGTGCTCTTGCGGGAGCCCTTGAACCCCATCACCCCCGCCGAGGACCACACCAGGGCGTTCCCCTGGGGATCCGTGATGGTCACGATGGTGTTGGAAAAGGTCGCCTGAATATGGGCGACCCCCTGGGGCACGTTCTTTTTATCCTTCTTCTTGCGGGTCTTTCTCACTGCCTTGGCGGACATAATCCCTCGTTTTCACCGTCAGCTCTTGGACGGGGCTTTTTTCTTGCCCACGACGGCCCGGCGGGGGCCCTTGCGGGTGCGGGCGTTGGTGTGGGTCCTCTGGCCGTTCACCGGCAGGCCCCGGCGGTGCCGCAGGCCCCGGTAGCAGCCCAGATCCATGAGCCTTTTCACGTTCATGGTCACCTCGCGGCGCAGATCCCCCTCGACTTTGTACTCGGAGTCGATGATCTTCCGGATGCGGTTCACCTCGTCGTCGGTCAAGTTGTCGCACCGGGTCCCGAAATCCACGCCGGCCTTGGTGAGAATGGCCCTGACGCTGGGGCGGCCGAGGCCGTAGATGTAGGTGAGGGCTATCTCGGCCCGTTTCTGCTTCGGCAGATCTATCCCTGAAATTCTGGGCAAGCTCTCTCTCCTTCGCGCCTCTAGCCCTGGCGCTGCTTATGCTTGGGGTTGACGCAGATGACGCGGACCTGCCCGAAGCGCTTGATGATCTTGCACTTGGAGCACATCTTCTTAACCGAGGAACGGACTTTCACGGGGCACCTCCCGAAGCCGGCGAAACCGGCCGGAAAAACCGAAGGGAAAAAGAGGCTTTAAAAAAAAGGCCGGAGAAAAACGTCCCCGCGCCCCCCCTCAAGGCGCCAAGCCGGGCGCTAAAGGGAAATCCCCAAGGCGGATGGTCTTTAGGGGGAGTGATTAGGACGGAGCATTTAGGGCGGAGTCTCTAAGGCGGAGTCTCCAGGGCGGTTTTGATCCGCGCCTCCACCTCCGCCGGCGAGGCGTCCCCCGGAACCCTTCTTAAGAGCCCCCGCTTCTCGTAGTACGCGGCCAGGGGGCCGGTTAAGGAGCGGTAGACCTTGAGTCTGACCTCCACGGCCTCGGCGAGGTCGTCCGCCCGCTGAATCACCTCGCCGCCGCAGGGGCAGCGCCCGGAGGGGGGCGGGGGGTTGAAGTCCAAATGCCAGGAGGTCCCGCAGCTTCCGCAGACCCGCCGGCCGGAGAGCCTTTTCACGATGACCGAATCGTCCGCGGTTAAAAACAGGACGTGGTCGATCTTTTTTCCGGCGGCCGCGAGCATGGCGTCCAGGGCCTCGGCCTGGGGCGCGGTGCGGGGGAAGCCGTCCAACAGGAAGCCCTTTTGGCAGTCGGGTTCTTTCAAGCGGCTTTCCGCCAGCTCCAGAACCAAAGAGTCGGGCACGAGCTCGCCCCGGTCCATGAAGGCTCCGGCCTTCAGACCCAGCGGGGTCTTCTGGCGGAGGTTTTGACGAAAGACGTCGCCGGTGGAGACGTGGGGTATCCCGTAGCGGGAGGCGATGGCCGCGGCCTGCGTGCCCTTGCCCGTGCCGGGGGGACCCAGTAGGATTATCATCATCGGCCTAACCCCTTGTTGGCGGCTCCGGAAAAAGCGGGGGAGCGTCCGTCATTGGCGCAATTCATCACTCTAGCAAAATTTCACTAAAATGACAAGGGCCGGGAAAAGGGGGCCTAGAGCCTGCGCCTGGGCTGGATCCTCCCTATTCCGCTCATGCCCTTTTTCAAAAATCCGTCGTATTGGGAATTCAGGACGTAGGACTGTATCTGGGATATGGTGTCCAGGGCCACGCCCACCACTATTAATAGAGCCGTCCCCCCGAAATAAAACTGCACCCCGAAGTAGCGGTAGACGATGGAGGGGAGCAGGCAGATGACGGAAACGTAGAGGGCCCCCCAGAGGGTGACGCGGGTGAGGATGCGGTCGATGTACTCGGCCGTCCTGGCCCCGGGGCGGATCCCCGGGACGAAGCCCGAGTGCTTCTGCATGTTCTCGGCCACGTCCGCGGGGTTGAACTGCACGCCGGTGTAGAAGTAGCAGAAGAAGATGATGAGGGCCACGTAGAGGACGTTGTAGAGGACGCTCCCGTTGTTCACCCAGTCGGTCATCCTCTTTATCGTGGGGTTGTCCACGAACTGCCCGATGGTGGCCGGAAACATGATCAAAGACGAGGCGAAGATGGGGGGGATGACGCCGGCGGGATTGAGCTTCAAGGGCAGATGCGTGCTCTTCCCGCCCATGAGCTTGTTTCCCACCACCCTTTGCGAGTAGTTCACCGGGATGCGCCGCTGGGCCCGCTCGCAGAAGACCACGCCGGCGACGATCAAGAGCATGCCGCCCACCAGGACCGCCATCTTCATGACCGTCTGGGAGCCCGTGGAGAGGGACTCGAAGACCCCCCGGATGGCCATGGGAAGGCCGTCCACGATGCCGGCGAAGATGATGATGGAGATGCCGTTTCCTATCCCCCGCTCGGTTATCTGCTCGCCCAGCCACATGATGAAGCAGGTGCCGGCCGCGAGGGTGAGCATGGTCATGAGCCGAAACTCCGCCCCCGGGTGGATGACCGCGCCCAGAGAGGAGCCTATCTGCATCTTCTCCAAACCCACGGCGAGCATGTAGCCCTGAAACAGGGACAAGGCGACCGTTAGGTAGCGGGCGTACTGGGTGAGCTTGCGGCGCCCGGTCTGCCCCCCCTCTTTTTTGAGCCTCCCCAAATGCGGCACCACCACGGTCAAAAGCTCGATGATGATGGAGGCGGAGATGTAGGGCATGATGCCCATGGCGAAGATGGAGAACTGGGAGAGCGCCCGCCCGGAAAACATGTCGAAGAGGCCCAAAAGGGTGTTGGCGTTGCTCCGGAAAAACTCCGCCAAAGCCTTGGTGTCCACCCCCGGCGTGGGTATGTGGGCCCCCAGACGGTACACCGCCAGGATGAAAAGAACGTAGAGGAGGCGGTTCCGTAAATCGGCCGACTTCCCCAGGCTCTTCAAAGCGCTGCTCACCTCAAAGCTTCCTTCCGCGCCCCGGAAGGGGGCGCCCCGAATTTAGTCTCCGGACTCCTCCGCCTTCTTCTTCTTTTGGGGGAAGGGGCGGATGATCACCCGGCCGCCCCGGCCCTCCACCTTCGCCACGGCCTGGGCGGAGGCCGCCTCGACCGTCAAGACGAGTCCGCGGTCGAGTTCGCCCTTGGCCAAAAGCTTCACGGGCCGACCCGGGGCCGCGAGGCCCCGGGCGGCCAAGGTCTCGGAGGAGAGCTCTTCGCCCTCGTTAAAGACGTTCAAGCTCCCCAGATTCACGATCTCCACCCTTTTTTTAAACACGTTGGTGAAGCCCCGCTTGGGAAGCCGGCGCTGCAGGGGCATCTGCCCCCCCTCGAACCAGGGGGGCGCGCCGCCGCCGGAGCGGGATTTCTGGCCCTTGCTCCCCCGGCCGGAGGTCTTGCCCCAGCCCGAGGCCTCGCCCCGGCCCACCCTCTTCTTCGTCTTTCTGGAGCCCCGGGGGGGCTTTAGATCGTAGAGTTCCATCTCCCTCTCCTAAAAAACAATCGCCCGCGGCCTTGCCGAAAGACGGGCGGGGGGCGCGCCTTCGGGGGAAAGCCCCGCCCAGGCGCCGGCCAAATTCAAGGCGACCCCCAAGGATCCCGAAGGATCCGTTTCGGGGCGCTTATGGGGGCTTTACAGCTCCTCCACCTTTAAAAGGTAGGAAACCTTCCGGATCATGCCCAAAACGGGGGGGTCGGCCGTCTTCTCCACGCTTCGGCCTATCTTTTTCAGGCCCAGGGCGCGGATGGTGGCCCTATGCGAGGGAAGCCTCCCTATCTGGCTGCGGATCTGGGTGATCCGGACGCGCTTCGGTTCCGTCATGGAAAACTCCTTGTCTAAAGACCGCCGGAAAAAAGACCGGAGGAAAAAAGCCCCGAAAGATTTCGGGTCTCAGACCCGCAGCCTTTCCGGCGGGACGCCCCTCTCCCGGGCCACGGTCTTGGAGAGCTTCATCTGCTTCAAGGCGTCCATGGTGGCCCGCACCACGTTGTGGGGGTTGTTGGAGCCTATGACCTTGCTTAAAAGGTCCTTCACCCCGGCGGCCTCCACCACGGCCCGCACCGAGCCGCCGGCGATGACGCCCGTGCCCTTGGCCGCGGGCTTCAACAGCACCCGCCCCGAGCCGGAGGCGCCCAAAGCGGCGTGCGGGACCGTCGTGCCGGCCAGATCCACCGGCACCAAATTCTTTTTGGCCCTCTCGGAACCCTTCCGGATGGCCTCGGGCACCTCCAGGGCCTTCCCCAGACCGTAGCCCACCCGGCCCTTGCCGTCCCCCACCACCACGATGGCCGAAAAGGAGAAGCGGCGTCCGCCCTTCACCACCTTGGCCACGCGGTTCACGTGCACCACCCTGTCTATGAGGGCGTTCTCCTCCGTCTCTTTAAAATAAGCCACCTAAAAATTCTCCCATCGCCCTGGCCCGGGGGCCGCGGGCTAAAAGTTGAGGCCGCCCTCCCGGGCGCCCTCGGAGAGGGCTTTCACCCTTCCGTGGTACAGAAAACCGTTGCGGTCGAAAACGACGTCCCGCACGCCTTGGGAAAGGAGGATCTCGGCTATCTTTTTCCCCACCAGCCGGGCGGAGGGGGACTTCTTCTCCCCTTTGACGGACTCGCGCAGCGCGGGCGTGAGGGTGGAGGCCGCGGCCAAGGTCACGGCCCCCAAGTCGTCCACGGCCTGGACGTAGATGTGCCGGGCCGAGCGGAAGACCGAGAGCCGGGGGCGCCCGGGGGTGCCCCGCACCTTTTTGCGGACCCTTTTCTGGCGGCTTAAACGGGCGTTATCTTTGAGGTTTCTAGACATGGGAATCCTTAAACGGGAAAAAAACTAAAAAAAAACACGAAAAAGGCCCCGAGAGCGCCCCCGAAAGGGGCGCGCGGGCTACTTCCCGCCGGCCTTGCCCACCTTGCGGCGGATCACCTCGCCTTGATACTTGATTCCCTTCCCCTTGTAGGGTTCGGGGGGCCGAAGACGCCTGATGGTCGCGGCCGTCTGTCCCAAGAGCTCCTTGTCGGCGGAAATGAGGGTGATCTTTCCGGCCTTGGCCTCCACCTTGGAGCTCACGCCCGGGGGGAGCTTGAAAAGCACCGGATGCGAGAAACCCAAACTGAAGCGCAGGGAGTCCTTCCCCTCCTCTTCCACCTTCCAGCCCACGCCCACGATCTCCAAGGTCTTGGAGAAGCCCTTGTGCACCCCCTCCACCATGTTGGAAACCAGGGTGCGGGAGAGGCCCCAGAGGCTTTTCACCGCGGGGGAGCCGGCCCTGGGCTCTATCCGCAGGCTTCCGGACTCCGCCACCAAGGCGACCTCCGGAGGGAGGGTTCTTTTGAGCGTCCCCCCGGGACCCTTGACCTCCACGTCGCGGCCGTTGGTTTTGACCTCCACCCCGGAAGGCAGAGCCACGGGGAGCTTTCCTATTCTGGACATCTATCGCACCTTTTCACGCGCCTTTTCATGTAAATCCTTCCCCCTGAACTTTTCCGGCGAACCCCTCCCCGGGCGCCCCCGGGGGGGCGCCATTAAAGGCCCCCTACCAGACGCGGCAGATGGACTCGCCCCCCAGGTTGTGACGCCTGGCCTCCTTGTCCGTCATCACGCCCCGGGAGGTGGAGACGATAAGGATCCCGAGACCGGAGAGCACGGGCTCGATTTCGGAGGCCTTCTGGTAGACGCGGCGGCCGGGCTTGGAGACCCGGGCCAGGCCCTTGATCACCGGCGTGTCGCGGTCGGTGTATTTCAAAAAGATCCGGATAAGCCCCTGCTGGTTGTCCCGGGAGACCTTGAAGTTCTTGATGAAGCCCTCGTCTTTTAAAATGCGCACGATGGCCACCTTGAGCCGGGAGGCGGGTATGTCCACCCGGTCGTGGCGGGCGCCCACGGCGTTTCGGACCCGGGTGAGGAGATCGGCGACGGGATCGGTCATGGTCATAAAAAAACCCCCTTACCAGCTGGCTTTAAGCACGCCCGGAATCTCGCCCGCCAGGGCCATTTTCCGGAAACAAATGCGGCAGAGGTTGAAACGCCTGAGATAGGCCCGGGGGCGCCCGCACACCGGGCAGCGGTTGTAGGCCCGAGACGAGAATTTCGGCCGGCGCCGGGCCTTCACGATCATGGAGGTCTTAGCCATTTTTTCTTGGGGCTCCTGAAAAATCCGCGGGGAAATGCTGGGGCCGGGATCTTCTCCCGGCGGAGAAAGAGGGAAAAACGCGGGGCCGGGGCCGAAAAGCCCGAAGGCGCCGAGGCCTTTCAGCCGGCGCTCTTTTTAAAGGGCATGCCGAGTCCGGTTAAAAGGGACCGGGCCTCGCCGTCGTTCTTGGCCGTGGTCACGATGGTTATGTTCAAGCCCTTGACCTTGTCCACCTTGTCGTAGTCGATCTCGGGGAAGATGATGTGCTCCTTTAAACCCAAGGTGTAGTTGCCGCGGCCGTCGAAGGCCTGGGGGGAGACCCCCCGAAAATCCCGCACCCGGGGAAGGACGATGTTGATGAGCTTGTCTAAAAAGTAGTGCATGCGGTCGCGGCGCAAAGTCACCGTCACCCCGATGGGGGTCTTTTCCCGCAGCTTGAAGGCCGCGATGTTCCGCTTGGCCCGGGTGATGACGGATTTCTGGCCGCTTATCATGGTGAGCTCGGCCTGGGCGGAGTCGAGGAGCTTGGGGTTGTCGATGGCCTCGCCCAGGCCGATGTTCAAGGTGACCTTCACCAGGCGGGGCACCTGGTTCACGTTTTTATAGCCGAACTCCTTTAAAAGCGCCGGCGCCACGGTGTTCCGGTAGTGCTCTTTGAGTCTGGGGGGCTGGGTGAACGTCATAAATCGGCCTCGGAGAAATATGGGAAAAGGGGAAAGCGGAAAAAAGCCTTGGAAAACGGAAAAAAGGGCGCGAAGGCGAAAGACGCGGGGGATCCAAAAAAAGGCCCGAAAAGATCCGGCCGAGGCCTTTATTTTTTCAAGGCGTCCATGTCCTTCAGACAGGCGCGGCAGACGCGGCGCTTTTTACGCACCGTCTTTCCCTCGGCCATGGTCTCGGTGAAGCCGGCCTTGGGCCGCACGGGCTTCGCGCAGGAGGGGCAGCGCACCATGATGTTCGAGTGGTGGATGGAGCGCTCGACTTTCACGATCCCCCCCTCCACGTTTTTGTCCGGCCTGGGCTTCACGTGCCGATCGCCCATGTTCACGCCTTTAATCACCACCCGCCCGGTTTTGGGGTCGAAGGACTGGTACTCCCCGAACTTGCCGGAGGAGGATCCGGAGATCACGTGCAGCACGTCGCCTTTGCGGAAGGGGTTTTTCACCAACTTTTGGGGTTTTCCGGCTCTGGGGGGAACGCCTCTCATTTAAATGACCTCCGGCGCGAGGGACACGATCTTCGTGAAGCGCCTGGCCCTCAGCTCCCGGGCCACGGGCCCGAAGATGCGGGTGCCCACGGGCTCCCGATCCTTGTTGATCAAGACGGCGGAGTTGTCGTCGAACTTGATGTAGGAGCCGTCCTGGCGGCCCACCTCCTTCACCGTCCGCACGATGACCGCCTTGGCCTTGTCGCCCTTCTTCACCTTGGAATTGGGGAGGGCCTCCTTCACCGAGACCACGATGATGTCGCCTAAGGAGGCGTAGCGCCTCCTGGAGCCGCCGAGGACCTTGATGCAGGCCACCTCTTTGGCTCCGGAGTTGTCGGCCACCGTGAGCCGGGTTTCCGGTTGAATCATTTTTACGCCTCCAGCTTGAAAAAACGCCGCCTTCAGGCCCGGCTGGCGAGCACCTTGATGAGCCTCCAGCGTTTAAGCTTGGAAAGCGGCCTGGACTGGATTATCTCCACCGTGTCGCCCATGCGGGCCAGGTTCTTCTCGTCGTGGGCCATGAACTTGGCCCGGCGGCGGATATACTTCTTGTAGACCGGATGCTTCACCTGGCGGTTCACCAGGACCACCACGGTCTTGTCCATCTTGTCCGAGACCACCACTCCGGTGAGTGTCTGATTGGGGCGCCTTTCTTCCACTATCTTACCTACTGGTTCCGGCCGCGGCCGGTTTGTCTTTTCTGATTGAGGACGGTGAGGAGCCTCGCCAGCTCGCGGCGGGTGTAGCGGATGCTCCGATGGTTTTTGAGCTTGTTCACGGCCAGCTCCATCCTGAGAGCGAAGATGGACTTCCTCAACGCCCCCTCCCGCTCTTTCAGCTCGGAAAGGGTCAGGGTTTTATAGTCGACGTGCTCGGAATCGCGCTTTTTCACAGTATCTCCCCCCTGACGACGAAGCGGGTGGCGAAGGGCAGCTTGTTCGCGCACAGGCGCATGGCCTCCCGGGCCACGGGCTCGTTCACCCCGTCCATTTCGAAAAGAAGCCTCCCCGGCTTCACCACGGCCACCCAGCCCTCGGGCGCCCCCTTGCCCTTGCCCATCCTCGTCTCGGCGGGCTTCTTGCAGACGGGCTTGTCGGGAAAGACCCGGCACCATAAGCGCCCGCCGCGCTTCACGTGGCGGTTGATGGCCACCCGGCCGGCCTCTATCTGCTGGCTCGAAAGGTAGCCCCGGGAAAGCGAGAGCAGACCGAAGCGGCCGAAATCGAGATTGAAGCCGCCCTTGGCCTGGCCGCCCCGGCGGCCCTTTTGCTGTTTGCGGTATCTGGTTCGTTTGGGTGAAAGCATGACGGCACCAAAATGGACTGAAATTTACTAAAACCTTAAGCCGAATCCGCTTAAGGACGAAAAGCGCTTTGGGTTGGCGCGGGCCCCTTTCGAAAGAAGGGGGTCCCGGTGGGGGTAAGGGGGCTTAATTTAAAAAACCCCTATGGGCGCCCGAAAAGGCCTTAGCGGGGGCCTATTTTTATCCGGCGCGGTTTCCATTTCGCCCCGGGGGCTACTCCGGCGGGGCCTCGCTCGTTATTATCTCCCCTTTGAAGATGTGCACCTTGACCCCGATGATCCCGTAGGTGGTCTTGGCCTCGGCGAAGCCGTAGTCCACGTCCGCCCGGAGGGTGTGGAGGGGGACCCTCCCCTCCCGGTACCACTCGCGGCGGGCCATCTCGGCCCCGCCCAGGCGGCCCGCGCAGTGGATCTTCACGCCCTGGGCCCCGAACTTGAAGGCCAGGGACATGCTCTTCTTCATGGCCCGGCGGAAGGCCACCCGGCGCTGGAGCTGCTGGGCGACGTTTTCGGCCACCAGCTGGGCGCAGATCTCGGGCTTGCGGACCTCTTTGATCTCGATCATGACCTCGCGCTTGGGGTTCTTCTGCGCCTCCCCCTCCCGGGGGCGGCCCCGGCGGGACTTCTCCACGAGCCTCTCCACCTCCCGGCGCAGATTCTCGATCTCCTGGCCCTTCTTCCCGATGACTATCCCCGGGCGGGCGGTGAAGATGGTGAGCTTGACCTTGGAGGCGAAGCGCTCGATCTCCAAATGCGACACCGAGGCCTGCTCCAGCTTCTTTTTCACGTGGTCGCGGATGAGCTTGTCCTCCACCACGTAGAGACCGTAATCCCGGCCGGCGTACCAGCGGGAATCCCAGGTCTTGATGACCCCCAGCCTGAATCCCGTGGGATGTGTTTTCTGACCCAAAATCGCCTCCGGCTTTGAAATTCGAAAAACCCGTTCCGGAAAAAAAGTCTCCGGATTTCTAAAACATGTCCGCTTCTTTGAAAACGCGGAACCGCAATCTGAAACCCTCCCGCCGGCGCCACCCATGACGGTTGAACGGGGGGGGCCGCATGGGGCGGGGCTTAAGGGGCGGGGCTTCAAAAGACGCCCGCGCTCTAGAACCGCGAATCCGCTAGTCCCCCCGCTCTTCCTTCTCCCGCTCCTTGACCTTCAAGCTCTCCCGGACCTTCAAGCTCTCCCGGGCCTTCAAGCTCTCCCGGGCCTTCAACCTCTCCCGGGTCCTCGCCCGCTCCGCGTCCCGCTCCCGGCGCCGCTTCTTTTCCATCTCGTCCGGCTTCCGGATTTCCAGGACCACGGTTATGTGGCAGGTGCGCTTCAAGATGGGCTCGGCCTTGCCGTGGGAGACGGGCTGGTGCCTTTTCAAGTACTTGCCCTTGTCCGCGAAGCAGTTCTTCACGAAGAGCTCCTTCACGTCCAGATCCTCCAGGCTGTTTTTAAGGTTGGCCACGGCGGCGTAGAGCACTTTGTAGATGAGGCGGGCCGCGCTGGAGCGGGTGTGCCGCAGAATGGACAGGGCCTCCTCCGCGGGCTTCCCCACGATGGTTTTGGCCCTCAAGCGCGCCTTGTCCGGCGGACAGCGCAGGAAGCGGCCCCGGGCCGCGAAGCCCGAAGGGATCCGCGCCTCGCGCGCCTCTCTTTGACGGTTCTTGATTTCCTGGTGGTTGAGTCTCTCCACCCCGCCCATCTCCATCGTAAAACTCCTCTCGCGGCTACTTGCGCGCCGGCTTTTTCACCTTGCGGTCGGCCGCGTGGCCGAAGAAGGTGCGGGTGGGGGCGAACTCGCCCAGCTTGTGCCCCACCATGTTCTCGGTCACGAAAACGGGGAGGAACTTGCGGCCGTTGTGCACGGCGAAGGTCACCCCCACCATGTCGGGGATGACGGTGCTGCGCCGGGACCAGGTCCGCACCACCTGGCGGTCGCCGGCCTCCCGGGCCTGCTGGAGCTTGGTCATGAGATGGGCGTCCACGAAGGGACCTTTTTTCACGCTGCGGGGCATCGAAAAACTCCGGACGAAAAATAGAAGGCGGTTTTTACCCGGGCCCGGGGGCGCTCCGTTTCGAGCGCCCCGTTTCGAACGCCCGGTTTCGAGCGCCTTCGGGGCCGAGGGCGAGTTTAGGAGGTCTTGCGCCTCTTCACGATGAAGCGGTCGCTGGGCTTGGACTTTTTCCTGGTTTTGTAGCCCTTGGTGGGCATGCCCCAGGGCGAGACCGGGTGGCGCCCGCCGGAGCTCTTGCCCTCGCCGCCGCCCAAGGGGTGATCCACGGGGTTCATGGCGACGCCCCGCACGTGGGGCCTCCGCCCCAAGTGGCGGGAGCGGCCGGCTTTCCCGAGGGAAACGGAGTTGCGCTCGGCGTTCCCCACCTGCCCCACCGTGGCGCGGCAGCGGGAGAGGATGCGCCTGGTCTCGCCGGAGGGGAGCTTCACCAGGACGTAGGCCCCCTCCTTGGCCATGAGCTGGGCGGAGTTGCCGGCGCCCCGGGCGAGCTGGCCCCCCTTTCCGGGCTTCATCTCCACGTTGTGCACGTCGGTGCCCAAAGGGACGTTTCCCAAGGGGAGCGAATTTCCGGGGCGGATGTCGGCCTTTTCCGCCGACAAGACCAAGTCTCCGGTTTTGAGGCCCTGAGGGGCCAATATGTAGCGCTTGTCCCCGTCCCGATAGGAGACGAGGGCGATGCGGGCCCCCCGGTTGGGGTCGTACTCGATGGAGGCGACGGTTCCGGGCACCCCCTCCTTGTCCCGCTTGAAGTCTATGACCCGGTAGCGCCTCTTGTGCCCGCCGCCCCGAAAGCGGCAGGTGACGCGGCCCAAATTGTTGCGGCCGCCGGTGCGGGGCTTGGGCCGGGTGAGGGCCTTATGGGGCTTCCGCGCGGTTATCTCCTCGAAGGTGGGGTAACTCTGACCGCGGCGGCCGGGGGAGGTGGGTTTTACTTCCTTGACGCTCATAAAAATTCCGCTTTTAAAGCCCCTTGGTCCGGGGCCGGAGGCCTAGCTCCGCTGGAGGGATTCGATGTTCTTTCCGGCCGCCAAAGTCACCACGGCCTTCTTGCGCTCCGGGGTGTAGCCCCCCCGCTGGCGGCCGCGGCGCTTGAACTTGCCCGGGCGAATCAAGGTGCGCACCGAGCGGAGGTCCCCCTTTTTCAGATCGAAGGCCGCCTCCACCTCGCGCTTGATTTCGGTTTTGGTCGCGTCCCGGCGCACCTGGAAATAGTACACCGAGGGCTTCTTGTCGTCGGTCTGGGCCTCGTAGGACTTCTCCGTGAAAAGGACCTTCTGGATGACGTTCCACTTCACGGCGCCCGTCTTATTCTTCTGGCTCATAAAAACACCCTAAAAATCCTAGTCGTCGACGCGCGCCGTCAAGCCCCCTGGGAAAACCGGCTCGCCCGGGGCGAAGCCGGAGGGAGGGGGCTTTGAGGGGGGTCCCTATTTCCGGCCCTAGTCCAGCCGATCCTCGATCAAGGGGACGGCGTCCTTGAGGATCACCAAATGGCGGTATTTCAAAAGGTCGTAGCAGTTGAGCCCCCCCGAGCGCAGCACCTTCACGTGGGGGAGGTTTCGGGCGCTCATCTCCAAAACCGGATCCTTCTCCGGAATGGCCAGGACGGCCCCGGGGAACTTGGTCTTGGCGATGAGCTCGGCCACGCTCTTGGTCTTGACCACGTCCAGGCGCAAACCGTCCAAAACGATGAGCCTCTCCTCTTGGAGAAAGGCCGAAAGGACGCTTATCAGAGCTTTTTTGCGCACCCGGGAGGGGGGCCGGCGGGAGTAGTCCCGCGGGCGCGGCCCGAAGATCACGCCGCCCTTGCGTAAAAGGGGGCTGCGCCGGGTGCCCATGCGGGCCCGGCCCGTCTTCTTCTGGCGGTAGGGCTTGCGGTTGGAAAAGGAGACCTCCGCGCGGGTGAGGGTGTCCGCGGTGCCCCGCCGGCGGGAGGCCAGCTGGGCCGTCACCACCTCGTGGACCAGATGGGGAAGCGGGGCCGCCCCGAAGACGGAGTCCTTCAAATCGAGCTCCCCCACCCTCCGCATCTCGGCGTCGTAGACGTTTACTGTCGGCATAAGTCGCTCACTGTCGGCATAAGTAGTTCCAAGGAGGCCGGAAAACGGGCCCCGGCTTCTAGCGGTTCAGGGCTTTTTTCGGGACCGGGACGATCTTTTTCAAGATCAAAAGCCCCCCGTCGGGTCCGGGCACCGCCCCCTTCACCAAAATCACCCCGAACTCCGGGCGGGTGTCCACCACCTCGAGGTTTTTCACCGTCACCCGGGCCGCGCCGAAGTGACCGGCCATCTTTTTTCCGGGAAGGACCCGGCTGGGGTCGGCGGCGCAGCCGATGGAGCCGGCGCTTCTGGGGGTCAGGCAGCCGTGGGTCTTCCTCCCCCCCCCGAAGCCGTGGCGCTTCATGACGCCCGCGAAGCCCCGGCCCTTGGAGCGGCCGGTGACCGAGAGCTTGTCCCCGGGCTGGAAGACGCCCAGATCCACCGTGGCGCCGGCTTCCAAGAGGGGTTCCCCCTCGTCCAAGCGGAACTCTTTCAAGAGTTTGAAGGCGCCTTGGAAGCCGCCCTTGGCCGCGTGGCCCGTTTCCGGACGGTTGGGGGAGCGTTTGGCCCCGAAGCCCAGCTGCAGGGCGCGGTAGCCGTCCCTCTCCCGGGTCTTCGCCTGGACCACCCGGCAGGGGCCGGCCAGGATGACGGTCACCGGCACCGCCGCCCCCTCCGGGGAAAAGATCCGCGTCATGCCTAGTTTTTTGGCGATAAGTCCCGTCGTCACAGTTTCAACTCCACGTCCACCCCGGCCGGCAGGTCCAGCTTCATCAAGGAGTCCACCGTCTGCTGGGTGGGCTCCAGGATGTCCAGGAGCCTTTTGTGGGTGCGCACCTCGAAGTGCTCCCGGGATTTTTTGTCCACGTGCGGCGAGCGCAGGACGCAGGTGCGGCTAATCGAGGTGGGAAGGGGCACCGGACCCGCGACCCTGGCCCCGGTGCGCTTGGCCGTGTCCACGATCTCCTGGGTGGAGCGATCCAAAAGCTTGTGGTCGTAGGCCCGCAGCCGGATGCGGATTTTCTGATTGTTAAGCATAAGCCCTCCGTCTAAGGTCTTTAAAAAGGGAGGGCCCGACTACTCCAGGATCTCGGTGATGACGCCCTGGCCCACGGTCTTGCCGCCCTCGCGGATGGCGAAGCGCATCTCCTTTTCCATCGCGATGGGGGTGATGAGGGTGACGGAGCAGGTGATGTTGTCCCCGGGCATCACCATCTCCACCCCTTCCGGCAGGGTGAGGACGCCGGTCACGTCCGTGGTGCGGGCGTAGAACTGGGGCCTATAGCCGCTGAAAAAGGGAGTGTGCCGTCCGCCGTCCTCTTTCGTGAGGATGATGACCTCGGCTTTGAACTTGGTGTGGGGCACGATGGAGCCGGGCTTGGCCACCACCTGGCCGCGCTCCACCTCCTCGCGCTTGGTGCCCCTCAAGAGCAATCCCAAGTTGTCTCCGGCCTGGCCCTGATCCAGCATCTTGTGGAACATCTCCACTCCGGTCACCACCGTCTTCTGGGGCTTCCTGATGCCTAAGATCTCCACCTCGTCTCCGACCTTGATGATTCCCCGCTCGACGCGGCCCGTCACGACGGTGCCGCGGCCGGAGATGGAGAAGACGTCCTCCACGTTCATCAGGAAGGGCTTGTCCACGTCTCGGACCGGCTCGGGGATGTACTCGTCCACGGCCTTCATCAAATCCAAGATGGGCTTGCAGAACTCGCAGCCATCCTGGCCGCAGCCGTGCTCCAGGGCCTTCAAGGCCGAGCCCCGGACGATGGGGGTCTTCTCGGAGGGGAAGCCGTTCTTCTCCAAGAGCTCCCTCAGCTCGAGCTCCACCAGCTCCAAGAGCTCGGGGTCGTCGACCATGTCGCACTTGTTCAAAAAGACCACTATATATGGTACCCCAACCTGGCGGGCCAAGAGAATGTGCTCCCTAGTCTGGGGCATGGGTCCGTCGTCGGCCCCCACCACTAGGATGGCTCCATCCATCTGCGCCGCCCCGGTGATCATGTTCTTTATGTAGTCGGCGTGTCCGGGGCAGTCCACGTGCGCGTAGTGGCGCTTCTCGGTCTCGTATTCCACGTGGGCCGTGGCGATGGTGATGCCCCTGGCCTTCTCCTCGGGGGCCTTG
Organism: Deltaproteobacteria bacterium; assembly: GCA_031276865.1. GTDB lineage: Bacteria > Desulfobacterota > Desulfarculia > Adiutricales > Adiutricaceae > JAISMF01. Next base: position 6,190 of record JAISMF010000028.1, on the reverse strand, counting down.
TCGATCTCGTCGAAGGGGGTGTAGGTGGCGCCGCCGTGCTTGGAAAGGATCAGGGTTATAGCCGCCGTAAGCGTAGTCTTGCCATGGTCGATGTGGCCGATGGTGCCCACGTTCACGTGGGGTTTGCTGCGATCGAATTTCTTTTTGGCCATTTATCTGCCTCCAGTTGAAAGGCTAATTGAGTGTTCCTTTCGCCCGGGCGGGCGAATACCTAAAAAACACGCCCCGTAAGGCTTTATTTCGCGACCTCGGGGGAAAAGCCCCGTTTCGAAGGGGGGGGGAAACCCCCGAGGCGAGTCCCCCAAAAACTCGACTTGGGACGAAGCGAACTTAAGGCCCCGAAACCGGCTTGGGGGCGCTCCGGCTAGCGGGCGGCCCTTTTCCGCTCCCGCTCGCTTAAAAGCAGCTGGGCTTGCCCTTCCGGCAGCTCGGCGTAGCGGCCGAACTGCATGCTGAAGATCGCCCGGCCCTGGGTGCGGCCTCTCAGCTCGGTGGAGTAGCCGAACATGTTGGCGAGGGGCACCTCGCCTTTGACCACCTGCACCCGGCCCTGGGCCTCCTGGGAGAGGACCCGGCCCCGGCGGGCGGAGAGGTCGCGGATGACGTCCCCCAAATAGTCGTCGGGGGTCACGATCTCCAGATCCATGACCGGCTCCAGGATGACCGAGCGGCCCTTTTTGAGGCCCTCCTTGAAGCCGAGGGAGCCGGCGATGGAAAAGGCCATCTCGCTCGAGTCCACCTCGTGGTACTGGCCGTCGAAGAGGGTGACCAAAATGTCGGTGACCGGAAAGCCGCCCCTGACGCCCCCCTTGCGGGCGGCCTCTTTGACTCCCTCGCCCACGGCGTTGAAGTACTCCCGGGGCACGGTCCCCCCCACCACCGCCGTCTCGAAGACGATGCCGGAGCCGGGGGGGAGGGGCTCCATTTTAAGCTCCACCACCCCGAACTGGCCGTGCCCGCCGCTCTGGCGCACGTGGCGGCCCTGGGCCTCCACGGCCTGGGTGATGGTCTCCCGATACGCCACCTGGGGGGCCCCCAAGTCCACCTGGAGCTTGAACTCGCGCCTCAGCCTCTCGGCTATTATCTCCAGGTGCAATTCCCCCATGCCGCTCATGACGGTCTCCCCGGTCTCCTCGTCTTGCCGCACCCGAAAGGAGGGGTCCTCGGTCACGAGCTTTCCCAGGGCCTGGGAGAGCTTGTCGCGGTCGTCCTTGCTTTTGGCTTCCAAAGCGATGTGGATGACCGGCTCGGGGATGAGCATGTTTTCCAAAATCAAGGGATTGCCCTCGTCCGCGAGGGTGTCGCCGGTGGTGGTGTTTTTGAGCCCCACCGCGGCGACGATGTCGCCGGCGCCGGCCTCCTTTATCTCCTCCCTTTTATTCGCGTGCATCTTAAGGAGCCTGCCGAAGCGCTCGCGGCTCTTTTTCACGGAGTTGTAGACCTGGTCGCCGTTTTTCACCCTGCCCGAATAGATCCGCAAAAAAGTCAAGTGCCCCGCGTAGGGGTCGTTCCAGAGCTTGAAGGCCAAAGCCGAAAAGGGGGCGTCGAAGGAGGCCTCCCTTTGGCTCTCGGAGCCGTCGGGAGTCGTCCCGGCGACCGGAGGGACGTCCAAAGGCGAGGGGAGGTAGTCCACCACGGCGTCCAGAAGGGGCTCGACGCCCTTGTTTTTAAAGGCCGAGCCTAATAAAACGGGCACGCATTTGAGTTCCAGGGTGCCCCGGCGGATGATGGCCTTGAGCCTTTCGCTTTCCACCTCCCGGCCCTCCAGGTAATCCTCCAGGAGGCTCTCGTCCACGTCGGCTAGGACCTCGATCAGCTCCGTGCGGGCGGCCTTGGCCTCGTCCGCGAGTTCCGGGGGGATCTCCCGGATTTCCAAGGCGGAGGCCTCCCCGGGTTTCCCCCGGTAGACGAGGGCCCGCATCTCCAAAAGATCCACCACCCCTTCGAACTTGTCCTCGCGGCCCACGGGGATCTGCAACAGAAGCGGCCGCGCCAGAAGCTTCTCCTTTATCTCTTTGACGCAGAGCCCGTAGTCGGCCCCCTGGCGGTCCATCTTGTTGATGAAGGCCACCCGGGGAACCCCGTAGCGGTCGCTCTGGCGCCACACCGTCTCCGACTGGGGCTGCACCCGGCCCACGGCGCAGAACACGGCCACGGCGCCGTCCAAAACCCGCAAAGATCTCTCCACCTCGATGGTGAAGTCCACGTGCCCCGGGGTGTCGATGATGTTTATCCGGCGATCCCGCCAAAAGCAGGTGGTGGCGGCCGAGGTGATGGTGATGCCCCGCTCCTGCTCCTGATCCATCCAGTCCATGACGGCCTTGCCGTCGTGGACCTCCCCTATCTTCTGGGAGACCCCGGTGTAGTAGAGGATCCTCTCGGTGGTGGTGGTCTTGCCCGCGTCGATATGGGCGATGATGCCGATGTTGCGGGTGAGGGATATGTCGGGAGCGGCGGACAAAACGAAATCCTTGAAAATCGGCCTGAGTAGGGCCGGGGAAAACTGGAATAAGCGGAAAAGCCCGGGGGAAGCCCGCCCAAGCGAGGCGCCCTGAAAAACCACCATTGGAACGATGATTCTAAATTAGACTAGCACCAGATTAGACTACCACCTATAGTGGGCGAAGGCCTTGTTAGCCTCGGCCATGCGGTGGGTCTCCTCTCTTTTCTTCACCGAGGCGCCCCGGCCCTGGGCGGCGTCCATGAGTTCGGCCGCCAGCTTGTGGACCATGCCCTTCTCGCCCCGGCGCCGGGCGTGGCTGATTATCCAGCGGATGGTCAAAGCCGTCTTCCGGTCCGGACGTATCTCCATGGGCACCTGGTAGGTGGAGCCGCCCACCCTCTTGCTTTTCACCTCGAGGGAGGGTTTCACCTGATCCATGGCCCTTTCGAAAACCTTCAAGGGGTCGTCCTTGGCGCGCTCGCTTATGAGATCGAAGGCGCCGTAGAGGATGTTTTCCGCCGTGCTCTTCTTGCCCCGGCTCAAAAGGCAGTTGATGAAGCGCTGCACCTGCCGGCTGCCGTACCTGGGGTCGGGGAGGGTCTCTTTTTTGGATACTTCTCTGCGCCTGGGCATTTATCTCTCTCTTGGAAAAACTTACCGAAAAAAAGGCGGTGAAAAAAGTGAAAAACGGTGAAAACGGTGAAAACGGTGAAAAACGGCGAAAACGGTGAAAAACGGCGATTAAGACCCTCCGCCGGACGAAAAGCCCCAAGGGAGGGCGGAACTCGTCTACTTGGGAAGCTTGGAGCCGTACTTGCTGCGGCCCCGGCGGCGCTTGTCCACCCCGATGGAGTCCAAGACCCCCCGGATGATGTGGTAGCGCACCCCGGGAAGGTCCTTCACCCGACCGCCCCGGATTAAAACCACCGAGTGCTCCTGGAGGTTGTGACCCTCGCCCGGGATGTAGGCCGTCACCTCCATGGAGTTGGAGAGACGCACGCGGGCCACCTTCCGGAGGGCGGAGTTGGGCTTCTTGGGGGTGGCGGTGTAGACCTTGATGCAGACGCCGCGCTTCTGGGGGCACGCCTTCAGGGCGGGAACCGTGTTCTTCTTGACCTGGGCCTTGCGTCCCTTGCGGATGAGCTGGTTTATGGTGGGCATGCGTTTCCTTTGAAAATCCCGGAAAAAGCGACGACGGGCTCGTGAACAGGCCGTCTTAGAGGGGCGTCGGAGAAAAAAAACCCCTCCGCCGGGCCTTAACACCCTACTGGACCGCCGCGGTCCCGGGTTCACCTGGGAAGGTCGGCCGTTTAAACGGCCTTGAAAAACGAAGAGCGGCAAGTGCGTCCGCCTTGTCCGGACGTACTCGGGTGCTTGCAGCCCCCCTTTTGAGGTTTTAAGCTTATAACAAAGATGAAATCAGAAAGCAAGCGGGCCGGATCTTTTTTTTAATTCTTTTCCCCCCTCCCGATCAGGCTCCGCCGGCTAAATATCGCGCCCCACCATCCTCTGACGCCACGGGTTGTGAAAACAGCAAGGGTTCCGGCAGGCCGCGGCGCTACTTGTGGCAAAAAAAATTTTCCGCCCGCCAGAAAAAAACACGCCCGGGTCCCCGCCGGGGTCCCCCCCGGGGCCCGAAAGGATTTGGGGGAGGGCTTTTTTACGCGTTTTTCCCGCGGCGCCGCGCCTCGGGCTAATTATCCGCCGATATTTATCGTCATCCTCTATCCGCCGCTATATATTTGCACCGTTAATTTATATAGTATGCATATTGGTTTTATTCGCTCTATTTCTTCGCCGGCTTAACTTTTCGGGGCGGGCGGCGAGTTTCGGTTCCAGGGAGTTGGCGGCGGGTTGGGAGACTCCAAGCGCTTTCGCGGGGCTTTTAATGGTTTTCGGAGCCTTATTTCGAAAGCCGGGGCCGAAGGCTTCGGAAGCGTTTCCTGGTTCGTCCGCCAAAAGGCCCCTGGAACGCCTCCCGGGGTTCCAGGGGGTCGGGGATCCCCGAATCCGGATAGGCGAGCCTCCACCATTAATTAATAGGGGCCGTCCGGGCCGCAGGAGAGCCCTCGTGGAAACGCACTCCGGCCCCGTTCGGGGCCGATGGGCGTTTCGGCCCCGCGGCGCGGAGTCCGGAGCCACGATCCCCAAAACCGGCGGCGGCGACTCAAGTCGCCAAACCCGGAGGCGGGAGGCTAGTTTCCGAACCCGGTGGCGGGAGGCTGGTTTCCGAACCTGGAGGCGGGGGAGATGAGGACCTCCCCCCCCCTTCTTTCCACCCTCCTCCCCGAGGGGAAATCCAGACCCTTCTTCCGGCCGGAGCGGATGAATTCCAAAGCCGCCTCCACGCCCGAGAGGCCCGGAGGCTCCAGGGGGCGGCCCCTTCCCTTCACCCGCCGGAAAAGCCCGCCTAAGAGCCTGCGCTGCTCGGCCGCGCGGAGCTTTAAAAACCCCTCGGTTTTCAGGGCGTACAAATCGGGGGCCCTCTTTTCCGCGAGGGCGGGAAAGAGCTCGTCCAGCCTCTCCTCCCAGAGCTCCTCTTCGGCGAGGGCGATTTGGGACGCCCGGCCGACGGCCCGCTCCAAGGCGGGGTTTAGCTCGCGCAAAAGGGGGAGGACCCGCGCGCGGAGCGCGTTTCGGGGATGCCTTAGATCCCCATTGGAGGAGTCCTCCACGTGCTCCAAGCCGGATTCCTCCGCGAGCTCCCTAAGCTCGCCCTTGGTGAAGCCCAAAAGGGGCCTCAAAAGGCGGCCTTTTTTCGGGGGGATGCCCACGAGGCCCCCGGGACCCATGCCTTTGACGAGTTTCAAAAGCACCGTTTCAGTTAGATCCTCCGCCTGATGGGCGGTGAGGATGTAGTCCGCGTTAAATCTCTCCCTGACCCTTTCCAGGGCCAGGTAGCGGGCCGCCCTTCCGGCCTCCTCCACCCCCTTGCCCCTTTTTCGGCTTAAAGAAAAGACGTCCGCCTTCTCCACCACGACTCGCAAAGAGAGTTTTTCCGCGATCGAGCGGACCTTTTCCGCCTCGGCCGCGGACTCTTCCCTCAGAGAGTGATCCAGGTGGAAAAGGACGATCCGCTCGGCGGGAAGCTCCCCAGAGAGGAGAAGGGCCAAAGCCAGGGAATCTGAGCCTCCCGAAAAGGCCAAAATGTAGCTTTTTTCCCTAAATCCCGCGACCAGCCTCTCCATGCTCCTTTGGAAACGCCCGGAGAGTCTTTCCTTCAAGGTTTCCCCCCCCCCGTCCGGAGGAGGGCTTTTGGCGGCCTCTTTCACATCGCGCTCCCAAATAGACGCCCGTCGCCCGGATCCGGCGCCCGACGCACGGCGCCCGTTTTCAAAATGAAAAGGCCCTCCCCTCCGGCGGGCCCGTTTCGCTTTTTATCATTTCCCCGCCTCGTTTTCAAAACGAAAAGAGGGAGACGGAAAGAAAAGAGGGAGGCGGAAAAAAGGAGAGGCCCGAAACGGCCCCGAAAAGGCCGCCCGGGGAGGGGGGGGAAAGCGATGGCGGCGAGGATGCGGGAAAAAACCTTCCCCGTCTCCGAGGCGGGAGTTTCCGGCCGTCCGGGTCTTCGGGGTTCCACGGGCGCGGCGGAACCGGAATCCCGGCGCGGCCGGTCTCCCGGGCTCCCGGGGGTGCTTCAAGTAATTGGTGGTGATTTTAGGAGGAATTCTTGACAATTGCATTCTTTTAATTTAGCATATTACTCCCTTAATCAAAAAAGGGACCTTTATTTGACTAAATATGGGA
>JAISMF010000083.1 GCA_031276865.1 Deltaproteobacteria bacterium | reverse complement strand
CGCGAGGGAGTACACCCCGGAGACCTTCCTTCCGGAGAACAAGCCCTACCTGGACATGGAGGACATCTCCTTTACCTACTCCAAGATCACCTGGACCTACAACGACGGCAACATCGAGTTCACCGACGACTGGAAGGCCTAAAAGGCCGTTTAGACGGCCTCTCCGGTGTTCCCGTTCCGCGGGCTTTTAGTCCGCGGGTTAAAACGAACGGTCTCTCCCGCCCTGTCTCTTCCGTAAAGAGAGGGCGATTTTCCCCCCCGCCGCTTTAGGGAGCCCGGGCTCCCTCCGGCGACGGCTCTCATAAATCAATCGGAAAAAAAACGGTTAGCTCCGCCCTCGAAAAAGCCTGGGGCTTTTTCCGGGCGAGGCGACCTTCGAAACTGCCCCCGAAACCGCCTTCGAAACGACCCGATAGCGGCGTTAGGTTCGAGACTTTCGGGGCCGCGGCCCAAAGCCCACCGGAAGGCGGGCGCCGGATTCAACTCTCCTTAAGCGTGGGGTGAAAAGACCGGGGCCTTGGGAAAAACCTTGGGTTCTTTAACCTGGCCGGGGCCTTCGCGTGGTTCGCGGGAAGCCGCCCCGAAGCGCTGGGATCCGTTCCGGCCGATACATAAGTATTTCCCGCCGCGGTTATCGTCCGGTCCCGGGCCAGTTGGAAGACTTGGCTCCGGGCGGCTTTTTTTTAGCGGCCTTTCTTTTTAAGTCGCCTAGCAAGATCCCCCGCGCTTTTTACGCCCCTTCCCTTATGGCGGCGGAGGGAAAAATATCCGGCCTGCGGAGTCGCGGCCCCCGTCGGAGCGAAGGAGTCCCCGAAATGATCGTCACGGACATAAAAGGCCTCATCGAAAAGTTGAACACGGTCTCCACGAAGATCATGTACGAGGCCGGAGGCCTCGCCGTCTCGCGGGCCAACTACGAGGTGGCTCCGGAGCATTTCCTTTTAAAAAGCCTGGAGGTGAAAAAATCCGACATAGCCCTGGCCTTGGAGCATTTCAAGGTCGACGTGGCCGAGCTTTCCAGGCGGCTCAACATGTCTTTGGAGGCTTTCAGTTCGGGAAACACCGGCCGGCCCTCCTTTTCCCCGGTCCTTTTAGACCTTCTGGAAGCGGCCTGGGTGCTCTCCTCGGTGGATTTGAAGCTTCCCTGGATAAGGACTGGAACCGTTCTTTTGGCCTATCTGAGCCGCCCCGGGCTCTTTTCCCAGGGCGGAGCCCCCTCCGGGCTCACGGGGATCTCCCGCGACGAGCTGCGGGGAAAATTCCATGAAATATTAAGCGCCTCCGACGAGGAGGCGGAACCGGAGACGGCGGGGACCTCCGGGGCCGGGGCCGCGGCCGCGGCCCCGGGGGCCGGAGGCGAGGATTTCATCCGGAAATTCTGCGAGGACTTCACCCTCAAAGCGACGGAGGGAAAGATCGACACCGTCTTCGGCCGCGACTTCGAGATAAGAAACGTCGTGGACATTTTGGCCCGGCGCCGTAAAAACAACCCCATCCTGGTGGGAAACCCGGGGGTGGGGAAGACGGCCGTAGTCGAGGGGCTCGCGAAGCGCATAAGCGAGGGGGACGTCCCGGAGGTGTTGAAGGGAACGAGGCTCGTGAGCCTCGATTTGGGCCTTCTGGAAGCCGGTGCCGGGGTCAAGGGGGAGTTCGAAAGGCGCCTGAAAGGGGTCATCGATCAGGTGAAGGCCTCGCCCGTTCCCACGATCTTGTTCATAGACGAGGCCCACATGCTGGTGGGAGCCGGCGGCGCCTCCGGCGGCTCCGACGCCGCCAACCTCTTAAAGCCGGCCCTGGCCCGCGGCGAGCTCAAGACCGTGGCCGCCACCACCTGGAAGGAGTACAAAAAGTATTTCGAAAAGGACGCCGCTCTTTCCCGGCGTTTCCAGCCGGTGACCTTGGAAGAGCCCTCGGTCGAATCCGCCATCCTCATCTTAAGGGGGGTGAAGGAGTCCTACGAGAAAAGCCACGGGCTTTTGATCCGGGACGAGGCGGTGGCGGCGGCGGCCGAGCTCTCCTCGCGGTTCATCACGGGACGCTACCTTCCGGACAAGGCCTTCGATCTCCTGGACACCGCCTGCGCTAGGGTGAAGGTGGGTCTGGCCTCCAAACCGGCCCCGCTGGAGGATGCGGAAAAGAGGATAGAGGCCCTCCGCCGGGAACAGGCCGCTCTTTCCCGAGACGAGGACGAGCCCGATCCGGATCCCGAACGGGATGGCCAATCCGTCCGGGAGCGCCTGCGGGAACTAGATTTAGAGATTGAAACGGCGGAAAAGGAGAGAGAGAGGCTGGACGCTCTCTGGAGGGAGCAGAAGAGCGCCGCGGAAAGGCTAAAATCCGCCCGGGAGGCCCTGAAAAAGCCGCGAAACCCCGCGGCGGAAAGCCCCGTCGCGGGGGAGGCGGCGAAGGAGGGGAAAACCGAGGAGGCTTTGGCGGGAAAGTTGGCCGAAAGCTCTCCGGAGGATCTCAAAGCCGCCCTCGCGGAGGCCGGAAAGGCCTTTCGGGAATCCCTGCGGGGGGAGCCGCTTATCTACCTGGAGGTGGGTCGGGAGACGGTGGCCAAAGTGGTCTCCGACTGGACGGGGATCCCCGTGGGCAAGGTCGCGGCCGGAAGGGCCGGCATAGCGGAAAAGATGGAGGAGAGCTTAAAGGAGAGCGTCAAGGGCCAAGACGAGGCCTTGAAGGCCATCGCCGCCGTCGTCAGGGCCTCGGCCGCCGGGCTCAAGGATCCGGTGAAACCCTCCGGGGTCTTCCTTCTGGCCGGACCCTCCGGAGTGGGGAAGACCGAGACCGCCCTCCGGACGGCGGAGCTGCTTTTCGGAGACGAGAACGGCGCCATAGTGATCAATATGAACGAGTTTCAAGAGAAGTACACGGTCTCCCGGCTCATCGGCTCGGCCCCGGGCTACGTGGGCTACGGCGAGGGGGGTCTTCTAACCGAGGCCGTGAGCCGGAAACCCTATTCGGTATTGCTCCTAGACGAGGCGGAGAAGGCCCATCCGGACGTTTTGAATCTTTTTTACCAGGTCTTCGACAAAGGGGAGCTCTCCGACGCCGAGGGCAAGAAGGTATCCTTCAGCGAGACGGTGATCTTCCTTACCAGCAACCTGGGGGCGGAAATAATAACGGAACTCTGTTCCGAGGGAAGGGAACCCTCCCCGGAGGAGCTCCTGGAAAGCCTGCGCCCCGGGCTTTTGACCTTTTTTAGGCCGGCGCTCCTTTCCCGCATGACGGTGGTGCCCTTTCGGCCCCTTACCGGAGAGGCCCTCCAAGCCATCTGCGCCGCCAAGCTGGAGCGCCTGGGAAGGCGTCTTAAGAATAACGGCGGCATGGAGCTCGAGACGGACGAGGGCGTCGCCGCCCTGATTTTGAAAAACGCCGTCGATTCCGGCTCCGGCGCCAGGAACATCGACGCCGTCATAAACCAGACCCTCGCGGCCGGGCTCTCTCGGGAGATCCTTTCCCGCATGAGCCGGGGCGAGAGGATGCCCTCCAAGGTGAGGGTGGGAGCCGGGGAGGCGGGAGACTTCTCCTACGTTTTTGCGGACTAAGGAGGGGGGCGCCGCCGGGAGGGGCGATTTTATGGACATTTCCGGTCTGGGAAGGGATCCGGTGCCGGGGGACGTTCCGGCCGGCCGGGACGCCCGTCTCGAGGATAAGTTTTTTCAGGTCCAAGCCGAGATCGACCGCCTGAACTCTTTGAGCCTAGCCGAGGAGGGGGGTATCAGGTGGCCGAAGGTGGCGGAGCTCGCGGCCGGAATACTGCGGGAGGATTCCAAGGACATCCTCCCCGCGGTCTATCTCTCCGTGAGCCTTCTGGAAACGGAGGGACCTGTTTCCCTCGCCGCCTCCTCCTCCATGCTGAAAGATCTGATAACGACTTTCTGGGAGACCATGCACCCCCCCCTGAAGCGCCCGCGCGCCAGGGTGAACGCCATCGACTGGTGGAAGGAGCGGGCGGCCGGCTACCTCAAAAAATACGAGGAACCCCCCCTGGATTCTTCCGTCATCGAGGAGATCCGCTCTTCTCTTTCCCTTTTGGACGCCGCCCTGAAGGAAAAAAAGCTCCCCGGGGCCTCCGACGTGATAAAACTCCTGGACCGCCTCCCCGTAATCGCGGAGGCGCCGGTGGCGGAATCCCCTCCGGCGGAAGAACGGGAGGACTCCGCCCTTCCCCCTCCTTTTCCGTCCTCCTCCGCGGCCTCCCCGCCGCCTTCCTCCCCGCCGCCTTCCGCCCCGCCGCCTTCCTCCCCGCCGCCTTCCGCCGCTCCGATCACACCCGCTCCGCCCACCGTCCCGCCGGCCTCTCCCGCTCCGGCCTCTCCCGCTCCGGAAGGCGGGGGAAACCCGCCGGAGCCGGCGGCTCCGGCGGACGAGGGCGAGGCCTTGGCGGCCCTCGGGCGCTCCTTGGGAAACTACCTGGAGTTTAAAAAGGACGCCTTCGCGGATCCCCTCTACTACCGCGTCTCCCGGGCGAGGCTCTGGCTGCCCGTAAAAACGGCCCCGCCCGCGGAAAACGGCCTGACCCTCGTGCGCGGTCCGGACAAGGAGACGGCTTCCTCCCTGAGGGCCCTTCTGGAGAAGGGTTCCCACGCGGAACTCCTTCGGGCGGCGGAGGATCTTTTCGGAGCCTACCTCTTCTGGCTGGATCCCCATTATCTGGCCGGCCGGGCGCTCGCGGCTTTGAGTTACAAACAGTCCGCCGAGGAACTGAAACTATCCTGCCTTAGTCTTTTAAATAGGATTCCCTCTCTGAAGGATCTCTCTTTCGCGGACGGCACTCCCTTCGCCTCCCCCGAAACTTTGGCCTGGCTTGAGGGAGGCTCGTCATCCGCCTCCGGAGAGCCGGAGGCGGGGGGGAAGGATTATCGGGAGCTTTCCCTAGGCGACCCCGCCGAGGCCTTGAAACGCGTGAACCTGCCGGAAAACGCCCCCCGCGCGGGACGGGGCCGCCTGGAGAAGGCCATCTCCGAGGCCGGAGCGTGGCTAAGACTCGAGCGGCCCCGCACCGCTCTTTCTCTTGCGGCTTACGCCGAAGAGCTTTTGGAAAAACACGCCCTCATGGACTACGATCCGGATCTTTCCGCCGAAGCCCTCAAGGTAATCTACAAAGTCTACCTGAGCCTGGGTCCGGCCTTCCAGGAGAGGGCCCGAAACAGCCTCAATCTCCTCGCGCGGCTAAAACCAACGGATATTTTGAAAATGCCCAAGCCCGATGACGAATGACGGCTCCCTTTTTCCCTTCCGTTCGGGAAACCCTGGTCCCTCCGGCCGCTTTTTCCCAAAGCGGCCGGAGGGGGATTCGTTAATAAAGACCGGGGATTTCTCCGGCTTACCCGCTAAATCCGGACGGTGGCGCTAAAAGCTTTAAAACCGGAAAAGACCGAGCCTGCGGGATGATTTGAAAAGGCCCGAAAAAGGGATCTGATTCTTGAGGCCTCCGGCCGCCTTTGGGCGGACGGGTTAGCGACTGGTGGAAATGGACTCAGCCGAGGAAAAATTGAAAAGACAAGCGTCTCCGGAAGCGTCTCCGGAAGCGTCGCCGCAAGATTCTCCGGATGTATCGCCGGAAAGGGGCCCGGACGCCGTCCCGGCGGGTAAAGGAGCCACGGCGCCTTTGTTTCGACCCCGGGCCGTCCGTTACAAAGAGCCGGAGGAGGCGATGAAACCCTTTGCGGATAAGGGTCTTTTGGGAAACGGAATCCGGCTGCGGGCCAGAATGCCGCGGGCGGCGGAAAATCGCCCGGACGGAGGCGAATCCGGCGAAAACGCCCCGAAACTGAACGTTGAAAAAAGCTCCGAAACGGGCGAAGGGGCCCTAGGCGGCGCTTTCGGGGAAAGCGTGAGGGAAAATCCCCCCAAAGAGGAGGATAAATCCGGTCCTTTAAAAAAATTTCTTGAGGAGCGCCGCCCTCGGGAGAGCGAGGCCGTTTTGGAGGATCTGGAAGAGGCCTTGAGCTTCATCTTAAAAGACTGTCTGCTTGATACTAGAGGAACGGATCCTCCCCAGCTCGATTTGATCCGCGTGGACTGCCTCATAAGCTCCCTGGGGGACGCCATGAGCGGCTGGATGGACGCCATCTTGCATGCGGCGGAATTTCAGGATCTGGAAAAAACCTGGCGCTCTTTGAAATTTTTAACGGACCGGGTGGATTACGACGAGAATATCGTAACCGAGATCCTGAACGTCAAAAAAGAGGAGCTACTCTACGATCTGGCGGAGTCTCCCGAGATCACCCGCTCCGGCATTTTCAACACGGCCTACACCCGGGAGTACGGCCAGTTCGGCGGACAGCCCTACACGGCGATCCTGGGTTTGTACGAATTCGGCTGCGGCCAGCTGGACTTAAGGATGCTCATAAGCATGTCCACGCTCGGATCGCTCGCCCACACCCCCTTTCTGGCGCAGGCCTCCAAAGACTTTTTCGGACTGAGGGACTGGAGCGAGCTCGGGTATCTTTCCGATTTCCGGTTCCTTTTAGACGAACCCCGTTACGCCGCCTTTCGGGAACTGCGTTCCCGCGAGAGCTCCCGCTACCTCTGCCTGGTCCTTCCCGGCTTTCTCGCCCGGTTGCCGTATTCCCCCGAGACCAATCCCGTGGATTCCTGGAACTACAGCGAAAACTCCGGCGCCTCGAAAGCGGCCTTCTCCTGGGGCCACCCCCAGCTGCTTTTGGCCCTCAAAATGGCCGAGAGCTTCGCCCGGGACCGCTGGTCGGTGAACATCACGGGCATCGACGGAGGCGGCCGGGTGGACGGGCTTCCGGCTTACGACTACGAGGCCATGGGGGCGGTGCAGAAACGCGTCTCCACCCAGGCGGTCATAGGCGAGCATCTGGAATTCCAGCTCTCCCAGAACGGTTTCATCCCCCTATGCTATAAGGACAACTTCGGCGTGGCCGCCTTTTACAGCGCCAACACCGTCCTGCGTCCCAAAATCTTCGGCGAGGCCGACGGCGGTAGCCGGGAGAGCTTGAACCACCGCGTCTCCACCATGCTCCCCTACATGATGATCGTGAACAGGCTGGCCCATTACATCAAGGTCGTCCAGCGGGAGAACATCGGCACCTGGAAGGATTCCCGCACCCTGGAGCGGGAGCTTAACAGCTGGATCAACCAGTACGTGACCGACATGGACTCCCCGTCTCCTTCCATAAGGGCGAAAAGACCCCTGCGTTTCGCCAAAGTCGAGGTGACGGAAGACGCCACGAACCCGGGCTGGCATTTCATGAAGCTCGCCGTGACCCCCCATTTCAAATTCATCGGAGCCTCGTTCACCCTGAACCTCACCGGAAGGCTCGACCATGTGGTTTTCGACGGCGGCTGAGGAAAATCGCCCGCCGAAATTAAGAATAAGCCCGTAAGGCCAGCCGGGCCGCCTCGAAACATACTTTTAAAGCGCCGGGATGGCGCCCGGCGGAAAGGTGATGTTGGGAAAACCCCGTTTACGGACTTAGGCCCTTTCATTTCAGCAGCGGATCCTAAAGCCGCCTTTTTGGCGGCTAGCCGGAACCGGTGATAGGCGGCCCTGGAAGCCGCCCTGGAGGCGGGGGTGAAAACACCATAAAGAATACTTATCTACAGCACAAATCCGAAGTGGTAATCCTGATAGATGAATACGATTTTCCCGTGATAGGGCTTCTGGAAGAACCGGATAAAGCTGACGCGGTGCGCAAGATTCTCCGTGAATACTACCTGAAGCTGAAATCCAAAGAAAATTTTATTTTTTTCATTTTTGTCACAGGCATATCCAAATATGTTCGGGGAGGATTATATTCAGCCTTCAACAGTCCCACTGATATCTCTCTAGAGCAGGAATACGGAGCAATCACAGGGTTTACTCAGGATGAACTGGAGCATTATTATGATAGCGAGATCGAAGCTGTAGCCAGATCACAAAATGTTACTAAAAAGAGTATCCTGGAAGAGATGAAACATTATTACAATGGTTTTTGCTTTGACGGCAATACTTTTGTATACAATCCGTTTTCAACTCTGCAGTTCTTCAGGAAAAAAATGTTTGTTAATTTCTGGTACGGCTCGGCGACACCAGAGCAGCTGGTAAATTATTTGCAAAAAAACCGTCTTACGGTTCCTGAGTTCGATAAAATTGAGGTAAACCGTGATAATATTATCAACCCTGTGCTTGAGATGCGCTACGATCCCGCGGTTTTTCTTCAACAGCTGGGATATTTAAGTCTGCGAACCGGAAATTCTAACCAAGATTATATTCTGGATTACCCTAACACTGAAGTCAGATTGTCTCTGGCGCGAAGCGTATTGATCAACGATTTTCAATCAGATAAAGAAGCTAAGCTTGTTTGTAAACAGGTGGGAGAAGCGCTGACTAGGCGTACCCCGGATATGCTCGTGAGGGCATTCAACAGGCTTCTCTCCAAACTTTCCTACACTTATTTCCCGCCAAAACAAGAAAATTTAACTGATGTGATGAAAACAACCGTATCACCCAAGCCGTTCGAAAAATTTTCTGAAGGTTTTTACCGCGGCAAGATATTCACGCTTTTTTACGCCTTGGGTGTGGTTCAACAGGCTGAAGCGCGTGGCAATCTCGGACGCGCGGATTTTGTTTTAACATACGGCGGAATACCTGGGTAATCGAGGTGAAAGTTAATCACAAAGAAAATGGCGATAAAGCACTCGCTGATATCGCCATGAAGCAAATCATTGAGAAAAATTACGCGGGAGGCTATGATAATCCAGTTTTATTGGGAATCTGTATCAATGATAATCTTAGGGCTATTACCTGGTGGCGCTCAGAGGGCGGAACCGCCGCTAATCCTGACGATGTCATAGATAATCCTGAGGACGCTGGTTAGTAAACCCTCTCTTGTGAAAAAATTATTCCTTTTGATTCGTAAGCCGCCTGCGTGAGATATTCCGCAGGCGTGATATTTAAAGGAGTTTCAGGTTTAATTTAAGCAACGACCAACGCCGTGCTTTAATAGCTAAACGCCTGTCGCTCTTTAGACGCCCCGGAGGAGGAAAAATTATCTATCGCAGTTGGACATTTTTAGAACGTTTACAGCCGTGAATCAACAAGTTGGATTTCACCTCAAGCTTGTCGATCCAGCGTTCTTTTACGGTATTCCGATTTATAATGACGATCTTATCACGCATTCCACCAATTCGTCTTATTTAGCCTATTTGATTTACTGCCTTAGTATAGTGTATTAGCTCTTTATGTGGCAAGTACGCGTAATAAATTTTTAATGCGAGATACTAGAGATAAAATTAAAGCGATTGTTATTTTTTTATTATACTGCGTAGTTAGCTATTTAATCGCATACAAGATAAAAAACGATACGTATATTGTTTGGAAGTACGCCGCTTATTCGATTTTACCTCTTTCATTTGTGATCACGACGCTTATATTTTCAGCATACAGGAGGCTGACAAAAAGCCAACATCTTTTTTACGTAATTTCCGGCGTTACTGTAATTTTTGGCTCTATCGTATTCTTTGTTTTAGTTTATCAATTTGTATAAATTAGCTAATATATATGTTCTGACATCAAAAAATAAATAATTAATATCTATTTATTATCATTAATATAGTAATTTTGTAGTTAGTATCATTTATTCTTTTTGGTAATTTTATTTATAATTGACATGATAAATATAATAATTATATCTTATTTTACAATAATGAGTGCCATAAGAGGACTAGTATTTTGTTGCTCAGAAATCTTAGAAAAAGGCAGGAAAATTAAGTTAATTACAATAATTGTGAGCACTTATTTTTCTAATTTAACTAGGGCTGTGCGGAGGGAGCGCAGCGACCGA
>JAISMF010000036.1 GCA_031276865.1 Deltaproteobacteria bacterium | reverse complement strand
ATGTGGGTGTCTCGTCTCTTCATCAGGTCGTCGGCCGCTTGATCTATGTGTTCAGCGGTTATGGTCCGGTTGTAATCATTAACTAATATTTCTTCGACCACTTGCCTAGCCAGGGCGTTGACTAGCCAAGGCTGGCCATCGGACCAGTAATAAGCCCTCTCCACAGCCTGATCCAAAAATATTTGGCCGGTGGCTTCGGTATGTTGAGCGTAAAGGGTTTTCACCTCGTCCTTGGTGATATTCGCCATGGTTAAAGACTCGGTTATGATGTTGAAAGGGGGGGCAGAACCTAGGTCTCTGAATCTGTTCTAATTTCCGCTTGGCAGTATCTTACGCCGCGCGTACCGATCAGGGCTACGGCGCGGGGAAACGGCGCCTCCGTTCTTTCCACATAACCGACTCTAAGTTGAGCCAAAAGGGACAATATCAACCGCTCCTTGAGACTGTCGGCTTCATCGAAAATTACTATCAAATCTTTGTCTAGTTTATCGCACAGAACCCTTAAATAAACTCTGGTTTGTGATACGTCAAAATCCGACTTGGCGCTAAGTTCCGCCTTAAAACCATCATCGGATATTTTTTTCAATGCGTTAACTTGGGAAATTTTTAACGCTTGATTAATAACGCTCACCAAAACGCGCATATCTTCAATTTCGTCAGTACGCGTTTTAAGTTGTTCCATGGAGCAATAAAGAGCGTAATACAATCCTTCTTCGTTAATTTGTTTTACGGCGGCTTGAATGGCGGAAGTCTTCCCTGATTAGCAAAGAGCGTGAAGTACAAAATATGTCTTTTATTTCACCAGATTGCTAATATCTGGCAGCCTAGGCAAGGACGGCAGCATGTAATGGTTCATCGGATCGCAGGAACCGCCTCAGTATCAAATTATTATCACTACCGATGTCAAAAATAACCAATCTCGGATAATTCATTTTTTAGAATGCCTTTTTAAAACGCAATGTTACCTAGACGGCCGCCGCCGATTCCGCCCGCGCCTTACTTTCTTATCTAATTTCGCCCTAACCCCTAAATCCCATGCGAGCGCTAAGGCTATTCCTTGTATTTCATCGGCCTTTATTTCATCGAACAGAGGATCATAATATTTTCGCAACTGTTCCGAAGCTTGTTTTAGGGTGCTTGCGAACTTCTTTTCCAATTCAGATTTGCGTTTGC
Source organism: Deltaproteobacteria bacterium (assembly GCA_031276865.1). Taxonomy (GTDB): domain Bacteria; phylum Desulfobacterota; class Desulfarculia; order Adiutricales; family Adiutricaceae; genus JAISMF01. The sequence goes on along the minus strand of JAISMF010000036.1, from coordinate 47,766 downwards.
CCAGTTCGTGTTTGAACGCTTTAAGCTCAAGCAGGATAGCCTTTTTGTCGTCCAGCATAAAACAGATATCAATTCTGCCACCTTTTATTTTAAGTTCCGAGTAATAATTATTTACACCTACTAATATAAGAAAAATTTTAATAATAGTATTAAATGTTCTTTCATAAAGTTCGTTTTCATAAAAACCTAAGTTTGAGATTAGCTCGGTTAAACGATCCTGGATCGCCTTCTCATCGTTTTCCTTGAAAGCCTGAAGTAGATTGGATCCCAGATTGCTTATTTCTTTGATTTTACCGCCGGCGAAGGATTTTAGTATCAATATATTAAAAGAATTCCTAACCTCTTTATTTGGTATCTTTAGAGTGTAAACTCCATCCTCCACGCGATGAGCCTGGGTGAGGTATCCAGTTTGATAAAGAAGAGGAATTAAAGAGATCTCATCGGCTGACTGTCTTTCTAATTCATCCGAATTCATTTCGATCCGCTCCAAATTCACGGATTCTTCGGGATTTGATCTGACAAATTTATGCAAAAAAGTGGGAGTTCCGGACCAGAACCAGTACGGTTTGAGCTCACGGTTTTTCACTGATCTTAAAAGAGAAAACGGGTTGATTATCTTATCGATAGAATTCCATGTGTATCCATCGTACATATCTTTCAGAGCTTTTATGAAAGCTACACCGCTTTTGAATTTTTTATCTCCAAAACTACCTTCCTCGAACATTTCCAGGATGGGGTCTCTTAAGTATTTGTCAAACTCGTCAAGGGTGATTCCGCATATGTTAGCGTATTCTTTCTTTTCCGAAATGTCCGTGAATATATTGGCTCCGGAAAAGATTGAAGTCATGGAGAACTTAGATACTCCGGTGACGAAGGCTAAACGAATATATTCATTTTGGTTTAAATCTTTTATCGTGTTGAAAAATCCGCCCAGCACCGTAGCGTTCGCCATAGCTTTTTTAGGGTCTTCCAAGGCGCTGAGGATGGGGCTGTCATATTCATCCACCAGGATGACTATTCTTGTGTCGGTTCTTTTCTTAAGTTGCATCACCAGTTCGTTTAATGAGTTTGAAGAGGATTCCAACTTGTCTTCAACCGATAAACCGAAAGTTTTAGCCGCCACGCATACGCGTTTATAAATGTCCAGTTCAACATCAATGTCCGAACGCCATTTCATATTCGTAAAACTGAATTTCAGAATGGGATATTTGATGAATTCATAATTAGAAGCGTTTAGAGCGAGCCCATCGAAAAGATTCTCATCACCTTGGAAAAGACTTTCCATGGTTGAAAGGAAAAGAGATTTTCCGAAACGGCGGGGCCTTTGGAGAAAGAAAAGTCTATCTTCATCGTTGAGGAGTTTTTCAATATAGGCGGTCTTGTCGATGTATAATTGATTTTTTTCCCTCATATCTCTAAAGGATGCGGAATCCGTCGAAATTTTTAAGCTCATGTCAACCTCTTCTTCGGATCATGCCGGTGGTCATTCCTTGGGCGGGCTAAAGTCGTGGTCGTGGGAAAAAACGTGATGGAAAGCGGTCTCTTCGCCCGCTTTCGTTTATAATATCACAAGCCTTACCTTAACGCGATCAAAAAGACGCCGGACGTCCGGGTTGTAGTTAAAAATTCACTACATTTACGCTTAGCTTTCTCCGTCTGATTGTTCTAACTTTTATCCCCCCGCTTAAAATAAAAAAGCATCCTGTGGTGGATGCTTTGAGTTGGAGCGGCGTTCTTGGTCCGCTTGAATCCGTTGGCTCCCCATTAAATCGCTTTTTCCCGCCGGGGAGTTTCATCTCAGTCGGGGTTCAGCTTGCTCACGTAGGGCTTCACCGCCCCCGCGGCCTCCATGGCTATTTTCGCGCGGCCGGCCTCGGCCTCGGTCGCGAACCTTCCGGCCCTCACGAAAAAGCGGCCCGAAGATGGATAGTAGTAGGCGTCCAGGCCTTTTTTCCGGAAATCGTCCACCAGCCGTCTGGCGGCGTCCTCTTCTTTAGGGGAGGCCAGCTGCACGGTGTAGAGCCCGGTTCCCTTGGGCTTCCGCGGCCAGTAGGCGGTCTTGTCGGAGGGCGCCTTTTTCGGGGCGGCGGCCGCGCTCTCCGGCTGGGGATACTTTTTCGGGGCTCCGTCCGCTTTGGGGGCGGCGGCGCTTTTCACGCTGGCGTCGGCTTTGGGAGGGGCGTCCTTTTTCGGCGCGGCGCCGCTTTCCGGGGAGGTTCCGTTCTGCGGTTTGGCGGCCGCCAAGGGAGCCGCGGTATCGGTTCGGGCGGCCTCCCGGCTCTTTTCCGGAGCCGCCTTGGCTTCGGTTTGAGCGGACGCATCCGTCCGGCGCTCCCTTTCCCGGTTGGGGACGGCCGCGGCGGAGGCCCCGCGGGCGCTATCGGCGGCGTTTTCCGTCGGAAGGGCCGAAGCCGCCGGAAGCGCGATGTTTCCGGCCGCGGAGATGGCGGAGGAGCCGGCCGTCGGGGTGAGCGATCCGGAGGAGCCGCCGTCTATTTCCTTCGCGGAGGCTAAGGAGGAATCCCCGGTGAGGGCGATGGCGAAGGGGCTCTCCTCGCTTAAGCCGGGGCGGCGGAATACATCCGGAGCGCCGGCGGAGGCTTCCGTCCGGACGGGGGGTTTTTCCGCCGGCGGGGGTGATTTTAAAGACGCTTGGACCCCCGGGGTCGGGGTCTGGCGCGGGGCGGGCGCCGGAGCTCCGGCCGCGGCCACCGCCAGGGGGAGGGGTCCGGGGAGGCCGGTGTGAGCGGGGCTTTCCGGAATCCCCGGCGCGGGGCCGGCAAGGTCCGGATCCGCGACCTCTTCCGTAAGGAGGGGGGGAAGGGGCCGCGGGGAGGGGGCGGAAGAGAGGGCGCGGATCTCGGAGAAATCCGCCGGAGCTGGGGCGGGATCCGCCGCCGTCTCCTCCCGGGCTTCGTTAAAGGAGAAGAGCGCGGGGAAAAAGCGGCCATGGGAGTTGTTGATGAGCGATCCCCGGCCCACCAGCACGCCTAAAATGAAGATCCAAAGAAGGAAGACGGCCGAGAGGAGGAGCTTGGCGAGCCATTTGACGGGCTCCAGAAAGGCGGCGCCCCTTCCTTTCTTGACTTCCTCCTCCGTTTTTCCGGCGGAAAGGGCCTCCAGGGAGGGGAGGTTTTCCGGACGCACGAGCCTTAAGGTCCCCGCCCGGCTTTTGGGGGTTTTTTCCGCCTTCTTCAAGGCCACGGCCTTCAAGACCCTGAGCCCCGCCGCGGCCCGCGGCCGCGGCGAAGTTTTAAGCCCGCCCTTCGTGGAGATGTCCGGGCTTCCGCCCAGGCCTCTTATGCGCCGGTGATCGAAAAAGGTGAGGCCGTCCCCCCGGGGGGCGTCCCAGCGGGGCGCGAGATAGTTTTCCGGCCCCGGGTCCGTTTCCGGATTCGGGCCCTTTTCCGTGCGAGGCGCCGGAGGGTGTTCCGGAAGGAGAGCGTCCCGGTATTCAGGACGACGGGCCTCCCGGCTTTCCGGCGGGACCGGGTCCAGGGGGGGGATCAGGCGCACGCCCGTCCTCTTTTCAGGGTCGGCGGGTCTCTGCATGGAAGACTCCTAAATGGCCCGGGCGAGGGGCAGTGAAATTCAAAGGCGATCCGGCGGCCGGAAGAGGGGGTTCCCTTTCCGGCTACATCCTCTCCGGAGCGGCGGCTCCCAAAAGCTCGAGGCCGCGTCCCACCACTTCCCGCACCGTCCAGGCGAGCTCCACCCGGGCCGCGCTCAAAGCGGGAGCGTCCTCCGCCACCATGCGGAAACCGCCGTAGTAATGGTGGAAGAGCCGGGCGGTTTCGATGAGCCACCCGGTTAAAAGGTGGGGCTGCAGGGTGTCGCCTATGAGCCGCAGAAGTTCCGGAAAACCCGAGAGCCGGGAGATTAGGGCGAGCTCCTCTTTTTCCGTTAAAAGGGAGAATTCGGGCTCGGGGAGCTCTCCGAAAACGGAGAGGGCCTTGTTTTTCACCTGGAAAATCCGCGCCGCCAGATACTGCACGTAATAGGCGGGATTGTCGTTGTTTTTGGCCTTGGCCACCTCGAGATCGAAGTCCAGGGCGGAGTCGTGGCTTTGGGTGAGGTACAGAAACCTCGCGGCGTCCGGCGACACCTCGTCTAAAACCAGCTTCAAGGGCACGAACTCCCCGGCCCGGGTGCTCATTTTCAAAATTTCAGCCCCGCGGCGGAGCCGCACCAGCTGGTAGAGGACCATCTTCAGGCGTTTGGGGTCGTAGCCCAAAGCCTCCATGGCGGCCGCCACCCGGGTCGAATATCCCCCGTGATCCGCGCCCAGGACGTCCACCAGCAGATGGAAGCCCCTTTCGCACTTGTTCCGGTGATAGGCGACGTCGGAGGCGAAATAGGTGTGGTCGCCGCCGCCTTTGACGAGCACCCGGTCCTTGTCGTCCCCGAAATCCGTGGAGCGGAAAAAGAGGGCCCCGTCTTTCTCGTATAGATGTCCGGCCTTACGCAGGCTCTCTATGGCCTGGTCCACCTGCCCCGACTGGTAGAGGCTCTTTTCGGAGAAGTAATGGTCGAAGCGCACCTTGAAACGGGCGAGATCCTTCTTCATGTCCTCCAAGATCAGATCCGCGGCCGCGAGGCTCAGCCTCTCTTTCAGTTCCGGCTCGGGGAGCCGGAAAAAATCCTCGCCTTGGTTTATTTTTATCTCGTTTAAGACGTCCAGGATGTAGAGGCCCCGATAGAGTCCCTCCGGCGGCTCCGCGTCCGGTTCCGGATTCTTGAGGCGGTAAAGAAGCGACTCCCCCAGGGTGTTGATCTGGTTTCCCGCGTCGTTCACGTAGTACTCCCTCTCCACCTCGTCGCCCAGAAAGGAGAGGATGTTCCCCATGGCGTCCCCCCAGGCCGCCCCGCGGCCGTGCCCCACGTGGAGGGGGCCGGTGGGGTTGGAGGAGACGAACTCCAAAAGGATCCGCCGTCCGGTGGGCTCCCCCGCTCCGTATTTGGCGCCCGCGGCCCTTATCTCCCTTAAAACGCCCTGCCAGGCGCCGGGGCTGAGCTTGAAGTTTATAAAGCCCGGACCCGCCGCGCTTATTTCGGCGAAGAGGTCCTTCGAGGCGTCCGCGCTCACGAGATCGATCAAGAGGGCGGCCAGTTTCCGGCCCTTGAGCGAGGGATCGGCTCTCTGAAAGTCCCTTGAGTAAACCAAGGCGGCGTTGGCGGAGAAGTCGCCGAACTCCGGATTGGCCGGCCTCTCCACGCTGAATCTCAAGAGGTCCGGATCCTCCAGCAGGCCGCTTTGGCGGGCGGCCGCCTGGACGGCCCGGCTCACCAGGTCTCTTATTTTGTCTTTCATAAAAAAACGAGGGGGGGGGAAGGGGGGCGGGGATTGACGTCGCGGGAGGGCCCCGCCCGCACGGGCCTCTTCCCCTGGGAAAAATCGGACGCGGGAGAAATCGTCTCCGGAAGGGGATGGTCCGGAAGAATTTTAACGGAGAAAAAAATCCGCGGGCGTTTTTTTTCCGGAACCGCGCGCGGCGCGGCCGGGAAGTTTTCGTTTCGGATCCGGCGCCTTTGAAAAAACCTCTTGATGGATTAAGCCGGAACGGCTTTTTCAAAGCGCCCGGCCGGTGGCTTTCAGCCTCCGTGGTGGACCCGGCGGTTGAGGCGGCCGAAGAGGCAGAGGATCTCGTAGGGGTTGCAGCGCTCCTGGTAGAACTCCTGGTAGGCGTCCAGACGGAGGTCGCCCGACTCCCCCAGGAAGACGGCCTCGTCGCCCGGCTTCACGCCCTCTATGCCGCTCACGTCGTAGACGGAGAGGTTCATGCAGATCCTGCCGATCTGCTCGGCGCTCCCTCCCCTCACGAGGCAGCGGTTCTTCTCCGAGCGGGCGCTGCTCAGCCCGTGCACGTAGCCGAAGGGGACGACGGCCGCGATCATGTCCCCGGGGGCGGTGAAGATCCGGTCGTAGCTCACGGTCTCGCCTTTTTTAAGCTTTTTCACCTGGATGATCGTGGAGGCCACCCGCATCACCGGTTTCAGCTTTTCCGCCGTCTTCAAGGGCGAGGGCAGGGGGTGCTTCAAATGCTCCCTGGATCGTAAAGAGGAGTGCGAGATGTCCAAAAGGTTCTCCCGGGGGAGCGGGAAGGGCACGGGATCTTTGAGGAGCTCCTTGGGAGGGGGCACGCCGTAGAGGGCGAGGCCCACCCGGGGCAAAGCGTCGGGGTATTCGGGGTGGGCCAGCATGGCCCCTCCGGAGAGGGCGCTGTAGACCAGGGGGGTCTGGAAGATCTCCTCGGCCTTCCTTTGGGTGTGCTGAAAGAGGAGGAGCTGGTCCTCCGCGTCGTAGTCGGAGATGGTGGCGAGATGGGTGGCGATCCCCAGAACCTGGATGTGGGGGGAGTTGCGGGCCTGCTGGAAGAAGGGGAGGGCGTCCCGGGCGGGCATGCCCAGACGCCCCATGCCGGTGTCGATCTTGAGGAAGACCTTGACGGTGAAGCTGCGCACCTGGGCCAGGTTCATGACGTTCACCAGCTGCTCCCGGCTGTAGACGAAGACGATTAAATCCTTCTCCGCCGCGGTGGTCACCTGGGAGGGGTAGTCCAGTCCGGCGAGCACGTAGATCTTCTGCTCGACGAGCCCGGCCTGCCTCAGGGCCGCCCCCTCCGACACATCCATGACGCCCAGGTGCTGGGCTCCGGCCTCCGCGAGGGCCTGGGCGCATTCCACAAGGCCGTGGCCGTAGGCGTCGCCCTTGACGACGGCCATGATCGGTCTCTCCCCGGCGAAATCCTTTAGCAGTTTGTAATTGCTTTTCAGGCGATCCAGGTGGATGTCCACTTGGGTGAAATACTCTTTCGGGTAGTGCAGGATGAGTTCCGCCATTGATGCCTCGTGGGTGGGAGGGACGCCGCGCTTCGGCTGGTCCGAGCAGATGATCAAGTCCGGAGGCCGGCCCGGGGCCGGCGCCGCTCGTTAGAAAAAGCCAAGTATCCGAAAAAAAGCGAAGTCTTCGAAAAAAGCGAAGTCTTCGAAAAAAGCCAAGTCTCCGAAAAAAAGCCAAGTCTTGGCGCGGGGCGTGTGATGAGAGCTCAAAGAGACTTAAAAGAGATTAATTATCTATAATTTAAATAAATTTTTAATTTTAGGCTAGCTCTCATGTTGCGTTATAAAAGCTTAAGCTTTATAAAAGACGATTATACTTAGTCTTTAATTTTTGTCAATAGGTTCCGGCAAATTAATTTTCTTAAACTAGAAAACTGCTAAAAGCTTCTACTTTACCGATCCCTAGCTAACCTATGCGAAAAAGGCGTCCATATGCGGCGGAAAATGAAACCCGCCGCGGGTTTTAAGAGACCTTTTGGGCGCTTTTTCCCGCTTTCGGGGGCCTCCGGCTTTCCGGAAGCCGTCCGGGGCGTCCCGGAGCCTCGGGCGCTCCCGCCGGAAAACTCCGGCGTCCCGTTGACAAAAAAGGATTTTTCGGCGCCCTCCGAAGGCAATTTCCGCGTCTTTCGCCGAGAACTCGGAGACCCTTCGGCGGAACCTCCCGCCCGAAGCGCCCCGGGCGTTCCCGGGGGAGAAACGCCTAACGCCCGTTTCTTGCTTTACCCCGGCTTTACGGTTAATATCCCCGTGGCGAGGGCCGGGAGGGATAAAAGACGCCTGACGGCGCTTGGGGACGCCGCATCCTTCCGTTCAAGGGATTTTAGAAGAGCGGCGGAATACGAGCGGCCGGAGGCCCAGTCGGGCTTAAGGTCCTGATATGGAAAAGCGGATTGGCCGCTTTTGGGATATTTTCTGTTAACCGCGCGGCGAGTCCGGCTCGAAACGGCTTGAGGGCGTTCCCCGGGCGCTCCGCCTAAGGGAGCGGGGGTTCCTTCCCTCCGGACTGGGGCCCGCAAAGCGCCGGCCGGATTGGTTTTTCCGGCTTCATCCATCGTGACGAAAGAACGTTTCAAATCCCTTTACCCGGCGGCCGGAGCGGCCATCCTCCTGTCAGCCTGCTTCGGCGGGGTGTTCAGCCGGGCCCTGGCCAACATCTTATTCCCCCTGCTCCTAATCTGGGCGCTCGCGGCTTTATTCCTCTTTTCCGGCGAAAGACGCCCTCCCGCCCCGCCCCGCGTCTGTTTGTGGGGGATCGCCCTTTATCTCGGCCTGACTTTGCCGAGCGCGGTTTTCAGCCTCGAGCCGGAGCGCAGTTTCATCGCCCTCGCGGTCGCCCTCTACCTTCTTCTGACAGCGTTCAGCGTCTGGATGGTCGTTTCCCTCTCGGGAGATCGGCTCCTGAAACTCGTTCCTTTCTTTTACGGAGCGGGACTGATCGCGTGGTTCCTCATCTCCTTTCGGGAGAGCTCCTACTGCGTCGCCTGCCTAAGGGCCATGGCCGATCTGGGGGTCATGGACAGCGGGGCGGTTTTGTCCCAGGTCGTTCCTTTGCTTTTAGGAGCCCTGGCTTTAAATATTCAAAGCGAGAGGAGGAAGCTCTTTTTCATCGCTGCCTTGATTTTTGGATGTTTATCTCTGTACATGAACTGTTCCCGCATAGCCCTCATCACGACTCCGGCGTCGTCCGCTTTGATGATCATAGCCTTCCGCCGCCGCTACGGCAAAGCGGTGTGGATCGCGTTAGCCGTTTCCGCCCTGATACTGGGATCCTTGGTTTTAAGCGACCAGGGGATCAGGAATAGATTCGGGGAAATGTTCAAAGGAGCCGAGGCCAGCAACCCCAATCTGGTGCGCTACTCCCACTGGAAGAAAGGCTGGGAGCAGTTTTTACAACACCCCGTTTTGGGAAACGGTCCCGACGCCGTCCGCAACTTGGAGTTCGACGATCTGCCCGTAAGCGACCGGGGCTATCGGGAAGACCACCTGGAGTTCTATCACGCCCACCAGACCTTTATAACCGTCCTGGCCGAAAGCGGGATCCTGGGGCTTTTGGGTTTCATGGCTCTGATTCTTCTTCCCCTGATATATATATGGCCGCACCGGAAAACGGAAGATATCCTCACGCGTTTTTACGTCTGGGGAGCCTTCACCGTGTTTATACAGTTCTTCTTAAACGCCCTGACGGATCATGTTTTCTCCATTAAACCGCCGATGTACGTCTACTGGACCGTCTTTTCCGCGGCCGTTTTTATGGTTAAAAGAAAACGGGATGAATCTCCCTCCGGAGAGCGTGAACAATCCTTCGGAGATAAATCTTCCGGCTTGAAAACGTGAGGCCGCCGGATGATGATTCCACCTTCATTAGGAGCGCGGATAGCCGCTGCCAACAAAACGAAGTTTAATATAATTTTTGAATAAAGGATGCTATTTGTATAGTCTTTAAAATTTCTTTTCGCTTTACCTTCTCTTCGTACACGAGCAAGTGATCATCGTAAACGGCGCGGTTGATTCCGCTGAGTTACGTTATGAAATCAGTGGCGTTGTATTTTCGTCAGCTAAATGTTTTCCGGAGTTCATTTAGAACGACCGCCGTGATGAATGAGTGTGATAAGTGTCCGTTCAAGATGTCCGTACGCGCGTTTAGAGACGTAAGATTTTGGTAAGATGTTTAAGCGACGAATATCATCTCCACTGTCCGGCGACAGTCGTAATTAAGTAAGAATATCCTTTTCGTCAATTTAAAAAAAAGCAGTATTATGATATGTATCATGTATGCGTACTCAATGTATTTTAAAATTCTAAAATTTTAAAATATTACCCCGGCGGATAAAAGTTAGAACGGTGAAATGAAGTTGTTCCATTGAATACATGGCATTTTTCCAAAATTAAACCGCCGCGGTAATAACAGCTCGGGAAGCACAGATTAGAGTATTTTTCTTCTTGTTGATAATTTTTAGTTCATCATGGGAAACTGGCGCGAAAATGTCAAGATGAGCGTAACGATGAAATCGAAATTGAATTTCTTCCATCGTAGATTCCAGAGTTAAATCCTGATGAGCGCTTCAACCATATTGATCCAAAAGTTACACTCAAAACCAAAGGTTGATGATAGAGACGCGCTTGACGGGAAGATGGACATAATTATTCGTAGATCCTCAAAAAATAGGCCATTAATCAAAAAAATTTTCCAAAGTAAATACATTCGTTATGCGTAAGAATGATGGCGATAAACAATAGGGGTTTGGTAAAGATTTGACGTTATTGGCCTTAGTATATGGATTTTTGAAAATCTAATATTTTTCCGCAATGGTAATATCTTTCTCAGGGTATGTACCTTAATATTAATTAACTGAACGCCATGCCAGTCTAAGCATTCAGGAAATAACCGGTGTATCATAGAAACATCACGTTATACGGCGCTTACGTTAATATTTAAAAGACCGTGAACGCTAAGAAATATTTTGCCTATCAAAAGGACTGATGACATCGCTTTTATCAGCATCCAAACACCTAGACTGTCTTTCCGCGCTCCGTGGCAAAAGTTTCCCAGGTGAGTTTTTCTTCCCAGCTCTTTTTTGATTTTCGGTCAATTACGATCAGCCACCCTTCAGTAACTGAAGAACTGTCCATGTATCCTAGAAGCCGCTCCATACATTTGTCACGGCTTCTCTCATTATCTTTGATCTATACTTCTATCATGTATAAGTTATCCTTATAATCGACCGCAAGATCAACAAAACCCGACCCTGTGGGGTGCTCCAAAATAATTTTGGCTCCACCGTTTGCGACTCTTGATATGTACGCGTAAATTAAGCGCTGCATGGCGCGTTCAGTGCAATCTTTTTTCTTGTCGTAGCCATCCGCATTTTCCGCCCACCATTTTTGAAATGATTTCAGGAGTCCGTTCATGTCAACTTTACTTACCATTTTTTTTTACATATTTTTTTCTAATATTATTTTTCCAAAAAATTAATTTTCATGCCAATTTTGTTTCCCGTTGTCAAACCATTGAAATACATGGTCCTAACAACGATTATATCCCTTTTTATTGTTATTACTGCCTTATGGGCGTTATCTCTCACGTTTTTCTATATAGATACTGGAATTATCCTCATGTAAGTCTGCTTTCTTCTTATTCTTAGTACCTTTAGGACGTCCACTACCATGATTTTCTATATAGATATCGGAATTATCCTCATGTAAGGCAACTTTCATCTTATTCTTACTGCCTTTAGGACGTCCTCGTCTTTTTAAACTTTCTAACTCATGCTTTTGTTCGTAATGCAAATCGAATTCCGTGTTTTTTATTCTACCTTTCGGACGGCCTCTTTTTTTCTTTTCTTGATTGTGATGATAATAGTCCTTTTGAAGAGGGTTTCCTTTTTCTAAATCCATAGGATATTCTAATTTTAAATCTTGCAGAATTTCTTTCTGCTTTTTTGTCAACTCTTCTATTATCGCTGATGATTCATTGGTGTGAATGACTATATAGCCTAGTTCTGCTAATGCCTCTTTTGCTGAGAATTTAGAATCAGATAAAGCGTAACTTATACGCGAATACACTGCTGTGGCCAAAAACGCTATCAAAAGCGTACCTTGAAGCGTTTCATCAGAATGTACCCTCACTGGGACTACGTTGGTATATGTTTTAATTATATCGAAAAGTTGTTCTATCCCTTGTCTTTGATAGTATAATGGTAATATTTCATTTTCATTATATTCTTTAGATGCTAATAATATAAATCTTCCTCCTGTTTCTTGTTTTCTAGCAATTTTTTTATCTCTATCAGGATCATCTATATCTGAATATTTCTGAATAATGTGATTTCCTTCTTCAAAGTCTTTTTGCAGATCTATCATTAGGTATGCATATAATTCTTTACCAAGAATATTGAATGGAACTTTTTTTATATACAAAGATCTACCGTTATATGCTTTTGCATATTTAGGTAAATTTAGATCATTACCAAATTCAGTCATTAATTTCTTGTACTCTTTTTTATTTTTAGTCATTCTTATAAGAAAATCAATATTATTATCTATTAATTTTTTTAAATTATTTAACGAATAATATCCAGCATCCATAGTTATTAATTCAACTTCTATACTGTATTGCCTTAACATGTTTACAGTTGCAATTAAAGATGTGTGATCTATAATATTTTCAGTAATATATCTAAAGAATAAAGGAAATTTAGTTTTTTTATCGATCACATATACAAGTTTTAATTCTTTATTGATTTTTCCGTCATGATTACTGATAGCCGTCATATGTGTTTTAATATTATTTTGTAGACCAGTACCGTCAATTAGTACTGGCACTGAAATTTGTTCGCAAATATTTTTGTTATTTGTGACAGTTTGTAAATATGACCTGAAAAATGAGTGGTAAGTGCTATCTAAGCCAAGACGTACTAAGAATTCACTAATTCTTTGTGACGCCAGATTAGCTTTGGGGTAAATAACGCCAGCATATGATCTTTGGTACCATGCTTCAACATAACGATAAGCATCATCTTTAATCACCCTAAAGCCTACCAGAGCTTTCAAAGTATCACTACATTCAGGGATAAGATTTTCCATGACTATGTTGAGGCCTGTTTTCTGATAGAAATGATCAAGCATCCAAATATCGCCAAAAAGCAGAGCTTTTGGCTTGACAGGCATGCGCCCAGCTTCTATGTTTATTACCCCTGGAACCTTAGCGCATCCATTTGAGGGGGAAAAAGTAAAAAGACCTCCATAGGCTGAATTTTTGAAAATGTTTTGCTCTGGATTTACTAATTTGCCAAGATAAACATTGCCATGAGAGACCTTCCCATCACGTATAAAAGTGTCATAATGATATACACCATATATTCCGCTCTGTTTTCTTTGATATGATATATGACCTGGAAGAGGCAGGATGTTTGGATCGATCCCGACGTCTATCAACTTGTCACGAAAATCAATGGCATCCCTCAATTTTTTTACCTCGCTCAATATACGTAGATTAATTACGCCTGAAAACAAAGCAATATAAAAATGTTTAATTAATTTAGCTTTAAAATTATAGTTAAAATTTTGTTAAAAATAATTCGGATTTGTTGAGAATATGATTTCTAGAAAAAAACATTTAAAATTTTTTTTGCCGGATTTTATGAGAATGCATGTCGGAATTTATGAAAATTTACACACTATTAGCGAAACATGGCGGGTGTTTCGGGTGTTTAAAGTGATATATAAACTCAAATGGAAAGTTGAGTTATCTATAAATCCCTGGAAAATTCTCATCATATTAAAAAAAGAGATCTTCCCTCGCTTCGCCGCGGAACCTCCCCTCCGGTGGGTTTACGTCCCGCCCCAGATAGAATCGAACGTTTGCTTCACCTCCCGCCGCCCGTCAAGGCGCTTGTAAGGCCGCGTATTCGATTCCTTCGACGCGGCGGGTCGGCTATGAAAGGCTTCGCCGTCACGCCCCTCTGCCCGTTGGCCGCCTCCGGCAAACAAACGCCCCGGCCGCGAATTAAGAATCGTTCGTCTTTCCGTCGGTTTGGCCCTTCTTTTTTTTCTTTTCTCTGATCACCGCGATAATTACGCCTACCGCCATCCCGATGACGGCGCCCACGATCGCCGATGTTGGGTAATCCATTCGTTTTATCCTTTGTTTTTGATTTCACGAGGGGTTTATGTTTTCCACGTCCCACGCGCGGTCGCGCGTCCCCGGCGCGGCGCCGGAGTAACCGGTTCTTTCTATGATGGAAAGGACCTTTCAGCCGAGCCGGTTAAAGCCGGCCGAAATCGAAATCCTCCCTTTTCATCTCCTCGAGGAGTTCCGGAGAGACTTTGATTTTTTTGTTCAGGGCGGCGGTGAGCTCGCGGTTTCCTTTGGTCGTTCCGAGGTTGGTGAAGCCGCAGAGTTCCCCCAGCTGGTTCACGACGACTTTGCGGTAGCTTTCGGATGTCTGGTGTTCGGCGAAGGGGAGTTTCCCTTCGGGATCGATGTTTCCGGAGGTGATTAGATCGATTCCCGCGACCTTCAGGAGGCTGGAGGGCGGGGTGGGCTTGTAGGGCTCCCTTTTTTCCCTGTCCTCCTGAGCCAGGTTGAACCCGGCGCTCAGTCCCTCCTGCCTGGCGATGGACCAGAGCCCCCCCTTTCCGTCCGGAGTCTGGGCGCAGTCCCCCGCGGCGTAAATGTCTTGAATGGTGGTTTCCATGTACTGATCCACCACCACCCCTCTTTCGATCTTAAGTCCCACGCTTTTAGCCAAATCCACGTTTGATCGCACTCCCGCGGCCACGGCCACGAAATCCACCCGCAGATCCTCTCCCGATTTCAGGAGCGCCTTTTCCACCCTGGATTCTCCGGACACCCGGACGATCTCGTTTTTCAGGTGGAAGACGAAACCCTTCGCCTCTAGGAGTTTTTCCAAAAGCAGGGCGCTTTTGGGCGTGGTCTGGAGGGGGAGGATCCTGTCGGACCTTTCCAGCACGTGGATGGTCAGATTCTTCTGAGCGAGGGCGTAGGCTATCTCCAGGCCCAGGAGCCCGGAGCCCAAAAGGAGGGCGGATTCGGCTTTTTCCGCGGCGTATTTCAAATCCAGGGCGTCGTCTATGGTTCTTAAGGGATACAGGCCTTTCAGAGTCCCCCCACCGCTTCCGGCGATGTCCGGGACGAAGGGCTGGGCCCCGGTGGCTATTAGGAGCTTGTCGTAGCGCAGACGTGAGCCCAGGGAGCCCCTCACCTGATTGTTGTTCAGGCAGATCTCGACGACGCTCTCCCCTTTCCTGAGATCGCAGTTATGCTCCTGGTACCAGTCTTCGGGGTGGGCCTGGATTTTTTCGTAGGCGGTTTTTCCGGAGATTATTTCGGGAAGGCGCGGCCGGAAGTAGGGATTCTGTTTTTCGGTGTTGAAAATTATGACGTCGGAACCGGGATTGCTTTTGCGGGCCGCCTCGGCGGCCGAGACGCCGGCGGCGCCGGCTCCTATGATAATTATGTTCATATAATTGTTTCCCATTCTCTTCCGCCGGTTTTTCGGCCGCGAACTCATCTTTCCCGGCCAATATAGCCCAGAAACGACGGCCCGGTCAACCCGGGGGCGGCCGCCGGGGTCCGGGCCGGAGAATCGTTCATCATCGGGCGGGGAGGGGCGGGCGACCGTTTTTAAGCGGGAGGCGGCGTCCCCGCCGCGGGAATGCGTTGTGAAGTATGAACGTTTTGTTAATTAATATATTTAATCATATTAAGAAAATAGTTTGATCCTATTTCTTAATAAAAATTATAATATATTAGTAAAAATTAGAAAGCAAGAGCGGCCGGCGCCGGACCGGCGGTCCAGGCGCCGGGCGCTTCAGCTGACGCTCACGATCCTGTACTCCTCTTCCCCGTTTCCGTTGTCGAGGAGGAAGGAGTCGTCCTCCATGAGGCCCAGCATCGCCTTTCCGATGGGGGTGGCGATGGACAGGTAGCCGTTTTCCGGATCCGATTCGTAGGGGCCCACCAGGGTGTAGTCGAACTCCTCGCCGGTGTCGACGTTTTCGACTTTCACTTTGGCGCCGAACACGCATTTGGTGAAGGGCCCGGAGGAGGCGACCACCTGGGAGTTGGAGATCTTCAGCTGAAGATCGTCTATCCGCGACATTATTATATTGTTGCGCTCTTTGGCGGCGTGGTATTCGGCGTTCTCGGAAAGGTCGCCGTGCGCTCTGGCCTCTTCGATGGCCTTGATCACGTCCGGGCGGTCCCGGGTCTGAAGCTTTTCCAGTTCGGCTTTCAGTTTCTCCATGCCCCGCTTTGAGATGGGGAAATAACTCATCAATCATCCTCTTCGCGAAATAAAAAAATTAAAGACCCCGCTTTCTGGCGGGGCGGCGGGGGGGCCGGAGCTGTTCCGGCCCGCGGTCGGGCGTTTTAAATCTACTGGTTTTCCGCCTCTTTGTCAAAGGCTGGGCGGGGAAGACGGGAAATTCGTCTCACCCCGAAAAGGCGAGGCCGGTTTCCGTCGGGAAGAGCTCGTTTGCGATTATTACGATGTTGTAAATAAAAATTTAATTTTTTTTAAAACATAAATATTTTTAAAGATAATTAGATAAAATAAAGCGCATGATGTTGTAGTTAGGTTTAGTTTCTCTTTATTTTATAAAACGTCATACGGAGGCTAAGGGCCGCTCGTTTCCGCCTGAAGGCCCAGGGAAAGCCGAGCGCGTCCGTCCCTGAGGGAAAATTCGTTGGAGGCGTTAAAGCGGAGCCCGCCATCCGCGCGCCCCCTTTAAGGCGGGGGAGTTTTCCGTTTCGTCCGGCGTAATTTAAACGCCGGAAAAGCGGCCTTCCCGCTAATCTTTGAATGGGCCGGACGAACGCCCTCCCTCGCGGCGCGGAAAGGAGGCGGAACCGCTAAAGCCGCCTTCCGGAGACGGCCCCTTCCGCTTTTTTCCCGCCGGGAAGGGTGGCGGCCGGCTGGGACGCTTAAGTATTCTAGATGAGCGCTCAGGCGGGCTTTTCGGGGGAGTCGTCCCGGGTGAAGACGATCATGTGATCCACCAGGTGCATGCTTTTGATTCTGCCCCGCAGTATCTTCTGCTCTCCGAAGATGCTGGTGACGCGCCAGACGTTCTCCTCTTCGGGTATGACTTCGTTGGCCGCCGCCAGAAAGAGCTCCGGCTCCTCGTCGTCGGAGCCGTTCTTCTCGATGTAGATGTTCGCTTCGCACATATGGGAATACCTCTAAAATTACCGCGAGTCTTTTAAGATCTCGATCGCCTTGGCTATGAGGTGGGGCAGAGGCTCGCTCTGGTAGCCCGCTAAAACGACCCTTTCCAGGGAAAGGGGGATGAATATCTTCAATATGTCGGCGCTGGTGACGGTTTCGGCGATGGCCGGGGTGATCTCGCCCATCATGGAGTTGGCCCAGCCCACCGCCATGGGGGCTATCAGGGCGAAGGCCCGGGGAAGCGACTGCCGGATGGCGTTCTCCCCGGTGGCGCCGCGGTTGGCCCGGGCCTTCATCATGGCCTCGGTCGCCGTGGAGTTGGCTCCCAGGGCCCAGATCTCCAAAGAGTCCTGAAACTCCCTCCGGATCTCCTTGACGATGGCGGCGCCTATCCCGCCGCCCTGTCCGTCGATGACCGCCACTATGGGGGCCTGAATTCTTGGATATCTGTCGACCATCAGTCTTTTATCGTCTTTTCCAGTATCGGGAAGGTCTCGGGTTTTCGGCGGTCCATGTACTTGCTCTCGCCCGGGCGGCGGGTGACGTTTTCAAAGATCCCTTCGTCCACCCTCACCAGCTTGGTGAAACCCTTGTCCCGCAGCTCGCAGTTGAAGTGTCTTTTTTTGATGTGCGAGGGGCTTAAAACCCTTTCCACCGGCGTCCCGCAGAAGGGGCAGACGGTCAAGGGCAGATCCCTCGCGACCTGCTCCCACTCGAAGACGGGGGACTTCCCGCAGGCGGGGTTCTCCTCTTTGTGCTCATAAGTGTAAATCGGCATAAAAATCCTTCTCTCCGGCTGATTTCATCCCCCCTCCCCCGAGGGAGGCCCGTCCGCCGGCCTCTTTTCCCGCCGGGACGCGGCTTGAAAAAATCAAGCCTTCCCATTATAATGCGTGATTGACATTTTAACAAGAAACTTTTGGTTATTGGTAATTTTTCTTGTCCGCGAGGTTTATTATGGCGATCCTGCAAATGGCCCTCATCGTCAAAGCCAGGCGCGAACTGATTTTAAGCGCCGGAGAGTTCGAGAAGGGCGCTTTAAGCGTGTCCAGCTTCGAGCACTTAAACGAGGAGATCGAGACCCTGGACGGCCCCGCCTACCTCAAGGTCGGCGTGGCCAGGATCGGCTCCGTCAACATTTCCGGAGCCGAGGTGGTGAACATGGACTATCCCGCCGACAGTCTGGCCATAAGCTGGTATCTCCCGGCGGAGGAGGGCGTGGAGGACGCCCGTCCGGTGGAGCTGGAACAGGTGGGAGTCGTGCCGAGCGTTCTGCCCCGGGGGAAGGCCGAGCCGGGACACAGCTGGCGCTTCCGGGTGGACGGCCGCGGCCCTTATTCCGAGACGCTCTTCTACGACTCGGGATTCCTCCCCCCCTTCAAATCCTCGGACGTCTCCCTTCATCTTACCGATATCGGAAACTTCGGCTACAAAACCCTGATACTCACCTCCGTCATGTACGGCCACAAAGCGCCCGTTTTCACGTCCGGAGATTTGGGGCTGCATAAAACCATAGCCCAGGGAGTTTTAGAGGATTGATTCTTTTCCGATTTATCCGATAATTTGTTAATCAACGTCTCGCGAAGCGAGTTATTTGAAAATTTCCTTATAATCGTCTTAGAGGAAAAAATTTAAAAATCGCCGTCCCGTTTATCCGCCGTTTCCACCGCGTAACGAATGGGAATATTTTCGCGGCTCTTTTGGTCAACCTCGATTAACTAGAAGAGTTTAACAAAAATAGTAAAACGGGTATCCGAAAAAAGACCTTGAAACGAGGGCCGATTATAAGCGTTCGTATGGCTTCGTCAAAGTCGGATTGGCTCGAAACGTTAGGGGGATCCGGAAAAATGCGCGGTAGCTGGCGTCCTAAATAAATTCATATCGTTATTCCATAGCCACCATATTGATCTGACGGTGGCGTCGATTTAACAAACGTCGGGGAGGTGGATTTTTTCGCTTCCTAATTCCATAAAAAGGGTGTTTTCCCGCGGCTTTGCTCCGAGAGCTCTGAAAGTTCGGACGCGGGGCGTTTAGGCTGATTTTTCGCGCCGCTATTTGACCGCGGTATGATATTTCGGTGTAATTTCGCTTCGATTAGGCCGCTTTTTAAAACAGCCCGTCATCTTGGAGCGAAGGGGCGTTGATTTTCGTATTTTTCATGTATCCGCCGTAATTTATGTTCACTTACGCTTCCATCGTTGGTTGGAATGTATTTAGTCCCGTTTATAGTTGGCCAAAAACGCGAAAAGGCGTGTTCGACGATGTCGCGCAACGATTATTTTACGAGGTTTCGAGATGAAAAGTTTGTCAATATTCGCGTCAATTATGTTTTTTATCGTTTCGCAAGCTAATTCCTGGGCGGGAACCGACCAGAACGCCCCGAAGGTCGTGGGAAGCGCGAGTTTTGGCGGAAGCGGCTACGACGGAGCGTCCTCGATACGCGTAACGCCGGATAATGGATATATCGCGGCGGGAACAAGCTATTCGATTGACGGCGACGTCAAAGGATCCCAAGCTGGAAACGAGGATGAACGTTCGGATATTTGGGTGGTGAAGCTTGACTCCAGCGGTGAAATGGAGTGGCAGAAAAGCCTCGGGGGCGCGGCCGATGAAAGCGCCGCCTCAATAACCTTATCCCCCGACGGGGGGTACGTCGTCGCCGGGGAAACGGCGTCGATTGACGGAGACGTCGAAGGAAACCATGGTCAAATTGATTTTTGGATTGTCAAGCTTGATTCCAAGGGCGCTTTGGAGTGGCAAAAGTGTCTTGGCGGGACGAAACAGGATTCCGCTAGATCCATCCAGACGACAAAAGATGGCGGATACATTGTAGCCGGCGTCACCAACTCGTCGGACGGAGACGTAAATGGTCTTCACGGCGATCAAAACGCGGAGGATTTTTGGGTGGTCAAGCTTGACGCTCAAGGCCTGATTGAATGGGAAAAAACGTTAGGATCGTCCCACGAGGACGCCGCCTATTCCGTACGGCAAACCAAGGACGGTGGCTACGTCGTCGCCGGCATGGTTGGTTTTAAAGACGGCGATGTTTCCAGTTTTCACGGGAATTACGACGCCTGGGTGGCGAAGCTCGATAGCGAAGGCAAACTGGAATGGGAGCGTACTTTCGGCGGATCGTCCGCGGAGAGGGCGATGTCGATAGATGAGACGACGGATGGCGGATACGTATTCGCCGGCGTCAGCGCGGGCGCGGATGGAGACGTGGACAAAGAATTCGGGGCCGCGGACTATTGGGTTGTCAAGTTGAATTCACAAGGGGAAATCGAGAAAACCAAAGTTTTAGGCGGAAGCGACTCCGACATACCTCGGAGCGCGCGTCAAACTCCGGACGGCGGATATCTTGTCGTGGGAGAGACTAGTTCCAATGACGGAGATGTGACCAAAAATTATGGATGGACCGACTTCTGGGCGGTGAAACTCGACTCCAATCTGGATCTGGAATGGCAGAAGAGTTATGGCGGCTCCGGTTATGATGAAGCCTACGACTTCGACGTGGATGGAAGTGGTTACATCGTGGCCGGCGCCAGCGTTTCCGATGATCACGACGCGCGCCGCAATAACGGCGATTATGACTTTCTGGCGCTTAAACTCCAGCAAGGGAATTAAAATTCGATTAGATTTTTTCGCTTAAGATCCTCCGCGCGCGCCACCTAAAAATTGAGGCGCGTGCGTTAATTTTCCCTTCGAGGCGTTTTTTTTCTCAAATAAGGCCGCGACTTACGAAGACCGAACACTGGAAAGGCCGAAATCGCCCCCTTCGCGAAAGGGCCAAGGGACGAGGGAGCCATTTGTCTTCGTCAGGCGCAGTCGTGCTTTTCCCAGGGCTCCCGGTTGTCCCTTTTGAGGGTCCTTTCCAGCCTTTCCAGCGCCGCCTTGAGGCGGCCCACCTGGCTCTGCTTGTAGCTCGGGTTTTTAAGGGCCGAAAAGAGGACCCTTCCCTCCACGCCGGGCGCCAGGAGGAACTCGCCCACCAGGGAGAGCGTGGGAAGGACGTCGAAAAAATCCGCCCCCAACCGGTTCTGGACGCCGGCCGCCACCCCGTGGCCGTGGAAGACGAGCCTATCCGGCGAGAGGAGGGCCGCGATCGTCTTCAAGGGGCTCTCGTTAAGAAAAAGCTCGAGCCCTTTTGCCGCCTCCGTCCCCGAAAGCCTCAGGGAGGCGAGCGGGGCGCCGGCGTCCAGCTTCGTTAGGAGGTCCGCGATGTCCGCGGCCTCCGGAATCCCGCCCTGGACGTGGGTCCGGGGCGGCTCCCCGAACTTGAAGTTTTCAAAAACCGCCGCCCCGGATAGGAAGCCCTCCGCCGCGGAGTCGGGAAACGGAGAGTCGAAAAGTATTATGGCGCTCACGATGTCCGTCATCTCACACCTGTGGAAAATTAGTCCAAGTCTTAATAATTACTCTAAATATTAGTCTAAAAAATAGTAATTATTCTAAACATTATCCAAGCAATAGTAAATATTCTAAATCTTGGTCCAACAATATAAATTTTTATAAATGTTAGACCAAGTTTTAGAAATTATTCCAAGTCTTAGCCCGAGTCCTGGAAATTAGTCGAAGTCGTCGAAAATCTGGTAGATGACGGCCCCCTCGCAGTCGCGGGGGACGGGGTTTCCGGTCGCGGCGCAGAGGGTGGGGACTATGTCCGCGAGCCAGCGCGGCCTTTCGTAC
The DNA here is from genome assembly GCA_031276865.1 of Deltaproteobacteria bacterium. Taxonomy (GTDB): domain Bacteria; phylum Desulfobacterota; class Desulfarculia; order Adiutricales; family Adiutricaceae; genus JAISMF01. The sequence goes on along the minus strand of JAISMF010000036.1, from coordinate 26,548 downwards.
GTGAAGCCCTTTTTGACGCCGGGGCCCTTGAACATGAGGACGTTTCTTAAAGTGCCGAGTCCCGCCTCCCCGGTGGGAAAGCCGTAGCCGTGTTCGGCCATGTACTCGGGTTTCAGGGCGTAGACGACGTCTCCGGCCTGGATCCCCCCCATGCCGAAGACCCGGGCGTCCTCCTTTTTGACGGCCAGAAGGACCGGACGCTCTCCGGTATCGGGGTGGCGGTAGTCCAAAAGGGCGTCGATTATTCCGGCCCTCACCTTTTCGTAGTCTTCGGCCTTGACGATTCCGCCCGGGTAGCGCCCTTCCAGGTTCACGTAGACGAACATGTACTTCTGGGGGACGGCCTGGGACTTTTCCAAGACGAGCTCGTAGCCGTAGCCCTCGGATTCCTCGTAGATGTCGTAGTAGTTGGTCGAGGGCTTTTTCACGTACGAGCAGAGTCCGTGGGCGGCCAGGGCCTCGGCCGTGTTCAAGATGGGTCCCGGGGCCGTGGCCCCGTGGTCCGAGCAGACGCAGACGATGGTGTCGTCCCCGAAGACCTTGAGGAGGCGGCCCAGGAACCTATCCTCGACGCGGTAGATCTCCCGCTCGAGCTTCAGGGCCTTCTCTCTGGTTTTCGGATCCTTGGATTCCATGTCTCCCAAAAAGCCGTGGTAGAACCAGTCGACGGGATGCGAGTGGAGGTAGAAGAGGTCCCAGTCGGAGTAGCTGGAAAGGAGGTTCTCCGCCACCCGGGTGAGCCACTCCGAATGGAACTTCGCTAGATCCAAGACGGTGTCCTGGTCGATGATTCCGCCCAGATAGGCGACGAGCCCGATGTCGTTCGCGGTGATCACGCCGGAAAAGTCCACCTTCCCTCCCGCCTCCGGCGGATGAACGATGCCCGTGCGGCCGGAGATCCCCGAGAGGTAGAGGGTGAAGACGTCCAGATCTCCCGCGATTTCCAAAAGCTTGGCCCTAAAGACGCCCTTTTCCAGGCGATCCCCCTCCCGCGACCGGAAGTCCAGCTCCACGGGCCCGGACCACTCGCCTTGGGAAAGGGTGAAGAAGGCCTTCTGGAAGTCCTTTTCCGGGGCGAGCGCGAAGCGGTCGAAGCCCTTTCCGGACTCGTCCCAGGCGAGCCCGTGCCAGGTCGCCGGGGCGAGGGGGACGGCCGACTCCCGGAAGACCACCTCGGCGGCGAACTCCGCGAAGGCCCTTCCCGCGGGAAGGTTCGCCCAGTCTTTCGCCCTCTTAAACTCCACCTTGGTGCCTTGGCCGAAATTTTCGGTGGAGAGGGCCCCCTCGCCCGCGAGATATTCCAGGTGGGCGTTGCTCCTCTGCATATAGCGCCTTTCGGCCGGCGAGATGCCCTCCCCCATGACCATGACGCCCCGCTTCATCCGGCTGGGCCAGGACATGGGGTAGTTAACCACCAAAGACCTTTTTCCGGCCCGATCCCAGCGGTCCCAGATGGTCTCGGCCTTCAAGATGTCCGAGCCGAAGGCCTGGACGGTCTCCCTCTGCGGGAGGGGTCTTCCCTCCACGTAGTAGTAATAGTCCTCCACCCCGTGGGTGCGGGGCCAGGCTCCGGTGGCGATGGTGGCCCAGGAGGGCGGGGTGACGGTGGGGAGGTTGTAGCCCTCGGTGAAGTCGACGCCCTCTTGGAGGAATTTTTCGAAGTTGGGGAGCGCGCCTTCCCCGATCAAAGCCCTTAGGCGTTTGGGAATGGCGCAGTCGAAGCCCACGAGGGCCGCCCTTTTGGCTTTCGGCATGGTGTTCGGTCCTTAAAGGAAATTGAAGTTCGATCCCCGCGCGCCGCGTGAAAAGTAAAAAACGCAAAGCGGACGAAATTTTACGCCGCGTGGGGATTCATTATAATGGTTATAGAGGGTGACGGGTGTTTTTAATCTTATCGCTTCGCCGCTTAAATCTTGGAAGCGGCCAAGCCATGTCATGTCATGTCATGGACCTTGACCGGCGATATAAATTATTTCATCCGCCGGAGCGATACGCCAAGATCGTCCAGGGGGGGCGCGCGGGCGTTAAGTTTTCGGCGTCTTTTAGATGACGAGGCTGTTTCCCTGGATCATGTCCAGAATCTCCGCCCGGAGGAGGGGAAGCCTGGGGTCGGCCCGGACGGCCTCGAAATCCCGCCCCGCCTCCTCCCGGAGGGGGTTTTTGAAATCGGCCGCGATCCGCCCCGGCGAGGCGCTCATGACGATGAGGCGGTTCGCGAGGAGCAGGGCCTCGCCGATGTCGTGGGTGATGAAGAAGAAGCAGCGTCCGGCGCGCCTCCAGATGGCGTGGAGGTGCTTTTGCATCGCGTCCCGGGTCATGGCGTCCAGGGCGCTGAAGGGCTCGTCTAAAAGGACCAGCCGGGAATCCACCGCGAGGGCCCGGGCGATGGAGACCCTCTGGCGCATGCCCCCGGACATTTGGTGCGGGAGAAGCTTCGCGGCGTTCTCCAAACCTATGAGCTCCAGAAGCTCCCGCGTCCGGACCCGGATGGCCTCTTTCGGGAGCTTCTTCATTTTGAGCCCGAAGCCGATGTTTCCCTCGGCCGAAAGCCAGGGAAAGAGGTTGGGGGCCTGGAAGACCACCCCCACGCTGGGGTCGGGCCCCAGGTGGGGCTTTCCGTCCACCAGGGCCTCGCCTTGGATGTCGGCGGCGTAGCCCGCCAGGACGTTTAGAAGGGTGGTCTTACCGCAGCCCGAGGGCCCCATGACGCAGACGAAGTCCTCGTCCCAGAGCCGCAGGTCGATCTCGGAGAGGACCGTCGTTCGGGTTTTGCCGTTTTGGTAGCTTAAGGACACCTTAAGGAGCTCGGCCGCCGGGACGCCGTCGTCCCGCTCCGTTCGCCGGTAGGATTCGTGTAGGGGTTCGAGGCCGTTTTTCGCGGCCTCCCGGGCGGCGGCCTCGGCGAAGGGATCTTCCGAGGGTCCGGGAGGCGGGGAATCGGCCGAGAAGGATGGCGTGAGGGTCATAAACGCTTATCGGCGGGGGCGCCCCCTCCGACGTTTCTAAAGTCGGGGGGCGCCTCGGCCCGTGGGAAAACGAGTTGAAAAACCTTTCTCAGTCGTCGTAGAGTTCGGTGAGGATGTAGGGCTGGAAAAACTCCTTAGGCGGCGAGCTCTTCAAGGATCTGTCGGCCAAAAGGAAGTCCGCGTTGTCCTTCAAGAGGTCCGCGAGGGCGCCGGGATGGGCGGTGGTGCCGATGTAGCGCGGATCCTTCTGGTCGGCCTTGTCGAGGACGATTAACTGGGCCATGACCTTACGGGTCTCGTCTTCGGAGAGTCCCAGCTCCTTGGCCATGATGGCCACGGTCTCGGGGCTGGCGGCGTTGTACTCCTTCGCGGCCTGGTCGAGGATGTCCACGTAGGCCTTGACCACCTCGGGATGCGCCTTGTAGAAATCGTCGTGGACGATGCCGAACTCGCCCGTGATGCCGCCCTTCGCGGCCACCTCGCGGGAGGATATGACGACCTTGCCGCCGTCGGCCAAAAGCGTCGCCTGGCTGGGCTGCCAAATGTAGGCCCCGTCGATGTCGCCCCGGGACCAGGCGGCGATGACCTCCTGGCCGGTTATGTCGATTATCTTAACGTCCTTGGGATCGATTCCGTTCTGCTTGAGGGCGGAAAGCAGGCTGAAGTGCGAGGTGGATCCGAAGGGGCTGGCGATGGTCTTCCCCACCACGTCCTTGATCGAATCGATTCCCGAGGAATTCTTCACCACGAGGGCCTCGCTTTCCCCGACTATGTCGTGGAGAAAGAAGATCTTGTAGGGGATCCCGTTCACGAGCCCGGCGGTTCCCGGCGGGGTGCCTATGATTCCGATGTCGAGCGAGCCGCCCGAGATGGCGGCGATGACGTCCCTACCCACGTCGAACTTGACGTATTGGATTTCGGTGTCGGGAAAGCGCTTTTTGAGCTGTCCCTGGCCCTTGGCCAGGAGCTCCCCGTTGGGGGACTGGAAGTAGCCGATTCTGATGACCTTGGGGTCGTCGGCGAAGGATGTCCCGGGAAGGGCGAAAAGGAGCGGGAGGGCCAAGGCCCAGAAAAGCCCGAAGGCCGAAAGGGCCGATGAGACGCGGGTCATAAATTATTCTCCGTTAAGTGGCGAAATACGTTTCGAAATAAAAAGACGATCCAAAGTCCGGACCAAAAGCGGGGCGGGGGCGTTTTCGGATGGGAAGGCGGCCCCGGAAAATGATTGGCGGAAGCTTAGCGAAAGCGCGGAAAGTCGGAATAAAAACCCCCGGCGTATTTACGCGCCGTCTATGGATTGATTTCATCCAAACGACCGCCCCGCCGCGCGCCCCGCCTCGGGATTGTCCGAAGATTTTCACGGCGGGCGTCGTTACGCCGAATAAAGGCGAAGGTCCAAGGTCGTCTCAAGGCGCCTCGCGCTCGAGCCAGGGCGACACCCAGCGGGTGAGGCGCCGCAGGACCACGTCCATCAAGATGGCGATGACGCCTAGGATGATTATTCCGGCGAAGACGATGTCGTTTCGTAAAAACTTCGACGCGTCCAAAACGAGCCAGCCCAGGCCGGAGACGGCGGCCACCATCTCGGCCGCCACCAAGGTGGCGTAGGCGAGCCCGGTGGAGGTCCGAAAACAGGTGAGGATGTCCGGCAGACACGAGGGCAAAACGACGTTCCAAAGGAGCCTGGGACCCTTGGCGCCGAGGCTGCGGGCCGCCCGGAGGCGGTCTTCCGGGATCCTCTGCACGGCGAAGGTGATGCCGATTAAGAGCGGGGCGAAGGCGCTTAAAAAAAGGAGCGTCACCTTGGACTCGTCTCCTATCCCCATGAACAACACGAGGAGGGTGTAGTAGGCGAGGGGCGGAAGCGGGCGATAAAACTCGATCACGGGGTCGATCACGGCCCTGACCAGCCTGGAGGTGCCGGCCGCGAGACCCAGGGGCACGGCCACGCAAAGGGACGCGCCCAAGGCCAGGAAGAGCCTTTTAAGGCTGGTTAGGATGTGCCTCTCCAGGGAGACGCCCTTGTAGTCGTAGCGCAGAAGCTCCGCGAAGGCGTCCCAGACCTCGCCCGGGGAGGGGAGGAAGGCCGGATTGACGAGCCGCCAGAGGGAGGCCAGATGCCAGCAGAGGAAGAGCAGGGCGACCGTCGACGCGGACACGAGGGAGTAGAAAAGGGTCCCCCGGGGCTTCCTCCGCCCGGGACGCCGGGGGCGCTCCGGATCCGTTCCGGATTTCGGCCTCTCTTCTTTCAAACCCATACGCCTAAACCCCATGCGAACGCCGCGGGCTTATCCCTTCCGCCCCGTGAAGGGTCGGAAGAACCTGAATCGTCTAGGCGGCGGGAGAACGCCGCCTCGGGACGGAAAACGAAAAAGGCCGCGGACTTTATAAGTCCGCGGCCTTTCCTTTTGGAATCGGCTGCGCCGTCGATTTGGCAAGTATCTTACAATTCCCTTCGAAAAAGCAAGTTTTTTTTTCGGCTCCGCGACTCTCGACTCCGGGCTATATAAAGACGGCGCCGATTAGAGTTTTGTTTTGGTAATTAATAAACTGCGCGCGCCTGGCCGCCCACGCGGATCGGCCGCCTAAAACGACCCGAAAACGATCGCCTCCGGAAGGCGGGCGCGGGGTCCGTAAAAAAAATCCGCCGCGCGATTTAGGAGGGCTCCCCCGCGTGGTACAATCGCCCCTGAATTTTCCCGGCCTTTAAATCCGGCGCGCCCAGGCGCCTTTGGGCGGCGCGTATTTTCTTCCAAGGACCCTCGAAAAGCGCATGTCACGCCCCAAAGTCCTCTTCCTCCTCGTCTTGACCGCCCTTATGTGGAGCTCCTCCGGGGTCCTCGTTAAAAGCGTCTCCTGGAACCCCATGGCCGTCGCCTCGTTAAGGGGGCTCATCGCGACCGTCACCCTGCTCGTCATGAACGGAGGCCTGAGGCGCTCCGAGTTCCTGCCCATCCACTGGCTCTCGGGACTGTTTCTGGCCCTCACGGAATTCTTTTACGTCTGCTCCCTGGGGCGCACGACGGCCGCCAACAGCATGGTCCTCATGTACACGGCGCCTTTGTGGGTGGGCCTCTTCGCCCATCTCTTCGTGGGCGAGAGGACCGCCGGCTCCGACTTCGCCTACATGGGAGCGATCTTTTTGGGGATGCTCCTCTTTTTTTGGGAGGGCCTGGGGGCCGGAGGACTCGGAGGGGACTTCCTCGCCGTCGTGAGCGGGATCTTCTTCGCCGCCCAGGTGTTGTGCCTGCGAAAGATTCACGGCCGCTTTCCGGTCTCCGCCGTGATAGCGGGCAACTTCCTCACCTTCCTCGGCGGATGCTGGGCCATCGGGGCGCCCTTTCCGGACGCCGGGGGATTTTCACGCCTCGCCTTGCTGGGCGTCTTCCAGGTGGGCGTCGCCTATTACATCTACGCGAAGGTCTCGGCCCACGCGACCTCGCTCGAGCTCGTCATGATAACCATGCTGGACCCCATCCTGGGTCCGGTATGGGTGCTTTTGGCCCTGGGGGAAAGGCCGGGGGCCGTGGCCGCCCTCGGGGGCGTGATCGTCGTCGGAGCGGTCGTCTTGTGGGGAATCCGCAAGTCGGGAAGGAAGCCGGAAAAAACGGCGGAGGCCGGCGAAGTCCGGGTTCCCTGAAACTTCATAAACGGCGTCTAGGGAGCGCGCGTTTCGCGGCCTGCGCCTCGCGGTGGATTTAGACGGACGCCAAAGCGCGGGAGAGCCTTTCGCTTTTTTTCGACCATCCCGGGCTTTTCGGGGCGTCCGCCCGGAAAGGGTCTAAGCGTATAGTCCTCGATCCGCCGCCCAGGGGTCATCGGAGGATGGCGAGGACTTGGATATTCGTTTTTTCACCCGGTTAGGGAGGGTGTTTTCGGAAAGACGGATCAAACGCCCGCTCGCCACGGTCCCTTAGGTTGAAGGTCGGATTATTCCCGATTCCGAACAGAAAGGCGCGTCTTGAAAAAAATCATTATCCCGAAATTTTATTTCAACCGCGGATGTTCCACGATTTCAAGACTTTTTAACGAAACGCGTCGGTCGGGGGCGTGTTTCAACTAATAAGGTAAAAATTTACGCCGAAAAAAATGAGAGATTATTTGGAAATCAGCGGCGCGGACTGGAGGATAGGCCGCGTTACGCGTTATGAAAACTTTCAAGCGCTCGCTTGCGGAAGGATCTCGGGCATTCCATGAGCGTTATATTAAAAAACTATTGCGCGTGCGCGCCAATTACATCATTAAATAAACCGCCAACTACGTTCGCTTATAAATTACGTCCCTGCGAGATCAATAATTTCAACAACCTACGATATGGATGGTAATTTTATTAATTTGAACCGTCTCCCATGTAATCTTGTCATCCCATGCTTTATTCATATCCCGATCAAAAACAGCTAGCCAAGCTTCATTTTTTCCGCTAGTATCTGAATTATTAGCAATTTGTTTTAAGGCTTGAGTTTTCTTGAAGTTATCTTTCATCTTGACTTCAATTAAATATTGCGCGTCTTTATATATCGCGCGTATGTCTACATACCCTCTTCCCTCCGCATACTCAAGGTAGACTTTAGCTTTACCATTTAAAGCTTTTAGCACGTACGCGAAAAGCATCATAACGTGAACCGCTTCATCGTATTTAAAAACATCCAGCCTTTTACCGCGTTTAGTAAATGAGTCCCCGTTTTGTCGCCAATATTGTTGAAATTCTTTTAAAAGCTCGGAAATCCGGATAAGAGGACCGTCAAAATATTTATTATTTACAATTGAGTCGTCAAGAGCGTATTGAACAGGATCTGTTAATACTCGAGACATGACTTCTTGATAAATTCCGTTAGCAGGTTGTAAATTTTGACCTTCACCCAAAACTACCAATCCTAGATCGATACAATATTGACGATCATCACTGTTGATTGAAACTTTACTCTTAGAACCGGAAAAGACGGAATCCATGACTCTTATAACTCTCGGTTCCTTGAGACGCTCCAAAAGAAAGTCTATATGCGTATGTCTGTTCTTAATAAGAGCTTCAACGGCCTGATCCAGGATATCCGCTGTTACAGCCTTAGTATAGTCGTTTTTTAGAATTTTAACCACACTTTCATAAGCTAGAGCGTTAACGAGCCAAGGTTGTCCTTGCGACCAGCGCCAAGCGCGATCCACAGCCTCCGACTCAAAAATTTGACAACTAGCCATAGTGTGCCGCCGATAGAGCGTTCCTATTTCTTCTCTAGTGAAATTGGCCAGAGTTAACGCTTCCTTCTTGACGTTGAAAGGACTTGCGAGGCCCAATGAAGTTTCATCGGAGCGAACCTGGGTCAAGTAATCTCTGATGTCCCTCATACCCGCCAGTAATATAGATCTAGGAAATTTGGACTCTGGACTTACATTCCGTTCAATATATCCGTCTCGAATTTGCGCTAAAAAAGTGACGAGATGAATTTCTGTCATACTGTCAGCTTCATCAAAAATAACAATAAGGTCTTTATCTAATTTAACGGATAAATAATTTAAAAAATTGCTGATTTTTACAGACGCGTCAGACTGCGGTAACGAATCGTCTGGAAAGGCTAATTTTTTAAAAGCGACAACCCCTGAAATTTTCAAAGCCCTATTTAGTTGAGCCGCCATAGTTGTCATTGCTTCATCGCGGTCCGTCACCCGTTTTAAAGTCGCTAAGGAACAGTTTAGAGCGTGCATATTTCCTTCAGAATTGATTCTTCTGGTTAAATATTGTAAATACGTTGTCTTCCCGCTTTGTCTTGGAGCATGGATGATAAAATAGTATTCGCCCTCAATCATTTCATCAACGCCTTGTATGCGCGGTAATACTGGCAGCATGTAATGCTTTGATGGAACGCATGGTCCTGTAGTATTAAAATGCTTTATAGTTGAATTAGTCATGGGAACCTTGGAAGCGCTTCCAAAAAAGATTGAAAATTTTCGTAAAGTGTTTGCGTATGGGTGTTAAGGACGTCTTTTGGACTATAATTAGCCATATTTAAATTTGATAAATCAACAGCTCTATCGTTTATTATAATTTTAACATGAATCCCATTTTAGACGATAAAGTATGACGCTACAATATGAAATCGAGTGTCAAATGAAAAGACAAATATACCCATTTTTCCGCTGAAACGCCCTGTGGCCCGCGGGGGTCCAAGCGCGAACTTACCGTAGTTAAAAATATGGTTTCTTCGAATTCGCGCGGTAAATACCAAAGTCTCATAGCTTACGGGAGATAATTCCTATCACTTTTTGGTCTATTGAGTCTAAATTAGTTATATTGCATATAATTGAACTAATTAAACTTACCATCCTTTCAGCCCGCTCTTTCAACAGTCCGACCTCCTATTTCCCGGTTTTCCCCCCGGCTTCGCCGTCCGCGGCGCCTTCCCCCTAATTGAAGCGCGGCGGGGCGCGCCTGAGAAAACGTGAGGCGGGTTTTCAACGTTCCCCCAGGGTCGATAAAACAACGGCTTCTTTCCTCTCCCGAAACGTATTTAGGGCGTTTCATGGGACGGGGCGAATCGCCTCTACCCTATTCATGAGCGTTATTAAAACCAATCCGCGGGCGGCGCCGCCGATGAAAACAATCGTTAGGCGAAGGGAAGGTCAAACGACGGCGCGGATCGCGGGTGCCGCCCCGCCGGGAAAACTCTTAAACCGCGTTTTTCCAGGATCGCCGAAGACGGCTTTGGCCTCGCCCCGGCCGACGACGCCCACCCCGACGACCGCGAAGTCGTATCCCTTGAGGCGATCGCTTTCTCCATATTTTATTTGATGGCTTTCAGGCCCAGCTTGGCGAGTTTGTCGAGAGTCTTCCCGAGCTTGGCCGGTTTGGCGTTCGGGGCGAATTTTATCTCCATAACCGCTCGTAGTCCGCTAGCGGTTGTCAGTATAAGATCCGGGTCGCCTTTGGATCCTGGCGTTTCGGATCTAACCTCTGATTGTAGGCCTGAAAAGGAACTAATTAAGTTCGTTTGAAAATATTACTCTCCCAATTTACCGTTCTTTTCGTAATGTTACCTTGGAATGCGCGCGAAAAGCCTTCCGATAATTATAGTCAAATGTTCTTAGTCCCGCCTCTTAAGGGCTTCGTTTCATTCCACGGCCTCGCCGACGCCGTCTTTGATAAATGAACGTTGATTTAATATATCATAAAAAGGCGTTTCGACTTCGAAATTCGGAACCGTGAAGGAGCATTGTAATTTGCCGTCGACCCGTTTGATTTCATCTATGGTCAAATAACCAGTATGAAACGAAAGCGGGACGGATTTAACATTTTCGACGGTAGCGAGAGAAATATCCGTTTTGGATAATCCTCGAAGGTTATTTTTTGTAAATGAAAATTGATTGGCTTTCATCACTTCCAAAAGAAAGTCCGCGGAAGGCGCGGTGTCGGGCCAGTAAGAGTCTAAAGATCGATTGAAAAAAAATTTAGAATTGAAATCGGGTTCATAACTCTAGTTTTCCATCCCATGTGCAGCCATCGCGCCAATCGAGGTTTTTTCGCCGCAAGTCGACTTCCGAGCTATCCGGCGGCAAGCGCCGGTGGATTTTAAATATTTCAAGGTCGAGCTGTAACGGTCTGCGAAATATTGATCCATCTCATTCGGAGTGAAGCCGCGTATAGCGGCGAATTCAGGCGTGAACCCGATGTCGACCAACTGGTCGAGACCGGAGCATAAATCCGTCATGGCGTAGCGTGTCACCACTGTCGCCATGACGAAACGCGAAAACTCATCCATCTCTTTAACCCGGCGTAAAAAGAGCTTAGACCTTTAGGGTTGGCTTTGGCTAAATCAATATCATCAATATGCGAGCTGACGGGATGGCCGTACTAGTCGATGAGCGTTACAACTCTTTGTTGGAATTTTTCGTTTAGATCTTTAATAAAAAGTTGTAACGCCCCGCCAGGATCATCGTCTCTGAGATGGATGATGTAGGTTTCGGCATATTTCGAAGGTTTTTTATCAGCCTTTCCTTAAGAAATTTCGGGCTTTCAGAGTCCGTCGTCATACTCAGGCGAATAACCGGATATTTTTTAAACTCATAGCCGGACTCAGCTATTTGCAGACCCGAAAAAAGGTCGGCGTTTCCTCGAAACATTTGTTCCAGGGTGTTAAGAAGAAGAGATTTGCCGAAGCGTCGGGGACGGGAGAGAAAAATTTGTTTTATCTTAATCAGTTCCGGAGAAAGACGCGTCTTGTAAACGTGGGTATAATCTCCCTTAGATTATTTCATGGAAGTTTTGGATACCCAGAGGGAGATTTTTCATTGGAGGGCCTAAATCCCAAATTTGTCAAAAATAGGAGACGATCGTTTTGAAAGAAGTTGCGCGTCGACGCGGGTTAATGGTGTTCTTTCATCAAGCCAGGGTCAATAACCTGGGGATGCTTGGATGGCGTCCTTTGACGGAGGTCTTGACGCCGGGGCGGCGGATTTAACTTATTTACGCTATGAAATGTTAAAAACATTTTATTTTATCTAAAAATATATACTTCATCTATATTTTAGTTATTTTTATGTAACTTTATCCCAGCTGTCCGGAAAGCGGGTATTCGCTCGCCTGCGTGTAAAGGGCTTTTATTGACAAATCATGGACGATTGCGGGGGATGAAGTTGTCGACCCCATTAAATTTGGCGTTGACAATCAACATATGCCGCGTATGATTTGCCAATTACCAAAATTAATATTGTTCATCCAGGAGTTGTCCCGTTTACGGCGCCCGACCCGCGCTTGTTTTTCTCATACGGGTCTGAAATCTGAAAGCGCGTGGAGCTCGTTAAGAGTCTCCGGCCCTATCCCGACGGAGCGCGCTTTCCGCCATAATCCGCTCGCGCCGGCGTCAAACCACCCCGCCATCGATTTGTCAACAAACCCCCTTTACAGCGATCCCAGCGCGCGCTCGCTTTCCATATGGCCATTTAATATATATGTATTTAATATTAATATACATAAAATATTATAATAAATATTAATTAGCATTATTAATTATAATTTATAGAAGATATATTCAATTCCTCGTCCCCGCGGGGAGGCTTCCCCCCGAGGGAGGCGGAAACAGCCTCAAATTAAGGCGGAGGGCGTTTCCGCTTTGGCGAGGATGAGGGAGTTTCCGTTTAGCCGCGGCGATAAAAATCTCCGCGCCCTTTCGGCTTTTTCGTCTTAATTGTCGGCGCCGTTTGTGGTAAAATAATAAAGGTTTACCGTTTCCAAATTCTTCGCCCTAAATTTTCTAAAAAGCCGGTCCGGCTTTCTTTTTTTCGCCGGAGGCGCCCGACGCTTCCGTGAGTCATTCCGACCCGCCATGAGATCCAGCGCGTCCGCCCGCGTCCCAGGCGCCTTTCCGGCGGCGTGGGCGCTCCTCTTTTTTCTCCTTCCGGCCCTTCTTTGCGGCTGCTCGCATTCGGGGCCCGCGGCCTCCCCCGGTCCGGCCGGCGCCGGCGCCGGCGCCTCCGCCTCCGCCGGAACCGGCGGAGCGGCTCCGGTGGGGGTCGTGGTGGACGGCGGGGAGATGAAAGACGGCGTCGCCCCGGTGGGCGAGATGGTGAGGGCCGATTTCTACGCCGTCTGGGTGGGGAGCTACCTGGACAAGGCTCCGGCCGACAGGGCGGTCGCGGTTTTTCAAAAAGAGGGCTACACGGCCTTCACGGTGAGGAAAACCTTAGAGGAGAGGCGCTTCCTCGCGAGCGCTAAAATAGGCGACTTCCATTTGGTCCTGGTGGGGCTTTTCGGCCGGAAGGAGGACGCCGAGGTTCTGGGAAGGCGGCTCGTCGCCCAGGGCCTGGTTACCAAGTGGCAGGTGCTGCCCTCGGACGACCCGGGCGAGCTTCACAGCGTCGAGACCCAGACCGCGCCTCTCTTGGAGCGCTCCGAGTCGGTGGTCTCCTTCGCCCAGGAGAAGGCCGGAAAACCGCTGCCGCCCGATTCGCCGGCGGTGACGGGCGCGGGCTTCCAGAAGGCGGTCTACGGCCGCTACGTGGGATCCTTTAGGGACCCCCTCGCGGCCAAGAAGGAGGCCTCCAGGCTCAGCGCCGCCGGCTGGCCGGCGGCGGTGGAGGAGTCCAAAGACGGCGGGGGCCTTTGGTACCGTGTCTACCTAGCCGAGAGCAAGGATCCGGTGGATTTCCGGACCCCCCCCGCCAAGCTGGAGGAGGCCAGAACCCGCGCCATGAGCCAGCCTGGAATGGTCCTCTTATTGGACACCTCGGGGCTGAGGGGGGTCTGGGGGGCGGTGAGGCCCGACGAGCGCCGCCTGGACGCCTCGGCCTGCGCCGGCTACTCCCAGGCGGGGAGGATGCTCACCGGGGTGGAGCGCCTGGTGGGCTACATTCCGGACAACGGCATGCTCGTGATGGTGAGGCCTTTGGGCTTCAAGGAGGCCGACGGGATTCTCGATAGGGTCTCGAGGCCCATAAAGAACTGGTGGAAGGGCGACGACTCCAGCTACGCCGACACCCGGCCCGGCTACGGGCCGGCCGTCTACAACCGCCCCGAGGTTTTAAAGAGCGTGAGGTCCCTGAAGGCCGACCCCCGTCCGGCGCCCCTGGCGCCGGAGCTCCTAAACCTAGGCGATCTGAAGGCCGTTTCCGGGAGGAAGACGGTGGTGCTTTTTTCCGATTTCCGCGCGGAGGATAAGAACAGCCGGGCCCAGGCGGCTTTAAGCTCGCTAAAATCCCAATACGGCGGAAACCTCGACTTCATCGTGGTCTACGGCGACTCGGACGACCAGGGATACCGCCTGGCCCAGGCCCTCGCCGGCAGCGGCGGCGGGGGGGAGGCCTGGAACGCCTGCCGCCTTTTGGCCGACAACGGCTATTTCGCGAACTTCGTCAAGCGGGTCTTCCGGCGCTAAAGGCCGGGCGCCCTTTCGCTTTTTTCAAGCTCCGGCGCCGGCCCTTGGTCCGGCGCCGCATCCCAATGGAAACAATCGAGGACAAATGCCAGATCACATCTACTCCAGGGTGCGCTTCTTCTCCGGCGAGAACGTGCCTCTGGAGCTCCACAAAGCCCGCATGGTGCAGAGGATCCATCTGCGGCCCGTTAGGGAGCGCCTGGAAATCATCAACCTGGCGGGCAACAACACCTTCCTGCTTCCCAACCGGGACGTATTTTTGGACATGCTCACCGACTCGGGCGTGAACGCCATGAGCGAGGCCCAGTACGCGGCCATGCTTTTGGCGGACGACAGCTACGCCGGATCCGAGACCTTCTACCGTCTGGAAAAGACCGTCCGGGAGTTCTTCGGAACGCCCTATTTCCTGCCGGCCCACCAGGGGAGGGCCTGCGAGAACATCCTGGCCACGACCTACGTGCGCCCGGGAACCGAGGTGATAACCAATTTCCATTTCACCACCACCAAGGCCCACATAACCCGCCTGGGAGGCTCGGTCTACGAGGCGGTCCGGGACGGGGCCACCGTCACCGACAGCGCCGAGCCCTTCAAGGGCGACTTCGACCTGGCGAAGCTCAAGGCCAGGGTGCGGAAGCTGGGAAGGGACAAGATCGCCTTCGTGCGGGTGGAGCTGGGCACCAACCTCATAGGCGGACAGCCCGTCTCGCTTTCCAATTTAAAGAAGGTTTCCGAGTTCTCCCGGAAAGAGGGCCTGAAGGTGGTGATCGACGCCTCCCTTCTCGCGGACAACCTCTACTTCATAAAAACCCGGGAGAAGGCCTACGAGAGGAAGCCTCTTAACGAAATCGTCCTGGAGATCAGCTCCCACGCCGACATCGTCTACTTCTCCGGAAGGAAGCTCGGCTGCGCCAGGGGCGGCGGCATCGCCGTCCGCTCGGAGGAGGACTACCGCCTCATGCGGGATCTGGTGCCCCTTTTCGAGGGCTTCCTGACCTACGGCGGCATGTCGGTGCGGGAGATGGAGGCCATAAACGTGGGCCTAAGGGAGACTTTGGACGTCGACACCATCAGCCAGACCCCCATATTCGTGGAGGCCCTGGGTGAGATGCTCACGGCCAAAGGGGTGCCCGTGGTCAAACCCTACGGGGGCCTGGGCTGCCATCTGGACGCCATGAAGTTCGTCCCCCACGTGCCCCAGGAGCGCTACCCCTCGGGCGCCCTGGCGGTGGCCGTCTACCTGGCCGGAGGCGTTAGGGGCATGGAGCGGGGCACCCTGTCCGAGCAGCGCGGGGAGGACGGCTCGGAGACCCTCTCCGACATGGAGCTCCTGCGCCTCGCGGTGCCCAAGAGGGTGTTCTCCCTCTCCCAGATGAAATACGTGGCCGACCGCGTGGGCTGGCTCTACGAGCATCGGGATCTTATCGGGGGGCTCCTTTTCGCGGAGGAGCCGAAGACGTTGCGCTTCTTTTTGGGCCGCTTGAAACCCGACGGGGACTGGCAGCGGAAACTGGTGGACGCCTTCCTCAAAGACATGCCCTCCGGTCTGTGAAAGCCGCCCTGGACCTTTTTTTCCGGGGCCCCCGCTCTTTTTCCGCGCGGGCCCCTTTTTTTCCCGCAACCTCCCTCGAAGGGGAAGGCTCCCCACCGCGAACGCCCGTTTCGCTCCGGGGGCCTTCCGGCTTCCGCCGCCGGAAATCCTTTCGGATCCGACCTTCGGAACGCTTCCCGCGATTCGATGAACGTTTTTTTTCGAGAAAATAATCAATTTTGGCGTGATTTTTGTTAAAATTCAGTGAACGCTTGGTTTTCACCGCGTCTTCGGTTAAAACCTGGACGATTGAAAAAAAGTCCGAAAAAAAAGTCGGAGATAAGCGCGGTAAATGGATTCATTTAAAAGAATACGCGCTTTTCAGGTGTTTTCTTATATCGTTTGGCTAACGTATTTTTTCCCCGCCTTTAATTTTTCCCTGGTATTTTTTTATAAGAGGATTGATTGATATGCTGAGAAACCCGCCCGTGCCGATGCCGGCGAAGTATAAAGCGATAAAAAAAGGCGCTAACGGGGTGAAATACGTTTACCACGTGACGAAATCATATGTGCTGGAAGGGAAGAGAAAGTACGATTGCGTTTGCATTGGAAAGATGGATGAAGACACGGGTATGCTTATTCCAAATCAGGAGTATTATAAATTTTATCCCGAAAATACGGAAAAATCGTCACCGGACGTTTTCGATAATTCTATAAAGCGTCCGGAAGAAACTGGAAGCGATGGCCAAAGCATTGATGAAAACTCCATCCGTCACTATGGAAACTTTCTTGCGTTAAGACATTTCTCCGATGAATCTGGTTTAACCGAGTTGCTTGAAGAAGTTTTTCCGAACGATTTCGAGTCTATTTTGGATTTGGCGTTTTTTATGGCCTCCGAAGGCGACGCCATGTCGAAGCTAAATATTTGGCGGATTGGCGCTTTTCAAAATTCTAAGAATTATCTAGACGAGTCCGTAGCCGAGTCAATTTTCGCTTCAATAACGTTTGAGCAAAAAATGAAATTTTTTGAAAAGTGGACGCGCGAGCATGATGGCGATGGATATACGCTTTACGATGTGGCAAACATGCGAAATTATTCTAAATACGCGTCCATTCCTAAACTTGGGCGCCCCGTGAAAGATCCAAGAAAACCTCAATTTAATTTAGCCATATATTGCGAACGAACATCAAAATTACCGCTTTACTATAATTTATATCAAGGCGGTGTTAATGATGAAAAAGATTTAGAATATTTGATCGAACATACAGCGTCATTGGGACTTAAAGGCGTGACCTTTGTTTTCGATCGTGGTTTCCGCGCCGATAAAAATTTATTTTTACTTTATGACTTTGATTTTAATTTTATAACGCCTATGTCTTCCGCTAGTAAAATTTATAAAAAATTATTTCATCAAAATATGAAGGATGTCGCCGGCGTTGTCAACTGCGTCAAGAATTTAAAAATTTATGGAAAGACGATTCGTAAACAAATAGCCGGTATAGATGTGAATATTCATATTTTCTTCAACGCGAACAAAATTAATGACGATGATGGCGATATATATGACGGCGTGGACTATTTAAAACTTGGCATGAAAAGCTTATATGATGAAAAACATATATCCGCGAAATATTCCGATACGACTTTCGAGAACAAATATATAAATGATAAGAATATTTCCTATGAGGATGATTTAGATTCAATCAATGAAATGAAATTCAATAATGTATATTTTATTATTATCACATCCGATACGAGTTTATCGGCTAAAACCGTTTTAAAAGAATGTAGAAAAAGAGACGCCATAGAAAAATCATTTAGTTGTTCTAAAAATGAGCGAGGATTCGGTGGATTTAAAGCGCGGAAAAATAAAACTCTAGAGGGGAAAATATTTATTAGATTTTTATCATTTATATTAGTAACATGTATTTCAAATAAAATTAAAACCAACGCCGTGAGTGACAGAGTGAAAAAACTATCAGCCCAAGATGTTTTGGGATATTTAAAAGAATACAATTTAATGAAAATTAATGGCGAAATCTATAAAACAACATTAAGTAAAATTCAAAACGAAATTTTAGCGTCGCTTGGATTGTCCGTTTAGCGGATCGCGTTAGTTTCGCAAGTTGATGAATATAATTTAATTTTAAGCGTTTAATAAAAGAGATGACGGATTTCTTTGACATGCTGGAGTGTCTTTTGTATACGGACATATAGGGCCGTAAGTATTTAAAAAAATATGTTCGCAAGGATTCCGCTTTTAGGGACGCTTCCCGGGCCTTTTTCCGCCCTTTCGGCCGCGGGCCTCCTTCTTTTCGCCGGAGAGGAGAGCGCCCACTCCTTTCCCGGAGGCTTTTTAACGGAGGGTCCGGGCTCGCCCGCTTTTTTGGAGCTCGCCCTCCTGGCCGCCCTCCCCGTCGTCCTGGGCGTCCTATCGGCCTTCCTTCTCCTTAGGATTTTGAAACCCGCCGGCCGGAGGGGCTTTCGGGGGGGCGATCCGGAGGAGGGAAAAAAGGGGGTGTTTCCGGCCCTTCCCTTCGGTTCCCCGGAGATTCCCTCCGGAGTCTTTCCGGCCGAGTGGAAGCTCGTTTGCGACCGGAAGGGGGTTTCCGATTTCTTCGACGCGGTTAAAAAAGGCGCCCTGGAGAAGTTTCGGGAGGCCGTCCACCCGGGGAGGGGGGAAGGCGGGGGGGAAGGGGACCCTCCGAAGGCCCCTTCGCTGGACAGGGCCGCGGCGGCGGCGGGCCGCCACCTGCTCGACTCTTTGGGACGGGACGACTTTTTCCGGGTTCTGGGGGAGGAATCCTTGGACGCGCGGGAAAAGGCCCTTTTCCGGGAGCATCTGGGCGCCCTGCTCCCCCCCTTCCAAGCGCCGCCGCCTCCGCTCCCCGCGACCGGGGTCAGGGTCGCGACCGTCGCCTGCGCGGCCGCCCTGGGGGCCTTCTGCGGAAACCTTTCCGGCGGGGCCATTATGGAATTTTTTCACCACCCCCGAAGCGTCGGCGCCCTTTTCGGCTCCGTCCTCGGCGCCTTCGTCCCGGCGCTCCTCACCGTCTACCTGGCCCAGCACAAAAGGGTGCGGCTGGCCTTAATGGGGATCCTCGGAACCGCGGCCGCGGCCGACATCGCCCTGGGGGTCCTCGCGGTCGCCGGCCCCGCCGCCATCCTGGGGCGCGGGAAAAGCTCCCGGCTTAAACGCCTGGGCCTCTATCTGGCGGCCTTCCTCGTCCTCCTCCTGGCCAAGGGAAAGGAGGGTTTCGACGGAGGCTCCTACGAGCGCTCCCTCTCGCGCTCCGTGGACGAGTATCTGGAGCTCGCCTTCCCCCTGACGCTCCTTTTGCTTTACCGCCTGAAAAGAGGGCGAGTCCCGGAGACGGGGGACGAAGGCGACCTTCTCGCCGGAGTGGTCGCCGTGGTGAAGAAGATGCTGGCCCGGGAAGGCTCCGGAGACGACTTTCTCCTAGCCGAACTCGAGCGGAAGCTCTCTCTCGCCGGTTTCGAGACCGGCGGAGGAGCCCCGGGGGAGGAGGAACTTTCCTGGGAACCCGGCCTGAGGGAGAAATACGAGACCTTCGGTTACGTGAAGACGGGGGATAAGGTGAGCGTGGAGGAGGAGCCCGTGGTGAAGGACGGGGTGGTGATGAAGAAGGGGCAGGTGGTGCCCCGGTGAAAAAATCCGCCTATACGAGGGCGCCCGGGCGTTTTCCGGCGGGCTTTTTTCACGAAAACCGGATCTTTCGAGGGAGGAACGCTTGATGGACGTTAGATCATTTTTGACTGATTTCAATACTTTGTCCATAGGTGACATTAAAATGGATCACGCGGGAGTAATTTCATCATTTTTTGATGAAACCGGGTTGGTTTCTTTCGTGGACGATCTTTTGCCCAAAAACCACGAACATAACGCGACATACGGGGAGTCTTTCAAGTTTATCGCCTTGTCCATTTTTCGCGAATACCAAGGAACGCTATACAACGCGGCTAAAAATCTCTCTCTTTTTCCGCTGTTTTTATTGTTCCACCGCGATGTGGACCTAAATGATTTCAACGACGACGTGTTGGCTGATTTTTTCGAGGCGGTTCAAAATTTTGGCGTTTCCGCTTTTTACTTGAGGATTGTTCAACATTTGGCGACGCGGCTTCCTCGTTTCCTTGATTTCGACGTTTTGCATGTCGAAATGATTAACTTCGCCCTGTTCGGGCGGATCGAGCGCTTTTCCGACGACGGTCTTCCTGAAACTATCGTCAGCATCGCCCTTGGGCGCCCTAAAGACGATCGTAGCGTTATTTCGCTTTTAACTTACGCCCTCGTTTGCAATTCAATGGGAATTCCGGTGTATATGAAAGAACTATCCGGCGATCGCCTTGACCAAGAGGAATTAAACTCCAGGGCGCGTTTGTTTCATGATTTCGTGAAAGACGCGGAGATCTCCGAGGCTGAACCGTTGTGCTTGACAGACCCAGCCTTTTACCGGGAGGAATACATCAGGGATTTCCCCGCCTATTTTATAGCCAGGGTTCCTGAAAAGATCGCCGAGGCCCGGGAACTGATCGCGAAAGACGTTGAAACGCGGGTCATGGAACAAGACGACGGGTATTCTTTTTTCGCGGCTGAATCGTCGTACGGCGGAGTGGAGCAAACATGGCTTCTTGTCCATTCCAGGGAATTGGCGGAAAAACAAGAGCGGGCGTTCGAGAAAAGACTCGAAAAAGAAACGTCCCTGGCGTTCGAAGCCTTGAAAATTTTGGAAAACCGTTCCTTCGCCTCTTGCGAGGACGCTCAAAAAGGCGCGGAAATATGGATTTCCAAGCGAAAATTCTGCCGATTTGAAAAGGTGGAGATTATTTCGAAAGAACCCGGATCCGGTGAAAAATTAGGACGTCCGGAAGCCGGACGAAAGCGGGAAAAGAGTTTTTTCGTAAAAGGGACGCTCGCTTTGAACAACGACGCCGCGCGAAAAGAACGCTTAAGCCTAGGACGTTTCATATTGGCGACGAACAAACGAACTCTTTTGGCGGAAGAAATACTTTCTCATTATAACGCCCAGTTTATGGGAGCGAAGTGTTACGGATATTTGAAAGGAAAAGAGCCGCGCGTCTCGGAAACTTTTGTGGAAAAACCGGAGCGAATCCATGGCCTCGGCTGCTTTATGGCTTTGATGACGCTGATTTTTTCGCTCTTGGAGACGAAGTTGCGCGACGGTTTGAAGGAGAAAGGGAAAACCGTCACCGGCCGATTGGGAAAACCCACTTCCATTCCCACGTTGCGGTACGCGTGTGAAAGACTTGAGAGAATAGGTTACTATATTTTCTATAATAAGTCTCTTGATGAATTTTATTTGAGGCTTAATTTTATATATTCACCAGATTTATCTACTATTTTAGAACAATTTGGTGAAAAAACTCAAAGTCTATACTATAAAAAAGAAAGATTATTGACGGAAGCTACCGTGGAACAAATTATAAAGAATATAAAATTATTTTATTTATACATTATTTAATTTTTTTTATCATAATATTTAATATTTTTAATTAGTTTTTAATTTATTTTTAAATTTTTTATACTAACTTTTATTTCAATATAATATATTTTTAATTATATAATAAATAGTAATTATAGTTAATTTATTATAAAATATTTAAACAAGTATCGAATAAACTCCCCGCGCCTTCAAGCCAGCGGCGGACCATCGGTTTCAAAGCTCCGCGGACGGACCGGCCCCGCCCCGAGCGCGAAACCGCCCCCCTTGCGCGTGTGAAACGATGGGCCTGAGGCGGGACGTCCGGGTGGGCTTGAACGCCGGTTCAACGGTCCTTTGTCAATCGATTCGGGCGTCTGTATTCCGCATCCGTCTTTCGGGACTTGACCTCCGTTTTGATTTACCATCGCCCCGGCGGATGAAAGTTAGAAAGGTGAGAGGAAGAGATTCCCTTGAATACGCGATTTTTTTCCAATATTTAACCGCCGGGGTGATATTGACGATGAAGGCGCGGATGAGCGCTCGCCGCGGAGGCCCTTGGCGGCTCGCTTCCCGGCCGGCGCTTCCGCCTCGTTTTTCGGACGGCTCCTTTTTTTCGCCCCGAAAGGGGCTTTCCGCGGGTCCGCTTTTTTCCGCCGTTTACATCGGCGCAACCCCCCGGGCGTCCCCGGAAAGGCCGGAGGGCGGTCTTCTCGTAATTTTTTTATCTTTCTGGCTGGCAGGCATGACGAAACGAAACCCCAAAGACGTGCTGGGCGTGGATTTTGGAACCACCAACACCTACATCACCATCTGTCCCTACGGCACCAAGAACAAGATGCCTCTGCACTTGAACGGCCGCACTCCCGCCATCGACACGGCCATTTTGTATTCCGACGCCAACGACGCCGACCGGAGCGTCTTTCCCATCATAGGCGAGAGCGCCACCGTCACCTACGGGCAGGCCGACCCGACCGAAATGGAGAGGGCGGGCTACCGCTACTACTCCGGTTTCAAACCGGACATCGTGAAAAACCAGATGGCCCGGACCGCTTTTTTGGATTTCTTCGCGGCCGTTGAAAGGGACGCCCTCGCAAACGGCACCCCTCTCCTCTTCTTGGACAGCCAGGTGATCTTCGGGGCGCCGAGCGAGGCGCCGGAGGAGTTTTCCAACGCCCTCAAGGAGCTCGCCGGAAAGGCCGGCTTCGGCCGGGTCGAGGTGGTGGACGAGCCCAAGGGGGCGCTCATAACCGATCTGGGCTACGGCCGCTTTCCCTTGACCGACATCCTGGACGGCTACCTGGTGGTGGACTTCGGGGGCGGCACCTGCGATTTCGCCTACCTCCGGGAAGGGGAGGTGGAGCGCTCCTGGGGGGAGATGGAGCTGGGGGGGAGGCTTTTCGACGATTTGTTCTTCCAATGGTTCCTAGACGGGAACCCGGGTGCTTTGGCGGAGCTTAAGGCCGCCCGCCGGGATTTTTACGCGCTCTCGTATCTCGCCCGGCGCTTAAAGGAGGACTTTTCCGAGACCGTCTCCCGCAACCCCGCGGCCGTGGTGAAAGCGGAATTGGGACGCTTCGGAGCGGTGGGGAAGCTCACCCGCGGCGAATTTCTGGAGCGGGCCTCCTCCTACAGCCCCTCGTCCGCCTTTCTGGACTATCAGAGGAAATTCGGAACGGATCCGAGCCCGGCCTTCCTGAACGGTCCGGTGAATCTTTTGGAATGGTTCTCCCGGGGCCTAGCCCAGGGTCTGGGGGATCTCGCGGCCGTGAAAGCCGTCTCCTTGGCCGGAGGGAGCTCCAGGTGGTTCTTCGTCAAGGAGATCCTTTTAAAAACCCTGGATCTGGACGCCAAGCGGGTTTTAAACAGCCCCAACCCCTTCGGGGCCATCTCGGAGGGCCTCTCCATCCTGCCGGCGGTGAAGGCGGACTTCGAGGACGTGTTGGAGAGGATAAGGGCCGCCCGGGAGTCGTTTTTGCGAAACGACATCGCCCGCTTCGTGCGGGAGAGCCTCGAAAGCGCCTCCCGGAAACTCGTTTCCCGCGTCCTCGAGGAGTTCTTCGAGGGCGGGGTCGCCCCCGCCCTGAAGAGCCGCCGCGGGGAGGGCTTGAATATCGGGCGCCTCGAGCGGGAAATCGAGGCCCTCTCCCTCGAATACGCCCCCAGGCTGAAAAGCCTCTTCGGGGAGACCCTTAAAAGCCAGTTCGAAACGGTCCGCTTGGTCTCTTTGGAGAAGATTAGGGAGTGGCTGCGAAGCTTCAATCTTTCCGCCGCCTCGAAAATAGTCTATGATTTGAAAGACCCGGGCGAGCCCAGGCTGGATCTGCTTTTAGGCGATCAGCTGGCCGAGCCGCTGTTCCTCGCGGCCGGAGGGGCGCTCTCCGCCGTCGCCGGCTTCGTCTCCGCCTCCGTCTGCGGCGGCGCGGGCCTGGCCCTTTTGGCCTCCGGCCCCTTAGGGTTAGTCGTCGGCGCCGCCGGCGGGGCGGCCGTGAGCGGCGCCTTCCTCCTCATGGGAAAGGAGAGGCTGATGGAGCGCCTCAAAGATCGGGATCTCCCCGCCTTTTTAAGCCCCCTGGTCCTTTCCGATCGGGTTTTGAACTCGGTGAGGGAGAGGCTCGGCCGCTCGCTGGAAAGGGAGTTCAAAAGGCTTTTCTCCTCTTCCGAGGCGGCCTTCACCCGGGAGATGGACAAGGTGATAACGGCCGTGATGGAGAGGATCGGGATCGTGAACGTCTTTTTAGAGAAGCAGACGGAGCGGCCGGGGGCCCGGGGGCCGGAGGCCCCCGGGCCTTGAAAAGCGTCCGGGCGCTCCCTGATGAATGAACGGGGAGGCGTTGACGGATCCCCTTGAAAAACGTCGGGGTGGCGGTTTCGAAGATTCCGAACATCCATAGGCGTCCGGCCCCGGACGCCCCCCCTAAAGCGGGAGAGGTGGTTTTTTATGAGCCTCAACGACACCCCCAGCTCCTCGAGGGCGCACATAGGTTTTTTTGGCAAAAGAAACGCGGGGAAATCCAGCCTGGTGAACGCGGTGACCGGCCAGGATCTGGCCGTGGTGTCGGACGTCCTCGGCACCACCACGGATCCCGTGTACAAGGCCATGGAGCTCCTCCCCCTGGGGCCGGTGGTGATCATAGACACCCCGGGCCTGGACGACTTCGGGTACCTGGGCGAGAAGAGGGTGAGGAAGACCCGCCAGGTGGTCAATAAAACCGACGTGGCGGTTCTGGTGGCGGACGCCGGAAGGCCTCTGGAGCCGGACGAGGAGGAGCTCTTGGCCCTTTTCCGGGCCAAGGGCGTGCCCTACGTGGTGGCCCGCAACAAATGCGAGCTTTTGGAATCCACGCCCGCGCCGCTCCCTCACGAGATCTACGTGAGCGCCCTCGAGGGCAGGAACATCAAGGAGTTCAAGGAGAGGCTCGCCGGTCTTTCGGTCGCGGACGAGACCAAGCTCAGGCTGGTGGGGGATCTGGTGTCGCCCGCGGATTTCGTGATCCTGGTCATCCCCATCGACAAGGCCGCCCCCAAGGGGCGGCTCATCCTCCCCCAGCAGCAGACCATCAGGGACATCCTGGAGGCCGACGCCGCGGCGGTGGTGGTGAAGGAGTTCGAGCTCAGAGACGTTCTTGGGAATCTGGGGAAGAAGCCGAAACTCGTGATAACCGACAGCCAGGTCTTCGCCAAGGTCTCCGCCGACACCCCCAGGGACGTCCTTTTAACCTCCTTTTCCATCCTCTTCGCCCGCCACAAGGGGGTTCTTGACGCCTCCGCCCGGGGGGCCCTGAAAGTGGACTCGTTAAAAGACGGCGATAGGGTGCTGATTTCCGAGGGCTGCACCCACCACAGGCAGTGCGACGACATAGGAACCGTGAAGCTTCCCCGCTGGATCCGCAACCACACCGGCCGGGAGCTCAAGTTCTCCTGGAGCTCCGGAGGCGATTTCCCCGAGGATCTCTCGCCCTACGCCCTCATAGTCCACTGCGGGGCCTGCATGCTAAACGACCGCGAGGTGCGCTACCGGCAAAAGTGCGCCGAGGATCAGGGGGTGCCCATCACCAATTTCGGCATGATAATCGCCCAGATGCAGGGGATCCTCAAGCGCAGTCTCGAGGCCTTTCCCCATTTGAGTCTGGATTCGGAGGAATGACCTTTGCGCGTTGAAACCGATTTTCTGGGTCAAAGGGAGCTTCCGGACGAAGCCCTCTACGGCATCCAGAGCCTCAGGGCCCGCGAGAACTTCCTCGGCCGGGCCCTCAGTAACCGGCGTCTGGTCCACGCCCTGGTGAAAGTCAAGAAGGCCGCGGCCCTGGCCCACGCCTCCCTGATCCCCGAAAGATCGAAGGTCTTCCTCGCCGTGGCCGACGCCTGCGATCGGGTCTTGAACTCCGAGGCCGACTCCGACTTCATCGTGCCGGCCCTCCAGGGGGGGGCCGGCACCTCTTTGAACATGAACGTAAACGAGGTGCTCGCGAACCTCGCCCTCGCGCGCCTTGGCTTTAAAAAGGGGGAGTACCGGGAGGTGCACCCCTTGGACGACGTGAACCGCGGCCAGTCCACCAACGACGTCTACCCGACCGCTTTGAGGGTGGCCTGCGTGGAGCTTTTACGGGAGCTCGCGGACGAGGCCGCGGCCCTCCAGGAGTCCTTGCAGGAGCGGGAAAACGAGTTCGCGGAAATAAGGAAGCTGGGAAGGACCGAGCTCATGGACGCGGTTCCCGTCACCCTGGGTGACGAGTTCGGGGCCTTCGCCCAGGCGGTGGCCCGGGATCGCTGGCGGCTCTATAAGATAGAGGAGAGGCTCAGGCAGATAAATCTGGGCGGCCTGGCGGTGGGGCTTCCGGGCGGGGGAGGGGGCACCTCCGCCGCCCTCGCTCGCAGGCACCGCTTCGCCGCGTTGGAGAAGCTCAGGGAGATAACCGGGATTGGTCTCGCCCTGAGCGAGTACCCCATGGACGTCACCCAAAACAACGACGTCTTCGTGGAGGTCTCGGGGCTTTTAAAGGCCATGGCGGCCAACCTCGCCAAAATAAGCGGGGATCTGCGCCTCATGAACTCCGGCCCCCACGGCGGCCTGGGGGAGATACGCCTGGAGCCTTTGCAGCTGGGAAGCACCATAATGCCGGGAAAGGTGAACCCGGTCGTGCCCGAGTACGTCACCATCTGCTCCTACAAGGTCATGGCGAACGATCTGGCCGTGACCCTGGTCGCCTCCCGCGGCGAGTTCGAGCTGAACGCCTTTCTGCCCCTTCTCGCCGAGTCCATCCTGGAAAGCCTGGAACTCATGCGGGACGCCGCGAAAGTTTTTCGGAAGAAGTGCGTGGAAACCCTGAAGCCGGATCCCCGGCGCTGTCTGGAGCTCCTGGAAGCCTCCATGGCCTTCGCCGCCGCCTACGCCCCGCGTCTGGGGCACGACCGGGTCGCCTTCGTCCTTACGGAGCACGCGGGGGATCCCCGGGGCGCGCTGGAGGCTCTGGAGCGGGAGCTGAGGGAAAAAGATCGTCTTTGATCCCCTCCGGAGCGCAAAGGGATGGGCGTTTACTTCCGAGAGGCGTCGTTTAAGCGGAAGAGGTCTAAGAACGCGTCTTGGAAAACGAAAAGAATCCTTTGAAGTTTCCCCTGAACGCTTGAACGCTTGAACGCTTGAACGCTTGAACGCTTGAACGCTTGAACGCTTGAACGCTTGAACGCTTGAACGCTTGAACGCTTGAACGCTTGAACGCTTGAACGCTTGAACG
>JAISMF010000015.1 GCA_031276865.1 Deltaproteobacteria bacterium | reverse complement strand
GAGACGGACGGAAAAAAAATTTTTAGAAAAGTTTTAGGGTCCGGACGAATTGGACACGAAAAGGGTCCGGAAAAGGATCCGGGAGGGTTCCCGGCGGAAAATTGGAAGCGGAAGCCCCCCGGGGGGCCGGAGGGCGAAAGGGCCCTTTAGACGGGCGGCCTCCGGAAAAAAGAGGCGGAAGACCCCCCTAGTTGGGGGGAAAAGGGGAAAAAAGAGGGAAAATCGCCGGATTACCCCGCCCTCCCGAAAGGGGCCTAGGGATAATAATGGATTGGAGGTCGGTCCGCAAGCGATTTTTAGCTGGGGCTGGAAACTTTTTTTATACCACAATAAAAATTTCCAAACAAGAGAAAAAACGGCGAATAAGAAAAAACATGAAAAAAAATAATCAGGGATTGAAACGGGGCGGAGGGGGGCCCCCCTCCCCCGAAAAAAGGGGCGGCCCGGCCGCGGCGGGACTACCCAGGCTCTTTTTCTCCTCGGTTAGGCTCCGCTGCTCCTTCAAGAGGCTTCCCAGGGCTTCGAGGTCCCCCTCCCTTTCGGCCCGGCCGATTTTTACGGAGAGGCGGCTCAAGGCCGTGTTTATCCCCCGGCGCTTAAGCCTCTGGGCGTACTCCCGGAAAACCGCCGCGGCCTCCTCGGAGGCTGCGGTCCTGGGGGCGAGGGCCGCCTCGGAGACCAGCAGGAGGAGGGGATCGTCTAGGGGCGGGAGGTCCCGGACGTTCACTTGGCCATCCCTGGCGATCTGCGCCTGAAACTCCCGAAAGAGTTCCAAGGTGGGGTCCTCCGGCCAGTAGAGGGAAAGGCCCTTGAGCAAAGGCGCGGTCTCGGGGTGGATCACGACGTGGCGCAAAATACGGGCGGCCAGAAAGTCCGCACCCTGGACCCGGGGGTCCATCAGCCGGGCCGGCGGGCTCGGCCGGGGCTCCTGGGCCTTGGCCGAGGAGAGCTTGAAAAGCTCGGGGTCTATCCCCAGCCTCTCGGAGAACATATTTCTTAAAAGCTGCCCCTTGGCGGAGTCCGGCACCTCGGAAATCAGCTCCTTCACCTCCCTCACGGCCCGGGCTTGGCCGATCAGGGTTCCGGGATAGGCGTCCAGGAGGTAGTCCACGGCGTGGTCCATGACGTTTCTGGCTCCCTCGGCTAAAGCGAAGAGGGCCTCCATGCCGTGCTCCCGAACGAAGGTGTCGGGGTCGTGCCTTTCCGGAAGGGTTATCACCCTCCCCTCGATTTCGGCGTTCAAGAGCTTGGGGAGCGCCTTTTTGGCGGCCTCGCGGCCGGCCCGGTCGCCGTCGAAGAAGAGGTAGATCTCCCTCACCTTCCCCCGCAGGCTGTTCACCTGGGTCTGGGTGAGGGCGGTTCCCAAGGAGGCCGCCACGTTTTTGACGCCGTGGGCGTGGAGGCTGATTAAATCGAAATAGCCCTCGACTATGTAGACGCAGCCGTAGGCCTTCAAGTAGGGCCTGGCCTGGGGCAGCCCGAAAAGAAGCGAGCCCTTCTTATAAATGGGCGTCAAGGGGGAGTTCACGTACTTGGGCGTTTCCGGGGGATGCTCCCCCACGATCCGGCCGCCGAAGGCCACGGTTCTGGAATCGGCGTCCTGGATGGGGATCATGAGCCTCCCCCGGAAAACGTCGTACAAGCCTCCGGCCGCGCCCTCCCGGGCCTTGGCCAGACCCGCCTCGATTAAATCCTCCCGGGGAAAGCCCTCGCTTAAAAGGGCGCGGGAGAGCTCCTCCCAGCCCTCCGGGCTCCAGCCCAGATTGAAAAGGGAGGCCACCTCCCCGTCCACGCCCCGCTCCTTAAGGTACTTGAGGACCCGGGCCCCCTCCGGACTCCAGAGCTTGGCGCGGAAAAACTCCGCCGCCCGGGCCGCGACCCTCCTGAGCCTCTCCCTTTTTTCGGCCGCCACCCGATCCTCGTCACGGGTGATAAAGGCGTCCCGGGGAACGGGGATGCCCGCCTTTTCGGCCAGCTCGGCCACGGCCTCCGGAAAGCTCTTTCCGGAGGCGAGCTGGAGGAACTTGAAGATGTCGCCCCCGGTCTGGCAGCCGAAGCAGTAGAAGAACTGATCCCTCGTGTTCACGGTGAAGGAGGGCGTCTTTTCGGCGTGGAAGGGGCAGAGCCCCCGGTACAGATGCGGCCCCGCGCGTTTCAAATCCACGTAGCGGGCGACCACGCTCTGCATGTCGGAGGCGTCTCTCACCTCCGTAATAAACGAGCGGCTGAAGGACAAGGCTTTCTCGCTTAAAAGCTCCAAAACCCAAGGCGAAGGGCGCCGGAATTTCGGAAAAAAACGCGGCCCCGGGCCGCGGAGGGGAAAAACCCTAACTGATGGCTATGGCACGATTGTAAAACAAGGGGCGGAAAAAACAAGGGGCGGAAAAAAAAGGGCGGAAAAAAAGGGGAAAAAAACAGGCGGGAAAACTGGGGACGAAAAAAAAGGCCGGGCGAAAAAAACCGCTTGGCGTTGAAATCCCGCCTCCGCGCCTTAGATCTTGAAATCCCGCCTCCGAGCCTTAGATCATGAAATCCCGCCTCCGAGCCTTAGGCGTTGAAATCCCTCCTCCGGGCCCTCCGGGTCCTCCGGGCCCGGAGACGGAAAAGGAGACGAAAACGGAGACGGCGGCGGAAAGGGCGGCGCCGCCAGGGTGAAGGCCGCGCCCGGCCCCGCCCGGAGGCGATCCGCGGTTTTAAGGATGAGGGACTTTAAGGATCCCGCCCTCCGGAGCCGATAAGTAAGATGACCGGCGCCATGGCGTTCCGGGAAAGGAGGAAGAGTGCCCCGAAAACGTCCGAAGCTTACTTTCCCGGCCATTCCTCCGGTCCCACGCCCGATCCTGGTTTTGGTCCCGCTCCTTACCTTGATCCTGACCCTTGTTTCCGGACTCCCCGAGGGGGGGGCGCGGAAGCTTCGGGCCATGACCAACCACCACGAGTACTATCCCTACGGGTGGATGACCCCGGCCCTTTACGGCGCGCTCCGCGTCTCGGACGAGATGATAGACTTCGACGTGGCGGTGGAGGGCGAGGAGACGCGCCGGGAGGAGTTCATCCTCCCCGATCAGGAGGGAAGGGCCTTGAGGCTCAGCCACAACGGCCGGGTCTTCTGCTACGTGGCCGACCACGACCTCGAGGACCCCTGGGACTACCAGGTGGTGGACTACGACGGCTCGGGGGCCTTCGAGAGCAAGGAGCCGCCCTTTTCCGAGTTTCCGCTCCCCCGCTGGACCTTCATCCACTACCCCTTCATGTACGTGAACAACCAGAGGCTCACGGATCTGACCATGACGGACGACCCCTCGGTGGACGAGATGATACGGGCCCTGGCCCCGGGACCCGGGACCAGGCGCTCGGCCTACACCCCCGAACAGAGGGCCGCGCTCACCCTGGCCCGGGGCGGAACCCCGCCGCCGGAAAAGTGGTTAAACGAGCCCGACGTGGACAACTCCCCCAGGCTGGCCCTGAACATCCTCTTCGACTTCGACCAGGACACCCTAACCTCCGACGCCCGGGGCGTCTGCGACACCCTGGGCCGCGCCCTGGTCTCCCCCCAGCTCGCCGGCAAGACCTTCCGCCTGGAGGGGCACACCGACGCCAAAGGGACCTACGAGTACAATATCGACCTGTCTCAGAGGAGGGCCAACCGCGTCCAGGCCTATCTCCTGGACAATTTCCCCATATCCCCCAGCCAGCTCGTGACCGAGGCCTTCGGGGAGTCCAGACCTCTTCCCAACCTCGACCCCGAAAACGGCCGCAACCGCCGGGTGGAGGTGGTGAACCTGACGGACTCCAACTACCTCACCATGAGGGGGAGGCCCGCCAACTAAAAATAAAGTGAAAGCCCGCTCCGGCCGCTTAAACCTAAAAATTTCGGATCCAATCGGATCCAATCGGATCCAAGGCGACCGGCGCGATCGGAGGCGACCGGGGAACTCGATCCGGCGTCACGGCCGGACGTCTTGATCCGGAACGTTCCCCGGCAAAATAAAGATAAGCACGATGGGGGAAAGCGCAAGCCCCATAAATAATTTTTAATTTTTGAAAATCAATTTAAAATTTATACATTTATGATAATTAAATCTTTGATATGCTAAAACACCTTTAACAATGCCACCTCCGGAGCGAAAAAAAAACGAAAAAAACCAAAAAAAAACTTGACAGGCGAAAAAATCTTCTCTAACCTGAGTCATTATCCGCGGGGGCCGGCGCCCTTGTCTTTTCCGCCATCCCCGAAATTCCCTTTTTCCGCCGCCCTTAGGGCGGGATTTCTTATGCCCTCCACCTCGTCCCAAAACAACCCCCGACTCGAAAACATCCTTCCGGAAAGCCTTTTCAGCTTTTCCGCCGGTTGGCGCGGCTACGCCTTCGGCGGATTTTTTTATTTTTACGGCTTCCGCGAGGGCGCGCCCGGGTTTCTCTCATAAAACGGATCCTCCAAGGATCCTGAAAAAGAGGCCGCGGGCGAGTCCGCGGCCTTTTTTTTATCCCCAAGGGCTTCTTCCCCGCTCTTTGGAGATACCGGCGCGGTCCAAAAAGACGGCCGGAAAGGCCGAAGCCTCCGGCGCCGCGAAAAACCTTGAAATCGTCCCCGACTTTAAATAACGCCGTCAGCTAAAATTCCGAACGCGTCCGGAACGGCGGTGAAAAACCCAGGAGAAAAACTCATGTCCGAAACCCCCGCCGCCAAAGACGCGGCTCCGGCCCCCGTCAAATTCCCCCCCTACAAGCTCACCAGCCGCCTCAGCCACCCGGAGAACTCCCTGGTCCCGGTGGGAGACATAGTGGTGGGCGGCCCCGAATTCATCGTCATGGCCGGCCCCTGCTCGGTGGAGCACGACCCCCAGATGCTGGGCACGGCCTGGGACGTGAAGCTCTCCGGGGCCCACATTTTAAGGGGCGGGGCCTTCAAGCCCCGCTCGTCGCCCTACAGCTTCCAGGGCCTGGCCGAGGAGGGCCTGAAGATGCTCTCCAAGGCCCGGGAGCTAACCGGCCTTTCCATCGTGACCGAGGTCATGGACTCCGCGGATATCGACTTGGTGGAGTCCTACGCCGACATCCTCCAGGTGGGGGCCAGGAACTCCCAGAACTTCTCCCTTTTAAAGAGGCTCGCCAAGAGCAAAAAGCCCGTGCTGTTGAAAAGGGGCCTCATGAACACCGTAGACGAGATCCTCTGCTCCGCCGAGTACCTTTTAGCCGGCGGAAACGAGAAGGTCATCTTATGCGAGCGGGGCATACGCACCTTCGAGCCCTCCACCCGAAACACTTTGGACATCTCGGCCGTGCTCTCCATTAAAGAGAAGTCCCATCTTCCGGTCATCGTGGATCCCAGCCACGCCAGCGGCAAGGCGAGCTACGTGGCGCCTTTGGCCAAGGCGGCCCTGGCCGTGGGGGCCGACGGTTTGATGATCGAGGTGCACTGCGCGCCCGAGCTCGCCTTATGCGACGGCGAGGAGTCTTTAACGCCCCAGAGCTTCAGGGAGCTCATGGCCTTCCTCTCCGAGGTGGCCCCCTATTTCGGCCGGAAAATATCCACCGTCGGCCAGCTCGACCGCTCGAAAGGGCTCTAGAAAGGATTCGCCATGACCCGCTTCGCCAAGGAAGATCGGGAGGTCTTGAAACCCCTCCGCGACGAAATCGACCAGCTGGACCTTAAAATCCTGGAGCTCGTGCAAAAACGCGCCCGGGCGGCCATCGAGCTCGGGAAGCTCAAAAAGCGCCACTCGCTCCCCATCATGGATCTGGTGCGGGAAAAG
This sequence comes from Deltaproteobacteria bacterium, assembly GCA_031276865.1. Classification (GTDB taxonomy): domain Bacteria; phylum Desulfobacterota; class Desulfarculia; order Adiutricales; family Adiutricaceae; genus JAISMF01. The sequence continues at coordinate 15,668 of JAISMF010000015.1, read as the reverse complement.
CAGATAATGACGCACCTGGCCGGAGCCGTCAAACCCGGAGACGGGCTCTCCATCGAGGCCGCGTCGTCGGTCTTCAACGAGATAATAAAGGCCTGCCGGGCGGCCCAGGCCCCCACCAAGGTCACCTTCCTGGGGCCCTCCGGCACCTTCTCCCACGCCGCGGCCCTCAATCAGTTCGGGAAGCTGGCCTTCTTCATGCCCGCGGACGATCTGGAGCAGGTCTTCCGCCTGGCGGACGAGGGCGAGGCCGACTTCGCCTTGGTCCCCTTCGAGAACACGACCGAGGGCATCGTGGGCCAAACCCTGGATCTCATGACCCGGACCAATCTCAAGTGCCAGGCCATGCTGAACCTGAAGGTGAACCTCTCTTTAATGAGCGCCCACGGGGATCTCTCCTCCATCAAGGCCATCAGCTCGCACCCCCACGCCCTGGCCCAGTGCCGCAACTGGCTGGCCCTGAACCTCCCCGGAGTCGAACTGCGCCCCACCGTCTCCACGGCCGCCGGGGTGGCCATGGCGTTAAACGACGAGAGCTGCGCCGTCATCGGGCACCCCACCCTCGCCACCTTCTACAACCTGACCGTCATGTCCGGCGACATCCAGGATCTGCAGCACAACCAGACCTGCTTTCTCATCATGAGCCGGGACGACAGCCCCCCCACCGGAAACGACCGCACCCTGGTGTGGTTCGCGGCGGCCCACAACTCGGGGAGCCTGTACAAGTGCCTCCAGCCCCTGGCCGACTCCGGCGTGAACCTCACCCGGCTCCACTCCCGGCCCAACGCGGAAACCCCCTGGGAGTACCTCTTCTTCCTGGAGCTCGAGGGGCACTTCGAGGACCCCTCCGTCACCGGGGCCCTGGAGGCTTTAAGGGAGCACGCGGACAAATGCCGGGTGGTGGGGAGCTACGCCGCCCCGGCGGTGGAGCGCAGCCTTAAAGCCAGACCCCAGGCCGCTCCCTCCCTTTAAAAAAGCCCCTTGAGAAGGACGCCCCTCCCCGCGCGGGGAAAAGAGCGGAAGAACCTTAAGCTCCTCCGCTCTTTTTTTTCCTCACCGAAAGACGGCGGCGCTCCAGGGGCGCTTAGGCGTCCCCGGCCGCCCCGGCCCCGCTTTCCGGCGAAACCCGCGGGCGGGAGGCGGCGGGAGGCGGAAATGGCGACCGGACGCCGGAAACGCCGCTGCGCCACCCGGCGGATTGGCGCCGGGTGGCGTAGCGGCGCCTAAGACGCGGCCCCTTTCCCGTTTTCCCGAAAAAAGGGCGGCCGCAACGGGACGGAAACGTCGTCCTCGATGTCTATCATGGCGTTGATGAAATACGCTTTGGAATAGTTTTTCAGGTCTTCTTTGCGGATCTCGGCCTCCCTCGCCACCCCCCTTCTCAACAGGAACTCCCTTTTCGTCCCCGGAAGAAGAAAGGTCGCGGGCGTGAAGAGCCCGTCGCCGTTTTCAAAGACCAGATTGGCGATGGAGGAGTCGGTTACGAAACCTTTGACGCATAAAATGAAATCCGAGGCCGGGCAGCTCTCTTTCAGCCGCCTTATCCGGGATCTGTCCAGGAACTTTAAAGGGTATTCCATCCCGTCATCCTCCATGAGGGCGAGGGAGTCCAGGCGGGGGAAGCCGTAGGGCTCGATGGTCGTCCTCGGGGGATCCGCCGGATAAAGGACGCGCGCCTTGAACAATCCCCGGGAGGGCGGCTCGGGGAGGATTTTAGACAGGGAAAAGTCCGGCTTCCTCCCCAGGCTCCCGAAGGATCGGTAAATCCTTTTTTCGTGAAGCTCCAAATTGAAGTAAACCCCGTCCTTGGCCTTCACGCTTTCCAGAAAGATGGGTTCCGTTTTATCCGGCGCCGTCATTTTTCTCCCTCCTCGACCGCGATCCCCGGGCCTCGCTCGTTCGCGCTTCGTTTTCCCCCCGGGGTTTCTCCGGGACGGCGGCGCCGTCCGGGACGCCTCGGACGAAGGGGAGGTAGATCTTCTCAAAGACTTCCCGGTATTCGCTCCAGGGGTCGCTGTAGGCGGTGATCCCCCCTCCGCTGCGGAAAAACATCCCTCCCGCGGACTCCTCGATGAAACGTATGAGCACCCCCGAGTCGAAATCCTCCCCGTCGAAGAGTCCGAAGACCCCGGTGTAGAAGCCCCGGGGCTCCTTTTCCGCCTCCCTTATGATCCTCAAAGTGGCCTCCTTGGGAGCCCCGGAGCAGGATCCAGCCGGAAGCAGGCCCCTTATCATATCCCCCAGGCGCCCGGGCCAGTCCGGCTCGAGCGCGCCCGCGATTTCGGAACTCACCTGGAGGATCTCCCTTTCGCTGGTCCGAAGGCGGTCGACGTAGCGGTAGCGGGCCACCTCCACGTCTTTCGATATCACGCTTAGATCGTTACGGAGGAGATCCACTATGGTCGCGTGCTCGGCCGTCTCCTTGAAGTCGTTCAAGATGATTTCCCTGGCGTTCGGGATCTCGGCGGAGATGGTCCCCTTCATGGGATTGGTGGAGACGCGGCGTTCATGGATCCTCACGAAGATCTCCGGAGAAAAGCAGCAGAAGCGCCCCGGGACGTAAAGGGTGTAGGGAGCCGAGCTCAAACGGAAGATATCCTCCAAGGAGAGGTTGGTCTCGATGGGGGTCTTGACGGTTAGGTTGGCAAGAAAGGAGTCCCCCCGCGAAAGACCGGCCCGCACCGTCTGAAACTTCTCCAGATAGGCGTGAAAGGGCTCCATCCGCGGGGAAAACGAGCTCCTCCCCGCGGGAAGAGGCGCCTTGGACGGAACCTCGTTTCCCCGCTCCCCCACCCGGAAAAAGATTTCGTTTCGCGAAAAGGGGTCTTTTTGAAAAAGCCCCTCGCTCAATTCGAAGTCCACCGCGAAAAGAAAGGGCTCCCTTCGGCGGCCGCCATCGTTCATCTTGGAGAATAGCTCTTCGGCGGAAACGCTTTCCATGGAAAATCCTCCAATGGGTTCGCCCCCCCCTAAGCCTTCGGCTCCGGGGGGATGGCCGGTGAAACTTCAGCCGCGGAGAAAATTCTCCACGATCCTGGGCCCCTCCGGCGTCAGGATGGACTCGGGATGGAACTGCACCCCGAAGACCGGAAGCCTTTTGTGGGAAAGCGCCATCACCATCCCCGAGCCGTCCCTCGCGGTCACCTCCAACTCCTCCGGCCAGTCCCGCTCGTCCGCCACCCAGGAATGGTAGCGGCCTCCCGTGATCTCCTCCGGCAGGCCGGAAAAAATCCCCTCCCTTTTAAGTATTTTTATCGGAGACCCTATCCCGTGGAAGACCCGATCCAGATTCCGGAGCCCCCCTCCGAAGGCCCGGGCCAGGGCCTGATGCCCCAGGCAGACCCCCAGGATGGGCGTGGCCTGGAAGCTCTCCCGAATGAGCTCCAGGAGATTGGGAGTCTCGTCCGGCACCCCGGGTCCGGGGGAGAGGAGGATCCTGTGATAGCCGGAAACGGAGGAGAGCCTGAGCTCGTCGTTTAAGACGATGTCCAAAGCGTCTTCGGGGCCTAAGAGCCGCGAGACGATCTGGGCCAGGTTGCGGGTGAAGGAGTCGTGGCAGTCTAAAAGGAGGACGCGCATGGCTCCTCCCTTATCGCGAGGGCGGAAAAAACGGGGGGGAAAAAGAGGTTGGACGGAAGGGGGGGGAGGACGGGAGGCGGGGCGGGCGTCACGGCGTTCAGGCTCCTTTAGGAAAAAATCCCCCGAGCCGAACGAGCTTCGTCCGACGCCGCGTAAGCGGGTTTAGCGAGGGCCGGAAAGTCCGCCCCGGGGGCGGTGTTTCTGGCGCTTATATGGAAATTATCCGAAGGTACGGACAACGCTAAAAAAATACAAGACTTCGGCCGCCCTTGTCAATGGTTTTCCTTTCGGGGGAGGGAGGGCCGGAAAGACGCCGAGGCTCCCCGAAAGAAGCGGGGGGGGGAAAGGCGGAAAAGATCTAAAACCCGCGATCCGCCGTTTCGCCGGGAAAGACCTCAGACGCTTTTAAAAGGACCCCGGAACTCTCCATGGGAAAACGGCCGACGAGGCGAAGAAGAGGGAAAACCGGAAGGACGGGAAAAAGGCGAAACGGAAAATCGGAAGCCCCGGGCCGTCAGGACGCCTTGGGATCGAACTCCCCTTGGGACCGCGCTTGAGCCTCCAGTTCCCGAAGCCGCTCCGCGGGCAACCCCAGGATCGTCCGGAGCCGCTCGACGGAGTCCCCCGCCTTCATGAGCCCCAGGGCGGCTTTCTCCAGTCCCAACCGGAGTCCCTTCCGCTCGCCAATCTCGAGGGCTTCCGCGTAAAAGGATTTCAACTCCGCGGTCGATTTTTTCAGTTCCGCCTCTTGAACCGTAGTCAGAAACTCATTGGCGAAGACGAAGATCAGCTCGAGGAATCTCCTTCTGGCATCCTCCATCATCGGAACCATGTTGAGGACGATGTTCAAGCACTCCTTGTACAGACCGAAATCCGTTTTGGAATTCAGGATAAGCCCGAGCGCGTTTACGATATCCATTGTCGAGGCTTGGGATCCGGAAGGATCCATGGCTTTCGCGCGCAGGGACGCCATCAACTCCTCTCGGTCGGTATTAAGCGGGAATTTCAATTCCGGACGGAAAACGAAGAGGCCGTAATTAAACTCGGTCGGCGTGACAGCCGGGGCTCCCTTCCAGTGAATCGCTATTAGGTGAAGCGGCTTATCCGTCTTGAAATCCAAATACGCGTCCAGGACCGCGCGGGCGTAACTGAACTGCTTGAAGATGTTTTCACTCCTCCATTCCGACTCGAACACGATCAGGCGGTAACGCTCGACCGCGTGTCCGGTGGCTCCATCCTCGAGCTTGAGGAGGCAGTCGGCCCGGGTGGGTCCGGTTACCAAGGAATGGAACTCGTCACGCAGGATCTCCTTGATGACCATGTCGGCCAGAAGGTGATCCTTCTTAGACGAACCTCGCTTCGCTCATGGCGAGGCCCCTAATCGCCGCGTCCGACATCAGGCGCTCGGCCGTGAAATCGTCGCGCATAGACAAGATGGCGCGTTCTATCTCAGCGGAACCCGCGCGAAGTTTATTCTTTTCAGGAGTGTCGGCGGACATTACGATGACACCTGTTTTGGAAATGGAAGGGCGGGAAAACGGGGTCCAGCGGGGCGGCGCGAATAAACGCCGCTCCGATTTCGCCCGCGAGCGGCGCGCGGGTCGATAGTCGATAGTCGATAGTCGATAATCGATAATCGATAATCGATCCGGGGACCAGCGGAAGACTTAGGTTGGGAGACGGAGAAGAAAAAAGGCGGACGACCCAAAGACCCGCGGGCGGCTCCAAACCGGCGCCGGCTCCGAAAGACGCGGCTTTGAAACGGCCCGGCGGGAATCTCGTTTAAAAGCTATCATATCGGCGCTCCGAAAACAAATTTATAGCGCTTTCCCACTCTAAAGCTTTCTGAAATCGCCGGCCGGCCCGGAGGTCGGGCCCCGGCGACGTCGGGAGGGGCGCCCTCCCGCAGGGCCGGGGCAGGGGCCGCTCGACTCGGGAAAAACAGGGAAACGATACGCGGCATATAAGGATGAAATTAAAATATATACTATAAATCGCATGACTTCCATGTCAAAAAACGAATGTTTAGACGAAGGTTCCCGATTTAGAAGGGGCCACCAGCGTCCCAAATACGGGAATAACTTGTCAGAGCTTCAGCTGAAACCCGCGTATATCCGAGCTTTCAGACATTCAGTCCCAAAAATGCTTTGAAACACCCTTTTGAAAAAATTCTACGGTAATTTATCAAACCACCTAGTATTCATTGATAATGAGAAAAATTTTTAACTATATTTTGGCATAGGATGGACACCAGAAATTTATTTAGGACGCTAGCGGCAAGGGGCGTTCCCGCTCCGTCGCTCCATCGAACCAATTGAGTTTCCTTCGCGGATTTGATACAATCCATAGAGTCCAGCCAACTCGACATTCTCGACGTCTAAAGACCCGCAGCGTCCAAGGGAGACACCATGTTATCGTTCTGTCGCGAAATACCGGATAAGGCTCCGCCGAAAAAGAGCGCCCCGCAAGAGGCCGCGCTCTTCGAGCGCCTGACCTTCGAGAGCCCCCTGGGGCCTCTTTTAGCCGTCTCCGGCCGGGGAAGGATCACGGCGCTGCGCTTCGAGGGCTGGAAGGGTTTTCCGGAGGAAGTCTCCCGCATTCCGGAACGCCGGGACGAACCGATCCTCAAAGCCCTGGGAAAATGGCTGGAAAGCTATTTCGCCGGCGAGTTCCTCCCTCCCCCCGAAATCTCGCCCCTCGCGACCCGCTGGGAGAACGACGTCTATAGGGAGACCCAGAAAATCGCTCCCGGAGAAACGAAAAGCTACGGGGATATCTCGCTCGCGCTCACCGGAAGCAAGGACTCCTCCCGGGCCGTCGCCAGCGCCCTGAGCCGGAACATGGCCGCCATCATGATCCCCTGCCATAGGGTCTTGAACGCGAAAGGCGGCCTCCATGGCTACGCCGGAGGCCTCGAGCGCAAAAAGTTCCTGCTCCGGCTGGAGGGGGCCTCTTTCAGGGAGGACTAAGGAGAAGCGGGAAGTCCTCTTCCTCCGCCGGCGGGGGGCGTCCCCCATACGCCCGCGGGGGAAGTCCGTCAGAAGGGGAAGTCCTCCAAGACCGCGTCCGGACCCTCGGCCTTCGGCGCCCTTTGGGCCAGCATGTCCTGGTATTTCAGACCGGAAATCCAGATGGCGGGCATGGGCTCCACCGGACAGACTTTCTGGCAGGCCCCGCAGCCGACGCAGTATTCGGGCTTCACATAGGGCTCGGGCCTCCCCGGAATCAAACCGTCCGCCATGTACACCGCCCCGGTGGGGCAGATCTCGGCGCAGGCCCCGCAGCTGGTTTCGCGCGTTATAACCACGCAGGACTCTTTTTTGAGCCTCACCTGGGCGAGGCGCCAGACGCGTTTCTCCTCCACGCTGATTCTCACGAGCGCCCCGGTGGGGCAGACCCGGGTGCACTTCACGCATTCGTACTGGCAGAAGCCCCGGGCGGCGACGAGGACGGGTTTGCGCCAGAGGGCGAGATCCATGTTTTCGCAGGGGTGAAGGGCCTGGTTGGGGCAGGCCCGAAGGCAGGTGTGGCAGAGGGTGCAGTGGGCGTTCAAGTGGGCGAGCGAGAGGGCCCCGGGGGGGAGCACGGGAAAGCGCCGCAGTTCCGGAAGCATCTCCGCCCTCGCTTTCTCCCCCGTGAGATAGGCGGCGGCCGCGGCCGCCCCCAGGGCGCCGCGGACGAGAAAGGCGCGCCGCCTTAAAACCTTTCCCGCGTCCGTCTTCGCCGCGTCGGTCTTCGCCGCGGCCGCCTTCCCCAGGGCCGCCTTCGCCTCCCTTCCGTAGGAGAGAGTTCCGGCCGGGCACAGAGAGGCGCACTCCAGGCAGAGGACGCAGCGCCCCGCGTCCAGTTTCCGGTTCCGATAATCCACGCAGGAGGCGGGGCAGGCTTTGGCGCATTTCCCGCAGGAGACGCAGCCCTCCTTGAACCTCATCCCGAAAAGCGAACGCCGGGAAAGAAGGCGCAGGATGAAGCCCGTGGGGCACAGGAAGTTGCAGAAGCCCCGGCCCAGGAAATATCCCGACCCCAGGACGACGAGAAGGGCGAGGGAGGGGCGGAAGCCGAAGTACCCCGCGCCCGCGACGACGCTGTAGGGCTCCAGAGCGCCGTAGGGAAAGGTGATGCCGGCCCAGAACAACAAAAGCAGGCTGAAGGGGACGACGCTTCGCCATATTCCCGAACGCCTGTAGGAGTAGCCCTTGGGTTTGGCGAAGCCCCGCAGGAGGACGGCGGCTTCCAGCCCCGCGCCCAAGGGGCAGAGGAAGGCGCAGAAGAAGCGGCCGAAAAGGGCGGTGAGGACGGCGTAGACGAGAAAGGACAGGACGAACGCCGAATTTCCGTGAGAGAACAGCCCGGCTATAATCTGGCCCGGCTGGAACTTCGGGTAAAGGCTCAAAACCACGGAATCCCCGTCCGGGTGCGTTAGAGCCCGGGCGAGCAGGACCAGGAGAAGAAGCCCCATGGCCCTGAAAATCCATTTTAAAAGGAAGTATGGAGAGGACCTCCCCCCTCCCTTCCCCTCCCCGCTTTCGGTTTCTCCGGCCGAGCTCACGCCGTGAGCCTCTGGATGTTCAGCCGCGAAAGGTCGGAGGCGCCCAGGCCCCTTTCGGCCGCGTTCCGGATATAGTCGGGCGCGTCGACGCCCGTGACCCCGATGACCGCGCAGGCGGCCGCGTCCGCCGCCACGGCGTCCTCCGAGGCGATGAGCATCCGGCCGGCTAGGTACTTGGAATCGCCCCGGCCCCGGGGGCCGCCGCTCAGCATCACCCGGAAGGCGTCCACCACGTTCAAGGTGGGCTTTTTATATAAAAGGAGCTCCGGAATGGTCTCGTCCAGGCCCAGGCGGTGGAGCGGACCCCGGGACCAGACGGCCCCCATGAGGTTCTTCATGGCCGCGGTGACCTTGGCCCCGCCGTGGTTTTTGAGGACCGGGACGTTTATTATCTTGTCGGCCTCCAGATAGAGCTCGTGGAGCTCCATCCTCTCCAGATATTTGGCGCCGGGCACGTCCACGCCCTGGTAGTAGCCCGAGTCGTTTCCCGGGGCCACGGTGGCCCCGGCCTCCTTCGCCGCCTTCTCCAAACCGGACTCCCGATAGGCGGCGGCCCAGTTGTCGCAGGTGTTGTCGAAGACGTAGACCTTTCCGGCGCCCAGGTTCAGGAGGTTTTTGACGATGTGGGAGACGAGCTCCGGATTGGTGTTGGCCGCGAGTTCGGGCGGCACGGCCCAGCCCATGTTGGGTTTGACCAGGACGGTCTCCCCTTTTTGGACGTAGCGCTCCAGCCCGCCCAAAGCGGAAAGCGCCCGATCGAACATGGCGGTGAGGCTGTCCCCGCGCACGGCCACGAGGTCCGGAAACCGGGCCTCCTGGGCGAGGGCGGGGACGACTCCCTGGGAGGCCGAGCTCAAGCCTAAAGCGGCCGCCCCCCCGGCTACGCCCTTGAGAAAAGTTCTGCGTTTCATAAGCGCTCCTTAACACGGCGGGAAAAAACCGAAATTTTCCAAAAAAATAACATTTAGGCGGCTTTTTCACCGCGTGGACGTTGAAAAAATAAAAAAAAGCCCTCGCGGGCGACATTTGTGGAAAACCGCCCGGAGAAAGGCGTTTCAGGCCTTTTCCTCATTATAACACTTAAGCGGAACGCGTCCGGAAAAAAATATGCGCCTACGACGCCGCTTCGAGGCGCGCGCGAACGATCCTTATAAAGGGATGGTCTTCGGAATAAAAAAGCGAAAAACCGTTTGGCGGCGGAAAGAACGTCTCCGCCGCCGGCGGACGAAAAAAGCGGCTTTATTTATTTCCACCCGAATAAGGGGGAAAGGCCGATAAAACCGTAAAATTTTTTCCGGAAAAGATTCCCAGTCCCGAAAGTTCGTCCGGTTTTAAAAAAAAATCCCAGGCGAGTTTTTTTTTAAATTTCCCCAAAAAACGGCGCTCGGTTCGCGGCTTTTCCATATCCCGCCTCCCAACCCGAGTTTCAAAATTGGAGGTTCGCTTTTCAAAACAACCTAAATATTATCATTTCGCTTAGACTAAGAGAGTTACATAGATACGTTTAAAACAAATTTAATTAAATTGGGAAAAATTATATAATGAATAACATGTATATAAATATAAATTATTAAACATTATTTAGCCACCGTTTTTTTGGTTCATAGCGATTTCAAGGGAAGGCGAACGATAGTTTCGCTTAACGACGCTCATTTAGCGATGCAAATTTCTATTTTGATATTTAATATAAAAACGCAATTTTAAAGGAGAATTTTTTCGCCACGCTCATTTTACTAAAAAGTTTTGACAACACAAATAGAATTTGCTATTTTCATCGCATATCAACAATTTAAAAAGTTCATTTCGCGTCATGAAACTTAAAAGACAACTATTGTAAGCCGTCGCGACGGGAAGGACGCTGGAACATGAAGGACGTTATAGCGGAACGTCTCTTTAAACGACATTTTAAAAGATCTTCCGCGACGCGGTCGACTGAATTCATCCGCCCGCCTATGTTTTAGAAGCCGTCGTCATTTATCCTTTAAAAGTCCATTGCGCCAGCGTTTCCCCGCCCGCGGCTTTTCTTCGTATGAACTAAGTATCGTCGACATTACATCTTTACTTTAAAAAATAGGAAATCCATTATGGACTTGACAAAAATCCTAGCGATAATAAAAGCCACAAACGAGGTCTTTGGCGCGCCTTATAAAGCTCCCAATCAAGCTCAAGATTACTTCGACGCCGTTTCCGATGAGTTCAAGAGGCGAAATAAACTTTCGAAGGAAGCTTTGGCGGCGGACGATGATCTAGAAAGCTTGCTCAAATTTTCAAGCAACAAGGAAAAAATTTCCAATAATTCGGTGAAAAAGCCTAAATACGACGTCCATCTAGCGGATCATTTGGCGGTCGACCGTGGAGATTACGATCACCATGGGATCTACGCTGGTAAAAACATGGTAATTCACTACACGGAACTTACAGAGGGAGATAACAAAGGAATTGTTGGAATAACGAGTCTGGAAGAGTTTCTAGATGGTTCGCGAACTTTAAATAAAGTGATTCATGAAAATCCCAAATTTGAACCCGATATCGTAATTAAAAGAGCTAAATCTCGTATAGGCGAAGCCGATTACAACTTAATTTTCAATAACTGCGAGCATTTTTGTAATTGGTGTATTGAAGATAAAGCTTACAGCACTCAGGTACGAAAGACCGTTTGCATGAACGTAATCGTTCCCATCGCTTTAGGTGTTTATAAACTATTACAAAAATGATCCAAAATCACCCGCGTTTTTTTCCATCATCCCTTCATCCAAAGGTCGCGTTTTGTTTCGGTATTTTGGTTTTTAAAGACAAGCTTTTCGCGCGTCCGTAATTAATACTATTCGCCACAAAAAACATATGACGGTATATCAAAGTTATACGATATAAATGCGAATTAAGATTAAATTTTACAAAATAAAAATAATTAATTTGGCGCGCGTTCACGGATCTTTCGCATCGCTTCAAACATTTGGCCGCGTTTGTCCGTCCGCGGCCGCGCGGGGTGGATCAATTAGAAAATCATAGCTTCGTTGGGTCGAAACGCCGCGGATTTTTTCATTATTTCCCGGCTTTGATGAAAAACAACTCCGCCTTTTGTCGTCAAAGCGCCAGGAACCTTCGCTTTTTTCGACCGTAAAAGCCGCTCCAACCACGGAAACACGTTTCGGGATCTCATTTTCTTCATCGGAAAAAATGGGAATTTAATAAATTTTATTGACGGTTCAGAGCCGGAATTACGAAACGGCTTGAAAAGGCGCTAAAATTACGCACGCCCGCGGGAAGAAAACCGGAATTATTCCCCGTACCGGGTGGATCCTTAAAACGCTTTGAAAAAAAACCGACGGGTGTTAGAATAAACGGCGAGAAAAATCTCAGGGAGGACGAAAAGATGAGCGCGCTAGATCTAGTCATAATTGGCGGCGGCCCGGCCGGACTCACGGCCGGCATCTACGGCTCCAGGGCGGGCCTTTCCACTTTGATCCTGGAAAAAAGCATAACCGGTGGCCAGATGCGCCTCACCGGGGAAATAGAGAATTTTCCGGGCTTTCCGCTGATAAGCGGAGCGGAATTCTCCACCAAGCTCCACGAGCAGGCCTTTAACGACGGCGCCGCGATAAAGGTGGCCGGAGTGAGCGGGGTGGATCTGTCCGGAGGGAGGATCTTGGTGAGGACCGCGGACGAGACCATCGAGGCCTCGTCACTTATCATCGCCACGGGCACCAAGAACGTGAACCTCGACCGCCCCGGAGCCGAGGAGTTCGTGGGTCGGGGCGTGAGCTTCTGCGCCCTCTGCGACGCCGGATTCATGCGGGGCGAAACGGTGGCCGTGGTGGGCGGGGGAAACTCCGCCTTGGAGGAGGCCGATTATCTGGCCCGCTTCGCCGAAAAGGTCTACCTGATCCACCGCAGGGACGAGTTCAGGGCGGTGAAAGCCGTCCAGGACAAAGCCGCCTCGAACCCGAAAATAGAAATGCTCTTATCCTCCGAGGTGGAAAGGATAGACGGAACCGACATAGTGGAAACCGTGACCGTCAAAAACAAAAAAACGGGAGAATCCAAAAAATACCCCGTGGCCGGGGTGTTCATGTTCGTGGGGAAGGTTCCCCAGACGGAATTCCTGCCTCCGGAGATTAAAACCGCGAAAGGCGGCTGGATAGAAACCAACGAAAGGCTCGAAACAAACGTTTCGGGGGTGTTCGCCGCCGGAGACGTGCGGGACACGGATCTAAGGCAGGTGATAACGGCCGCGGCCGACGGGGCCAGAGCCGCGGTGAACGCCTATCATTATCTCCAAAATCCCAAATAACCCCTGCCCGCCCCTTTAAGATGGATCCGCCCCTTCCGGAGGGATTTCGGGGGCTTTCACGATTTCTCCGCCCTCAGCATCTCTTCTATTCGCGAAAGCTGCTCCCTTAAAGTCCCAAGCTCGTTACCCAGGACGCGCAAATGGTCCGGGACCTTCCCGGTTTCCTCCCCCCGGCGCCGGTCCCCCCGGCGCCGGTCTCCCTGGCGCCGATCCCCTTGGCGGCGATCCCCCCGCCGCCTCTCGCTTTCGGCGGGATGGGCGGCGCTTTCCGCCTTATTTCCCGCCCTCTCCGTTTCCAAGTTGTTCAAATCGCTCACTTCGTGGATGCTGTTGACGATGACGCCAATAAACACGTTCAAGACTATAAACGAGCTTATAAGGATGAAGGGGATGAAGACAAGGTAGGCGTAGGGGAACTCCTTCATCACCGGCCGGGACACGTCCGTGGACCAGCTGTCCAGGGTGAGCAGCTGGAAAAGCGTGAACATGGACTCCCCGATGTCCCCGAAAAAGTCGGGAAAGCTCCGGCCGAAAAGGGTCGTGGAAAGAACGGCGAAGATGTAAAAAATTATCACCAAAAGAACGGTTATCCAACCTATGCTGGGAAGCGCGTGTATTATCGACTCCACGATGACGCGCAGTTTGGGAAGCTTGGTGATGAGGCGCATGGCCCTTAAGATCCGTAACGACCGGAGCACCGAAAGATGGCCCGCCCCCGGGGCCACCGATATGCCCACGATGATGAAATCGAAAATGTTCCATGACGAAAGGAAAAACCTGAACCTTTCGCATATCATCTTCATTATGAGCTCCACGCAGAAGACGGCGAGGCAAATATGATCCACGAGGCTCAACAGGAAGCCGAACCTTTTATGAATCGCGGGCGACGTCTCCAGGCCTAGAACCGCCGCGTTCACCAAAATGACGATTAAAACGAAAGTCGAGACGGAAGGAAGATAGACGGTTTCGCAAAGTCTAACCAGAGCGCCGCGGGCGCTCCGGCCGTCTCTTACCTCCGGATTTTTTTCATCCGACGCCTTCAGCCGGCTCTGCGGAGTGGATGGAGCCATTTTTTTTCCTTATCGATTCGTTTCCGCCGGAGAAAACGCTCTTTTCATAGGCGGAATAATTATGCCTAGGAAATTTATAGTTCGAAACGAAACGTTTTCGATTTGAAAACAAAAAAATCCCGAAATTACGAAGTTTCGGGATTGTCGGGAAAGCTTTGAAACGTTCACGCTTTTTGGCGCGCCAGGAAGGAGTCGAACCTTCAACCTTCTGATTCGTAGTCAGGCACTCTATCCATTGAGCTACTGGCGCGGGAGCGTAAAAAAAACTCATGCCGGAATCAAACCGCGGCGAAAATAAACACCCTCGCCGCCCGAAGGGGCGGGCCGGACCTTGTTCCGCCGCGGAGCCCGGCGCCCGAAATTGCACCTCTTATAGCGCGGATACGCCCTTAAGTCAAGGGCGAATTATCCCGTTGTCCCGTCACGGCCGCGGAAGGCCGCGGGGGCGGCCCCGGAGGCCCAAGCCCCCCCTCTCTCAAGGGAGCCCCCTTTCCGCAAAGCCCCGGCTCCGGAAAGGCGGGGCGCGGGCGCGGCTTCGCGGGCGCTTTCCGCCCCCGGGCCTGGCCCGAGGGGCTTGCTACGAGTTTTAGCGGCGGCCGGAAGCGGCCGGCGGCAGGGGCGGCCGGAGGCGGCCGGAGGCGGCCGGGGGCCGAGGCGGCCGGAGGCCGAGGCGGCCGGGACTCGTTTTCGCCCTCGGGACTCGTCTCCAAAAAAAGTCCGGCGAGCCTCCGGGCGCGCTCCCCCGGGCGGGTTTTCCCCCGGGTCCCGGGCCATCCGTTTCCGGAAAAGGGCCCGAAGCGCCTCGGGTCTCAGGGTCTCTTGGCCCTCAACATCTCCTCTATTCGACGTTCCCGATCCTCCATTCGGGAAAGCTGACTCTTTAAGGAGTCCAGCTCGAAGACCAGGATGCTCGGGTGGTCCGGCGCTTTAAGCCCCCCCCCTCGGCGCCTTCCGCCTCCGGCGACGAAAGCGTCCTCCCCTTCCGCCTTCTCTCCGGCCCTCTCCTCCTCCCGATTGTTCCGGTCGCTCACTTCATGGATGCTGTTGACGATGATCCCTATAAACACGTTTAAGACGATAAACGAGCTTAATATGACGAAGGGAATGAAGACGAGATAGGCGTGGGGAAACTCCCTCATCACCGTCCTGGAGACGCCCGAGGACCAGCTGTCCAAGGTGAGCAGCTGAAAGAGGGTGTACATGCTCTCCCCCATGTCGCCGAAAAAGTCGGGATACCTTCCCCCGAAAAGGGTCGTGGTGAGAACGGCGAAGACGTAAAAAATGACGACCAAAAGAACCGTTATCCAGCCTATGCTCGGAAGAGCGTGGATTATGGACTCCGCGATGAGGCGCAGTTTGGGAAGCTTGGTTATGAGGCGCATGGCCCTTAAGATCCGCAACGATCGAAGCACCGAAAGATGACCCGCTCCAGGGAGCATCGAGACTCCCACCACGATGAAATCGAAAACGTTCCAGGGGGACGCGAAAAACCGCAACCTCTCGCGTATCGTCTTCATGACGAGTTCGACGCAGAATATGACAAGGCAGACATGATTCAGGAGTCGTAAAAAGAACCCGAAGCCATCGCGAACGGTAACGGAGGTCTCCAGCCCCAGAACCGCCGCGTTCGCCAAAATGACAATCAAGATGAATTTCGAAACCGATGGTCTGTAGACGATTTCACAAAATTCGAGGAGAGCGTTTCCAAGACCCCGGCCGTCATTTTTTTTCGGGTTCCGGTTTTCTTCCCCTGGCGAAAGGACGGGTTTAGCGGATTTTATCATTTTTTTCCTTCTTAATCGCCTCCGCTCGAAAATAAACGCGTTTTGGGCGGAGGAATTTTTTTTCCAAGGATCTTACGTTTCAAGCGAAACGTTTCCCCCCGCGCCCCGGGATCCCCCCCCTGGCGGCGACGGCGTTTAACGAACCGCGGCCCAAGAGCTGGGGGGCGTCTATAAGGAAAATTTTTTCGCCGAGCCTTCCGGCCTTCTTTAAAAGGAGACGCGGCCTAAATTTTTCTTCGCGAAAAAAAATAAACCGAAATCGCGAAGTTTCGGAATTTTTGATGCGACTGCAAAAAGTGCCAACTAAAGAAATTATAAATATAGAATTGATTACTATATTAGATATATTAAATTTATAGCGCCAACATTGTTTGAGAATTTGTTTGCGTTTCAGAATG
>JAISMF010000035.1 GCA_031276865.1 Deltaproteobacteria bacterium | reverse complement strand
ATCTTTGTCAAATATTTTTTTCAATACCATATACTGATAAATTATTAATGTAAACTACTATATATAGTAGCATGGTTATTTTTTATCTGTAGTAGGAAAAATACTAGGGAATTCACGTTAAATAAAAAGTACGGATGGAGGCCGTTTTAAAAAGTTCGCCGTTAAAATACGCCGTAATGAGCCACTTCATGTTTTCCGCTTCGTTTATGAGAATGTCTAGATCCTGATTAAAGATGGACGCCTCATTTATAACACTTCTGTTTTGGTCTATTTGCTTTTTAAGCGCGTTGGTTCGTTGTAAATCATGTTTGTCGGATCTTCTCGCCGACTCGGCTCTCCGCGCCTCGTTGAATGTTTTCATCTTGGCGGTGGAGGCGTCGTTGTGATGCCTCAAAATTTCCTTCGCCTCGGCTGAACAGTCCCTGATTTCCGAGAGACGCTCCAGCGTTTCAGAGCGGTTGACGGAGCCGTTTTGATAATTATTTTCCAGCTTGGCGTACGCTTCTTTGTAACGCTTGGCGATGGTTCTGACCGAAAGCGCGGCTTTACGCGGAATTATGTAGTCCTCGTCTATGTATTTTCCGTGGCTGGCGAAGCGAGCGGGCTAATTTCCGGACTGGACTTCGTTTGTGACGATATAGGTGACCGTGGCTTCGACCGCGGCTCCGGTCAGGGCTCCGTGAAGGACGTTGGCCCGTCTCGCCAACCAAAATCATTACCAACGCCGCGGTCAGAGCTCCCGCGATCGCGGCCGCGGCTATGTCGCGGGTGAGCGTTTTCGATTCCTCCCTAAGAGACGTTATGGGTTCGTAGCGGGATGGATAGTATTTGACCCTGGAGTTTTTTTCTTCCCGGGCCAAAACCGGGGAGACCAAGGAGATGGCGACGGCGAGGCATCCGAAGAAGTCGGGAATTTTCAATTTGTAGTTTTCGAACAGGGAAAAGATTCCGTTAATATCCGTTTTTTTTCATTATTCGTTCCCGAGCCTCGACGTTTAAAAAACGTGTTTAAGTAACGGGATATCCGCAACAATTTTTTTTGGGTTCCCGAGAAGAAAAAATGATAAGTCTTTTTAAAAGCCAGCGTCCAAATCGTTGGAATTTTTTTACAACCGCTTCAATATATGTATTTTTACCGCTAAGCGAATGATTGAAACGAGAGAGGGAAAATGGCGAAAAAAAACTCTCATCTCCGGCGCTACCGGAAGATGAGAGTCATAGAACGGAGGTGTGAAATGTTTCGTTTGCCCGTCAAATAAATTATCGCTTGTTTTGATCGGCGAATCATCCGCTTTTTTCAGACGTTGATGCCGAAGTTGCGGCAGAGGGCGGCGAGGCCTCCCGTGAAGCCCTGACCCACGGCCTTGAACTTCCAGTCGGAGCCCTGACGGTATACTTCGCCGAAAATCATCGCCGTTTCCGTGGACATGTCCTCCGTGAGATCGAAGCGGGCGATTTCTTTTCCGTTGTCGACGTTTACGATCCTTATGAAGGCGTTATTAACCTGCCCGAAGTTCTGTTTTCTGGCTTCGGCCTCGTGGATGGTGACGGTGAGGGAGACGGTGTGGACTTCCGGGGCAAGTTTGAGGAGATTGATCTGGATGGACTCGTCGTCGCCCTCGCCTTCGCCGGTGCGGTTGTCGCCCGTGTGCCGAACCGAGCCGTCGTTCGTGGAGAGGTTGTTGTAGAAGATGAAATCCCCGGAATTTCTAACTTTTCGGTTTTCAGTCAAAAGAAAGGCCGAAGCGTCAAGGTCGAAGTCCACGCCCTCCTTGCCGCTCACATCCCAGCCCATGCCCACCAGGATGACCGAGAGGCCCGGGGCTTCCTTAACCAGGGAAACGTTCCCGCCTTTAACTAACGAGACTGCCATAATTGCTCTCCTCTTGTGTCTTCAGTTGCGTGAAAATGATCCGTCCTTACTCGTGACGAAACTAAGCGATCTAGTCTTTCAAGCCTTCGATTTTATTCCTTGTCCGGATGAAAATCAAGCCGTTTTCCGCCCTCCGGACGGGGCCCGTCCGCGATCGTCCCGGCCGTTTGGTTAGGCCGGGGGGTGTTTTAACATGTCAGAGATAAATTCCCTTTATTTAGAGTGGAATTTTAGATTTTTAGTTATATGTAGCGTGTTGGTAGCGATATTTTTCCCTAAGGCTGTCAAGGTTCGGAACGCTTCTTAAAACTCCCTTCCAGCATCCCCGGCCCGGCGGCGCCCGAATCCTCATGCGGCCCCGCGGATAAAATTGGCGCCGAGTTTAAGCGGCCCGGGAAAACGGGGGACGTCCTTTCGCGGTAGTTCTATTATTTTTTATCTTTATTATAAATTTAAGCTCTATTATGTTAAATATATTTATTTTTATCTTATTTTGCCCCCGGAACCGGCTTTTTCGTGGGCCTTTAAGGCGATGTTTTCCGCCCGAACGCGGGAAAACGGAGGCCGGACGCTAAATTTTTATTGTTTTTTCCCGCCCGAAAGGCTAAATTCTCTGATATTTGAGCCTTCGTAAAACCTTTCCGCCTGAGGTTCCGGAGCCGAACCGGGCGCCGGATCCGGCCGGGGGACCATTCCGGCCGATTTTCAATATTATTTAGGAGAAAAGACTGTGCGGGCCCAGCTGATCATATTGATCGCCTACGCGGCGATCCTTCTCGCCATATCCTGGGGATCGACCGTCTTGTTGAAAAGAGGCACCAGCAACAAGACTTTGAACTATCTCCTGGCCGGCCGCAACATGCCGTCCATCCTGGTCGCGGTCATGCTGGTGGGTTTGGCCGTGGGCGGAGCCTCCACCGTGGGAGTCGCCGAATCCGCCTACACCAAGGGCTTTTCCGCCGGCTGGTACAACGCCGCCTGGGGCTTGGGCGGCATCTTCGTGGGCCTGTTCGTGGCCAGGCATTTCCGCCGGATGACGGTTAAAACCATCCCCCAGATCATGGGGCAGATGTTCGGGCCCTACACCCGCCTCTTGAGCGTCGCCTGCCAGCTTCTGGTCATGATAACCATCACCGCCCTGCAGTACGTGGCGGGCGGGGCCATTCTGGCGGCGCTCCTGCCCGATTACTTCACCCTGCGGGACGGCATGCTCATATCCTGCGCCGTCTTCATCTTCATCACCCTCTTCGGGGGCTACTGGGCGAGCGGGCTTACCAACCTCTTCAACGTCGTCATGATCTACGTGGGGATCGTGGTGGCCCTGATTTTCACCCTCAAGGGTTTCGGAGGCTTCTCCTCTTTGGTCGCCCAGCTCCCTCCGGGGAAGGATTGGTTCCATCCCGTGGACGGACTGGGGCTCCCCGTGGTCGTAGGTTTCGTGGCGGTCATGGTCACCATGGCCACCACCACCCAGGCGGTCTCCCAGATAACTTTCGCGGCCAAGGACGAGAACGTGGCCCAGCGGGGTTTCATCTGGGGCGGGATAATAATCCTTCCCGCCGGCTTCCTGTGCGCCGTTTTCGGCGTCATGGCCGCCGTGAAGTTCCCCGGCCTGGAGCAGGCCTCCCTGGCCCTCCCCAATCTGGTGAACGGGCTCTCCCCCGTGGTGGGCGGAATCTTTCTCGCCTCCCTGTGGGCGGCGGACATCTCCACCGCCGTGGGTCTCCTCATGGGCTGCTCCACCCTTATTTTGGAGGACGTGGTGAAAAAGATCTATCCCAGACCCCTCACCGGGTCCAGGGAGATGCTGGTTTCCCGGATGGTGGTGCTCTTGGTGAGCCTCCTCTCCTTCGGCCTGGCGCTCACGGTCAAGGGGATACTCACCACCATCACCGCCGCCCTGGCTCTCACCACCTCCTTCACCTTCATAGTCGTCGCCGCCATCTACTGCCCCCGGCTCCTGAAAAGGACGGCGGGCTTCTGGGTCGTCCTCCTCTCCCTGGTTTTGTGGCTGCTCTGGACCTTTTTTCCGGCCGTGAGGATCCTCCCCCACCTCATCTACGCCGAATGGCTGGGCTGCGGACTCACGCTGGTTCTTTTCGCCCTCTTCGCCCGGGAGCCGGCCGGAGACATCTTCGCCGACAGTATAAAAAGGGAGTTGGAGGAGCTGGGGGACAATGGCGCCGTTCCGCTCCCGAAAGCGGAGCCGAATCCGAAAACGGTTTGAAGTCCTTCCCCCCCCCCCTCGTTTAATCCGGCGGGTTTCCGCCGGGGGCGGCCGACCGTCCGTCCCGGGGAAGGCCGCGCGGCCGATAAAGGCTTTGGAGCCTTCGCCGGTTAGACCGACTAAGAATCTTCGATCGACTACGAATCAAGGTGTTTGAATGTCAGGGAAAGCCTCCTACGACGATTTGCTGGAGCTCGCCTCCGCTATTTTGGCGAAGGGCTACGGCTACAGCGCCTCCGAGGCCGGGATCACGGCCACGCTTTTGGTGGAGGCGGACGCCCGGGGCATCCCCTCCCACGGGGTCTCCAGGCTCGCCTTCTACCGCGCCAATTTAGACCAGGGGCACGCCCGCCCGGGGACCGAGCCCGTAATCGCCCACGAGACCCCGGTCTCGGTGGTGGTGGACGGGAAGGGGGGGGTGGGCTGCTACGTGGCCGACTTCGCCGTACGGAAGGCCGTGGAGAAGGCCCGGGCCTCCGGGGTCTGTCACGCCGCGGTCCGCGACTCCAACCACTACGGCATCGCCGGCTATTGGGCCGAAATGATAGCCAAAGAGGATATGATCGGCGCCGCCTTCACCAACACCTACATAGCCGGGGTCCCCACCTTCGGGAATCTGCGCATTTTAGGCACCAACCCCATAGCCGTGGCCCTGCCGGAGGCGGGGGGGAGGATCTTTCTTCTGGACATGGCCACCACCACGGTCACCCACGGCAAGGTGGAGCTCTACGACCGGCGGAAAAAACCCATGCCCGAAGGCTGGGTGGTGGACGAATTGGGGAGGGTGGTGACCGACGCCACCCTCTTTGAAAAGGGTTTCTACGAAAGCAACTTAGGCGGGCATTTGTATTTAGGCGGCGCCGGGGAGGAGTCCGGGGGTCACAAGGGCTACGGACTGGCCCTTCTGGTGGAGCTTCTCTGCTCCGGACTCTCTTTGGGAGCGAGCAGCTTGAACACCTACCCCAAAGGGGGAAACGGGGGGATAACCCACTTTTTTTCCGCCGCGCGCCTGGATCTCTTCGGCGAACCCGCCGAGCTCAAGGCCTCCGTGGGGGCCATACTCGCCTCGATTAGGGAAAGCAGCAAGGCCGAGGGCCGGGATAGGATCTACATACCCGGGGAAAAGGAGGCCGAGGCCCGGGAGGAATCCCTGCGCTCGGGAGTGTTCCTAGACGAGGCGACCAGGGGTTATTTGAAAAAGCTCGCGGCGGAATACGGGATCGGACCGGTGGACTGGCTCTAAAGCGGCGGGGTCCGAATTATTTACGCCGCATCCCGGGGGCTTTTCCCCATCCCTTGGATATTTTCCGCCTGCCTTTGAAAAAAACCGCCGCGCTTAAGTTCGCCCCTTAACTTCCGGCTAGAGTTTTTAAAGAGCCGGTAAGATCCCGATAAACGATGGCGGGCCGGAAAACACGCCTGCGAAAAAAGGGCGGAGTAAAGAAAAATCGGAGTTTCAAGACGCTTTTTCCGGCCCCTTCGCGGCGGGTTTCCATCACGCATGTTGGATAGTATGAAAAAAGGATTCCGGACCATAACCGTCCCTTACGGCGCGGGTTTTCAGACGGCGGAGCTCTCGTCCGGAAGGCCTCTTCATATTCTGAGCCCGGAAAAGAGGGAAGGCGGACCCTTGAGGGACGAAACGGATATTCTTTTGGAGGCCCTGAAAAATCCGATAGCTTCGCCTCCCTTAAGAGAGCTCGCCCGGAATAAAAAGTCGGCGGTGATAATCACCTCGGATCACACCCGCCCGGTTCCGAGCCGCCTCACCATCCCCCTCCTTTTAAAGGAAATGCGCGAGGCGTCTCCCGAAATCGACGTCGCCGTTCTCATAGGCGTCGGCTGCCACCGGGCTTCGACCAAAGAGGAGATGATCAAGAAATTCGGAGAGGAGCTAGTTTTTCGGGAGCGGATAATAAACCACGATCCCATGGACGAGGCCTCTTTGGTTTCTCTGGGACTCCTTCCCTCGGGAGGCGAACTGCGGCTGAACAGGCTGGCGGTGGAAACCGATCTCCTGGTGGCGGACGGCTTCATCGAACCCCATCAGTTCGCCGGGTTCAGCGGCGGACGAAAAAGCGTGCTTCCGGGGATCGCGGCCTTGGAAACGGTCCTGGCCAGCCACAACGCCGAGTTCACCGTCCACCCCAAAGCCAGGCCCGGATCTTTAGACGGCAACCCCTTCCAGGAGGATATGCTGTTCGCGGCCAGGAAGGTCAATCTGGCCTTCATCCTGAACGTGACGCTTTCGGAGGACAAGCGCGTCTCAGCCGCTTTCGCCGGAGACGTGGAGGCGGCGCATTTAAAGGGATGCGCGCGCGTGTTAAACGATTCCGCGGTGAAGGGAGTGGTTTCCCCCGTGGTCGTCACCTCCAACGGAGGCTACCCGCTGGATCAAAACATCTACCAGTCCACCAAATCCATCATGCAGGCCGATCTCGTCTGCGCCGAGGGAGGGGTGATCGTCGCGGTGAACGAATGCCGGGACGGGCACGGTTCGCGATCGTTTCTGGACAGCTTTATAAACGCCACCTCTCTTGACGCCTTAATCGCGGATATAGAAAGCCGTAAAAGGGATGAGACCATCCCGGATCAGTGGGTGATCCAGCTAACCGCCTCCATTCTCCGGAGGCGGAGGGTGCTTATGGTGACCGGCGCCCCCGAAAACGAGGTGGCGGCGCTGGGGATGAGGAAGATGGAAAGCTTAACGGAGGCGCTTGAGGTCGCCGACTCCCTCACGGGAGACCCCGACGCTCCGGTGACGGTCCTCCCCGACGCGGTGGCGGTCGTGATAAAGCTTTGAAACGGAATATTTACGAAACCGCGCCTTCGCTTTACGCGGCCTTAGATTGATGGGCGAGCTGAAACAGCTTAAGCGTCTCTCCAAAACAAGATAAGCGGTTCGTGGCGCGCGTTCCTAGCCGCGGTGGAGGCCGGAAGACGACGATGAAATTAAATGACAGGTGATTGAAACGTCATTTGGCGCCGTTTGATGAAAAAGAAACGCGTCTTAAACGGGGTGGTGGTCTTTTTCCCGGCCGCCGCCTTGACGGCTTAAAAATCATCGGGAACTGGAAAAATACGCTCCGCGGTGGCCAGGAGAAAGAGCCGGAAGAGCGTAGCGGACGAATTTTCTAGTCGAATCCGCCTCTCTTTTCACCGGCGGCACCGGAGTTTTCAACTTCCAGCGCTCGCGCGGAAAGGGATTTAGAATCATATATAATTATAATTATATTCTTAATAAAGTTTGATAATTTTAGAGCGATCTTGAATTAACTTAGGCTCTGTGCTAGCATAACGGCGGCGCCTTTTGGGCTTTCCTGGTTTTCGGGCGGTTAACTCAGCGGCTAGAGTGTCGGTTTTACAAGCCGGAGGTCGAAGGTTCGAATCCTTTACCGCCCACCACGCTAGTTTTCCATTTTAATCCAAAAAAGCCCTAAACCCTTTTAAAATTTAAGGTTCATGGTTTTTAGCTTTTTCATGGCCAACCCAAAAAGCTCGCATAAGACTGTTGACTATCATTGCGGCGGATAAAAGTTGGAATATCGTCGGTCAGAGTCACTGGCCTTATACTAGGCGATTTCTAATATTGAATCCTTATGATTTTCACCGCGTTTTGGGCTGATTTCGTTTCAAGGTGGTTTAAAACTTTTAAATACCGCCTCGGTCAGCGAAAGTTTTTTCCGTCCCTCATGAGAACCCCTACTTTTGAACGGCCGAAAACTCCTAAACCTAGTTCAACCACCTCTTTCTCTTCCATAAAATAATGTTTGGAGCGCTCTTTTTCAAAAATCTGTTCCAAGGCTTTCTGGGCTAAGCTCCGGGCCTTTCTGCGCTTATCCTCAATTGTCAAATCAGAGGAATTCAAGGGTTCCTTTTCGAATTTAACTTCAATAATCACGTTAACATTGTCGGAAAAAACCAAATCAAGATCCGATTTTCCCATGAATGACGACACCTGAGATCCGGCGTCGATACCCATTCCGTTAATAAAAGCTTGAATGACGGAATGATAGTATTGTTCCATTGGTATATGTCGTTCGGAGGATAATTTAGCTAGGGAGGTTTCAAGGAGTTTCTCGATTGCGGCGGCGTCGCGTTTGAGGACGGCGGTCCTAAATATTTTCCCGGTTGAAATTAATTCATTAATATCCGTAGGGCCGAAATACGCTTGATAGAAAGCAATGGGGTAGCCGCGTTCTACTTCCATATTCGGGATTTTAAGAGTGTAAGGTTCCTTCTTATTTTTTAAAAAAACTCCGTTCAAAGTTAGATAACCTGTTTGAAATAAAATAGGAATTGGAGAGACATCGAATGTGATAAACGCGCTTAAGTAATCTTTTGGAACTCTGAGCGGCGGGTTAAAATTAAAAAATTCAAGGTTGTTCGCGATGATTGTTGTTAGAAAAGATGGCGGTACGGCCTGGAGCCAGTAGTCTTTAAAAATTGTTTCATCGAAAAAATTAACGATGGAAAAGGGGTTTAAAACTCTGGTCGTCTTGTCTGACGTGGTTTCATCAAAAGTGGTTCTCCCGTCAAAAACATATCCATCATACCAATTTAGTATTTCCTTCCTAAGATCGGCGACTGTGGATTCTGGCTCCATTTGTTCCGTCGCTATGATTTCGTTAAGAGTTTCATCATAACGATCGGCAAAGAGAGAGTCCAAGTCCTGAAAGGTAAAACCGCGGATTCCAGCGTACTCCGGCCTAAGGGATATGTCAACAATGTTGTTGGTGGTCTGACCTAGAGCCGCTCAACCCGCTTGCGAGACGCCGGTTACAAAGATAAAATGAATATAATCGTCAAGCTTCTTAAAGCCGCGGTAAAAATCGTGGAGCGTTTCCTGGTTGGCCGTGACCATCTCGGGGTTGTCAATATTATCAATGATAGGGGCGTCATACTCGTCGATCAAAATGACAACTCTCCGAACTGGTTCTTGTATATCCTGGTCTTTCCCCGCGGTTGATTTAAAATTATTGTATTTGTCGTACAGACCTTCCACAAGGTCGCTAAGCGCGACGTCTAGAGTCAAATCCGAAATCGAAATACCTTCAGGCTTGGCTATTTTCTGAAGACTATGTAATAATTGTTTTTTTAGCATGCCTGGCTCTGATGTTTCAGAGTAATCCATGCTGAGGTGGATGACCGGATGCTTTTGAAAAGTGTAATCCGAGGAATCAATCCATAACCCTTTAAAAAGATCCCTTTCACCGGAAAACAGAGACTTAATAGTGCTAACAAGGAGAGATTTACCGAAACGCCTGGGACGACAAAGAAAACAAACTAGATGCTTATTAAGCAAATTATATATACTCGGTTTTATCAGCGTAAATCATGTTTTCTTTGATAACTCGAGTAAATGATTGGGTTATTTTTGGAATATTTTTTAGCACGCTAAAATCCTTGAGCGCTGAGCGGGTGTTGAAACGACAAAAAAATAATACCTGAGACTTTAGTTTTTGTCCAGAGGGAGTTTATATCCAATATTTTGGGTATCCGTTCACGGGGGGGTAGCGAACATCGTGTGACGGCCGCCATGCGGGAGGGGGGTGGCGGCTGACCCCGACCTGAGCACGATCCTGACGTTTCCCCGAAGTATAGCCCCCTGTAAACAGGCCGCGAGGCGCGGATTCCCGCTTGCTTGCTTAAGAATACGCGGGTCTTTGGCCATTTTCCAAAAAAAAACCTCAAAAGCGGCTTGAAAAAAGGGACGGATCCACCCTCCCTCCATTGGAAACGGTTCCGGGAAGGGCTTATTTCGTCGGCGCCGCGCCTTGAAGCCCTGAAACTTCAGTTTGCTCCACGCTCCCCGACTCCAGACTTCCTGAAAAGCCCCGCCTTCAATTTCCCGTTCTGGCTGGCGCTTTTGTAGTCCGAGCCGCCTCTTTTTCGGTTGAGGTTGTAGGGCGGCCAGGTCGGGCGCCAGATCGCTTCTTGAAGTATCTGGAGACTTGAGCCTTCGTTTAGCTCTCCGACGCCCTTGGCGGTGTTTGGAAGGTTTTTCAGCCGCCTAGGCGCCCTTTCCGTCCTTATTGGAAGGAGGCGGCGGTGAGGATGTTCGTGGTGGCAGCATTATATGATCGACTTATATTTATAATTCCTATTTTGTCGTTTTTTTTAACCAGAAAAAGCTCGTTTTAGTAGCAGGCGTTTATCTCTTTAAAATCAGGCTTCACCAGCCAGGCGCCTGTTTGGTCTATGATTCCGTAATTATCTCTATTCTTAGGAAGGCTACGCCGTCTCTGAAAATCAGGTCGTTGTTAAATTTTGGAGCCACCATCCATTTTCCGTTTTCGCCGATGACGCCGAATTATTTTACCGTCTTTCGATGCGGAGTAACCTAATTTCGCGTTCCGTAATTATAACGAATTTAGGCTCGACGACCCATTTATCTTCCATGTCGATTACGCCGCATTTCACACCGTCTACTGAGGCCACCAGGAATCTGTCCCGGTAGTCTTTATCTGTTTTCACTTTATTCCTCACATTTCCGATTGTTTTGAACGGCTGGTGATTTTTTTAGGGGCGTCGTCTTCGTGGAATATGAAAGCGGAATTATTGTAATAAGAAATAAGAGCCTTAACTCGGTTGAATTAATTCCGGTCGCTTTGGGGAAAGAAAGGATTTACGCTAATCCTACCCCGTTTTTCCAGGACGCTCCGTCCGTGTTCGCCTCTCCTTTAGGCCTCGGCTTCCGCCTTTTCCCCGATCCTTACAAAGCGAAACGAACAAGCTCCGAAAATTTGTGAAAACCGATTGATTTACCAATCCCGCGGCTAAAAGGCGGCCGGGAGAGAAGAGCGACGTCCCCGGGAGGGGATACCTACTCCTTAGATCCGGAAAAACCAAAGGGCCCCGGAAATCATCTTCCCTATGCGCCGGTGAATTAAAACGCGTCTATCAGCTGGTGAATCTGCCGGCGCTGCTCTTTGATGGAGTTAAGGATGTTGGTTTTGAACTCGTCGCGGCTTATGGTCTCTTCCAGCTCGATTATGATTTTATCCGCCAGAAAGGCCGTTCCCACGCCCACGAGGCCCCCTATCGCCGCGCCCACTCCGGTCCCAAGTCCTGGCACCACCGAGCCGACGGCGGCGCCGGTGAGGGAGCCCGCCGCCGCCGACGTGCCGTAAGCGGCCCCCCGGGTCGCGGCCCCTTTCGCCAAGGCCTTGGCGGCCATTTTGAAGATTATTTTGCTCACTATTTTCTCCACCAGTCTTTTAACCAGCACTCCGGCGGCCAGACCGGCGGTTAGTCCGGCGGTGGCCGAGATGACGCGGCGCAACTGGTAGGGGATGAAGATGGGCGCGGTCTCACCCGGGTTGAATTTTTTAGAGTCCAGAACCAGGGCGGGTTTGACGTTCACGGGTCCGGTGTAGCGGTAGCGTTCTTTGAGGAGATCCAGGTTCACCGAGGAGGATAGCCCGTTCAGGCGGGCGAGGATCCTGGCGATGCCGCTGGCGTCCACGCCGCTCGATAGACGCGAGGATAGGTTGTAGGCCATGTACTCCTCGATCTCCCCCAAAACCAGGGTCAGAAGGCGCCCGTACTCGGCCGGTAGGGAGTAGTACCAGTCCAAGTAGGAGTCCACGTTGGCCTGGTAGCCGTCGAAGACCTTGTCCACCTCGGTTTTCAGCTCCGCTTTCAGTCCGTTCACGGTTTCCGCGATGCTTATGTTCTCGTCGGCCAAGGCCTTTAGGATCCCGGAGTCGTAATATTCCCCGTCAATCATCACCAGATAGACGTTGAAGCTTTCCATGAAGCGGTCTATCTTCCGACCGGTCTCTCCGGAGAAGACAAGCTCCAGCTTTAAAGAGGAGATGAAAAAGAGGAGGCCGATAAGAAGAACGGGCAGGACGGCGGCGAGGAAGAACTGGAAAAATGAGCTTTTTTCGGCCTTCATGGCGGTGCGGCCGGAGACGCGCCTTAGATCGTTTCCGGGGATGGTGACCAGGCGCAAAAGGGAGCTCACGCTGAAAAACAGGGTGCCGGTGAAAAGGAGGTTCAGGAAAAACCAGGCTGGGAAGCTTAAGGGCTGGGCGAGCCCCAGGGCGAAGTCGCGGCCGCCCCCCACCAGGGCGTACCATTGGTTCAAGGAATGGAGAATCCCGGATGCGGCCGCCGGAAAAAGTTCGGCCTGGCTGGAAACGGCCTCGGAGGGGCTTAGGTGGGGCGCCGCCCCCGATATGTAGCTCATGCCGAAGGTGTAGATCAGGATCATGAGGAAAGGCGAAAACCAGGAGGCCGCGGCGGAGCTGAAGTAGGGGCTTAAGTGCCAGGGCGAGAGCTCTTTTCTGGTGAGGCGGTGGAAAATCGAGAAGACGACGAGTTGGACGGGCAGGGCGAGATAGACGAAAGGCCATTCCACGCGTTTCAAGGTGGCTAGATTCAAAAGAAGGCCGCAGGCCAGAAAGACGGAGAGCGCGGCCGAAAAGACGTTGGAAAGCAGGCGCCGGCGGAGAAATCGGTAGATAAAGCCCTTCTTGTCCAGATTCTGATACATGAGGGCGTCTTTGACCGAGTCGAAGTAGGAAAGCGAGACGTAGATGGGGATGGCGGCCGCTATGACCAGGAGCACGGAGAAGACGAAGGGGAGCGAACCCAGGTGTTTGGAGATGAGGCCGAGGATGACCATTATGGCGAGCCCCAGGAGCAGGGCCGACCCGAAAGTCGGACTCTCCCCGGGCCCCTCGCTTACCGTCCGTCGCATGACCGGTTTTCCAGGAGTGTCCCGGGGCCTTTCCAGGTCTCTGTTCGCCAGAATTTCCGCGTCCATAAAGTCGTCTCTAAGTCTGTAGATTTTTATCGCCTCCCTCCACTCTAAAAGCCCGAACGCCTTGTGTCAAGAAAGGGCCCGTCCGGGCGCTTTATCTAGCGTGTGTAGCAAAATCGAGCCCAATTTTTTCCCGAAAAGGAAACAAGGCCCGGCTTCGCCGCCGGCGCCATGGCGTCGTCTTACGCAGCGGGAGAGAAAAATTACAAAGGAAAGATGAAAAAAGCGGCCGCGCCTCCGGCTAGAGATTGCGACCCTCTTAAGCGAATTAAGAGGAAAGATGGGCCAGCAGAGTGAAGAGGATTAAAGAGAGAGAAAGATGGCTAATGATGGTGAAAGATGGAGGAAGGTGGAAGACAGTGGAAGAAGATGGAGAAGATGGAAGAAGATGGAAGAAGATGGAAGAAGATGGAGAAGATGGAAGAAGATGGAAGAAGATGGAGAAGATGGAAGAAGATGGAGAAGATGGAAGAAGATGGAAGAAGATGGAAGAAGATGGAAGAAGATAGAAGAAGATGGAAGAAGATGGAAGAAGATGGAAGAATATGGTAGAAGATGGAAGAAGATAGAAGAAGATGGTAGAAGATGGTAGAAGATGGTAGAAGATGGTAGAAGATGGAAGAAGATGGTAGAAGATGGTATAAGATAGAAGAAGATAGAATAAGATAGTAGAAAATGGAAGAAGAAGGAATAAGATGGTAGAAAATGGAAGAAGATGGAAGAAAATAGAATAAGATGGAAGAAAATGGAAGAAGATGGAAGAAGATGGAGGCGGAAAAGTTAGTCTTTATCCACCGCCGAGCGGAGTTAGATGATGATCTTGTTATTGTGCTCGAATTGTCTGGGCTCCCATCCGTAGAGCTCATCCATGATTTCGGTGGTTACGACCTCCCGGGACGGTTCCTAGGCCAGAAGGCGGCCGTCCTTGAGGATGTCCGCCTCGTCGCAGAACCATAGTATAAGGAGGCGTGGTAAAGCCAGCTCATCATCCATAAGGTGATTTCCCTTAGCTGGGTGTACAAGGCAAGATACTTCATGGCGCCCGCGAAGGCGGAAAAGACCGAGGCTTTGATTATGCCGGATAAGACCAGCGCCACCGTTGGGTCTCCCCCTGCACCGTGGCCAGAATGTAGGTCAAGTATACCGAAAGAAGGGCGAACACGAAGCTGTTCAGCTGCCCCTGGGGAAACAGGTGGGGAAAGACTATGGAGAGCGCGGCTCTGGAGGATACGCCCATGATGTAGGATTCCACCAGGGGATTGCGGAAGCAGACTTTATACAGAGAGCCGGCGATGGGGAGGGAGAGTCCTTCGGAAAGAGCCAGGAGGACCTTGGGAGCCTCACTTGGAAGAGGATGAGGCCGTGAACCTTTAATGAGGGGTCATCGGGGCCGAGAGCCATCTTTCCGGCCAAAAGCGTCCACAGCTCCCCGAAGTTTGTGCCGTAGTCAACCAGTTGGAGCGAGACGGCCCAGAAGACGAATAGGATTAGGGATCAGGGAAAGGAATGCGAGCGTTATGATTTGGCGTTTCAAAGTCATATTTGTCCCGCCAGTCAAAAACTGGGTGCTTTTAGGACCCCTGGACGTCTTGGGGTCCGCTTTGTAGAGGAAGCCGTAGAACTCGAGGACGTAATCTTTGAGCCTCAGGTCGCCGAATAGATCCGGATAGGTGGGCTTGGCGGTTATGATACCTCAATTTCATGTATCTTAACCTCCAGTGCCCGCGAAGCCTGTAAAAGTGGAGGATCTGAGGGCTATCTGACTTGTTCCGATAATCGAATTAGCTGTTTCAATGTTTAGACGGCTTGGTTGATTTTATTAACCTGTTGCCGCATCTTACTTTTTAACTACGAAGCATTGAACTATGTCATTACTATTTCCTCTCCGTCAGCTTCTTATATAACTCCATCAGTTTCGCTACGCAAGCCGCCTCGCTCGGCATGTTCCGCGCAGTGAACCCGTACAGTTTAATTATGGCTCGGTCGTTGTCGTGGTGCGCTTTTAGCAAATCTTGAGGCATAATGCTGGGGTCATACATATCTCCCAATGAACTTGTGGCGTGTTTCATCCTCGCATCAAGTATTCCCTGCGCCGTTGTTTCAATTTCCGCTTTATGCCTCTCCGTAGCGTCAGGCCATGGGAAGTTGTTATATACAACGTCCTTTGAGTAACGGTAATCGCTTTTTATGCGCCCGCAGACCGCTCTTACCCACGCCATATGAACACTAGATGTTAAAATCCCGAAATGGTACAGTGTGGCATTAGGGATTATTTGAACGGCATCGTTCACTATGACATCAGCCGATACAAACCCAAACGGTATATATCGCCGTTTTTCCGAGGAATGGCGAGGGATAATGATATAGTCGCTTAGGGGTTGGCGTATCTCTTGAAAAAGCGTTGGCGTTGCTGCGCACTCGCGCGTCGCCTTTTTAGGACTAGCAAGACGAAACTGCTTCACCTTTTCAACCCGCGCCATAACAAGCGGCATTTTCTTTAAGTCTGACGGTTCAGCTTCAACAAGCCATAGGCAGTAGCGGTCGATGTTGTTAATGTACTCTGTGGCTCCATAAATCTTCTTTATAAATTTCTTCGCTGCGGGTTCTTTGGCGACAATATTTGCGTATTCATCGGCCTCTATGAACAAATGCCCGCCGTCTGTCGGCTTGTTACCGTAAACCATAGAGGGCGCATCACACAAGGGCGATGTGCGAGCTTCGATAAACACATTGGGAGCGTCAACCAGATATGGGTTGATATTGCTGGCGACAATGCGGTCCGTCCCGTCATAAATAACGCATTCACCATCGTGCCTTGCACTGAAGCCTATGATAACGCAATGCACAGCCGCCTTGCCTTTGGCTTCATTGCCCCATTTGAACGTGCGATACCCAAAGTCTATGTGTATACCGAACATATCATACAGCGGTTTCCAAACGGTGGCGACTTGCTCTCCTTGCGTAATACTGTTGGTGGAGACGAAAGCGGCGCGGATGCTTGTCCCTATAAGGAATTTTGCTGCTTTGTAGTACCACGCCGACACGTAGTCAACCTTTCCCGCCATCTTGAACGGCTTGCCCATTGCATCAACATATATGGAAAGAACATCGGACTTTTGAGATTCGCTCTGTATGGAATAGCCAACGAACGGCGGATTGCTAAGAATATAGCTTAATTCCTCTTTCGGCACTACACTCTCCCAGTCAAGTCGGAGGGCGTTGCCGTTTACAATCGTGGCGCTCTGCGTCAAGGGTAGACGGACGTAGTACATCCCAAATTGTTCCGAGGCGCGGAGGTTTATCTGGTGATCCATAAGCCACATCCCCACCTGCGCGATTTGGCACGGGAAATCCTCGTACTCTATTCCGTAGAATTGGTCAACGTTCACTTTCAAGAGAATGGAAAAATCTAATATCATTTGGCGGCTGGAATGTTGCATCTTGAGGATTTCCAGTTCCAAAAGCCTCAGCTCGCGGTATGTGATGATGAGGAAGTTCCCGCACCCGCAGGCGGGGTCGAGAAATTTCAGTCTGCTGATTTTATCGTGGAAGCGTTCAAGTGCGGTATGGTCGGTTTTCACACGATCAAACTCGCGCCACAATCCGTCCAAAAACAGCGGATTTATTAGCTTCAGGATGTTTTCCTCGCTCGTGTAATGCGCTCCCAATTCGCGTCGCTGCTGTGGGTTCATTACTCCCTGAAACATCGCGCCGAATATGGCGGGGCTGATTTTGTTCCAGTCGAAATTGGCGCAGTCCAAAAGCGTCTGCCGCATTTTCGCGTCAAAATCCGATGACGGCAAGAGGTTGGCAAACAAGCCGCCGTTGATGTATCGAAAATGCTTAAGCTCATCGGAGAGAAGCGTTCGGTTGGCGCGAACGTCCTCAGGCATGTTCATGACTTCAAAAAGCTTGGCAATGCGCTCCGAGAGGTCTGAACCATCAGGCTTCGATTGCTCGATGTAATTGACAAAATTGTCTTTCGGGAAAATACCGGTATCGTCCGCAAACAAGCAGAACAGCAGGCGTGCAAGGTATACTTCCAAATCGTGACCCTCGTAGCCGTGCAATTTCAATGCATCGTGGAGTTTCGCCATCTTTTCGGAGGCCTTGACGTTGACCTCAACTTGGTCGTTGTGAACACGCTCGGTGGTGTAGCCCGCAATGTCGGCGAACCGCTTGATGTGCTTACGTAGGTCGGCGGTCTTGAACGCATGTGTGTCGTTCGTTGCCAGCCGATAGAGATGTATGTTAATAAAGTCGCTGACAATCAGGTATCGCGGTACCAGGTCCGCTTGGAGTTTCGACAGATAGTTAAACAGCTGGATCTTTGCGGCGGCAAGGCTTTCACCCGGCGATTTCATCTCCACGCCAAGCATGCCCGGCCACAGGTAGTCAACCCACTTCGTCCCGGCTTTCTCCTGAAACACGCCGACCTTCCCCGCGTCAACACCGAAACAGGCCATAAGTTCCGTGACGAACTGTTGGTCGTGTTGTTTCTCTATGCCCTTGAACGCCTTCCAGCGCTTTGAAAAAGAGATGGCGTTAGACTGTATCTCGTCCCAACCTAGCATTTATGCTCTCAGTCAGTAAGTTGTATGGTTTCTTTTTCCGCCCATCAAGCGGTTTCGGAGAGTCCTTTGGCATGAGTCAAGTGGTTGCGACTGGATAAACCCAGATAAAGTATGAGGGGAAGAACTGCCATAATTTAGGTTTATCTAGTCGGTCAACCTCGAGTATCGCGTAGCCGCCCGTGAGGACGGAGGCGAAGCGTACATAGAGGGTGTGGCAGGCCAGCCATTGAGCACCGAAAGACCTTAATCTGGGATGCCCATGTTTTCGTTTCAACGGAAGGCGACATTCGGGAAGGCGTTTTAGCGAGCCGACCAAGAATCCCACGGTGTCAGAGACCATAGCATATTTTTCAACCGTTATCAAGGTGAACTGTGAGATCTACATATTTCCCGTGGTTATGAAATGCCCCGGGAAGGCAAGGGTAAGCTGGATGCGAACACCATGCTCGCATGGCATGGAGAAGTCGGATCTACTCATGGTACCTATAAAGGGTCGAACAATAGCCGCCGCTGGGATCGGTGAGAGGGGCATCCGTGAGGGTGTCTCCTTTCCCGACGTCAAGTATGATTAAAGATGATTAAAGAGGATTGAAGAGGATGAAAGAGGGAGGCGGAAAAGCTAGTCTTTATCCTCCGCCGAGCGGGGATAGATGAAGATCTTATCCCCGTGCTCGAATTTTCTGGCCTCCCCTCCGTAGAGCTCGTCTAGGATTTCGGTGGTTACGACCTGCCGGGACGGTCCCTTGGCCAGGAGGCGGCCGTCCTTGAGGACGGCCGCCTCGTCGCAGAACCATAGTATATGGTTGGGGTCGTGGCAGCAGATGACGGCTCCGCTGCCCTTTTTCACCAGCTCCCTAACCGCCCCCCAGACCCTCATCTGATTGCGGAAATCCAAAGAGGAGGTTGGCTCGTCTAGGAAGACCAGGGAGGTCTCCTGGGCCAGGGCCCGCGCCACCAGGGTGAGCTGCCTTTGGCCGCCGGAGAGGTGGTTGTAGTTCTCGTCCGCGAGGGAGCTTATGCCCGCGAGCTCCAAGGAGCGGTCGACAATCTCTCCGTCCCTCCGGGTGAGCGTCGGCCTCATCCCCATATGGGGGGTGCGCCCCATGGCCACCATCTCCCTCACCGTGTAGGGAAAGGCCGGGCGGTGCTCCTGGGGGACGTAGGCGATTTTAACGGCCAGCTCCTTCGGGCTTAAGGACCTGACGGATCTTCCGTTTAAAAGGACGTCGCCTTTTTCCGGCCTCTGGAAGGCCAGACAACACTTGAAAAGGGTGGTCTTGCCGCTGCCGTTGGGTCCCAGGAGTCCCATGAGCTTTCCCGGCGGCACGCCCAGGGAAACGCCTTTTAAGACTTTTTTCGCTCCGTAAGAGAATTCCACGTCCCTGGCTTCCAGGAGAAAGCCCCCGGCGCCGGAGGCCGCGGCGCTAAGGTCATCCGCCATAAATAATCCTCCCACGGGAACGCAAAAGCCAAATCAGGTAGGGGGCGCCGGTGACCGAGGTCACTATGCCCAAGGGTATCTCCGCCGCGGTGAGGGTTCTGGCCATGGTGTCGCAGACCAGGAGGTAGAATCCGCCAAGAAGCGCCGCCCCCGGGATGAGGGCCCGATGATCCGGCCCGAAGAAGAGCCTCGCCGCGTGGGGCACCATGAGCCCCACCCAGGCGATGATTCCGCAGCTGGAGACGCAGAAGGCCGCGAGCAGGGTCGCCGCCGCCACCGCCGCCAGGCGGAAGCGTTTGGGATCGATTCCCAGGCTCCTGGCCTCGTTGTCGCCGAGGGTGAGGATGTTGAGTTTCCAGCCCTGAAGGCTCATGAGGAGTAAAACCGGCAACCCCGCCCCGAGATTCAAAGCCACGTCGAAAAAGGAGGCGTAGTAGAGCCCGCCCATCATCCAGAAGGTGATTTCCCGCAGTTGGGTGTCCATGGCCAGATACTTCATGACGCCCACGAAGGCGGAAAAGACCGAAGCTATGATTATGCCGGACAAGACCAGCGCCACCGCCGGGGTCTCCCCCCGCATCGTGGCCAGGGTGTAGGTCACGTACACCGAAAGAAGGGCGAAGACGAAGCTGCTGAGCTGCCCCTGGGGAAAAACGTGGGGGAAGACTATGGAGAGCGCGGCTCCCGCCGCGGCTCCGGAGGATACGCCCAGAATGTAGGGCTCCACCAGGGGGTTGCGGAAGCAGGCCTGATACAGTGCCCCGGCGACGGACAGCGATAGTCCCGCGGAAAGAGCCAAAAGGGCCCGCGGGAGCCTCGCCTGAAAGAGGATGATTCCGTGCACCTTCAAAGAGGAGTCCCCGGGGCCGAGCCCCAGCTTTTCGGCTAAAAGCGTCCAAAGCTCCCCGAAGCTTATGCCGTAGTCGCCCAGCCGGAGCGAGACGGCCCAGAAGGCGAAAAGGAGTAGCGAAAGGACCGCGAGGGTTGTTATTTTCCGTCTAAAAGTCATATTCGTCCAGCCAGTCCAAGAGCTGGGTGCTTTTTAGACCCCTGGCCGTCTTGGGGCCCGCGCCGTAGAGATGGCCGTAGAGCTCGAGGACGTGATCTTTGAGCTTTAAATCGTCGAATAGATCCGGATAGGCGGCCTTGGCGGTGATCAGGATGTCTATGGGGTACTCCAGCCTCCGGGCGCAGTTCATGGGGGTCCAGGGAAGCGAGTAGACCCTTTTGTTCCGCACCGCCTTCAATTCCCCCAGACTTTGAAAGTAGGGGGCCTCGTAGAGTTCCCGCGGGGGGTGGTAGCCGTTGTAGGTGGGGAGAATGATGACGTCCGGGTCTAGCGCGTAGAGCTTTTCCAGATTCAGGGGAACCCCCCGGCCGACCCCCCGGAAGGCGGTTCGGGCGTTAACTATGTCCTCCACGACGTAGGATTCCGGGGTGTTGAGGCCGAAGACTCCGGCTAAAGATCCCGCCTTCCTTAGATCCGGATTCAGACCCAGGTAGAGAACCGAGGCTTTGGACTCTTCCGGGACGCCCCGGGTTCTTTCCCTCGCCAGGAGTTCCGCGGCGTGTAAATAGTCGTAGAGCGCCAGGGCCTTTTCTCTTTGTCCGAACACGTCCCCTAGGACCCTCATTTCCTCTTTGATAGTGGAGAGCTCAGCCGTCCGGTAATACCCGGGTGCGTACAGGACCACCGCGGGTATTCCCAGCGATTCAAGAATCTCCAGAATCCCCTGGATTTTCTCCTTCTCCGTCGCCCCCACGGTGCAGTCGCCGACCCTGATGATTACGAGCTCGGGGTTCGCCTTGGCCAGGGTCTCGAAATTAAGAACGTCCCCCTGAGGGGAGTTGAAGCAGGGAAGGTAATCCAGCCAGGGGTGGAGGAACTTCATGGTGTTGAGGCCCTCGTAGCGGAATTTTTCTCCGGTCACGCTTTCATAGTCGTAACGGTAGTCCCTTTTCATGCTCCACGATCCGATGGCCGCGGTCTTGTCGATAACCCCCAAATGCGTCATGACACCCTCCACGAAGCCGTCGTCCACGGTCGCGACCCTGGTGACAAGATCCGGTATATCAACTTTGATTCCCCGCATGTCGGTTATCGTCCTCGCGTAAAGCTCCCCCCCTGAAAAAGAGAACGCCAAAAGAAGAAGAAGCCTTAATGAAGCGCTTATAAGGAGGATGCGCGTAAAAAATATCATCTTAATCCTAGAAGAGCGTGAAAATTGAAAAACCAGCATTATCGCTACTTTCAAACCATCCGAAATTCGGTTTCCCCAATACGTCCTTTTGGAGAAAACGCCCGGAAACGCCGACAGGCGTTTCCGGGCGAGCCGCGACTGAAAGAGGAAACGAGGATTAATACTGATAGGTGAAAGAGACCGAGCCCTCGATATACCTTCCCGGCGCCATATAGGTGTAGAGGGCCTCGTAACTTAGATCGGTTAGGTTGGTTCCAGTTATCTGGGTGCGCATGGAAAGCTTGTCGGTAATCTGCCAGTCGCGCCAGATCTTGGCGTCGAAAACGTCCACGTTCCTCATGTGGTAGTGAACATATTCGTCATTGGCGTTGTTGTAGTAACGATCGTCCGTATGGCGGTAGCTCACGCTGAAATTAAAGAGATCGGGCTTGGTGAAAAGAAGATTTATGGAACTCACGTAGTCGGGGGAGTGGGAGAGATGGTTTCCGATGTTTTGCGGGTTGTTGTCCTCCTTGATGCGGGAGTGGTTTAAAGTGACGCTGGCGGTTAGTTTCAAGACGTCCGGGACGATATACTGTCCTATGCTGAATTCCACTCCGCGGATTTGAACCAAACCCACGTTTCTAACTATGGAATAGGTGGTTCCGCCGGTGGCGTAGAGGTTGGTGGGAGTCTGCACGTCCCTTATTTCTCCGTAATAGAAGGTTAGATAGGCCTCGGTTCCCCATTCGGGTTTGATAAAATCGACCCCTAACTCCCCCATCCATGTTCTTTCGGGTTTGAGACCCCTGTTTTCGAATCTGTAGGCGGAGTTGCTTGTCCTTCCGTAAGTGAAGAGATTTTGCGGATTCTGATAATAGGCGGTTCCGAAAGCGGCGTGGAGTCCCACGTTTTCATTTATCCAGTACTTAAGTCCCGAGCGGAAGGCGAC
Organism: Deltaproteobacteria bacterium; assembly: GCA_031276865.1. GTDB lineage: Bacteria > Desulfobacterota > Desulfarculia > Adiutricales > Adiutricaceae > JAISMF01. The sequence goes on along the minus strand of JAISMF010000035.1, from coordinate 15,782 downwards.
ATTTTGGAAACTCGCCGCGCTCGGTTTCGTTGGGGGCTGTTGAGGGTTGAAATAGATGGAAATGTTATCGTAAATCCATTTGTCGTAGCGCAGCCCCACCAGGAAACTTAGTTTTTTATCTAGAAGCGTCAGGGCGTTTTGCAGGTAGAAGCTGTACTGAGTCTCGTTAAAAGTGAGTTTGGCTAAAAGCCGTCCGTAATTGCTATTGTTGGGATTGATGCCTGTGTTGTGGGTTGGGTTTACCCAGCCGCGGCTGTAGAAAAAGCCAACGGTTACGGTGTCGTTTTCCGTAGGCTTGATGTCCAGCTGCAAATCGATGGGAAGATGCTTCCGGTTTCCGGTGCCGACGCAGATTTCCCTGTTGGTGGGAGTGGAGCTGAAATTCACTGTTCCGCCGGCGCCCAAAGTGAATCCCGTGGTCTCATCGCAGTATGTCTCGAAACTCTGATAGCCGATCGCTAGTTTCAGTTTGCCCCAGTCCCCGATTCTGGTCTGCCCCCTCACCGACGTTATCAGCTGTTGAGAGTCGTCGACTAAAGTCAGATTGGGCTGACCTCCGTGCAGATAGCGCTGGGTGTAGTTGATTGAAAGCGAAAGCGAAGAATCTTCATCGTTTTCCCAGTCGAAACGGGTGGCGAAGTAGTTGAAGCGGTAGTTGTTATCTTCGATTCCGGAGTTTCCCACCTGTTGATTGAAAATATTGGTCGAGCCAGAGGAAAGGTAGGTCCTCATCATTTCCTCGAATGGCTGCATGATGTAGCCGTTGGAGAAATCTCCCGAGTAGGACACGTAGTAGCGGAAGGTTCCGTTGGAAAGCTCCACCGCGTCCCCGAAGTGCACGTGCGGACGGAAGGTGTTGCGGCTGCCGTAGGCCATCTCGAAGTTGAATCCCATGTCCGCGGTTCCGCGGCGGGTGAGCATGTTCACGACGCCTCCGGAGGCGTTGTTGCCGTAGAGGGCGGAAGAGGGCCCCAAAAGCACGTCCACCTGTCCGATGTCGTGAGAGTTCATGGTGGATCCCTGGTACACGTAAGCGGGAAGACCGTCCACCAGGTGCACCGTTCTGTTAACTCCGTTTCCGGTCCCCCGCAGTTGGATCCAGGACATGCCCCAGGGAAAAAACTCCCCCACGTGGACGCCCGGCATGTCCTGGACCATCTCCCCGACCAAGGAGAAGTAACCCACAGGTTTCGTCTTGAACTGTTCGTTTGAAATCGAATATACGCTGAAGGGTATCAGGCGTTTGTCCAGGTCTATTTTAGTCGCGGTGACCTCCACCGCCTCCAGCATGTAGGCCGAATCATTTCGAGGCGTCTGCGCCGAGAGCGCCGTGGCGCCGCATATAAATAGGAGTGAGAGGAGGATGGCTGTTATACGCATGTTAATTCTCCTGATGAATATTTTCCGGTTTCAACTCCCCTGTATTCGCCGCGTTAACATAAGTTGGCCTAAGCGCGGCTTTGGAGATGGACTGGATTGGCTCTCGATTGCTTATTCTCTTCCGCCCGATAGCGGGGAAACGGGCGCTGGCGGGCAAAAAAAAACCGCCGCCCGGGATGAATCCCAAAGCGACGGTCTTCGTATACCGATACGTATGTGTTGACGGGGAAGGAACCGGCTTCAAGCAGGTTCCAGGGCGTGAGCGCCCGTTAAGGAAGGGAAATATCTAAATCCGGAAAGCGGGAAGGAAATGAAAAGAGCCGGCGCCCGCCCGCCGCGGAAGCCTCTAGATCTCTATATGAGATTTAAAAGAGCGGCGGCGAATTTATTTGTCCACCTCTTCTGAGGATTGGCCGCCGAACGGCTAAGGCTCTGTTACACGTGGGCTCTGTTACCCGTGAAGGTTGAAACGCAGAGTAGCAGGGTTTTTCTCCACTGGCAAGAGTTTTTTCAAAAAGATGTTTGACGCGAGCGCGAAAAGTTTGGTTATGAAAATTTATTAGAAATAATATAAAAAATATGAGTTAAAAAATAATATTTTATATCTACTAAGTATAATATTTTATAATCCTAAAGCGGCGGGGGTTTTCGCATGAGCACCACGTTTCGTTGATCAATTTCTAGCCGGGAAAAGAAGTGAATAGGATGGACCCTTAAATCCCTATTTTCATGGCTGCGATTTATCTCTATTCGGCTTGTACGGTAAATTCTATTTTTACTTGAGCCAAAAGTCTCCGAAATTATCACCCCGGCGGTTAAATTTTGGAAAAAAGCCATGAATTCAATGGAACATCTTCGTTTTACCGTTCAACTTTTTATCCGCCGGGGTGCCGTTAAAAATTTTTTTATCTCACCCCAAAAAAACGCTCATGAGTAGGCGAGTATATTCGCTCGGCCCGCATGACAACTCGAGGATGGATTTTCATAGAAAAAATTTTAATTTACGGCTTTTCGGACTTTCCCGTATTTCATGATAGTTACTATTAAAAATATGATGGTTGCGGCTGCAACAGATGACCTTTCCCAGTTCCATGCGATAAAATGAATTGTTATTTTCTTGACGCATGGTGTTTATCGGCGCGTGTCAACAGCCGAGAATATGATCAGTTTTCCCGTTTTCGACGGTGACGGTTTCCCATGAAATTTTTTCTTCCCAGCTCTTGTCGGATTTTCCGTCAAAAATTATCAACCACCCTTCCGAAACTGAACTGGCGTCCATATAGCCTGGAAGCTGGGTTACACCGCTGGCTCGGCTTATCTCGTTATCCTGAAGTTTCAGCTCTATCACTTATTTGTTGGATTTGTATTCAACTACAATGTCGAAGCAACCTCTTCCGAGAGCGTATTCCAAAATGATGGCGGCGCGACCGTTAACGACTCTCTGAAGGAACGCTGAAAGTAAAACCTGTCGAAATGATTCTTTATATTCGCCCTTTTTTTCATATTTTTGAGCGTTAACGGGCCATCATTTTTGAAATTCTTTCAACAGTTCGTTCATATAAATTTTATTTTTTTCCATCCAAGCGCCGGATAGGTCGTTTGAAAAACGCGCGGGAATGTTTTCATTTAGCTGCCTCATTATGGAGATCGCGTTTATTCTATTAGCCGAACGAAGGTTATCATCCAGTTTAAGCAACCCTAGATCGATACAATACCGGAGAGAGTTGTTAAAAGATTCGCCGGTAACTTCATTTTTTTTATAAACGGATGCGGAAGCGGATGTCATGGAGACTGTGGGTTATAAAGCGCGTTTAACGACGGGATCGGATAGACGCGCTAGAAGGTGAGCTATATGGGTGTCCCTTCTTCTTATTAGGTTGCAAGCGGCCTGATCCATGATGTCGGAGGTGATGACAACCCCGTAATCGTTTTTTGGCTATTTTTTCCACCGCTTGACGAGCCAGGGCGTTTATTAGCCAGGGCTGGCCTTCGGTCCAGTCCCAGGCCCTTTGAATCGCTTTTTTCTCAAAGACCTGACCGGACGCTTGGGTATGCCGGGTGTAAATGGAAGCCACTTCGATTGGGGTGAAATCGGGTAGCGTCAGAAATTCTGTGATAATGTCGAATGAATTGGACGAACCCTGGGATTTTGATTCGTCTCTTTTTTTGATTTCAAAGTATCGTATGTTTCGCATGCCTATGAGGGCGATGGAGCGGGGGAAGCGCGACTTGGACCTTTTTTCGTATCCGTCTCTCAGTTGCGAAAGAATTGGCGACAGCGTATCTCCCTCGAGGGCGTCGATCTCATCGAAAAAAAGAACCAGATCTTTTTCAAGCTTATCGCATAGGACCCGCAGCCATATTTTAAGCGGGTGGCTCGCGAAGCCGGAGCGTCTGTTTAATTCTTCGTTAAAATTATCTCCGAGGGCGCTTTTGAGAGGTAGCGAGTTGGAAATATCCACCGCCTCGCGTAGATTGTCGATAATCTTCTTCATGGCCGCGGCTTCATCGACAATCCCCCGGAGTTCTTCCAGGGAACGGTACATGGCGTAATAAGATCCTTCCATGTTTAAACGATCCGCTTTCGCCATCATAAACGTCGTCTTCCCTGTCTGGCGCGGGGAGTGGAGGACGAAATATTCCCTTCTGTCTATTAGTTTTTCGACATCGGGGAGCCTCGAGACGGCGGGGATCATGTAATGGTAGTCGGGATCGCAAGGGCCGGCGGTGTTGAATTGTTTTATCTTTTCCGTTGTCATGAGGTGATGTTTATTTTCGAGTTTCTCTTTAGAGTTTTTGATGAATTAAGCTTAAAGCTGAAAGGCTCGAATCAATCAATCGTGTTATCGCGCAATCGTGTTATCGCGGCTTAAAAAGGCGAATTCGTCGCCAGTCCAATCCCTTGAAAGCGCGGGTTTTTTTCGTCGTTTGGTCAAAGGAGCCAATCGGGTTCCGGTGGGGTTTTCTATATTTATTTCCGGCGCGGCCTCGTTATTAAATTATTACTAATTTATTATATCATGCGATAATTATTTCATATATAGATACAATCCTTTTTATACGCCAAATTATTTTAACATGAATAGAGGCTTTTTACTTCTTGAAACAAGCCGACTTCGGGACTATAAAAAAGAGGGCGCGGGAGGCGTTTTTTTTCACTTTTTGAAGGGTCGTCTCCCGCCGCTTCGTGTTTTTTTCCTTCTTTCCCGCGTTTGGCCTGATTATTGCATATTCTTATCTTCAAGAGCGCTTTCCGGGACCCCTTGAGTCCTTGGGAAAGCCTAAGTTTTTCACGGGAGCCTTTCCATGAAGATCTTTTTCAAGACCTCAGCGAACCGTAACGGTTTCACCCTCATCGAGCTCCTGATTGTAGTGGCCATCATCGGAATCCTCGCCGCGATCGCCATTCCCCAGTACGCCAACTACCGCCGCAAGGCCCACGACTCCACGGCCCAGTCCGCCTGCCACAACGTGGCCGTGGCCCAGGAGGCGTTTTTCATCGAAAACAGCGAGTACACCACCAACTACGGGGCCCTGGTGGAGATAAGCGGACTTAGAATCGACCCCGACGTGCTCTACGGGGCCATAACCCTGGTGGAGACGACGGATCCCCCCACCTACAGCTTCAGCGCCAACCACGAGGCCGTTGGCAGCACCACCTACGTCTTCGACACGGCGGCCATCACCAATATCGTGGTGGGGAGTACCCGGGTCACGGCCAACGACCCCACGATTCCCTAAGGGGCCGCGGGACCGGGTTTCCTTCGTGGGGGCTTCGGCCCCGCCGAAACGAGCGTCAACGGACCCCGGACGGCGTTTCCGCCTGCGAGCGGGGGCCCTCCGGGGCTTTTTTTGTTTCCGGCGCCGCCCGGACGCCGTCCGGACGGCTGAAAGTGACCAGCCGCTTCAGTTTCGGTAAACGCTTTTTATTTACCGCCCTCCGTTTGGAGCGTTCCGACGCTTCGGGCCGCGCTTGGAAGCTTGTCTTCGGGGCTCCGGCCGCTCTTTCCCTTTCCCTTTCGTCGCTATTCCGGAAGTTTTCCGCGCGATTTTCCCCCGATTTTCCGCCCCGCGGGCGGAGCGCGCCCTCTTCCGCCGAAGTTTTTCCGGCGGCGCGGGGATTTTGCGGCTAAAAGATCAAAAAACTGTATAAATGCGCCTTATTTTTGTTACAATGTTTAAAATTGCCGGGGCGGGGATTTCAGGCGCGGATCCCCCCTCTTTTTCGTCCGGCTTCCAGGGGCCGGACGCCGTTGATTAAGGAGCGCCGTTTATTTGGTTTCCGTCCGGCCGGGGAGGTCGGGGCTTTCTCCCGGGGAGGGGCCGCGAGCCGCCCCCTCCCCGGGCCTCCCCTCCTTTCGGCGGCGGGGCGCCCTTTTCGCCGGAGGCCGGAGACTTTGAAGGATTAAAGTGACGGACCGCCGCATCTTCGCCGTGGGCGACATCCACGGCTGCAGCTCCAAACTGGAATCGCTTCTGGAAAAGATCGACTGGAGGCCCGAGGATCAAGAGGAGCTGATCTTTTTGGGGGACTACATCGACCGGGGGCCCGACAGCTTCGGGGTGGTGGAGAGGGTGATAAGCGTCAAAAACGCCCACCCGGACCTGGTCACCACCCTCAAGGGCAACCACGAGCAGATGTTCATAAACTTCATCACGGGCGTGGAGCCCCTCTCCTTGCGGGACAACGGCGTCTCCCACACCATGCGCAGCTACGACCGCAACGGCCCCTTTCCGCCGGAGCATTTCAAGTTTCTTTTGGACCTCGAGCTCTACCATGAGACCGAGGACTTCATCTTCGTGCACGCCGGACTGCGTCCGGGCGTGAGCCTCGCGCGTCAAAGCGAGGCGGACTGCCTCTGGATAAGGACCGATTTCCTGAACAGCCCCTACGACTTCGGGAAGACCGTGGTCTTCGGGCACACCCCCTTTCGGGAGCCCTTCCTGGCCCCGGGAAGGGCGGGTCTGGACACCGGGGCCGTCTTCGGGGGGGCCCTCACCTGCATGGAGCTCACTTCGGGCCGGCTTATAAGCGTCTGAACCCGCCTTTAATGGGGGAAGCGGGCGTCCTCCCTTTTCCCCTCTTTCCGCCGGGACTTCCCGGGTCCTCCCGGCCTTCCGCCTTTCAGCGTCTTGGGCCTCCTTTTCCCCATCACCGGAGGAAACTTTGAAAGCTTCAAAAGACCTCGCCACGCTTCGCTCTGAAACCCCGCGGCCGGAGGCGGAACGCCTCCGGGCCGCGCCCGGGAGGGCTCTGGTCCTCTTTTGGGTCCTCCTTTTTCTTTTTTTCGCCGCCGGCGAGGCGCCCACCCTCGGGGGCTTGGGTCTTTTCGCCCAGGGCGCCCCGTCCCGGCTCTCGGGCTTGGAAAAGAGGCAGCTTCTGGACATCGCCCGGGAGCCGATTTTGGCCGTTTTGGAGAAGAGGCCGCCACGGGAGCCCCGGGTGTCGGCCCGGCTCACGACCCCGCAACCGGTGGCGGTGTCCATGTATTTGGACGGGAAACTCATCGCCCGCTCCTTCGAGCTGGCCCGGCCCGGGCCGCTCGCGGCCCAGATAAGCGCCCTCGCGGCCTCGCTTTTGGACAGCCCCGACTACGGAACCCCGCCGGCGGCGGGGGATCTGGCCAAGGTGAAGATGGGCTTTTGCGTCTTTTATCAATGGCGGGAGATCAAAGACGACTCCGAACTGCGGGAGGGCGAGGGGGCGGCGGTCGTGAGCGGATTTCGGGAGGGGGTGGCGTCGCCCGCGGACGCCCCCTCGGGCAAGGCCTCCGACATCCTCTCCTTCGCCGCCCAGGTGGGCGGCATGCGCCCCGGGGCCTGGCTTCTGCCGGAGGCCACCATCCTGGCCTCGGTCGTGGACGACGAGCGTGAGAAATGAGTAAGCCATCCGCCGGCGGAAGGGACGTCTTCTACGCCGATCTGCACCTCCACTCCCGCCACTCCATGGCGACCGCCAGGGACATAACGCCCATTACGCTGCGAAACGCCGCCCTGGCCAAGGGAATCGACCTAATCGGCACCGGCGACATGACGCATCCGGGGTGGCTCCAAGAGCTGGGGGAGGCCCTCGTCTTAAAGGATTCGGGGTTCTACTCCCTCAAAGGCGAGGCGGAGGGGCCGCTTTTCGCGCCCACGGGCGAGGTGAGCTGCGTCTATCGGCAGAAGGACGCCACCCGGAAGGTCCATTTGGTCTTCATCGCCCCGGACCTGGAGGCCGCGGGGCGCTTTTCCCGCGCCCTCGCCGCCCGGGGAAACGTCTCCTCCGACGGGCGGCCCATTTTAGGGATGTCCGCCCGGGACGTGACGGAAATCGCCCTCACCGCGGATCCCAGGATGCTCGTGGTGCCGGCCCACGTCTGGACGCCCTGGTTTTCCCTTTTCGGCTCCAAAAGCGGCTTCGACCGGCTGGAGGACTGCTTTCTGGACCTCTCCGGACACGTGCGCTCGCTGGAGACCGGGCTCTCGAGCGATCCCGAGATGAACCGCCTCGTCTCCGCTTTGGACGGCTACTTTCTCATATCCTCCTCGGACGCCCACAGCCCCGATAAAATCGGCCGGGAGGCCACCGTCTTCAACTGCCCCAAGACCCGCGACGCCTTGTGGCGGGCCTTGGAGGAGGGAGTGGGCCTCCACGGGACGGTGGAGTTTTTCCCGGAGGAGGGCAAATACCACCTGGACGGCCACGCCGCCTGCGGGGTGGTTTTAAGCCCCCGGGAGACCAGGGATCTGAAGGGGATCTGCCCGGTCTGCGGAAAGAGCGTGACCGTGGGCGTGCTAAGCCGGGTGATCGAGCTCGCCGACCGGGAGATCGCCCCGCCGGATAAGCTTTTACCGGACTGGCACATCCTCCCCTTGGCGGAAATCCTAGGCCAGGTTCTGGAAAGGGGCCCCACCAGCCGCGCCGTGCGGGAGGGGTTGAGGCATCTTTTGAAGCGCTTTAAAAGCGAGTACTACCTCCTCTTGGACGCCCCCCCGGAGGAGATCGAAAGGCAGGGATCGAGGCTTTTAAGGGTCGCGGTGGAGAGGATGCGCGCGGGCGAGGTGGAGCTTTCCGGGGGCTACGACGGGGTCTTCGGGACGGTGAAGGTTTTAAGCAAGTGGGATATTAAGGAGCACTCGGGACACGGCGTCCTCTTCGAGGCGGTGCGGGAGGCCGTGCGGCGCCGGGGGCCCCTTTCCATACCGGTCCCGGGCTCCATGGTGGAAGGCCCGCGGGAGGCGGCGGACGGGGCGGAGACGCCCGCGGGGGCGGAAAACGGGGACGCGGCCGGATCTTCCTCCTTTTCCTCCTTTTCCTCCTTTTCCTCCTTGGAACCCTCCTTAGGGGACTCCTCCGGGCTCTCCCCTTCCATCCCCCCCGGCGCGTCCGCCTCCGCCGGCTTCCCCGGGGACGGAGCCCCGGGGGAAGTCGCGGATTTAGCGGGCGGGAAAACGTCTTCCCCCCCGCGGCTAAAGGAGCTGAACCCCTCCCAGCGGGCCGCGGTTTTAAGCCGCGCCCGCTCGCTGTGCGTCGTGGCCGGACCCGGCTCCGGCAAGACCCGGGTCCTCGTGGCCCGGGCCCTGGAATACCTCTTTCGGGGCCTCCCTCCGGAGGCGCTCCTTTTAACCACCTTCACCCGCAAGGCGGCCCAGACCATAAAGCAAAGGCTTTTGGCGGAAAACCCCGAGGCCGGGGCGGCCCGGGTCTCCACCGTCCACGCCCTCGCCCACCGGGTCCTCTTGGAGGAGGGGGCCCCGGGCCGGAGGCTGGCCCCGGAGGATTTCACCTCGGAGCTCGCGAAAAAGCTGATTAAGGGCCGGGACATTGGACCCCAGGCCTTTTTACGGCTTTTAAGCCGGGCCAAAAACCTCCTCCTTCCCGTGGAATCCGCCTTTCCGGAGCTCGGGTCGGTCATGGCGGCCTACCAGGCCGCCTTGGAGGAGGCGGGCTTTCTGGATTTCGACGATTTGGTGGCGGCCGCCCTTCCCTTGGCGGCGCGGGCCGGGGGCCGCTTCCAGGCGGTTCTGGCCGACGAGTGCCAGGATCTTTCGCCTCTGGAAAGGCGCTTCATCTCGCTCGTGTCCAGGGAGGCGGATTTGACGGTCATAGGCGATCCGGATCAGAGGATCTACGGCTTCAGGGGGGCGCTTCCCGACTTTCAGGCGGCCTTTAAAGAGGATCGCGCCGATTTGGAGACCCTTAAGCTGAACGTCAACTACCGCTCCACCATCCTTCTGCATAAGGCGGCCGAAAAGCTGAGGGGCGCGAAAGCGGATGACGAGCGCTTCCCCGCGGCGGCGGAGGAGGGGCGAAGGGTGGTGAAGGCCGCCTTGGCCACCCCGGCGGCCGAGGCCTACTACGTGGTTAAGCGCATCAAGGACTATCTCGGCACCCTCTTTTTGGGCGGCGGCGGGGGGACGGACCTGGACGAGAGCCGCAAGCTCCCGGGCCTGGGCGACATCGCCATCATCTACCGTTTGCGCATTCAAGGCGAGGAGATTTTGAAAACCCTGGTGGAGGATGGGCTCCCCTGCCAGATATCCGGCGAGGACGGGATTGACGCCCAGGATGGGCTGGATTTGAAGGCCGAAAAGATATCCCTTTTAACCATGCACGCGGCCAAGGGATTGGAGTTCAGGCTGGTCTTCGTCACCGGTTTGGAGGATGGAATCATCCCCGCCCCGCCCCGGGGCTGGGATCCCTTCCCCGAAGGGGCCGACGAGAGGCTCTCCGAGGAGCGCAGGCTCTTTTACGTGGCCGTCACCCGGGCCCGGGAGACCCTCTACCTCACCCGGGCGAAAAAAAGGAGGCTTTACGGCCGCTTCCTCTCCGGCGAGCCCTCGCCCTTTTGGAACCTCATTCCGGAGAAGCTCACCGTCGAGGCGCGGCCCGGGGCCCAGCAGCGGCTCCGGAACAACACCCTCTTTTAAGCGCCTCCGCTAAACGTCTTCTTTTAAACGGCTCCGACGAACGCCCTGCGGAAACGGCGGAAAACGAAAGGCTTCCCGTATTTTTTCCGCCGCGTCTTTTTTTTCTTTCGGCCCCGGCGTTTAACTTCCCCAAGGCCTTGGAGTTTCGTATCCGTGGTCTTCCGCCCTCGTCTTTTCGCCCCGCGGGCCCTCCGCTTTCCACCCCGGCTTGAATGAGAACTTTTTTTAACGGAAAATCATCAATCCCTTGGCTCCTTGTCTCCCTCCTTTTTCTTTCCGGCTGCCTGCGGGGCGCCTCCGGCGCCCCCTCCTTCGTCCCGCCGGAAGACTTCAGGCTCATTGAGGGGGTGCCCTTTTTTCCCGACGACAGCTACCTCTGCGGTCCGGCCAGCGTCGCCGCGGTCTTAAGCCACGCGGGCTATCCCACCACCCTGGACGAGGCCCGGCGAGGGGTCTCCGCCCGCGGCCCTGGGGGGAGCCTCGGGCCCGATTTGGTGATCTACGCCCGGGAACGGGGCGCCTCCGCCTCTTTTTTCTCCGCGTCCGCGGAAGAACTGACGGAGCACATCGGAAGGGGGGTTCCCTTAATCGTGGAGGTGGACTACGGTTTCCTAGGCGTGGTGAAGGCCCACTTCATGGTGATCGTGGGCTACTCTCCGGAAGGGGTCGTCGCCAACACCGGAACCACCTCCGGGGAGCTCATCCCCTGGGCCTCCTTTTTAAGCTCCTGGAAGAAGATGGCCTACTTCGCCATCCGGGTGGAGGGGAAGGGGGAGGCCGGCTAGACGCCGGGAGCGGAAAGGCCGGGCGAGCTCCGGGCTGAGGGCGGCCGGAGGCCCTGGCGGAGGACGGAGAACTTTCGGAGAGGCTTTCAGGGCGTCCCCCTGAAAGCCGCGGGAAAAAAGAAGACTAAGCGGGAAAAAAAGAGGAGAGCCCTAAAAAAATAATTCCATGTTAGACGATTCATCCTACGCGGAAGGCCGCGCCCCGAGGGCGCGGCGGCTCCGCCTAAGCCTTGGGGAAATCATCCCGGCCTTCTTCTGGGTCCTGTTCACGATCCTCGTGAGTTCGGGCTGCGCCGTCATCCCGGGGGTGACGGTCATAGACGATCCTTTGGACAAGCGGGAGCACTTCGAGCTGGGTCTGGCCTACGAAAAGGACGGGGAGCTGGAACTGGCCATAAGGGAGTACCAGGCCGCGGACCCCATGCCCATGGCCATTCTGGGGCTGGGTAACGCCTATTTCCAGCAAGGGGACTACAAAAAGGCCGAGGCGGCCTACCGGAGGCTTTCGCGGGAGTCGGGCGATCCGGCGGCTTTGAACAATTTGGCCTTCCTCCTCATAATCGAGGGGAGGAACCTGGAGGAGGCGGCCCGGCTCGCGGAAAGGGCGGTGGAGGAGGGCATCAAACGGGGTCTTCCCGAGGACCAGATTAGAAACTTCAAGTCCACCTACAATCAGGCCCAGACGGCTTTAATGAAAAGCGGGGCGGACGATGGGGGGGATTAGCCTCCCTCTTTTCCGCCTCGCTCGGTTTTGGCGGCGCCTTTTACGAAGAGTTCCGGCGGCCGCGGCCGTCGTCCTTGTCTGGGTCTTCTCCCTTCTCCTCTTCCTTTTCCCCGCCCTTCCCCCCGTCCTCTTTTCCCCCATCCTCCTTTCATGTCTCCTTTTAAGCCGCTTGGCCGAAAAGGAGGGGAGGCTCTTTCGGGCCGCCCTCTTTTTCCTCCTATTCTGGATCCTCCTGCGCCTCCTTTTAGGAAGGATCTTGGAGGAGGACGGGGCTTTTTATCCGGCCAGGCTCGGCTGCTTCGTCTTTTTGGGGCTGCACCTCTTTTTCGTCTGGACTCCCCTGGAGCTCGCCCGGGCCTGCCTTCTCCTTTTAAGGCCTTTGGCCGGGGCGCGGGTCGCCGCCCTGTGCGCGGTTTCCGTGACGGCGCTTATAAAGATCGTCCCCGTGACGCTCCAGGACGCCGTCTTTTTGAAACGAAGCCTGGAGCGGAGGGCCCGGGGTCTTTCCTTCGGCCGCCGTCTATCGCTTTGGAGTCGGGCCTTGATCGCTTTAAGCTTCGGGAGGGCGGAGGATCTCTCCCGGGCGCTGGACCAGCGGCAGAGACGCATCCTCCAGTGATCGTCCGGGAGGGGGGCCGCCGCCCGCGTCCAGCCTGTTTCGCGGTAAAAAAACCCAGGTCCGCGGCTTTCAGTTTTCGGACGCGCTTGGGCGCTTTTAACACAAGCGATTTAAAAAATGATTAATATAGATAATTTTTCTTTATATTAATTTTAAAAGATGAGAATATAAATAAATTAAGATATTTAACTTAACCGATCAACAGCGCCATAGCGCCCGGCCCGTAAAAAACGCCTTCTCCGTTTTTCATCCGGCGTCCCGGTCTTTTATAGGGGATCCCGGACCGCTGTTTTGGATAATTTCTTGAAAACGACGCGGCCGCCGCCTATAATAAGCCGCGTCCGGACATAAAAAAGCCATCCCTTTTCGTTTTAACCCGGCCGGGAAAATTCCGCGTTCTACTAGCGGAGGGCGGCCGCGTTTCTCCTAAATGAGGGCGCGGGAAGCTTTACCTCGTGAAGCGGGCCCCATGCTTTCGCCAATAACGAAGATAATCCGCCTCTCTTTGAAAACGGTTGTTTCATTCCGCTTTAAAAAAGGGGATGATTTTTATGACGAGCTTTCCGGCCCGGCGCGGGGAAATCAACCGCGGCCTCGACTGTCGTCGTCTCTTTGCGGCCGGTTTCCGTTTCGGGGCGGATTCGGAAGGGCCGGGGAGCGCCGCGAGCGCCGCGGCTCCCCAAGACGGGAAAGGAGCCTCCGCCTCGCCCCTGGCGGGAGTCCCGCGGTTTCCAAAAGAGGGCCTAAACGGGCCTTCGGTTTTTACATTTAACGCCGAAAAAATAAGCTTCGCGCTTTTACCCGGTGATTTTATTCCACTTGAACGGGGTGATATTTATGATCAGCTGCCCGAATTGCCGCCAGCAAATTAACGACGGCGTCGCTATTTGCCCTTTCTGCGGAACCAAGCTCCCCGCCGATCTAGGGTCCCAGGGGCCGCGGAATTTTCAGAATTCCGCCGCCCCCGGGGACGGGAGGGGAGCTCCCGCGGGGCCGCCCCAGGCGGCGCCGGGCGCTCCTGGTAATCCTCCGGCTCCCAATCCGCCGCGGTCCGGGGCGGTACCGCCGGGCTTCCCGCCTCCCGCTCCGCCCCTCCCTCCCCAGCCGGGTCAAACGCCTCCCCAACCGCCTTACGGCCAGCCCCAGCCGCCTTACGGCCAACCCCAGCCGGGCTACGGGCCGCCCCAGCCGGGCTACGGAGCGCCCCAGCCGGGGTTTACCGGACAGCAGGCGCCTTACCAGGGCGGGCCGGGAGCTCATTACCAGCCCCAGCCCTACGGCCCTCCGCAGCCTTATTACGGACCCGCCGGAGGGTACCCGCCGGCGCCTTCGGGACCGCTTTCCCCCAAGAAGAGGAACACGGTCATCCTGTTGTGCTTTTTCCTGGGCTGGCTGGGAGTGCACCGCTTCTACCTGGGAAAAATCCTAACCGGCGTTTTGATGATCCTAACTCTCGGAGGACTGGGAATCTGGACCCTGGTGGACTTCGTCATCTCCATTTTCGGGAACTACACCGATTCCAACGGCCTTTACGTCGACAAACGCTGCAACAAAGGATTGGCCATAGCCTTGTTAGTCCTAGTCGCGTTATCGCCCGTCATACTCGGCATCCTGGCGGCGATAGCCATCCCCCAGTACGCCAGATACGCCGCCGGAGCGCGGGATAACGCGGCGGAATCGGCCTATCACAGCGTGATTACGGCCGAAGAGGCTTATTACGCGATGAACAACAGGTATACCAGCGATTACGATGAACTTATGAGCAGAACCGGTCTTACGCTCGATCCGAACGTGGAATACGGACCCATAGAGCTTAAAAGCGACCCGTATACCGGAACACCGGGATTTTTCTTCACGGTCGCGCATAAGAATCCATCAAGTAGCGTTTACTTTATCGACACGACCACTGAAGAGAGAGTGAGAATAGTTTCAAGGAGAGAGCGTTAGCCTCATTTTCCGAGCGCTCTCGGATAGGGGTGGCCTTTAAGCTCTCTCCGGCGGAACGTGAAATAGACTGTGCGGAAAAGACCTCCGGATTCCCCTGGAATTTTTACACGTCCGTTTAAAATTGGCCGCTATGCCAACATTTACCCGCTACCTGAACACGACTGGCGCCGGAAAGTTTCCGCCGTTTTCCGCCCCGGTCTTTACGCCTTTTGGAACGTTCCGGCCTCCCGTTTTCGCCCCGCCGGGCGCTTATGGGGAAACGTTTCAGATGATTTTGGCGGTTTTTTCTTTTTATTAAGCGCGTATGGCGCGATCTTACGGCTCCCCTCGCCGGTTCGAAAGCGTCCGGCCGTGGGGGAGCCGGCGAAAAGGGGGCTGGTTAAAATCACGTTCGGTAATAGGGGGCGGATGGATCGCCGAAGATTTACGTTAAACATCCGGCGTGACGTGGCGGCTATTTTATTGATTTTCAGCTTGAAACGTATTTATTTTTTAAAATCGATTATCATTCGTTTGTATTTTATTATAACGATGTTTCCCCGCTTTACTCCCAAAGCGTTGTCACGTTTCAAATTGGAAAAGAAAAATTATTTGGAAATTTTATAGCCGCCCCTGCTCGTTTTTCACCATGAATTGGAAACTACGCCATGATCACCTGTCCGCGATGCCATAAAGAAATTGATGACAACGCTTCCATATGTCCTAACTGCGGAAACAAATTCGCTTCTAAAGATAAGTTGGATTCCGCAACTTCTCCGGCTCTTTCCCAGGACTCGGCGACTCCATCCTTGGACCTAACGAAGTTATCCAAAGCCGATTCCGGCGCGGAAAGAGCGAAAGAGGAATTGTCCGCGGAAAAGCCCGAGGCGGATCCAATCGCAGCGTCGCTGTCAAAACAATCCGATTCCCTTCCGGAGAGCGGCCCGGTGGAGTTGTCAAAGACAGCCGCGGAAGCGGCGGACGAAATACCCCTGCTGGCGAAACGGACCGACCTTCGGGCCGACGAGGAATCATCCCCGCCCCCAGCGTCTCCGCCTCGGGATCCTGCTCAGGCGTCCCCGACCCCGTCGGAGCCCTCTGGCGCTTTGATTTTTCAACCCGGAAGCGTTCAGGATCCTGCCGTCGGAGCAGCGCCTCAAACCGACAGCGCTCCGCCTCAAACCGACAGCGCTCCGCCTCAAACCGACAGCGCTCCGCCTCAAACCGACAGCGCTCCGCCTCAAACCGACAGCGCTTCGCCTCCGTCCTACGGGGCTTCGCCTTCGTCTTATGGCGCTCCGCCTCCGTCTTATGGCGCTTCGCCTCCGCCCTACGGGGCTCCGCCTCAGTCTTACGGCGCTCCGCCCCAGCCTTACGGAGCTCCGCTCCAGCCTTACGGCGCTTCGCCCCAGCCTTACGGAGCTCCGCCTCAGCC
>JAISMF010000029.1 GCA_031276865.1 Deltaproteobacteria bacterium | reverse complement strand
AACTCCTCGCCCATGGTGAGCAGGAATATGGCCGCCTTGTCCGGGCCTTTCAGCTCTTTCTGCGCCGTACCTGCCGGCAATTCCTCGCGGGGCATCGTTTATAACTCCAAAAAAACGCTAATAGGGATGGGAAGGGATTTTGGATCTCGGCCATCCAAAGAACCAAAAGGAGGGCTCCCTTACAAAAGGTATTGTGTCATTTCTCCTGCGGGGTCTCAGGATTCTTCTGCTCTATCCAGCGGCGGAGCAGCCCCACCGTACGCTCCATATTCTCCCTCGCCAGAGGCAGGACATTTTCCCGGCTGAGCTTTCCGTACTCCAGCCGCTGCGGGTCGGCCTCCATATCCTCCGGCTCCTCGTCTTCGTAGCGCGGGGTGTCATCGTCCTCTTCGGCAAACTCCCCTTCCGATTCAGGTGCCTCGGCCAGCTGGGTGGAGGTTGTTCCCGTTTCGGTGCCCAGCTCCTCACGCGGGGGAAGCGGCAGGGGCAGGCTGTCGCCCATACCTCCACCGGAAGGATAATCGGGCAGAACCGCCTGCTCTGAGCCGGAACCAACCGGCTCCACCTCTTTTTTCAGCCAGTTGAGAATGGGGCGGATGACAAAGATAAAGAACAATATTATGAGAAGGAGGTTCAACAACGGCCGCCCGAACTCCCGTAAGAGATCCAGAACAAAGACGGCCCAAATGGACACTGTCTCCTCGCGGTAAAACTCCAGGCAGGACACGGACACGCTGTCACCTCTTTTTTCATCAAATCCTATGGTGTTTTTTATCGCCTCGGTCAGTTTAGCTATCATATCCGGGGGAAGAGGGGTAAAAACCTTCTCCCCGTTTTCATTCACCGTGAAAATACCGTCCACCACCACGGCGACAGAAACCTTCTTCAAATCGCCAGAGGCCGAGACGGTTTTCCTCTTGGTGTTGGACACTTCGTAGTTGGTGGTCTCTTCAGTGCGGGAGGTCACCACCTGATTGCCGTCATCCCCGGAGTTCTGCCGATTGGCCGTGCCCAGTTCGTAGGTCGCATTGGGAATGCCGGCGTTGGCCCGGCCAGGGCCGGTCTCCCGCTCCTGGATCCTCTGCTCCGATCTTACCACGCTGCCTTCCGGATCGTAGATATCCTCGGAGGTGACCACCTCACGTAGGTCGAGCTCCACGTTCACCTGGGTGGTGGCCTTGTAGGGCCCCAGGACCCTCTCCAGCATGCCGTTTATTCTGGCCTGGAGATCCCGCTCGAAGGCCCTTTTCTGCTTCAGCTGCTCGTCGCTTAAAGCCCCCGAGGCCTGGCTGTCCTTGCTCCAGAGAAGGCCGCCCTGGGTGTCGATGACCGAGACGTTGTCGGCCGTGAGCCCGTCCACGGCCGAGGTGATTAAATGCACTATGCCCATGATCTTGGGCTTGTCCAGCTCGGTTCCGGGCCTGAGGGTCAACACGACCGAGGCCGTGGGGTTCTTCTGATCCTCGATGAAAAGCGTCTCTCTTGGCACGGTGAGGTGGATTCTGGCGTCGCTCACCTCCGGAAAACGCATGATGGTGCGCTCCAGCTCCCCGGTCACCGCCCGCTGCAGCTGGATCTTCTGCTCCATGTCGGTGACGCCCAGCTTGTGCTCGTCGAAGAGCTCGAAGCCCACGCCCCCCTTCGCGGGGAGCCCCTTCATGGCCAGATCGAGTCTGGCCGCCTGGGCCTCGCCTTCCAGCATCTCGATGGCGGTGCCGTTCGCCGCGAGCCGGTAGGGGACGTTCTCCTTTTTGAGCTCGGCCGTGATGGCCCCGGCGTCCTCCGGGGCCAGATCCGCGTACAGCACCTCGTAGCGGTCGCTGTTGTTGGAAACCAGGAAATAGACGAAGGCGGCGGTGGCGGCCAGGATCAAAAGACCGCCGATGATAAGCTTGGAGGGGCTGGTGGCGGCTATGCGCTCCCGGCCGCGGCTGTAGGTTTCGCTGAAGTTGAAGGCCATGGATCCGTTCCTTCGAGCTCCGACTTCCGCCCGGCGAAAGGGAATAAGGGCGGGATGATCGCTCGTTGGAAACTTAGCAAGTTCAAGGCCACAATTTTCCCCGGCGGGTAAGCCCCTTGGGGAGGCCCTCATGAGAAGATTTTAATGAAAAACCCGGCCCTTGAAAAGCCGGTAAGGGTCCAAACCCCTCCGGAATCGAAGCGCCCGGACCTCTGGCCGCCTAAACGGAGGCCCCGAGCCCGAAGGGAGGGCGCCGGAAAGGCGCCCGGCGGGAAGGGGCGGCGGAAGGGGGGACGGCCGGGCCTAAGGGATTACGCCCGTTTCCGGGGCTTGGAAACGAAAAAGCGCGATCATTATTTATAAGGGCCGCGAAAGACGCCTAAAAAATCCAGACGTTTTGGACTAAACGATTAAATTTATAATTGACCACCTCATATAGCTATAAACGGAAAAATTAAGTTAAATACAGGAAATGAAGCGTAAAAAAGAATGAACCCGGCGAACCCGGGGGAATCAGATAAAACTAATTTACCACATTTAATATACATTTAGAATAATAATAAAAAAATCAATTCCCCGAAAGGGACGGGAGCCGTCCGGAGGGAGCCTCCGGAGCTCAAGAACCGCCGCGACGCCGGATCGGCCGCGTAAGACGAACGGGCACTTGAAAGCTCCCGGGTCGGGGAAGGCTCCCGGGTCGGGGATAGGCTCCCGAGTCGGGGATAGGCTCCCGGGTCGGGCAAAGGGGTGAAAAAGGCCCTCTACCGGAGATATCGGCTGGAAAGCGGACTCCGATAAACCGGAGGTGGTTTAAGGGCGGACGCTGGAAAAGCGGCTTTTAGAAAAGCGAGGGAAAAGACTCTGGAAAAATAGCTGTGAAGGGACGGCTCCGTAAGGGCGCGGGACGGGAAGAGAAAAAATATTCGATTGACCTTGCTCATGGATCTATAATAAAATAGAGTCATCGCCATACGGCTTGATTCAGCGGCCTCTTTTTTTAACTACAGATTTCATCAAGCTGGGGGAAGCGGCGGCGGAAGCCTTTCGAAACCCTTAAAGTCCCGTGAAACCGGCCATCGCCCGAGCCCGCGAGTCCTGATTTTCCGAAAAAAATCAGGAATTTAGACGCGCGCTCAAAAATACCGCGATGCGAGGCCGTAAATTACGGAAGCGGGATAATACTAGAATCAGAGACGCCTGAACCGGAAGGGGCTTGGTTCTCCCCCGCGCCTCGTTCTTTAAACCATGAACTTTACACCTATAACCGTTTTCCTCATCCGATATCTCGGTATAAGTCTGCGTTATGACAAAAATACTTAAAAAGCTTCCCATCGAAGTATCCGATTTTAAGAGCGTGATCGAAAAGAATTTTGTCTATGCGGACAAAACCGATCTGCTGTATAACCTTATCACTTATAGAGATAACGTAAAATCTTTTTTTCTTTCGCGACCTAGACGTTTCGGGAAATCTCTTCTTCTTGACACGCTCTCCGAAATTTTCAATGGAGACAGGAATCTTTTTAAAGGCCTAAAGATTGATGATACCGACTACGACTTCCAAAAGTATCCGGTATTAATATTTAATATGAATGTCTCCAGCGATAGTCCTGAAACGTTAAAATTAGCGATTGTTGACTCGTTGCGTTTAATGTTGAAAAAAGAAAATTTAAAACTAGAATCAACCACGCCTACGGCCGCTCTTCAGGAATTGCTTGAAGGGGTTTACCATAAATATAAAAAGAATATAGTAGTTCTAATCGATGAATACGATGACGCCGTCAGCTCCAACATAGATAACGAAATTCTAGCCAAAGAGAACTCCAAAATTCTCCGCACGTTCTACTCAGGGTTCAAAACATACAACCGAATAATGCGCTTCGCCTTCGTCACGGGCGTCACTCGCTACGCCATGATGGGAATATCCGCTGGGTTTAACTATTTAACCGATATTACACTGAAACCGGAATATTCGACCATCTGCGGATTCACACCGGAGGAACTGGATTTAAATTTCAGTGAACGTTATCCCCTAGTTCTTAATACTTTAAATGAAAAAGGTTACCTCTCCACAAAACTATGGTCTTCATACATATCACCTAAACTTGTACAATCTCAGGATAAAGCAAACATCGATGATCAAGCGGTGCGAATTTGGTCCGACTTAAAAACAGTGGAAGATTTGAAAACAGAAATACTGAACTGGTATGACGGTTATTCCTGGGACGGTAAAAACTATGTATTAAATCCAGTCGCCGTTATGAAATTCTTTCATGAAGCCGCTTTCGAGCATTATTGGGAAAAAACAAACCCTTCAACAAATATAATAACTAAACTTCTTAAAACAACTCCGTTTGAATTCACCATGGATAAATTACAATCCGTACTTCAGAGAGATATTTTAGATACAGAAGTAGGTGAACTAAAACCAGTTCCGCTTTTCTTTCAAACAGGATATTTGACTGTAAACAATGTCACCTGTAATGATGGAGAATACTTATATTCATTTAAAGTCCCTAACTTGGAATTAAAGAAACACTTCTACAGCATGCTTAATAACGCCATATTTAAGAGATTGACCGAAGACAATGATAAAATACAGATTATGAGTGAGCTGAAAAAAGCCTTGTTCTCTAAAGACGGGGAAACGCTTACCGGTATAATGTCAGCTTATTTCGCCGGAATGCCGCCTGTTCTCCAATCAAGATTAATTATCGATGATTGTAGTTTGGAGGCCAAACCGAACTACAATGAACATTTCTTCCATCAGCTATTATGGTCGCTATTCTGGTCGATAAATCCGAAAACAAGAGCCGAAGAACCCGGCGCCACGGGAACGCCTGATTTAATCGTACCGCTGAACGATACATCCATAGCGGTTATTGAAATAAAGTATGATAAAACGACAAATACAGAAGAAGCAAATACAATTCTTAACAAACTAGCCATAAAAGCATTAGATGCGATTAAGAAAAAAAAATACGGTGAAAATTACAAATTGCCATGGAATAATGTAATATCAATCGGTGTTGGAGTATGCGGCAGAGGCGATGTGTTGGCTCTGTTCGGAGATACAGCCGTAAATATTAATAACAAATGATGTAAAAATCGTTCGACCGCTCCGCTTGATAAAACATCTTTAAATCGACAACGTTTTCAATCATTCCTTCCGCAGCTTAAAATGGTTTGTCTGCGATATAATGTAATAGAAAAGATACAGTATTAATTTTCAAGTTTTTCATATATCACACTGAACACCAAATGTTAAATCAATACAATCTAAATACTAAAATTCAGATATAAATAGAATCACACAATATTAAAAAATTTATTTACCTTTTAAACAACAAGACTTTATATAAGTTATCCTACATCATATTGCGGACAAACCTATACGATTAACGATCTAAAAGAAACTATACTATATTGGTATGACGGCTATTCCTGGGACGGACGAATCCATGTTTTAAACCCAATATCTATTCTTTATTTTTTCCGTAATCTGGAATTTGATTTTTACTGGAAACACACAAACTCCTCTAAAAATTTAATAACCGATCTTTTAAGCGCTGTTCCATTAGAATTCACTGAAGATAGACTGATAGACGTTCCCAATAACGACATTTTAGAGTCCAATGTTGGTAAACTAAGACCTGTTTCGCTTTTCTTTCAAACAGCCTATCTTACCGTAAAGAGAGTGAGATGGTCTAATAAAGGGTTTCTCTATTCATTCAAAGTTCCCAACAGGGAATTAAAATCCGAATTTTATTCAATCTCGCATGACGCTCTCTTCGAAAAAATGACTGGAAAAAATGATAAATACCTGATGCTGGAAAACTTGGAAAAAACACTTATCCATAAAGACGGGGAGGCTCTCTCACAAATAATCTCAAGCTATTTCGCCGGGTCGCCGTCGATTCTTCATTCTAAAAAATCTAAGACCACTCTTATATTAAAATCCAAACCGAACTGCAATGAACATTTCTTCCACCAATTATTATTGTCGTTATTCTGGGCGCTCAGTCGGAATACAAGGGCTAAAGAGCCGGGATCCTCAGGGACGCCCGATTTAATCGCGCCTCTTGACATAAATACCACAGTGATTATTGAAATTAAGCGCGAAAATAATGTAAATCGGAAATATTTGAATAAAACCATGAATAATCCAGCTAAGAAAGCCCTAAGCGCGATCGAGAAAAAAAGCACGGTGGTCGCCATCAGCTACCGCGAGCGGAAATTATAAAGGTAGGGTTGGGAGCGCGCGGCAAAGGAGACGTTCTGGCCCTCTTTGATAAAAAATCATCCTGAAAAAAACAGCGCGTCCGCCGTTTTTAGGCGCCTTGGCGAAAACAAAGTCCGGTCGCGGCCGGACAAAACGCGCGCGTTTAACAGTCGATTTAATCGCCTTTTTGTTCTAGCGTTAGAACAGGCCGCGACCGATGACAAAAAAAATTGTCTATTTTTTTATCCCCGCGCCCGATCTTTATGGATTTCCAAGAGGGACGGCGGACGAGCGGCTTTTTCCGTCAGGCGCGGCTCCACCCATCCTTTAAACTCCGCCGGATTTTTCTTAGGCCCCGCAGCAGTTTTTGTATTTTTTTCCCGAACCGCAGGGGCAGGGGTCGTTGCGGCCGACTTTCTGGGAGACGCCGTTCTTTTTTCTGATGACGCCCCGATCCTTTCCACCCTCCTCTTCGATATTGTAGTTGAATTTCTCCTCCTGGCGTTTAAGCTTCTCGGCCTCGCTTTCCTGCTTGAAGGCCACGTGCGTGATAAGGCTCAGGGTATCGGTTCTCACCCGGCCTATCAGCTCCTGGAACATCTCGAAGCCCTCCCGCTGGTACTCCCTTAGGGGATCCTTCTGGGCGTAGCCCCTTAACCCTATTCCGTCTTTCAGATGATCCATGGATAGGAGGTGATCCTTCCAGTGGGTGTCGACGCTTAGGAGCATGTAGTAGCGCATGATGGAGACGCGGTGCTGATCGGGAAAGGAGGCTATCTTCTCCTTTAAAAACTCGGCCCCTTTGTCGTAGACGTAGTCGAAGCGCGCCTCGCCTTCCAGGGCCGCGAGCTCGTCCGGGTCGGGGCGGAAGCCGAAACGGGACTGGCAGTCCAGCTCCAAAGCCTTCCAGTTCACTCCATCCTCTCCTGGTTCGTCCATGTGCAGCATGACGAAGACCTGGCTCTCCTCGTCTAGGAGTTTCAAGAGCTCGCTTTCCAGATCGTCGCTCGTCAGAATCTTCCGGCGCTCCCGGTAGATGAGCTCCCTTTGGCGGTTCATCACGTCGTCGTACTCTAAAAGATGCTTCCTGATGTCGAAGTGGTGGTTCTCCACGTACTTCTGGGCCCCCTCGATGCTGCGGGAGACCAGTTTCGCGGACATGGGCACGCCCTCGCTCATCCCCAGGTGCTTTACCAGGTTTTTCACCCTTTCGCCTCCGAAGATGCGCATGAGGTCGTCTTCCAAGGAGAGGTAGAAGACCGACTCCCCGGGATCCCCCTGGCGCCCGGATCTCCCCCTGAGCTGGTTGTCGATGCGCCGGGACTCGTGGCGCTCGGTTCCCAGGATGAAAAGCCCCCCCAACTCCGGAACCCCGGGCCCCAACACTATGTCCGTGCCCCTGCCGGCCATGTTGGTGGAGATGGTGACCGCCCCCCGGCGGCCCGCCCGGGCCACGATGTGGGCCTCCCGCTCGTGCTGCTTGGCGTTTAAAACCTCGTGGGGGACCCCGGTCCGCTGGAGCTCGCTACTGAGGAGCTCGGAGTTGTCGATGGAGATGGTGCCCACCAACACCGGCTGGCCCGCCTCGTGGAGCTCCTTTATGTGCTCGGCGACGGCGTTGTACTTCTCCCGCCTGGTGCGGTAGACGATGTCCGGATGATCGACTCGAATCATCTTGCGGTGGGTGGGTATCACCACCACCTCGAGTTTGTAGATCTTGTTGAACTCCAAAGCCTCGGTGTCGGCCGTGCCGGTCATGCCGGCGAGCTTGTCGTACATCCTGAAGTAGTTCTGGTAGGTGATCGAGGCCAGGGTCTGGTTCTCGTTTTCTATTTTAACCTTTTCCTTGGCCTCGAGGGCCTGGTGCAGGCCGTCGGAGTACCTCCGGCCCTGCATGGGGCGGCCGGTGAACTCGTCCACGATGATCACCTGCCCGTTCTCCACCATGTAGTCGCGGTCCCTTTTAAACAGGGCGTGCGCCTTTAAAGCCTGGGTCACGTGGTGGAGGACGGTGCTGTTCTCGGCGTCGTAGAGGTTCCCCACCCCTAAAAGCCGCTCGCACTTGGCGACGCCCTCGTCCGTGAGGCTCGCGGTGCGGGCCTTCTCGTCCACGGTGTAGTCGGTCTCCGCCCGCAGCGAGGGGATGACGGCGTTCACCTCGGAGTAGAGGTTGGTGCTTTGCTCGGCCCGGCCGGAGATGATCAAGGGGGTCCTGGCCTCGTCTATGAGGATGGAGTCCACCTCGTCCACGATGGCGTAGAAATGATCCCGCTGGACGAAGTCGTCGGCGGAGAACTTCATGTTGTCCCGCAGGTAGTCGAAGCCGAACTCGTGGTTGGTGCCGTAGGTGACGGAGGCTCCGTAGTTCTTCTTCCTCTCCTGGTCGGTCAAACCGTGCACGATGGTTCCCACGCTTAAGTTTAAAAAGGAGTAGATGCGCCCCATCCACTCGGAGTCGCGGCGGGCCAGATAGTCGTTCACGGTCACCACGTGGACGCCCTTGCCGGCCAGGGCGTTCAGGTACACGGGCAGCGTGGCCGCGAGGGTCTTGCCCTCGCCGGTCTTCATCTCGGCGATCTTTCCGTCGTGGAGGGCGAGCCCCCCCATCACCTGCTCGTCGAAGTGCCTTTGACCCAGCACCCTGGCCGCGGCCTCCCTGGCCGCGGCGAAGGCCTCGAAGAGGATGGAGTCCAGGCTCTCGCCCCTTTCAACCCGTCCCTGAAATTCGGCGGTCCTGGCCTGGAGCTCGGAATCGGAGAGCCTCCTGGTGGCGGGACCGAAGGAGTTCACCCGGTCCACCCTCTGGGCCAGTTTCGCTATCTCCCGGTCGTTGGCCGAGCCGAACAGTTTTTTTAAAAGTTCCATGAAGCCGCCTTAAAAAAGATTGAAGTCCAGACCCCCCTCCGGCGGAGGCCGGCGGGGGGTCTGGACCCCTCAAGTTAAATCGAAAGAAAAAAATATTCAAGCGGAAAAGCGCTTTCGCTTTCCCGAGGGCATTTCCGGCGCCCGCGGGGCCGTGCTCCGGTCCGGAGCCGCGATCCGCCCCGGGCCGCCCCTAAAAAGCGCCCCTCGGCCGGCGCTCCCTCCTCGAAAGACGATCGGGGGCCTATCTTTTCGCCCTCTTTCCGGATCTCTTGCCCGAGCTCCCGCCCTTCCCTTTGCCCTTGTTTTTGCCCTGGCTCTGGCCGGAGTTCTTCCCCGGACTCTTCACGGCCGCCTTTCCGGAGGCGTCCGTCGGGCTCTTCGCGGCGCTCTTTTCGGAATTCGGGGCCCGATCCTTCGGGGCCTCCGCTCCGAGGCCCGCGGCGGAGCCGAGATCGCTCTTTCCGGCCTCCGGATCCTCCCTCGCGGCCGACAAAAGCTCGTCGGTCACGTCCGGTCCGCCCCGGATGAAGCCCCGGGGGTCCACGGCGACGCCGCCCATGAGGGTTTCATAGTGCAGATGCGGCCCCGTGGACCGACCCGTGGAGCCGACCTTGCCGATGAGATCCCCCCTCTCCACCTGATCCCCCGGACTCACCAGGCTCTCGGAGAGGTGGGCGTAGCGGGTGCTGAGCCCGAAACCGTGATCGAGGGTTATCATGAGCCCGTAGCCGCTCTTGGACCAGTCGGAGGAGAGCACCACCCCCCCGGCCGGGGCGTAGACCGGGGAGCCGGCGGGAGCCGAGAGGTCCAGACCCTGATGAAAATCCAGGCCCCCGCCCCGGAAGGGCGAGGCGCGGTAGCCGAAAAGGGAGGACACCCTCCCGTTGGGCACGGGGGTGGAGTAGGGGGTCACCGCCAGGAGGGGCTCCGAGCCTCTGAGGGCGCTGGAGAGCTCGGAGAGGGCCAGCTCGGTGGCCTCGGCGCTCTCCACCAGCCGATCCAGGTCCCGATGCAGTCCCCGCACCGCCTCCAGGGAGCCGCGGTCCGGATTGGCGAGGCTCCGGGCGGAGGCGTCCACGCCGCCCTGGGCGTAGCGGCCGCCCCAGGTCCAGGAGACGGTGTTCACGAGCTCCGGCCAGATGGCCTCGAGCGCGGAGCCCTCGGGAAGGCCCAGCTGCATGTTGTAGTCCCGGGTGAGGAGGGCCAGCTCGCCCTCCCTCCGGCTCAGGGTCCGGACCCTGGCCTCCAGATCCCGGAGGCGCTCGGTCAAGGCCTCCACCTGGAGCTCGTGACCCGGACCCCGGGTGTCGAGGATGCCCGAAAGGGACCCCCGGTTACGCGCGTCCAGGAGGAGTTTATGGGAATGGTAGGAGTAGGCGGCCAGAAAGAGGATCGCGAGCGCCCCCAGGCTCAAAACGAGCCTGGGCACCCAGCAGGCCAGAGACAGGCTGCGGGATTTGAGGACGCCGCCGTCCTCCTTCATCACCAGTATCCGGTAACGCGAAGCCATGCGAAAGAGAATCTCGAAAGTCGGGGTGAGGGCCGGAGTCCGCCGGCGGAAAACGAGGAGGGGTCCGACGGGGCCGGGTGATGGACGAGACGAAAGCGAATAAGCGAATAAGCGAAAAACGATCAAAAAACATCCTGGTATGACGATTCAAAACACTTTAAGACTTTTTTTGCCGAAGATCAAGGCGGGGAACGAAAACGGCTTTAAAGCGCGGACGGCGGCGCCAAAAATAGCCTCCGGCCTGGACTATCAAGGTATCCGGCCGCCGCCTCCGAAAAACGAGGCCTCCCTCGGGGAAAAAAAGTCCGCCAGGTAGTTTTTTATTTAATTAGCCATAATAATAAACAATTATGAAAAAACGAAAAAATAGAATTTTATAGCGCCTAAAAACAAATATTTTTCGTGAAAATTTCCGCCCCCCGGAAAAACGCGCCCGTCGTAGAGAAGCTTCGGCCGGAAAAATCCGAAAAAAAACCGCTTCCCTTGGGAAATTTCGGCCCCCGCGGGGCCGGGGAAAAAGCGGCCGCGCCGAGGTGAAAATCAAATTCGACCCGGGGGCGAGACGGCGAGGGGAAAAATCAAGAACCGGGGACGAAAGAAAATTCCGAAAATAAAAAAAAAGCGACCGGGAAAAAACCCCGCGATGGAGGGAAAAGACGCCGGAAAGCGGCGGAAAAAACCCGGACGGCGCCGGAAAACGGAAGAGGTCCAATGAAAGCGAAAAGACGAAAGACCCCTTGATCCGGGCGGATAAAAACGCGGGCTTTCGGAAGAAAACCCCCCCCGAAGCCCTCCTCCGCCCAGGCGGAAAACGCCAAGGCCCGTTTTGGAAAAAAGGGCGCGGCTTAAAAAAAACGGCGGGGAAAAAACGCCCGCCCGATGGTTTCCGAAGCGCCCTCTAAGCCTCCGCCTCCGCCCGGGAAAGGTCCGCGGGCGTAATTTTTTTTCACCGCCGCCAGGGGGGGGAACATCTTCGAACACGCGTTTTTTTACTTTTTTTTAACGACGCCCCCGCCGTACGGGGAAGGGCGGAGCGGGCGGCCTCTTTCGGGAGCGCGCGAGGGGCCGGGTTTGGGGGAGGGGTTGGGGAAAGGGGGGATGGGGGAAGGAAGAAAAGGAGGCCCGGCGCTTTAGAGGGGGGTTTTTCCGCCCACCTTGAAGCTGAATTTCCGGTTGAGGGGGGTTTTGAGGAATCCCGGCAGAAGGGCGTAGGCGCCGGAGAGGACGTTCATGACGAGGGGAAAGCTCACGACCGCGGGATTTTTTTGGATCTTTTTGATCACGCGCTCCGCCGCCTTCCCGGGCTCCCAGGCGAAGGGGGCGAAGCCTTGGAAACGCTCCTTCATGGGGCTCCGGATGTAGCCCGGGCAGACGACCGTGACCCCTATCCCCCGTGGCGCCAAAGACTCCCGCAGGGAGAGTCCGTACACTTTAAGGGCCGCCTTGGAGGCGCAGTAGGAGGGGGTGTTCACCAGGGGCACCTTCGCGGCCAGGGAGCTTATGAAGACTATCCTCCCCCTTCCGCGGGGAAGCATGAGCTTCGCGGCCTCGAGGGCCGTGAGGATGGCGAGGGAGAGGTTCACCTCGATAACCCCCCGGCTCTCGTCCGGATCCTCCAAACCGTCCGGACCCGCGCCGCAGACAATACCGGCGTTGGCGAAAACCACGTCCAGGGGGCGGAACTCATCCTCCCCGCGGATCCAGGCCGCGAGCTCCCCCCGGTCCCTTAAATCGAAGAGGGCCGAGCGGGCCTCGGCCCCGCGGACGGAGCAGAGCTCCAAAGTCTTCTCCATCTCCCGGGAATTCCGGCCGGATAGGGACAATACGGCCCCCCTTTGGGCGTAGCGGGCCGCGAGCGCCCGGCCCAGGCCTCCGGTGGCGCCGGTGATGAGGACGCGCTCCTTAAAGGCGCCCTGGTCTTCCGTCACAGCCCCTCCTCCCCGCGGGAGCTCTCCCACGGAGGGCGGAAGTCGACCCCGGCGGATCCCTCGGGCGGGTTCTCCTTTAGTCCGGAGACGCATTCCCCGGACTCCCAGGCCCCGGGATAACCCGAGGCGGCCGCGGCTTCCAGCCACCGGCGGCCCGCCTCCGGATCCCTCTCCACGCCCAGGCCCGCCAGATAGGCGGCGCCCAGATAGTAGAAGGCCTCCGGTTGCCCCAGGAGGGCGGCCTCCCGCACCAGGGCGAAACCCCTTTCGGGGTCCGGATCCGTTCCGCAGCCGTTTAAAAGCGTCACGCCCGCGTAGAGGATGGCGCCCGGCACCCCCGCCCGGGCGGCCTGTCGGAAATACTCGCCGGCCGTTCCGTAGCTTTGGGAGACGCAGCGGCCCTCGTAGAACATCCGCCCCAAAAGGTACATGGCCTCGGCCGAGCCTAGGGAGGCCGAGCGCTGGACGTGCTCGTAGGCCAGGGCGCAGTCCTTCTTCACGCCCAGGCCCAGGCAGTGGAGCTTCCCCAAAACGAGGATGCACTCGGGATCCGAAGCCGCGGCTCCGTTTTCGGCGTGGAGTTTGGCCTTTTCATAGTCCCTCTCCGTCCCCAGGCCCTCCATGCTCATCCTGGCGAGATAGGGGCGGGCGGCGAGGAAGCCCTTGTCCAGGGCCTTGGAGAAGAAGTCGAAGGCCAAGATCGGGTCCTTCGGGGCGCCCCTCCCCTCCAAGAGCAGCCGCCCCAGCTCCAGGAAGGCCGGGCCGAAGTCCAAGTCCGCGGACTTTTTCAGCCAGAAGAAGGCCTCCTCCGGGTCCGGATCGGCCCCGGCGGCCCCCTCCAGGTAGCGGACGCCCAGGAAAAACTGGGCCTTGGGGTAGCCCTTGAGGGAGGATAGCTTGTAGTACTCCAGGGCTTTTTCCGGATCCCGGGGCACCCCCCGGCCCTCCTCGTGGAGGATTCCCAGATAAAACTCGGCCGCCGGGCTTCCGTCCGCCGCGGCCTTCTCGAACCACTCCCGGGCCTCCAGATAGTCCCGCTCCACCCCCTCGCCGGTGAAGAGCATGAGCCCGGTGTTGAAGCGGGCCCGAACCTCGCCTCCCTGGGCAGCGAGCTTGAAAAAGCGGAAGGCCCGCTCGGGATTCGCCTCCGTGCCGCGGCCGGAAAGGCACATGAGTCCGAGGTGGTACTGGGCCGAGCTCTCTCCGGCCAGGGCGGCGCGCTCGAACCAGCGGTAGGCCAGCTCCGGGTTTTTTTCCACCCCCTCGCCTCTAAGATGCATGCGCCCGAGCTCGGCTCCGGCCGCCGGATGCGAGTTTCCGGCGGCCAGGGAGAGATAGGCGAAGGCCCGGGCGTTGTCCCGGGGTCGCAATCCGCCCTCCCGATGCATCCTCCCCAGGATGTACTGGGCGTCCGCGCTCCCCCCCTGAGCCGCCCGCTCGATCCACGAGGCGGCCAGGTTCCGGTCGGGCGGCGCCCCCTCGCCTAGGAAATAGCGCCGGGCGAGGGCCAGCTGGCAGAGGACGTCTCCTTCTTCGGCTCTCGCGGTTAAAGTTTCAAAATCCAATGTCTTTGCGTCGGACGGCATTCTTCACCGTCTAGCGGCGCCGAATTTCCCGCCCCCCCGATAAGATCGGGGAGGATCTTTTCCCCTGGGCGGGGCGGAAAAACGCGCCGGGGCGAATCTCGCTCTAAGAAAAAGCGGTGTTTCCGGCCGGTCCGAAACGAAGGCGTGAGCTTCCGTGAACCGGAGCGGGAAAGATGGTGTATTTTATCACTTTTGAAGGTCCCGCGGGGTGGTTTTTTTCAAAATAACCGGTTTATCGAGACGAAGGCGCTTAAAAACGCCCCCTCCCGCTTGTTTTTTAACCGCGGGAAAAAAACGCGTTCCTTACGAAGGCGGATAAATCCGCCCGCGAAAGCCGAAAAAAAACGCGGACGGCGCGCGCCGCCGTCTCCGGCCGACATCCCCCCGCCCTTAAAGATTCGGGGAGGATCTTTTCAGGGACGGGGCGGAAAAACGCGCCGGGGGGAATCGCTCTTCGCGGAAAAGCGATATTTCCGGCCGGTCCGGCGGAAACTCCCTGAACCGGACCTTGAAAGGTTCCTTATTATATCACTTTTGAAGGTCCCCGGGTAAAATTTTTTTAAAAAAACCTTGTCATCGAGACGAAGGCGCTTAAAAAGGCCGCCTCCCGCATGTTTTTCAGCCGCGGAAAAACAACGCGTCCCTCGCGTAGGCGGAAAAATTAGTTCCGCGAGCCGAAAGCCCGAAAAAAACACCCGCGGACGACCGCGTTTTCGGCGTTTTTCGTTAATCAGGGCCGTATAATCAACCTGGGTTTCGAAAGAAGTTTTTTCATCCGCGGGCCTCGTTTTTTTTTAAAAAGAGAAAATTCACGTGAACCGCGAAAATAATTTTCAAGGTCCCGGCGAAAAAAAATCGTTTCCGAATCGGCGCCCGGACAAGAGGAAACGCTTAAAGAAGAAAAATAAAAAACGGCGCCGGAAGGAAAAAAAGGCCAAAAGAAAAGAGGGGGCGCGCGCCCCCCGGGGAAAGCGCGGGAAAAGAGGAATCGGAGACGGCGAAAGGCGGAAACGCCGGAAAAAATCGGAAGGAAAAACAGCGGACGCTTAAAAAGAAGAAAGACGGACGGACGCGGCGACATGTTTAAAGGCGAAAACGGAAAAACCTAAAAACACAAATCAAGAGTCAAGAGAGGAAATTCCTAGGGGAAGCGGAAAGCGGCGGGGAAAGGCGAAACGGGAAAAAACGAAAGGCGCGAAAGACGAAACCGGCGCGGGATGACGCCGCGCGGGGCGGGAGACGGAAAATCAAAGCCCCGCGCCATAAATAAAGATTCGGTTCCCCCGGGCGCGCGAAAAATACGGTAGTGAAAAGCGATTGTATTTTCTCCACAAAATATGGGATGAATCGCCATGCCATCCGCCCATGAGGCGGCGCGCCCTGAAAATTTAAAAAAGCGCCGACATTTTCCGCGCGGACGTTTACGAAAACCTGAAAGACCGACGCCTCGGGCCCTTGGCGCGGCTTGACCGGCCTCGGGTTCCCGGGGACGATTCGGCCTTTTCCCGCGCCCGACTTTTCCCCGGGCATCCCTTGGGCGGACGCGGAAAAGAGAGGGAGATGAAAGCTTGAAGGCGGGCCGCGGCGTCCTTCCGGAACTCTCCGGTTGGGGGTTTTCTAAAAGTTTAAACAAAGTGAAAAATTCATGCTAAAATAGGGTGATTTGTTTTACCCCGACCTCCCTCCCCGTTTTTCCGGGCCGGGAATCCACCCTCTTTTCGCTCTAAAAACTCCCCTTAAATAAAGGGGTTTTCCGGACAAAATGCCGCCCAAAAGAAAAAACCGCTCCAAAACCCGCCGCAGCATCTACGTGCTGCCCAACGTCATCACGGCGCTCAGCCTGTTCGCGGGTTTCTACGGACTCATCTCCGCCGTGAACGGCCGGTTCATGCCCGCGGCCGGCGCCATCCTGGTGGCGGCCATCCTGGACTCCCTTGACGGAACCGTGGCCAGGGTCACCAACACCACCAGCCTCTTCGGCCGGGAGTACGACTCCCTCTGCGACCTCGTGGCCTTCGGGGCGGCCCCGGCCATCCTCATGTACGAGTGGATTTTAAAGCCGGGAAAACTCCAGGTCCTGAACCTTTTCAACGGCGAGACCAAAACCCTGAGCCTGGGGCTGGTCGCGGCCTTCATCTACCTGGCCTGCGGCTCCCTGCGCCTGGCCCGCTTCAACGTCAGCGCCGGCCAGAGGGATCCGGGCTTCTTCCAGGGGATACCCATCACCGGAGGCGCCATCATCTTGTCCTCGGCCGTCTTCTGGCATCACCGGGGTCCCCAACCCATGGTTCCGAACAGCCTCTTCATATTGATCCTGGTTTTGGTCACGGCCTTCCTCATGGTCTCCACCTTCGACTACGTAAGCCTCAAGCACCGCCTGGTGTCCAAAAACTCCCACCCCTTCGAGACCCTGGTTCTGGCGGTGCTCTTTTTAGGGATCCTCATAGTCAAGGCCAAGACCTTCCTCCTGCCCCTCTGCCTCGTCTACATGGCCACCGGACCGCCGACGACCCTCATCCGCCGGAGCGGCCGGAACTCCCCCGGACAGGCGCCCCCCTCCCCGGAGGAGGGGTCCGCGGAGAAGGACTCCCCGCCGGAGGAAGGCTCCGGCCGCGGGGACGACGCCGAAAACGCCCCGGAGGAAGGCGGGAGCCACCCTTGAACGCGGCCCTGGTCATAGCCGCGGTCTTCCTGGGGCTCGCCTTGATTTCCGCCTTTATTCTCCTCCGCGGGCGGAAAAAAAAACGGGAAAAGGAGTTCCGCCGCCTCCCCCGGACCCTCGGGACGGAGAGGCGGCCGGAGAGGCGCCTTAAACCCCTCCTTTTATGGACCCTCGCCATCTTGGTCCTCTTCTGGCTGATCCTCGCCCTTTCCACCTTTAAGGCCGGGGAGGGGGAGACGGCGTCCGCGGGGGCCTCCCCCGCCGCGGCCAGGGAAAGGCCGCCCGCGACGGTCGTGCGGGGCAAATTCGACCTGAACCCTCCGCCCCCCACCCCGCAGGAGCAGGAGCTGTTGGCCCGGATCGCCTTCGAGGCCGCTTTGGCGGCGGAAGCGGAAAAGGCCAGAGAGGAAAAGGAGTTGGCGGAGGGCCCCGATCCGCTGGCCGCGGCCGAGGCCGGATTGGGCTTCCAGCCGATCCCCGAGGAGCTGGTCATCGTGGGCTCCCCCATGACCCGGGGGGCCAGGGAGTTCGCCCCCACCATCAGCCGGATGGAGCCTCTGGGCCGCAGCCTGAACCCGGAAAGCCCGGCGCCGCCGAAAAAACCGGCCCTAGTCCCGGGCGCTCCGCCGCCGGAAAAAGAACGCCCCCGGCTCCAAGCCCCCCCCCGGGCCGCGGAGCTCCCCCCGAAACCCAAACCCAAGCCCCTTTCCGAGAGGCGCTACACCATCATCGTGGGCTCCTTCGCCAAAGAGGCGAACGCCGGCATTCTCAAAGACAAATTCAGCGAGGCCGGACTGCCGGCGGAGATCGCCTCGGTGGTGGTGGACAACAAGACCTTCTTCAGGGTCATGAGCGGTCTCTTCGACGACAAGGAGTCGGCCGAGACCTACTGCCGCGAGCTCAAACGGAAAAACCTGGCCGAAAGGCCCTACATCATGACCCTTTGATTGGAAGGGTTTCGGGGTCCCCCCCGCGGAGCGCCCCCGCCGGAGGCCTTTTTTGCGACGCATCGAAATAAACGCCGTCCGCCAGGTCGTAAGCGAGCTCTTTCGGGAGACGGCCGTGAAGCTCCCCCCCTTCGTGGAGGAGGATCTGGAAAAGGCCCGCGAAAACGAGACCTCCCCCTTGGGGAGGAGGACGCTCCAAGTCCTGCGGGAAAACGCCCGCCTGGCCCAAGAGGAGAAAATCCCCCTCTGCCAGGACGCTGGCCTGCCCCAGGTCTTAATCGAGGCCGGAGAGGGCGTCTATTTCACCGGCGGATCGCTTTTGGAGGCCGCGGCCCAGGGCGCCAGGGAGGCCTACGTGGAGGCCCGGCTGCGGCTTTCCGGAGCCGATCCCTTGACCCGGAGGAATCTGGCGGAGAAAATCCCGGTGAGCGTGGAATACGTCCCTGTCCCGGGAACCCGGGTCCGGGTCTCCACCCTGGCCAAGGGAGGGGGCTGCGACAACAAAAGCGCCCTCTTCAACCTCAGCCCCACCGCCCCGAGCTCGCTTGTGAAAGAGAAGATCCTGGAGGTCTTCCACCGGGCCGGCCCCGACGCCTGCCCCCCCTACTACGCCGGAATCTGCATCGGCGGAAGCTTCGAGTCCGCCCCCCGGCACGCGCGGCGGGCGCTTTGGGATCTGGCCTTCCGTACGCCCGCCGCAGAAGAGGAGGAGGAGGAGAGGCTCTCCTTAGAGTATCTGGAGGCCGTGAACGCCTCGGGGGCGGGTCCCATGGCGCTGGGGGGGAGGACCACCGCCCTGGGGATCCGGACGCGGCTGGTTCCCACGCACATAGCCTCGCTTCCCGTGGCCGTCAATCTCTCGTGCCATAGTTTGCGGGCGGGAAGGCGGGAAATATAATCCTCCCCTTCGCCTCGTTTGAACCGGAAGGCGGGAAACGAGTCCAAGGGACGCGGACGCCTCTTCCCAAGGCCTCCTTAAGGATCTTGACGCGGGCGCGAAAAGTCCGTTATGAAATTGTTAAAGAGACGAAACACCAAACGCGGGATAAATCATGACGCTGTATGGTCTATAAAATATATTGTCTTCAAATTTTAACAGAAGGGACTTTCCGCGGTATCATCAATCTTTCCCGGAAATCCCGAAAGACGCTCTCCTGGCGGATAGTCCCCGTTTCGTTTCATCTGAAACGAAACGTTTTCACATCTTCCCGCGCGCCGCCAAAAAATTAAGCGCGAGTCGATTGGCGCGTGTGGCGCGTGGAAGACGGCGGCTTCCCCGTGGAAGACAAAGCCTCCAATCGCCGTGAACAAACTTATAAACCAGGGTTTCCGACCCCGCGCTCCGTCTTGAAACAATTCTTCGCCAAATAGGCTCTCGCTCCTTAAAGCCGTTTCCAGGAGACGGGGCGATTCACCCCGGATCGTCCTAAAAGCGAAGTTAAAAAATCCATGGCGCGTGGCGTCGCGACCAAAGACCCGGACGCCAACGCCTCCTTATGTTGGCGCGGACGAATAATCAAAGCGTTTCAACGTCAGCCGGCCCGTTTCGGAACGTAAAAAAGATTAATGTTTTACTTTGATACATCCCCCATGGGTATTTAAAACGAACGCGAAAAAAAAGATTCCCCGCTCGTAAATTATATCCTTATATCATTCGCCGAAAACGGATCCTCCCTTCGAAAAAAAAACGGAAATTCGGAGCCTGACTATTTTGTCCGCGATTTCGAAAAGCGAAGTCGGACGACGGGGTTAAAATTCCTCCCTATGACGAACAAAATAAATAGCTCGCTTTAAAGCCTTAAATGAAATCTAAAAAAGAACAGCGCCGCCGCCCGCCCCGGCGGTTTATTTATATTCCCCGCCCAATTTAGGAAAAGAGGAACGTTTAAGCGGCCTAGAACGCGTGGGAGGATGGAAAAACCCCAGGTTGGCGAACGATGAAAAAGAGGTTGAATTCATCTCCAACGGGGCGGCTATTCTTAAGCGAGCCGCCGTACGGATGGTTTCCCCGCGGGCCTAAAACTTTTTAAACGGAAAATCCTTCACCCCGATGGGAGCTTTCCGTCAGCGGCGCCCGGTTCTCCCCCGAAAAATCTTTTCCCCCCGCCCCTCCCGACCCCGATTCTCCCGCCCTTTACGCCCTTTACCGCCCCTTCTTCTTCTCCCGCCCTTTTTCGCCCATTTCTTCCCCGAGCCCCCCCGGGCGCCCCCCCTCGGGCGCCCCCCCCGGGCGGCCGCGCGGGCGGCTTTCCCGGGTTCCACCGGAAGGCTTTCCCGGCCGATCCCCCGACCGCCGTCCGGCTAGCCGACGCCCGGCGTCCCATGGACCCCTCGGGGCGAAATCCGCCCGTCGTTCGGGCTAAGAGGCCCCCCCGAAGCGGCCGCGGCCGGGGATGAATTTCACGGGCCCCGGGGCGCGGCGGCCTTGGAGCGCCCCGGACCGGACGCGGGCCGAAACGGGCGAAAGGCCCGCGCCAATCTTACTGAATATTGAAAAAAAGGGCTTTTATAAGGTAAAATCTCAAGGGTTCGCCGTCCCGCCGTCCCGACCGCCCTTTTCCGGGAGCCCCCCCCGTTT
>JAISMF010000026.1 GCA_031276865.1 Deltaproteobacteria bacterium | reverse complement strand
TTCTCTGGAGCAAGGACAGCCAGGCCTCGGGGGCTGTAAGCGACGAGCCGCTGAAGCAGAAAAGGGCCTTCGAGCGGGATCTCCAGGACAGAATAATCGGAATGCTGGAGAGGGTCCTGGGGCCCAACAAGGCCACCACCCAGGTGAACGTGGAGTTGGACTTAAGGGAGGTGGTGACTTCCGAAGACATCTACGACCCCGACGGCTCGGTGGTGCGCTCCGAGCAGCGCATCCAGGAGCGGGAGACGGGTCCGGGCCGGGCCAACGCCGGCATACCCAACGCCACCTACGAGCTGGGGACGGCGAACAGGCAGAATTCCGGCGCGGAGGGAAACCAGGTGGTCTCCTCCCGCACCGAGGAGACCACCAACTACGAGATCTCCAACACCAAAAGAAAGACCATAGCCGCCTCGGGCGATCTTAAGAAGGTGACGGTGGCCGTCCTGGTGGACGGCGTCTTCACCGAGGGCGAGAACGGGGAGAGGGTTTTCACCCCCCTTCCGCCGGAGATGATGAACAAGCTCGCCGAGGCGATTAAAAACACCATAGGATTCGACGAGAAGAGAGGTGACAGCGTGTCGGTTTCCTGTCTGGAATTTTACCGCGAGGAGCAGGTGTCCGTCTGGGCCGTCTTCCTACTGGACCTCTTGCGCGAGTTCGGGCGGCCCCTTTTGAACCTCCTCCTCATCATCCTGTTCTTCATCTTCGTCATCAGGCCCATTTTAAACTGGCTGAAAAAAGAGGTGGAGCCCGTGGGTTCGGGGTCGGTGGAGGCCGTCCTTCCCGACTATCCCGGGGGCGGCGGCATGGGCGAGAGCCTGGCTTTGCCGCTGCCGCCTAGAGAGGAGGCGACGGCGACCGAGACCGAGACCTCCCAGGCGGCCGCCGCCTCGGCGGAGGTGGCGGAGGCCGCGGACGATCTAGCGCCGGGCGACGAGGACGCCCCCCGCTACGACGACGAGGAGCCGGAGGAGGTGGAGCCGGATTCCGGCCGCCTGGAGTACGGGAAGCTCTCCCGGGACAACATCCTCCCCCTGGCCCGGGAGAACATGGAGCGCACCGTGGGTCTCTTACGGCGCTGGATCGAGCAGAAGAACCCGGAGAGTCAGCCGGAGAAGTAGCCCCGGGGGTTTTATTTAGGACGGCGAAACCGGTATCCTTGCTTTAGGAGACGGGCGCCGTCCGCGCCCGCCCCCCCCTTGGGGGGGAGGAAAGACGATCCCGCGAGGATTGTATAAGGAGGGTCCGCATGGCCCGCGAGGAACTGCCGGCCGGGACGGCGGAGAAAGAGCTGAGGGGACCCGACAAGGCGGCCATATTCCTCCTCACCATGGGCGAGGAGTTCACAACCGAGGTCTTCAGGGAGCTGGACGACATCGAGATAAAGGATCTGGGAAAAGCCATGACCTCCATCCAGAACGTGACGGCCCAGCAGATCCAGGATGTGTTGTGGGAGTTCTCCATCGCCATGCAGGAGCCGGGCGAACTCCGGGTGAAGGGGGACGACTTCTTTAAAAACACCATCGGCCGGGCTCTGGACGGCGATCGGGCGGACGGGCTCATCCAGGACGTGAACTCCCCCATCCCCTTCTCCAACATCAAAAACATCGACGCGAAGGCCCTGGGAAACTTCATCCGCAACGAGCACCCCCAGACCATAGCCCTGATTTTGGCCCACATCGACCCCGGGAAATCGGCGCAGATAATTTCCGACTTCCCCGAGCCTTTGCAGCAGGACGTGATGCTGCGCATCGCCGATTTGGAGCCCGTCTCCAACAGCATCCTAGACGAGGTGGAGCAGGTTTTAAGAGAGGAGATAAAGGCCCAGGGACCCGTGGGCGGCCGCCCCGCGGGCGGCTCGGGCACGGTCGCGGAGATTTTAAACCAGGTGGATCAGACGACCGAGAACGCCATTTTAACCAAGCTGGAGGAGGATAGGGCGGATCTCGCGAACGAGGTCAGGAAGCTCATGTTCGTCTTCGAGGATCTGATAAACGTGGACGACCGCTCCATCCGCTCCATCTTGAAAGAGGTGAACAACGACGAGCTCACTTTGGCCTTGAAGGCCGCCTCTCCGGAGATGCAGGAGAAGATCTTCTCGAATCTCTCCGAACGCGCGGCCGACATGATAAAAGAGGACCTCGAGGCCATGGGCCCCACCAGGCTCGCGGACGTGGAGAAGGCCCAGCAGTCCATTTTGCGGGCCGCCAAAAAGCTGGAGGCCGAGGGGAAGATCGTGATAGGGAAGGGCGACGGAGGCGATCAGTTTGTCTAACGGAGGCCGAAGACAAAACCCCCCGGGGACCCCCGGCGGGATGGAGGAGTACCTTCTTCCGGACCTCCGGGCGGAAGGGGCCGGCCGGGAAGTTTCGGACGGCGTCCCGCGGGATCCCGCCTTCGAGGAGTTCGCGAGCCAAAAAAAACCCCTTTCCGTCCTTTTAAGCGAGGCGCCTTCTTTAAACTACCTCTTCTCCCCCTTCGATCCGGGAAAAATCGAGGAGGCCGTCTTCGCCCCCCTGGAAGGCGAGGCCCCGCCGCGGGAGTTCCCCTTCGAGGATCTGGATTTAAGAGACTCGGCCATCGTCAACACCCTGGACCGGGCCGAAAAGAAGGCCCTCCAAATCGTAGGCGAGGCCCGGGACGAAAGGGAGAGGGTCTTGGGCCTGGTGGAGGGGGAGGCGGAGGATTTGAAAAAACGCCTCGCCCTCGAGGCCGAATCCCAGGCGGAGAAGATTGTCTCCGACGCCAAAAGCGAGGCCGCCCGGATAGTGGCCGAGGCGGAAAGGGAGGCCGGGGATTTAGCGGCGCTGAGGAGACAAACCGAGGATTTGAAAGCCGAGGCGGCGGCCGTTTTGGAGGACGTCAACTCCGGTAGGGAAAAGAACAGGGAAAGGGAAGAGGAGCTTATAAAATCCGAAGCCCAATTTAAGGAGAGGACGGAAATTTGGGAGCGGGAAAAGGAGAGGGAGGCCGGCGAGCTCCGAAAAAAGTCCTCCGAGGACGGCTACCGGGAGGGCCTGAACAAGGGCCGGGAGGAGGGCCGGAAAAAGGGGGAGGCCGAGATACGCGCCCGCCTCGACGGACTCTTGGTGGTTCTGGACAAACTCCAAAACCTCTACGACGACCTCTGGCGCCAGAACGCCCCCCAGATGGTGGATCTCGCGATCGAGGCCGCCGAGGCCATAGTGAATAAGGAGGTGGAGAACGCCAAGGGCCTCGCGGCCGGCGCCTTCGCCCAGGCCGTCCTTTATTTGAAAAACGCCCACAAGGCGGAGTTCCGGGTCCGCCCGGAGGATGTCGCCGAATTGGAGGCGGCCCGGGCGGCCTTAAGGGGCCGGGTGGACGGCCTTTCCAACGTGACCTTCGTCCCCGATCCCGCCCTGGGCCCGGGGGACGTGATCATGGAATCCGATATCGGCCGCCTGGACGCCACCCTTAAAACCCGCCGGGACAAGGTCATGGAGACGCTGCGCCAAGCCTTCCGGGAGGGAGTCCTGGGAACCATGCCCCCCCCTCCGGACTATCCGGCCTTCGCCTCCGCCCCCCGAGAGCCGGCGGAGGAGTCCGAAAGCGCCCCCGACCCCGCCGCGTCTTGGGAAAGCCCCGCTCCGGAAAGCGCCCCGGACGGAAAGGCCGCCTGGGAAAGCGCTCCGGAGGCGATGGTCGAAGCGGCCCCGGAGGCGGCGGCCGCGGAGATCCCGAAGACGGCGGCCGCGGCGGATCCCCCCGCGGGAGCCGGCGCGGCCGAACCTTCGGCGGAAGACCCGCCGCCTCGGAGCGCCGCCAAGGGCGGCGCCGAAGACGATTTTTCGGAAAAAGACGCCGGCAAAAGCCCTTCGGAAGAAGGATCTCCTTTAAGCGTCCCCGAAGAGGAAAGCGCCGAGCGGGAGGGCGCGTCCCCGGCCCCTCCGCCGGAAGAGGGCGTTTTAGAGGAAACATCCCCGCCCGCCCCCGAATTAGACGACGCCCCGGCGGACATGAAAGAAGCCGCCCCCGAAATTGAAGGCGTTATCGATGAAAAGGCCGGAAACGCCGCTCCCGACGCCTCCTTTTCGCCGAACGGAGCGGAGGCTCCGGAAACCCCGAACCCTTCCGTCCCGGGGGAGGAGGTGGAGTTCGAGAACCCCGTGCCGCTCTCCGACTTCGCCCGCGCCTTAGAGGAGAAAAGCGGCTCCGCCGAAGCCCAAGGCGGCGCGTCAAGCCCGGATCCGGGCCCCCCCGCCGACCTCGGAGGGGCGGCGGCGGACGCGTTGGCGGCGGCCCCCGAAGAGTGATACCCGACCCGGAACTAAATATCTGGGAGCATTCCCGAGCCCTCCTCGAACTCACCCGCGGGCGCGCCCTGGGACTGGCTCCGGAGATGGACGCGAGCGCGCAGGCGGCCGAAATACTCTCCTCAATTGATTTCGCGGCCGGAACTCCGTGTCTGGACGGCGGCTGCGCGGCGGGACATTTCATCTGGTCCTTGAAAAAAAGAAAGATCGAGCTGGACTACCGCGGTCTGGACTACAGCCCTTCCCACATATCCCTCGGCAAAGAGATCTTCGCGTCCCTTAAGTTCGATCCCGAAAGATTGATCCTGGAATCCTTGGACGATTTGAAGGGAGGGGATTTTCCCATCGCCGTTTTGATAAACGTCCTCTCCTTCAACCCCGATTACCGGCGGATACTCGGCCGGCTCATTGAAAACGGGGCGGAGACCATCGTCCTGCGGGACAATTTCGGAAGCGCGACCAGGGTTCGGTGGGAAACGGACGGTTATCTAGATCCCGGATACAACCATCTCAAGGGCTACTGGAACCGCTGGGGAAAAGGCGAAATGGAGGAGTTTCTGGGGGATCTGGGTTTCAAGGCCCTCTGGATGGAGGACCGCCGCACCCGAGGCGAAGTGGAAATGGTGGTGGGAAAACCCTACACTTGGGGTTTCTGTCTCGCCCGCAGAGTCCGAAAAATTTGAATTTCATCTCCTTTCCTTTTTTATAACCGGATCCCGCCTAGGAACGCCACGCAATCCAAGCGGGTGGAGGCTCGAGAGAGGCGGTGGAAAAAAGCGACCAGGGCGCCAGGGCGGAAACTTTCCCCAAGGACCCGCGGACGTCCGCGTCCCGGTTTCGGTTACGATATTTAATTTCGAAGAGCGAATTTTTTCAAAGATTGCTTAAAAAATTTTTAACTACATTTTTATCGTCATATTGCCGCGGAACAATCCTATGTCCTTAAAAGGCGCGATCGTCCCTCTCCATTATTTGGAAAGCCGCGCGGCGTGAATTTTAACTTGAGTTTCGGCCGATTCGCTTCAAGCTTCGACTTTAATCATGGCGTGTTCCGTTTTTTAATATTCACGAAAAATTTAACTACGTTTATATCGTCACGCGGAGGCGGACGCTTTAAAAAAATTTTTAAAGCCGCCAATCCTCCCTCCGTAAGGAGCCGCCGCGAAAAAAAGACTTAGAAGAAATTTTTTTTTGAAAAATTCATTTGACTTTCCGGCGGGCCTCCTCTACCATGACCAAAGAAAGGAGACGCCCGTAAATGGAAAAACAGACGCTTACGCCCCCGGGCGGATTTACTTTTGAGGCGATCAGGCGAAACAACCTGATGTACGTCGACAAGACGGCGTATTTGTCCGAAATGATCGAAAACGCCGGGAAAAAATGGTTTCTCGCCCGCCCGGAGGGTTTCGGCGGAACTTTATCGATTTCCACCTTGGAGGCGATGTTTTCCGGAAAGAAGGATCTTTTCAAAGGCCTGGCGGCGGATGACAAACTGGACGGGGAGTCGTTTTCCCCGCGGCCGATTATCCGTCTGAACATGAAAGATCTAAACGTTAAAAATGGCGTGGAGGCGTTGGAGAAATCATTGATCCAGACGATCCGTCTCACGGCGGAATCCATGAGAATCGAGCTTCCCGAAAGGTTCTCGCCCGGGGATGTTTTCGGCTCGCTTTTAAGAGAGTGCCATCTGGGTCGCCATAGAAAGGCGGCCGTTCTGATAGACGGCTACGACGCCCCCCTCGTAAGTTTTTTCAGCGATCGGGAAAAATTACGCCGCGTAAGGGACATGCTTGAAAGTTTCTACCTGCGAATACATAGCGGGGAAGAACACATATCCTTCGCTTTCTTCACCGGAGTCACCAGAGACGCCTACGGCGGATACATCATGGACTTGATCAATTCTTTCGACGTCTCGCGCTGCGAAGGTTTAACGGCGGCATCCGGTTTCACCCTTGAAGAAATAAAAAAATATTTTCTAAATCGTCTGGAAGAAATGGCCGCCTTCAGGAAAACGGATGTGGAAACAATATTGGAAAAACTGAAAAGATACTCCGGGATTTTCCTTTTCGATGGCGTCACGCCTATTTATAATTCGTATTCCGTCCTGGCTTTTTTTAATTCCAAAGACGGCGCCATCGATGGTTTCGAGGCGATCGAAGGGGTTTAGGACGATTATGACGATTGCGATTTAAAAGGAGATAAGGGGAGGCCGCTTTAGATCGCCGGATCCGACCGCCATCCTCCGCGGAGGCGGGGTGAAATTTTACGGCCGCCGCCGAAGTTCCCGCGGGCGCCTGGACGTTCGAAAAATTAAAATTTAAAATAAATCTACAAGGAGACATCCGGAAATGGAACAACAGATCCTTACCCCCCCGGGCGGCCCGACATTTGAAACCATTAGGCGGAACAACATGGTTTACGTTGACAAGACGGAGTATCTGACCTATTTGATGGAAAATTCCAGGCGTAAATTGTATATCGATCGCCCGGATGGTTTCGGCAAATCGTTACTGATGTCCACCTTGGAGGCGCTTTTTTCGGGCCGCAAAGATCTTTTCAAGGGTCTAGCGGTTGAAAATAAGCTTGACGATAAACTCTTCGCCCCGCGGCCGGTTATTCGTATGGATATGAACTCTTTGAACGCGGATCAAGGTTACGACCTCTTCGAAAATTCTTTGAAAGAAGCGACCTTTCTCGCGGAGGAGTCGTTGGGAATCGAGCCGAAGGAGAGGCATTCGGCCGGTTATGTTTTCAAGGAGCTGTTACGGGAATGCTTTCGACAATACAAGGTGAAACCGGCTATTCTCATAGACGGATACGACGCTCCCGTAATCAAAAATTTAGACAAACCGGATGTGTCCAGGAGTATCGCTAACAAGCTTCAATATTACTATTTAATGATCGAGCGCTCTGAACAGTACTACTCATTTATTTTCATGACCGGCGTTGGCGTGAGAGCGCACGAAAGATGCTTTTCGGATGATACTTATTTTTGCGATGAAACCCGTTACGGACATTTAGGCGCCATCGGCGGATTCACCCTGGAAGAAATAACAAAATATTTTAGCGCGCGTATTGAAAAAATGGCGTTTTTCCGAAAAATTACGGATAAACAATTATTGGAAGGACTAAAGAGTTATTCCGGCGTTTTCAATTTCGACAAA
The DNA here is from genome assembly GCA_031276865.1 of Deltaproteobacteria bacterium. Taxonomy (GTDB): domain Bacteria; phylum Desulfobacterota; class Desulfarculia; order Adiutricales; family Adiutricaceae; genus JAISMF01. The sequence goes on along the minus strand of JAISMF010000026.1, from coordinate 18,724 downwards.
GAAACGGAAGTGTATAATCCGTATTTGACTCTGAAGTATTTAAATTTTAGAGACGGCGTCGATTGGTGATCTTGGAATCTGGAAAACTTGATGAAGAGGCGATTCCTTCGAGCGGCCGAAGGAGGGCGATAAGGCTTGGATATCAAGCGAGTCCGAAACGCCGGGGCGTGAGATCAAACATTGCCATCGTAGATAACAAAGAGGATGAAGCGGCTCTCCTAAAGCGGATAAATTTTGGAAGTTTTAAGTCGAACTTCAATATAATCGAGACGACGCGTGAAAAAAGAAAAACAACCGCCAACGCCGGCGGAGCTTGTCGCATGTGAAAATATCATTCAAAACGACTTGGTTTACCTGGACAAGACGGCGAACCTAGCGTAATTATAGAGAGCTCGATTTCCAAAATGGTTTATCAGCCGTCCTAAGTAGTTCGGTGAAACTTTAGCCGTTTCCCCTCTGCGATCGATATTCTCAGGTATGAAGAACTTTTCGAGGGTTCGACTATTGAAGACAAGCTAGGCGAGGATCGTTTCGCCCCTCGACCCGCCATACGCCCGAATATGAACGATCCGATCGCGGGATAGGACGTGTTCCGTTTCGAGGATTCGTTAGTCGCCTTGATTTTCGCCAGGCCAAACGCCTAAAAGCGGCGCTTTTGAAGGTCGGATATTAGGGAATTATTTTCAACGCTCCGATAAAAAACGCCATCGAAAATATGGAATAAAGCCGGCCTTTTAAATTGACGATGGGCCTTCGCCGGGTCTCTCCTCCGTTCGGGCCGTTGAAATTTTCAAAAGCGCGAAAAACCTTAGCTTACCTTATCGCTTTTTTGCCATGATGCCAAAAAGATTCCATCGAATCCCCGTCCAAGCCGTATCTCCCTTGACGGGCGCCTCTCGGGATCCTTTAGGCGAGGCTCTTGGTTGGCGCCTGAGGCCGTTTTTTCCGTTCCGTCCTTCGGGACGCCCATTTTCCTCCTCCCCGCCCGGGGTTTCATCTTAACGGCGACCAACCCGCCGGAAACGCGTATGCTTGACCCGGGATCCCCCGCGGCCCTTGGCATCGCCTATTCGCTGGTCCGCGATTAGGTGGGCGGGAACTTATTGACGGAAGGCATGATTTTGGATCTCGCCATGAGCCGGACGGGTATGGTTTACGGAAGGCGTCCACCTGCGCGACATGGTCATCCTGGATATTCCGCGTCCCCGAGCCCAAAATCATTAAAGCGGAGCTCAATCAGGCCGACCGCGTCCTCTAACTTGGGGATCGCTCCTTTTCCGAGCCGGCGCCGGAGCTTTATTTCATGACGTTCCACTGGACGGGAGACGCGGGGGGGGGGACGCGGCCCTTGTTTGATTTTTTAGGCGTGATTTTCCGTCCGGAATGGATCTTCCTATGAGAGATCGTGGTGGAGGATTCCGGCGCTTCCGAATCCCCCGCCAAAGTGATGGACGTCTTAAGGGCGCTCGTAGGCGTCCTAAATTCCGGCGAGGATTTCGGGATGTGCGGGAAGGCCGCGACGCACGCCGCGGACGCGCTTTCGCGGACCCCGCGGGAAGATGAGGGGCCGTCTCGAGCTGATTTTCGCCCTCGCCCGAGCGAATCCGCCCTGAAAGCGCGCGCGGGAGCTCCGATAAGTTGGCGCCGCTTTAATCCCCCGCGGAAGCCCGGGAGATTTTCGAGGGGGGGGCCGGAGAAGGCCTCTCGGGCGCGCTTGACGGACGGGGAGTCCGCGAGGCGGCTTAAGAAGCCCCTCCTCGTTCGCCGCCTCGACGCGGGCGTCCCCGATGCTCGCGAGATCCGGGGTGGCCTGGCGATCTTGAGGCTTCCCGAATCCCCGGGGTTCGATTCGGCCTTTGGAAGGCTCCATCCGCCGGGGCGTTTTTTTTCGGCGCGCGGAGCGTTTCCCGCCTGTCACGCTTTCCCCGGGGGCGGCCGAAGCCTCGGGAAGCGTTTCCGGCCGCGGGCTTTCGTTTAAGGCGTCTAGACTGGGGATGTTCGGGGCTCCCTTGGAAGTCGGCGGAAGGCGATTTAGGCCTCGCCGGCTTTTTTTTCGGGGGGGCCTGAAATGGAAGGCCGCGGCGCTCCGGCCGACCCGCTTCGAAGCTTTTCCGGTTAAACGCCTCGCCCCCCTTCGGCGGAGGGATCTTCGAGGGCTCGAGGAGTCGGGGGGGAGTCGGGGAAGGGATGGCGGCGGCCTTTTTCGCCGCTTTTTCGACGAAAGCGGACGACCTTTCGCCAGGCCTTCTTTCCGGCTTTGGCGGCGCCGGGAAACTTTTCCGCTTTTTTTTTAATTTTTTCTCAAATATGCTAATTTGTATTTATTGCGTTTTGATCGCGCCTCTAGTTGCGGTTTTGGGGATTTTTTGCTAACGTTGGCGGACGGAAGGCTTTTTTCCGCGCACCCCCCCAGCCGAAGATTCCGGAGGAACACCTGACAATGCGCGCCCGCCCTTTTTTTTCGGCGGCCCTCGGGCTGATTTTCCTGGCCGCAGTTTCGACTTTGACCGCGTCCGGTTGCGAGTACGGCCCCTTTCAAAGCGGGAGGATGGACGCCTTGAAGGCCCGCGACGCCTACGTGGCCCTGGCCAGGGCCCACACCGTCCACGACGAGCTCTTTTTTTTCGACGAGCTTAGGGCGTCCCTCATCGTGGACGTTTTGAATTTCGGGCCGAAACTCTCCACCGCGGCCAGGCTGCGCTGGTCCGGGGACGGAACCTTCGCTAAGAACATCGCCTCCTGGCTCCCCAAGGGCGAGGGCCGGGTGGTCTTCGTGGGAATCTACGCCCGGGGCTTCAAGGCCGCCGACTTCTCCCTCGACGGATCTTACCGGGTTCGGCTGCGGGACGCCTCCGGAACGCGCGAACCGGATCATATAGAAGAGGTGAGGGAGCCGCTCCTTGGCTACTACCTCCCCGTGTTCAACCACTGGGAGAAGGTCTTCGCCTGCCATTTCCCCGCCGACCCCAACGCCTCGGGCGCCACCTTGATTTTGGACTTCCCCCAAGGCGCCAGGGAGCTCACCCTGGCGGAGGGCGGCTGAAAGAAGGGCCGCCCTCCCTTCCGGCCGGAAGACTCAGCCTTCCCGCCCGCGCCCTGTTTTTCGTCCGCGCCTCGCATCCCGCCGAAGCCAGTCTCATTCCGGTGAAAGCCTAAATTTTCCGGATGAAACCCTTTTTCCCCGGCCGCCCCTCTTAAACGCCGATCTTCCCCGAACCAGCCGTGAAAAAACAAGCCCCCAAAAGGCCGCTCCCAATCATCCTCCTCCCGCTCCTGGTTTTGGCCGCGGGCGTGGCCGGATTCCCTCTTTTTGGGGAGCTCGCGGCCCAAGAGGAGTACCTGCCAAACTCCATCCTCCACCCGGGAGAGCGGCCGGGGATCATCTTGGTGGTGGACAAGACCCGTCAGGAGCTGAGGATCTACCGCCACGAGGGGGACGGACGGGTCTTTTTGGAAAAGATCATTCCCTGCTCCACGGGCATGGCCAGGGGCGACAAGCTCGCCCGGGGGGATAAAAAGACCCCGGACGGCTACTACGTCTTCAACCAGAAGCTGTTGCGCCGGGAGCTGCCGGAGATCTACGGCGTTTTGGCCTATCCCATGGACTACCCCAATTTCTGGGATCGAGCGCTGGGCCACGGCGGCGACGGCATCTGGACCCACGGGGTGAACAAACCCCTGGTGGACTACGACTCCAACGGCTGCGTGGAGCTCTTCAACCACGATCTCGCGGCCCTGGAGGAGTACATCTCCCTCTACGACACCCCCATCCTTTTAGCCGAAACCCTGCGATTGGCCCCGGCGAGGGAACTGAAGGCCGAGGGCCGGAAGGTTCTCGCCTTTCTGGAGACCTGGCGCCGGGCCTGGGCCGCGGAGGATTTCCCCCTTTACCGCTCCCTGTACTCCCCCGACGAGTTCAGGAACAGCGACAATTTAAACTACGAGGCCTGGATGCGCCACAAGGAGAACGTGGCCCGCGTCTACGAAAAGATCGAGGTGGACATAGACGGCGTGAGCGTTTTCCGGCACCGGGACGTCGTGGTCGCCTCCTTCACCCAGAGCTACCGGGGCGACCGGCGCTACAGCTCCAAAGGGGAGAAGAGGCTGTACTTGAAACCCGCGGGCGACGGCTACCTCATCGTGGCGGAGGAGTTTTTGGGGGATCCCGTCCGGCGCCAGGATAAATGGCTCACGGCCGAGGAGAAAAGGGAGGCCCTGACCACGCCCCCGGTGTCGGTCGCGGCCTCGGCCGTGCCCGTGGTCACGGCCTCGGCCGGAGCCATCGATCCGGGCGCCGCCGTGCTCACGGCCGAAAACAACCTCCCCAACCTCGCGACCGACGCCTCCCCCCAGGCGGAGGAGGCGCGGGCGGTAATCGAGGCTAGGGCCCGCTCCCGCGGGGCGGCGGAGCCGCCCCTGTCGGACGACTCTCCGGACTTGGCCGATCTCGATGTCAAGACCCCCTCTCCTTTGGCGGTAGCCGCCACCCGGCCCGTGGTTCCGGACACCTACTCCCTGGTGAAGACTCCGGAGCCGGCCGAAAGCGTTTCGGGGCGTATAGCGCGTCCGGAGGGAGGGGAGGCTCCGGTTTTAAGCTCCGCCTCCCTTTCTCCGACTCCGGCCTCATCCCCTCCGTCTCCGGCCTCCCTTGGGGATCTCTCCCGCGCGGTTTCGGGCCCGGCCCCGCCGGAGGCCCTCGAAAACGCCCGGGGGGCGGAATCGGCCGGAGCCGGCTCCGAGCGGAGCGCGCCCCCCGCCCCAACGGCCGCGGACGGGAGCGTCCTTACGGCCGCGGCCTCCCCCGCCCCGAGCGGAAACACGGACGAGGCCCAGCTCCTGGCGCTCCTGTCCTCTTGGGAGGCGAGCTGGGAGGAGAAGGACGCCGAGCTCTTTTTCAGCCACTACGCCGGGGATTTTTATTTTCCGGATAAAGACATGGGCCTTTCGGCCTTTAAAAACTACCGCGGCCGCCTCATCTCGCGGGCGGGCGAGATCAAGGTGGAGACGAGGGATCCCGAAATAGAGATCCTGGGAGACCAGGCCAGGATAAGCTTCACCCAGAACTACCGCTCGGACGAGTACCAAGACGAGGGCGTGAAGACCCTGACCCTCTCCCGCTCGGAAAAGGGATGGAAAATAACCTCCGAGACCTTCCGGGCCAAGTCCTAATTCCCTTCGGGAGAGCGAAGTGAACGATATCCCCAAAAGCCTCAAAGCCCCCAACAAAAGAGAGGGGGGAAAGCGGCTGCACATCATAGTCATGAACGAGCGGGGGAAGACCAGCCGTTTCACCTTCTCCACCACCTTCTTCTGGATCATGGGTTTTCTCGCCGTGGCGGTTCTAGGCTCCCTCTTTCTGCTGGCCAACCGCCTCGCGATCGAGGTGGTGGAGCGCGAGGGGGCCAAGCTCGAGCTTAAATCCCTCGCCGACTACTACGAGCTCAAGGACTTCAACCGCGCCTTGGCCGAATCGCCCAAGGAGGCGGGGCTGATCCTGGAACGCCTCGACCGGGCGGCCCTTTTAGCCGAGACCTTGGAAGACGAGCCCGTTTTACCCTGGGAGATAGACACCGAAACGGACGCCTTGGCGGGAAACGCTCCGGAGCCGAACGCCTCCGGAGCGGATCCCGCTCCCGCCTCCGTTTCGGCCGCCGCCCCGGAGACGGTGCCGGAGGATCCGGCCTTGGGAGCGGATCCGGCGGCGGGGCCGGAGATCCCCGGGGCCCCCGATCCGGAAAACCCCGCCCCGAACCTCCCCGCTTCCAAGGATGAGGGCCCCCCGGGCGAGGCCGAGATCTGGGCGGCCTTCCAGAGCCGCCTGCCCGGGGTGACGGCGGAGGGCATCTTGGACGTGGACGACTTCCGGGTGACCCCGGCGGGGAACTACTCCTACCAGCTGAAAAACGTCGCCTCCGAGGGCGGCCGCCTGCGGGGCCGGGCCATCGCCGTCTTCGCCGTGGCCGACGCCTCCGGAGCGGTCTCTTTGGTGCCGGATCCCGTAATCGATCTCGCCGTTCCCTCCCAGGGTTACGACCGGGGCGGGAAGTACAACATCATCTCCTCCAAGGAGTATCGGGGCGCCGTCAAGGTGCCCCAGGGGGGGCAGATCCTTTCCGCCCGGGTCCTGGCCTGGGACGAGGCCACCCGGGAGCTGGTCTTCCAGAAGAGGATAGTCATAGGGAGAGCCCGTGACTGAGAATTTTCGCGGGTCCCTTTCGGCCGTCAAGCGGATCCTCCTTTTCCTCTTGTTGACCGCGCCCGCGGCCCTGGCGGCCCTGGGCGCGGCCGGCGCCGTTCCGGCTTCGGTTCCGGGGAGTAGGGAGCACATCGTCTATTTCGAGGGCACGGCCCAGGAGCTGGAGGTCTACAAGATCCGCGGCCGCCTGGACGGCCCCACCATGATGATCCTGGGAGGCGTCCAGGGAGACGAGCCCGGGGGCTTCCTCTCGGCGGATCTCTACGTGGACACGGCCTTGAAGAGGGGGAACCTCATAATCGTCCCCCGGGCCAACTTCAAGTCCATCATAAATTTCGATCGGGGTTCCGACGGGGACATGAACCGCAAGTTCGGAGACAACGTGGTCCTAGGCGATCCCGATCTGGGGCGGGTGCGGATAATAAAAAACCTCATGGCGGAATCGGACGTCTTTTTAAACCTCCACGACGGTTCGGGTTTTTTTCGCAACCACTGGGAATCCGACCAGGCCAATCCCTCCCGCTACGGCCAGTGCCTCATAGCCGACGCCGAAACTTACGTGAACTCCAGAGGGGAGGAGCTCAAGCTGGGACAGACGGCGCGAAAGGCCGTCGAGATCGTGAACCGGGACATTCCGGACGAGGCCTACAAGTTCCGCTTCGCGAACCACGACACCCTCTCCCCCCAGTCGCGGCATAAGGACCAGCGCCACTCCGCGACCTTTTACGCCTTGACCCAGTTAGGCATCCCCGCCTACGGGATCGAGACCTCCAAGCAGCTTCCCTCTTTGGAGATGAAGATCCACCAGCACAATTTGGCGGTGAACGCCTTCATGGAGCTCTACGGCTTGGAGCTCGAGCAGCCCAGGATCAATTTGGATCCGCCGGAATTGCACTTTCTGGTCCTAAGCGTGAACGGCGGAACCAGGATCGCCGTGGAGGCCGGCCAGAAAGTCTTCCTCTCCGAAGGGGACACCTTGGAGGTCCTCTACGTGGGCGCGAACTACACCCGGGGCATCTCGGTGGACGTTTTGAATTTCGGGACCTTGAACGATTTGAAGGTCCCCTTGAAGATCACCCGGCCCACCTCCATCCTCGCCCGCAAGGACAACCTCCTCTGCGGTAAAATCGAGGTGGACTTCTTTCCGGCGGGCGAGGCCCGGGGTCACCCCTTGGCGTCCGCCCCCGCCCTCCGGCCTCCGGCCGGAGGCGGGGCGGGCTTCCTCCCCGAGGCCGGAAGCCTTCCCGGGGTCCCGCCCTCCCTTTCGTCCGCCGGAGACTCCGCCTCCGCGGCCGGAGCCTCCGACGCCCCCACCGCCTCCGCGGCCGGGGCCTCCGACGCCCCTTCCGTTCCCTCCCCGGGGACCCCCCGGGTGACGGGGACCATCGGCCCCCCCCCGCCGGCGCCCCCCGGGGAGGCCCCCCAAAAAAAGGGGCGGGGATTTCTCTTGGAGATCGACGGCGTCCCTTATGAGCTTCCGGCCGGCGAAACCTTGAAGCTTAATAGCGAGGCCAAGGTGAGGCTGGTGGACTTTTTAAACGGTGAGGATCTCCCCCAGGGAACGGTCTTGAACCTCCGGGGCTTCGTGGGCCGCCGGGGGGACGCCACCGGAAACGACAAGGGGACCCTTTTGGACGGCGCCAAGGATTTAATCCCCCGCTTCGCCGTGCGCCGGGAGGGGAGGGTCCTCTACCGCCTGGGCGCGGAAAACGGGCCGGAGCTCTTATACGCGGGTTACTTGGACTTCCAGGCGCCGGTTCTGCGCTCGGTCACCTTCGAGCTAAACGGCGTGGAAAAGACGCTGCCCCTGGCCGGGCGCTGGAAGCTCGCCCCGGGAACCAGAGTGCGGCTGAAAAAGGTGGATTTGGAAGGGGATCTGCCCTTGGAGTCCCCCAGGTTCACCCTGGGCGGGCGCCCGGTGTCCGCCGATCTCCCGCAAACCCTCGTGATGCCGGACATCGCGGTCTCCCTCGCGGTCTTTTCCGGCGGAATCTTGACCGGAAAGGTGGTGCTCCACCCCTAGCCATGCCCAACGCCGCCGTAATATGCACGGGCTGCAAGGTGAGCCAGTTCGACGCCCTGGCCTTAAGCGAGGCCCTCCGGGGCGCCGGCTTCAGCCTGGATCCCGCAAAAGCCCCGGATCTGGCGGTGCTAAACCTCTGCGCGGTGACCAAGGCCGCCGAAAGGGACGCCTATCGGCTGTTAAGAAAAATCAGGCGCGAGCACCCGGGCGCCAAGGTGGCGGTTTTGGGCTGCCTCGCGGTCCACGCCGGAGACGGCATCCTGGAGCGGGGCCTGGCCGATCTCGCTTTGGCCCGGCCGGACATCCTCCGGATGAAAGGCCTCCTGGAAAGGCCGGAGTCTTCGCCGGCCTCTCGCCGGGGGGGCTCCGGAACCGAAAGCGCGGCGGACGCCGAAATCGAAATAGCGGCGGAGGTCGAAAGAAGAGCGGCGGAGGGGGGGGACTCCCTTCCCCTTTATCCCCGGCAGACGCGGAGCCGGGCCTTCTTCAAGATCCAGGACGGCTGCTCCATGAGCTGCGCCTTTTGCGTGGTGCCGCGGCTGCGGGGTCCGGGCCGCGGCCTTCCCTTGATTCGGGTCTTGGAGGGCTTGAAGAGCTATCGGGAGCGGGGTTTCCAGGAGATCGTCCTCACCGGAATCCATTTAGGGTCCTGGGGCCGCGGCGAGGGAGGGGATCTGAGCTCTCTTTTGGCCGCCGTTGAAAAAGAATTGCGGCCCCGTCCCGAATCGTTCCGGCTGCGTTTGAGCTCCCTGGAGCCGCGGGAGGCGAAGGGGCTTTTGGGGGACTTCGATAGATACCCCTGGCTCGCCCGGCATCTCCATATTCCGCTGCAGTCGGGATCCGGGAAGATCCTGCGGGCCATGAACAGGCCCTACGGAGTGGAATTCTACCGGGAACTGGCGCTCTCTTTGCGGGAAAGGTATCCCGACATGTCTTTGGGAACGGATCTGGTCGCGGGCTTCCCCGGGGAGACGGAGGAGGATTTTCAAGCCACCCTTTCCCTCCTGCGCTCGCTCTCCTTAAGCTACCACCACGTGTTTCCCTTTTCGGAAAGGCCGGGAACCTTGGCCTTTTTCATGGAGCCCAAGATAGCCCCCGAGGTGAAAAAGGCGCGGGCGGGGATTTTAAAGGCGGCGGACTTTCGAAAGCGCTCCGCCTTCCTGGCCTCCCAGGCCGGAAAAAAGGCCCTCATCCTGGCCGAAGGGCGGAGGGAGGAAAAGAGCGGTCTGGAGAGGGGGCTTACGGGAAACTACGTGAAAGTCTTAATCCGCGGCCCCGCGCCTTTGCGAAAAGGCGTCCTCTACCCGGGTCTCCTAAAAACAAGCGCCGCGCCGGGATTTTTTTTGGAGGCCCTTCTGTGACCGCGCCGGAAACCCCCGCCTCCAAGGAGCCGCGGCCGGAGGGACTCTCCTTTCCCGCCCGGTCGGATCCCCTCGCGGTTTCCCGACTTTTTCGGGGGAGGAGGGATCCCGTCGTCTTTCTGGAATCCATTCTGGGAGAGCCCTACCGGGAGTACCGCGTCCTTTGGGAGCGCTCCGGCCGGGGAGAGCTCTCTTTGAAGTTCCCTTTGCACGTGGACTACGAATTAAGGTCCGTCTGCAACTACCGCTGTCCCATGTGCCTTTTCGGCGATCCGGCTTTTACAAGGGAGGGCGCCTTGGCCGGAACGGAGCTTTCCCTGGAGCTGGTTAAGGATCTCGTAAGCTTCGGCGTTGAGCGGGGCCAGAAGGCCTTAGGCTTCGGGGGGCTCTGGGAGCCCCTTCTCCATCCGGACACGCCCGCGGTTGTTAGGTTCGCGCGGGAGCGGGGGATTTTGGATCTCATGCTTTCCACCAACGGAAGCGTCCTTAACCGGAAGCTTTCCCGGGAGCTCGCGGATTCCGGCCTCACCCGGCTCTCGGTGAGCCTGGACGCCGTCACGGAGGAGACCTACCGGAAGATGCGTCCGGGCGGGACCCTGAAGGCGGCGGAGGATGGGATAGAGGCCTTTTTAGCGGCGCGAAGGGAGACTGGCTCGGCCCTCCCCCTTTTGCGCCTGAGCTTTCTCGTGACGAAGTTTAACGAGCACGAGCTCCGGCCCTTTCTGGAGCGCTGGAGGGATCTCTGCGATTTCTTCTCCGTGCAGCGTTACGGCTGCTACCGGGATAAAGGCCGCGAGCCCCTCTTTCCCTCCGAAACCAGGGAGGCGGATCCTTTTTTCCTCTGTCCCCAGCCCTTTCAGCGACTCCTCGTGCGGCATAACGGGGACGTTCTACCCTGCTGCGATCTTTCAGCCCTGGACTTCCCCGTGGGAAACGTCCGCCGCTCGTCTTTAGCCGAAATATGGGAGGGGGAAAAGATGAAAGGCTTTCGGGCCGCGTCGCGGGATCCCGGCGCCGCGCCCGGGGTCTGCCGGCGCTGCCGGGAGAAGTATCGAAAGCCCCCGGAGAAGAATTGAAACCAGGGGGCGCGCTTGAAAGCTTCCTGAGGCGAATGAAAGACGCGGAAGAAAAAAGAAAACCTACGGAAGAAGGGACCAACCCTCCAGCGGGGAAAGGTGAAATACGAAAACCGGGGGCGCGGTGAAAGTTTAAAGCCGCCGCCAAAAGGTTTGAAACCGCGGTGGGAATGAAAAAGAAGGCGCCCTCGAAAGAGGGCGCCTTTTTATAAGAGCCGAAAAAATTTTTCAGTTCAAAGTCTTCCCGCCCCCGTTGAAGGGCGAGCGTCCGCCGAACCTCTGCTCCAACGTGGAGAGGAGAAACTCCACCGGCAGAAAATCCGGGGGGGCGGCGGGGGGATGGGAGTCGACCTCGCCCTCGTCAAGGTAAACGGAGTCGTCGGAGAGGCTTCCCTCCGTTTCGTCGTAATCCCCGTCGTCGTCGTAATAGATGAAGGTCTCCTCGTAGTCTATCTCCCGGTACTCCCTGGCCCGGGGCGATTCGGCGAGATCGGGCTCGGCCTCGAGGTCGTCTAGGAGAAGATCGTCGTCCTCCTCCTCTTCTTCGTCGTCCCAGCCGCTTAAATCGAAAAGATCCGTTTCGTTCAAGCGGGGATCGTCTAAAAAGGTCTCCAGGAAGTCGGAGGCCGCGCCCTCGCCCACGACGGGGTCGTCGTCCATGGTCCGCTCGGCGAGAGCGGCGTGGCTCTCTTTGTCCGGAAAAGATATTCCGAAAACGTCCGGATCGGCGTCTTCCTCCCTTAAAGATCCCTCGGGGTCCTCCTCTTCCTCCGCGGGAAGGCCCGGGAGATCCGGCCCCTCCGTTTCCGCCCGCGAAAAGAGCGGGGCCTTTTCAACCGAATCCTTTTCCTCGTCCGCTGGAAAGGATCCACCCTCTTCGGGTTTTTCGGCGGGGGGGCTTGGGGGGACTTCTCCGGACATGTTCCGGTTTTCTTCGTCCGGTTGAGACCTTCCGCGAACGTTCGGGCCGGCGTCAACCTCCCTTAAAGATCCGTCGGGGTCCTCCCCTTCCTCCGCGGGAAGGCCCGGGAGATCCGGCCCCTCCGTTTCCGCCCGCGTAAAGAGCGGGGCCTTTTCAGCCGAATCCTTTTCCTCGTCCGCTGGAAGGGCTCCACCCTCTTCGGGTTTTTCGGCGAGGGGGCTTGGGGGGACTTCTCCGGACAAGTTCCGGTTTTCCCGCGGGTGGCTTGTCTTATCGAGCGGCGGCTGTTCCGCTTCTTTCAAGACGTCCCGGCGCTCTTCCAATGGAGCGTCTTCCGCTTGGACGCCGCAAGAGCCCCCGCGGCCGCTTTCGCTCGCGCGGGCGGAGGAATCCCCTTCCGCCCCGGCGCTTTCCGCGGCGGCGGGGGCGTCGCTTATCTCCGTCAATAAGAGGATGGGCTCGTTCGCGGACGAGAAAGACTCCTCCTCTTCCCGAGGGCGCTCGTCTATGACGGTTTCCAAAAGGAGTATCTCCTCTTGGGCGTCCTCCGCGTTTTCCTCCAGGGCGGCCAGGGGAGCCGCGTTTTCCCAAGCGTCCGGCCAAGAGGCGTCCCTGGGCCGGAGGCCGCGGGCGGCCTCCGGCGGAGTCGGCGGGGTTTCGGCGGCCGGGGCTTCGGTTTCCGGATGGCGCTTTGAAAGGTGAAAATCTTTCAAAAGGGGAAGGGGATCCGCGCTCTCAAGGGCGTTTTCCGGGCTTGGGAGTTTTTTTTCCAGCGGGGTTTCGTCCGCCTCGGTCCCCGGGGCGGCGTCGCCGTTGGAAACGTTTATTCCGGAGACCGTTTTTTTCAGGCCGTCGGCTTTTTGAGTCGCTCCGAAGCTCTCCGGTGGGGAAGGCGCCGGGTCCAGGAAGCTCGGGGTGGACTCCGCTCCGGAAGCGGCGTCGGAGGCCGGAACCGGCGGCGAAACGGCCGGGGTCCTGGCGAGGGGGGGGGCGGGAAGCCCCCGGGGCGGCGTTTCCCTTCCGGGGGAGGGGCTTTCGGCCAAGGCTTCGTCCCTTGAGGCCGTTTTGGGGGGCGGAGCGTCTTCATGGTCCTGGTCCGCCACCACTTCCAGAAGCAAAATGGGCTCCTCTTCTCCCATCGGGGGATCGTCCGCTTCGGAACCCCTCTTTGGGCGCGAAAGGGTTTCCGCGGGGTCGGGGGAGGCTTTTTCGAAAATTATCTCCGGCCAAATCTTCGCGGGTCTTTCCGGCGTCCGGAGAGGGTCCGGAGTCTTTTTTGCCGGGGAGACGAAGAGGGAGAAGGCGCGTCTGTCGGCGAGGGCGGAGAGGTCCAGGGTATCCTCGCTTTCCTCCGCGAGCTTTCGCAAGGGTTTCACCCCGGGGAGCTTCAGGGGGCCGCCGGCCGCCGCCGGGGCCGCTTCCCTCGGACGGGTATTTTCCCGGGGGGCGTCCTCCGCCCGGAACCGGGAGGGCTCCTTTATGTAAAAAAGGCCGGAGGGATCGATCCCCACGTCGAAGATCCTTCCGGAGACGATGAGATCTCTGAGATTGGCCATGACGCAGGAGCGGTAGATCTCTCCGTCGTAGTTGAGCCGCAGTTTAAGGTCGCTGAAGTTTTCGCTGGTAATGTCGGAATCGAAATCCACGGGGGGGCTCACGGAGGCGGTGAGGCTGTCGGACTCGCGGAAGATCTTTTTCCACTGGGCCCGGCTCACCCTTCCCTTCGCCACGATCTCCCGGAGCATGAGCCGCAGCTCCTCTTGGAAGGCGATGAGGCTTTTGTAGAGCTCGTCCGTGCTTTGGGGGCTTAAATATCTTCCGGAGAGGGGCCGTTTGTCGCAGTCGGCGTAGACCCCGATCTTTTCCAGGGCCATGAGATAGGCGCGCCAATTGAGCTGGTGACGGCTGGCGGAGGATAGTTTAAGACTGACGTCGTCCAGAATCTTCGTGGCGACCAGGTTGTTTTTGAATTCGAAGTTGAGGAAAACTACTAACTCTTCGCTCATGATTAGAGACTTCGCCGGATCCTAAAAGAGGTCAAATGCGGATTTAATTAGATTTGTTTTGCGGAAATTAAATATTTTAGGGCGAAAGATATATCTTTAGCCTTTTATTATTTCCAAGCGCAGAAAGATATTACAAAAAAATATAAAAAAAAACAAGAGTTAATGAACAAGAGAAGAAAAAATGTGAAAAAGTTCGTCTGGCGCGCGAATTCAAGTTGATTTTAACATTTACGTCTATATATTGGGGAAAAATTTTTAAGTCCGCGATATCCGCGAAATGCCAGCGCCCAAAGGGCGGTTCGGGGAGCGCCTTTTCGCCGGGGGCTTTTGGGGGAAAACCCAAAGGATTTCAGGGCGCCCTCTGGCCGGGGGCTTGGAATGACCGACCCCGAAATGTTTTTTTGTTCCTTCCGCCCGATTTAGCGGCTGGGTTGTTTTAAGGCGCGTCATCCAGCGTCGCGGACCTCGGGGAGGGTCCGAACCGCGGGGCGTGGGAAATTTCGTTCGGGCGCTTAAATTCAAGGGGGGCGGGAAACTCCAGCGGAGGGGCCGATTTAGTCCGGAAAACGCCCCGGGATCTTTTTTTGGAAGCGCCGTATCCTGGAAAATTGGCGGCGGAAAAACTCGGACGGAAACAGGAGGAAGATAATATGAGAGAAGAAAAGTTCTTTAAAAACGCCGGTGATTCCGGTGAGGGGCGAGGCGGTCGCCTAAACGTCGTCGCGAAACGGCCCTCCCCTTAAAAGACTCTCGTCTTTTAGCCCTTTTTTTTCCAAGGCGGGGCCGGAGCGGCCCCTATACAGAGGGGCGGGAACTGAAAAAACTCCCCCAAGCGCCAGGGTCTTAGACCTAAGGGACGCCCCTGCGGGGCTTGCCGCCGCGGAAATCAGCGGCCGATTCGTGTTTCCCGCGGGGACGCCCTCCCCGATCGCGCGTGGTTTTAAAAATTTTTACAAAAAGTTGCATAATTTTTCCCCGGCGCGTATAATGAAAATGACGTAAGATCGTTCGTGCTTCCCCAACCCCTTCCATTTTCCAGTCAAAAAAATTCCAACCACCCTAAATAAATCTTCAACACGCCTCAGGGCCGAATCGCGAGTCCAAAGAACGTTCCTTATTTTTTATCAGGCGCGGCGCCTGTTTCGTAGACGCCGTTTGTTTCAGGGTCTCCCGAAACTTCCAAACTCTTCCCGCTTTTAGGGAAAAAAGCGGGAGGATTCCCTTAGGCTCTCCCGAATCAGGGCCCCCCCACCGATTAGTTTCGGAGTTTCCGCCGTTTTACGCTCAAGCGGGCCATAGAGGCCGGCGGCGCTCTTTCCTGGCGGCCCGGGTGTTTCCGGAGACGTCCTTGGCTTGTTGAATTTTCAATCCTTTAGGCTCCGGGCGCGGCCTTCGGGGCCATCCCCCTTCCGGGGCGTCCGGCGCCTTGACGGCGGGGGAAAGTCGGTTTTTTTAGGCGACCGCGGAAAAATCGCCCGAGGCGTTTGATGTTTCCGCCGCGCGCCGTGGACGCTTAAAATATGTCAAGCGTTTATAGGGCGTCGGGGCGTTTCTCGATTTGTCAGACGCGAAAAATGTTTTTTTCCGTTTTTGGTTTTTTTGGGCGGAGGGCGTACTCGCTCGGGGGAGGTGGAAATGAAAACGGTTTTACGGACGGCGCTATTTTTCTTTTTCAGCGCGTTTCTCGCGGCCTGCGGCGACACGGGTCTGGACACCACCGACGCGGGGTCGTTCATTGAAAGCGTTGAGAACATGTACAACAGCGTGGACGGAAAGGAAAGGGAGGATTTCGCCAAGTTTTTCTTCATCGCCATGAACGGGCGTTCGGATTTAATCACCTTGAGCCAGCTTAATTCCGAGGAGATACCCAAACTGGAATCGTTTTTCAAGGTGCTGGTCTCGCGCAAAAAACCCGAGGAGATTCAGGCTCTGCACGGAATGAGCGCGGTGGAGATAGTGGAGCTGGGAAGGAACCTCAAGATAACCTACCTAGACGGGCGCATTCAGGAGCTGGAAAGGGAGATAGCCGTTTTCAAGGAAGCGGCGGATTTTTTTCAGAGCTACCTGCAGGAGGCCGACAAGGTGAATCTGGAACTCCCTTCGGAGGTGGAACACGTGGTGCACGAGGATGGCAGGATTTCCGAATTGCACCTTTCGGTTAGGGTGGTGAACGGTTCCGATAGGAGCATGGTGGCTTTGGGCCGTGACGAGAGCTATTTAGTCGTTTCCAACGGAGACGACAAAAGGCGTCTTGATTTCAGCGAACTCGCGGTTTTAAACGAGGAGGGCGAAAGGGTCTTTGAAAACGGGGGCGTTCCCTCCGCGACCGAGGCCAGGCTCAAGGTCGTCGCCCGGGTGCCGGAGTTCGGCTGGAGCTACGAGGGGGGAACCCCCATCAGCGTGGAGTACCCCCTGCCGCCGGAGCCCTGCCTGGAGGGCTGGGAGCGGGTCTACGAGGCCGAGGACTCCTTCAAACGGGTCTTCGAGCTGGAAAGGAACAGGGCCAGGCTCTCGCGACAGATGGACGAGACCAAGGCTTAAAAAAACGGCCGGAAACAGGGCCCTGGTAAAAGGGTCCCGAGGGCGCGTCCCGCCCCGGCCTCCCGACGTCCGAAAAACGAAAACCCCCTCCCGGAGCGCCGGGCGGGGGTTTTTTTCTATAAGCAACCCAGACGCGATATATTGTGGTTAATCAATGGAAGAAACTATTGTTTTGGAGCCTCCAGAAGTTCGCAAGTAAGTTTATAGTGTTTTTCTTCGCGGTTGACATCTCCTTCAAAATACAATTAGTGTGATATATGAACAGTGTTCAGCCTATATACCGTATTTTTCTGGTTGATTTTTATAAGCTATTCAACCACAATATGTTGTGCGCAACCAGTAGAAAAACCTATTTTTTTGGAGCGCATGTCAATTTCCAAAAATTATCCAGCGTTTTTCCCCGAAGTTGAACGCTCCTTTAAAATACAAAATGTGTTATATAATAATATAAATAACCATATATATTGCGTTTTAACCCTCCGGTTAAAAGAAGAGAGGGCGCCAAAGGAGAGAGGGAATGGGAGGAGACCAAGAGCCCTTTAGCCAGCGAAGAGGGCCTTCGGGGTTCGCGAACGGGGGAGCAGGGCGGGCTGGCGGGGAATGGAGGAAGACCAGGGAAAACTGGCGGAGTGGGGCGGAGGGAACGGTTGGAGATCCCTCAAAAAAAACCGCCAGGACGGCCGATCGCGACCGCCCTGGCGGGATACGTAGCGGGTGGGAAGTGGAAAAAAAGATACGTACCCCAAGGGGGAGGGAACCCTCTCAGGGCCGGGAGCCGGAAACCCGCTTTTAAGAGGTCAGGCTGGGGTGAGGGACTTCACTTGTTCCAGAGACAGGCCGGTTAATTCGGAGATTTTCTCCAAGGACCAGCCTTCCGAAACGAGCTTGGAGGCGATCTCCTTAGAATTCTTCTCCGCGGCCTCTTTCGCGGCCTTCTCCTCGGCCTTCTCCTCGGCCATCTCCACGGCCATCCTCGCGGCAATCTCCGCTACCCTCTCTTCGGCCATCTTCGCGGCCTTTTTCTTGGCTTTTTTCAAGGCGTCTTTCTTGGCCCTTCTCATGGCCTCTTTCAGGGCCTTTTTCACGCCCTTTATCTCGGCCTCCTTCTTGAACTCTTTCACGGCCTTTTCCAGATCTTTCTTATATTCGAGTTTGAGCTCCCATAGTTCGTCAGTTTGCGACTCCGCGTCGATGTTCGCCTGCGCGGAAGAAATGGGGACGCCTGTGGATATCATGATTAAATTATCCTCCGTTGTCCGATCGGACGGGGCTATAGCGCCTAGATATGAGCCGTAGCGCGACTTCATGCGCTTAAAATATACGCTTTTAACATGTTGTCATGTATTTTGAGGGTCAGGGCCGTGCGGTCGGAAAGGCGTTTCCGTTCGAACCCTTTCGCCAGAGGCGGGAAAAGGAGGAGAAACGGGACCGAGAAGCTCAGAGTTTTAAATCCGGGGTTCTTATTGACCTTTACCCATAATTCCGCGATCTCCTTTTCCGCGTCTAGATCGTTTAGGCAAAGGACCCTGAAATTCAAGACGCCGAAGCTCCGCCAGAAGGCCGAATCCTGGAACTTTCGGGCCACGGTAAAGATGAGCAAAAGGAACGTCTCCCTCTGGTTTTTCGGAACGGGAGGGTCGTTTTCCAACAACAAGGCTGGTAAAATCCTCAATAATTTCGTCATTTCTTCGTCATGTTTTATGGTGTTTCTGACAACGAAAGTTGTCTAATTTCCGCTTCCAGAGTTTGTCCTTTATTTGCTATGAACCCTGTCTGAAATTAAATAAACGTAATTATTGTATTTATTACTATTACTTATCTTAATTAATAAGCCTTAATTTGATAATTAATTAATATTTAAATTTTGTAAAACTTCAGTCCTTACTTTTTTTCCCTACAAGTTGCGCATTAGCCATTACTAATTTTTCGCCAATTGGACATAGTTTCGAGCAGAAAATTGACAAGTTTCGTTGTCAATTGATGGACAAAAACATGTATCGGTAACAATAAAGGAATCAAATTCAATGAGCCTCCTTCCCTCCTCGAGCAAAATGACGAAATCATTGAAAACTTCGAAGATTGGCACGGTGCGGGTAGTCGGGTGTCTCTTAACGAACTCGAAGCTGGCGGGCTTGGGCGAGAATCCAAAATTACTATCGCGCCATACGTGTACTTCGCGCGAATTGGCGAACAGCTCCTTTAGCTCATCCAGATAAAGGAAGATGAATTCGAAAACGCGCTTTAAACATGATCCTTGATAGGCGGTTACAAGGTTCCTTTTGTTCGAGAGGGTTTTGGACGCCCGCGCTTCCAGCGGTCGCGCTGTCAGCCGTTTCGGCTTCGTCGGCGACTGTTGATTCCGAAGACGCGCTCGGAGGCGCTTCGGGATGCGGCGCCTCTGCGTCGCTAGCTTGGTTTCGCCAGTCTTCGCGGTTTCGATCGTCGGTCATGGATTGTTTTTCTACTCCATCGCGTTAAAAGATGGATTGGAAGTCCCGCCTTAAAGCTGGAAATGGGCGGAGACTGGCCGCCGCTGGCCCTTTCCTCCGATCAACGATAAGGAAAAAAGGGGGCAATCATTTATTCAACCACAATATAT
>JAISMF010000075.1 GCA_031276865.1 Deltaproteobacteria bacterium | reverse complement strand
CATATAATCGGGCTTTCAGACATCCTATCCCAAAAACGCTCTGAAACACCCTTTTTAAAAATTCTACGTGATTTATCTTACCACCTACTATTTATTGACAAGGAGTGAACTTGTTATCTTTATATTGCTATAGAGCGGACTACGGAAATTTATTTAGGACGCTAGTGTTTAAAACTGTATCTTTTCGACTACATCATATCGCGGACAAACCCGTTTTTTTCCGTCCCAACGTCCCCTAATGCCAGCTTCCGCTAAAGAGTTGGAAGTAAATAAGTTATAGATCTTATAGATACCTTATTTTAACAAAAATATATAATATTTTACATTATATAGTTATAAATTACTGTATAATACGTTTTAAAAAACTTACATATAATGGAATCATATATTTTTCCATGTAAATAGAAACAAGTTCAACAACTTATTTACCGCCAACTCCTAAATCAATTAGGATAATGTATCATGAGAATAGCGACCACTACTTACACTTTTAAATATTTGAGGGAAAATAATTACTTATACGTGGACAAAACGCATTATATCGAAAAACTCCTCAATCATAATGATAACCTGTTCTTTCTCCAAAGACCCCGCCGCTTCGGGAAGTCCCTATTCGTCTCCGCGATGATAAGTCTTTTCAAAGGAGACTCTGAGCTGTTCGAGGGACTGGCTCTAAACTCTTCTAATTATGATTTCACTGAATATCCCGTGCTGCACTTCGACCTATCGGATCTGACATGGAAATCCTGCTCCGCGCTTAATTCCAGACTTCATGGATGGGTATGCGATAAAGCGAAGGAAGATTTCGGTTTATCAGTTGAAAACGAGGAAAAATCTCCATCCGTCGCTTTATACGATCTGGTAAGGAAACACAAAATTAACTCCCAAAAAAACTCAGTCATCCTCGTAGATGAATACGATGTCCCCATCCTCAAGGCCTTAAAGGATCCAGATTTCGCTATGGAAATCGCTCAGACGCTGGGAGAATTTTTCAGCACTATAAAAAAATTAAATCAAGAGGGATTCCTGCGCTTCGCCTTCGTAACCGGGGTGTCGAAATTTTCCATGACTTCCATTTTTTCCGGAGCCAATGTCTTTACGGACCTTTCAGAAAATTTGGAGTATGCTAACATATGCGGTATAACCCTTGAGGAGTTTGATAAATACTTAAAAGGCGACATACAGAAAAAGTTTGCGGAAGGGCTTTTTAAAAATACGGAATTCAAAACTGTTAACGACTTCATTAAGGCCCTGAAAGACATGTATGACGGATACACATGGAATTACGTAGACAAGATATTCAACCCCGTTTCTCTTCTAAACGCCCTGGAAAACCGGGAACTGGATTCATACTGGTTCTGGACAGGTACACCATCCTTTCTGTACAAGCATTTTAAATCAAATAAGAAAACATCGTTGTTTCTAGATGATGTTAAAATGCCGAGGGAGTATTTGAAAAATCAAACAGCGGCGGATCTCTCGCTGGTTCCTCTTTTGTACCAGACAGGTTATCTCACATCGTCTCTTCCCGTGAAGGACGGCGTCTACACTCTTAAAATACCCAATATCGAGGTTAAAAACGCTTTAAATTTTTTGCTGACAAAAACATTTGTGAGTAAAAAGCTAGGCGACTTATACGCATTCGGAAAAGATCTGCATACGGCTTTCAAGGAAAACGACGAGAAGACAATCCAGACGAGTTTAACGAAACTGTGTTCAAATATAAAACTCAAGCGTGATGAATTGTGTGAACGAACGTTCCGCATAGCTCTATTATGTTTTCTACAATTCGCCCGAATTGAGGAAGTTTATTCCGAGCTCAATTTAGCGGGTGGTAAAATAGATATATGCTTTATGCTGGACGACTATAAAGCGATCCTGCTTGAGCTTAAATCGCTAGATCGTAGCCATTTTCATAAAAATAATACGGAGTTGGACGTCAGTTTCACAGAAAGTCTTAATCAAGCTGAAAGACAGATGAACAAATACTATATTCCTCTTTTCGAAAAAATAAAGGCCAAAGAAATTCAGGGAATAGCCTTAAGCACCGCATGGCGACGCGGGGTCAGAGCGAGAATCTCAAAAAAAGTCACCCGCGAAATGACACAAGATGACATCGACAAGCTACCCTGAACGCGGTTTGTTTATCTATAATTCTCATTTTTTTGGAAATATTTTTTAAAGCCCGATCCCCTAGGAAATATTCAAAAGCGCGACTTTGAATAGCGGATACGATGAAGAAAGACCATGAAAGAACTGATAGCATCCGATAAGACTTTTTCGGCAATAATCGACCGGAACCTTATTATACGCCGATAAGACCAGACACATCCACGACCTTCTCAATGGCCCGATGAAAGATTTTTTTCCGTCACGGCCCCGCCGTTTCGGAAAAACCCTCCCGCTTCACACCCTAAACGAACTTTTTACCGGAAACCGCGCCCGCTACAAAAGTCTCTGGATTGACGAATCGAACTACGATTTCACAAGGTTCCCCGTCATCTTTTTCAGCCTCTCCCTGGATTCCAACGACTTTGAAACGCTAGAGAAGAATATTATCGCGAAACTCAAAAGAATAACTGAAGATTACGATATTACCCCGGCGGATGCAAGGTAGAAAAGTAAAATGAAGAAGTTCCCGTGAACGCATGGCTTTTTCTCCAATATTTAGCCGCCGCGGTAATATTAATCTTAAGGCGGACTCCCCCGATGTTTTTTTTGGGAAACCTTATCCGCGCCATGCGCGAAAAATCCAAGTCGGAAGTCGTGGCGCTTATTGACGAGTATGACGCCCCTGTCGCCGGGAATACGGCTCGCCCAAAAATCGCCCGGGCCAACGCTGAAGTTCTCCACACGTTCTTCATTGAAAGATGTGGACGCTCCTCCTTTGATCCGCTTTTCCTTGGATAGGGAGCGTGAAGGATCCTTTCGGCCGCGCTTTCACGCCGCCGCGGCCAGAAGGGAGAGGGCGGAGTCGGGCATCCGAAGAATGGCCGTTGTCGGGTCCGTAAAACAGGGATCCGCCGCCCGGTTCCGGCCTTCGCGCCCCGCCGCGCGGGGATTATCGCCTAAATCGACGGGAAAAACCGGGGTGAGTTTTGTCGAATCGATATGTCGCATGAACTATTCATAAATATTTTTATCCATACCAAATATATATAATGGAGGCAATCCTGAACGACCTTAGTCCGGCGAATCCGCCGGCGTCGATAAAGAGCCGGATACCAAGGCTCACCGGGAAAAGCTCGCCCCGAAGGGCGAAAAAGAAAAGGTCCCCGCGGGGTTGTTTCCGGGGGACCGCACAGGGCGCCGAAGGGCCCCCCCGCGCCGGGGCGGGGTCTTCCGCCGGAAAGCGCGGGTAATTTTTCAACTCCGCCCCTCCTTTGTTTAGGCGGAATACAGTCCCTCCGGAAAAAGATTTCCCCGGGCGTTTCGGAGTTTTTCCGGCGGAAGGCCCTCTTTTAGGCCTCGGCCACCGGCTTTAAGACGAAGTCCGGCCGTTCGTCCCGGTCGAAACCCAGACTGCTGCGGGTCTTTTCGGCGAGAATTTTCATGCGCTCGCAGAGCTCCCTCTCCTCTTTTTTGATTAAATGATGCTCGTAGAGGATGGAGCCGAACATGGCGGCCAGACAGAATCCCGAATAGATATACGGCATATCGCACCTTTTTTCATTCCTTAAAAAAACTAAAGTTTCTCCTCCGCCCGAACTTTTAGACGGCGGATCCGGCGAAACGGGGCGGGAAAAAACGCCCTCCCGTCCGGAGTGAGAAGACTTTAGCAAAAGAGAGGCCAAAATAATCCCGACCTTCCCCCGCGGGGCGCCGGATGACGGGCCCCGTCTGTTAAAAATCACATCATGGGGTATAATGGCCGGATGATTTTTCCCGCCGCCCCGCCTATTATGGAGGAGGCGGTCCCGATCTATTTCAACACCGAGGCCTCATAATGGAATTATCCTATTCCGAAATAATCGCCCGCGTTCAGCCCTCGCCCACCCTGGCCCTGGACGCCCTGGCCAAATCCATGGCCGCCGCCGGAAAAAAGGTCGTGAACCTGGCCATCGGCGAGCCCAACTTCGAAACCCCGGAGCACGTGCGGGAGGCTGCGATCAAAGCCATCCGGGACGGCTTCACCCGCTACACCCAAAGCGAGGGGATACTCCCCTTAAGGGAGAAGGCCGCGGAGATGTTTAAAAAGGACAACGGCCTGGACTACTCCCCGGAACAGATTGTGGTGACCAACGGCGGAAAGCACGCCCTCTACAACGCCATGCGGGTCCTCTTCAATCCGGGAGACGAGGTCGTCATCCCCTCCCCCTATTGGGTGACTTACCCGGCCCAGGTCATTCTGGCCGGAGCCGTTCCCGTCTTCGCGAAGACCAGCGCCGCGGACGGCTGGCGTCTCAAGCCGGAGGAGCTGGAGAGGGTCCTGAGCCCCAAAACGAGGGGGATAATCATAAACTCCCCCTCCAATCCCACGGGGCAGCTCTACGACCGCGGGGAGCTGGAGGAGCTGGGCTCGATCCTTGTTAAACGCCCGGTATGGATAATTTCCGACGACATCTATGAAAAGCTCGTCTACGACGGTTCGGTCTTCTCCGACATGCCCATGGCCGTTCCGGAATTGAAGGAGCGCACCGTGATCTGCCACGCCGTCTCCAAAACCTACGCCATGACCGGCTGGCGCGTAGGCTTCATGGCGGCTCCCCGGGAAGTCGCCAGGAGGGCGGCCGTCATCCAGAGCCAGATGACCTCCAATCCCTGCGGCGTCGCCCAGAAGGCCGCCCTCGCGGCCCTGGCCGGGCCGCAGGAGTGCGTAGACGAGATGGTCCGGATCTTCGATAGGCGAAGGCGGCTCGCAACCCGCCTATTTAGGGACATCCCGGGTTTCCAAACGGACGTTCCCAAAGGCGCCTTCTACGTCTTTCCGGACGTTTCCGGGCTGTACGGCGGGAAAATCAAAGGGACTTCCGTAGATTCCTCGGACGATCTGGCCTCGCTATTGCTAAAGGAATGCGAGGTGGCCTGCGTCCCGGGAAAGGCCTTCGGGGAGGATGGGTCCCTGCGCTTCTCCTACGCCGCCTCGGACGAGGATATCGCCCTCGCGGCGGAGAGAATGGCCGCCCTCCTCTCCGGAGCCGGGAAAGGCTGAGCCGGAGAAGGCCGGGCGCGTCCGGCCTGTTTATAATGAGCGCTAATTTATTCTAATTAGTTACGCTTTATAAAAATTTCGCCGGCGACCAGTTCCAACGCCTCTCTCCGAACGGTATTTTTTTTCTTTTTAAACGGCACATATTGCCTACTATATGCGTATTTATTTTTGATACTTATCAATATATAGCATAATATCAAACCCGCCAACCTTCTTCGGGGCTTGAAATCGGGATTTTTATAAAATAAATCGGGAGGCCCCCCTTGTTTTTCCGGAAATGCTGTTTATTTTTCTCTAAGAGGGGCGCGGATCGTGAAAGAAGGCGCCCCCGGGATCGTTTCTTTGATTTTCCGCGTTTTTTCCGGAAAAAAGCGCGCGCCCGCGTCTCTTAGTTGAAGACGGCGGATCGTTTATAAGCAGTTTTTCCGCTCATGGAGTTTTTCCCCGTCGGGAGTTTTTCCGCGCAAGGAGTTTTTCCCCGTCGGGAGTTTTTCCGCTCAAGATGTTTTTCCGCTCATGGAGTTTTTCCGCTCATGAAGTTTTTCCGCTCCGGGAGTTTTTTAGCGCGGGGGCGGTTTAAGGATTGTTTTTTCCCGTCCGAAGTTCTTTTTCCCGTAAGGAGCGCTTTCGTCCCGTGTGAAGTCATTTTCCCCGTAGGAATTTTTCTTTAATGGCCTCCGCCGCCCGCCCGTAAACCCGAAAGGAGCCCCCGCTTCAAAGGCCGAAACCTCCCCGCGGCTCACCCTTCGGCTCCGGACGCCGCCCCGCGGGAACGGCGGGAGAAGTCCGGCCTCCCCTTTAATTTTCCGCCGCGGGGTACTATCATGGACGGGGCGCCGCGGAAAAACAGGGCGCTTCCGAAACCGGCGTAAAAAACGCGGTTCCAATTCTCCTCTTTTATGGTGTCAAACGCATGTATCCACCGACAGTCATCGAACAGACCTCCCGGGGCGAAAGGGCTTACGACCTTTACTCCAGGCTCTTAAAGGACCGGATAATAATCTTGGGCGAGGGCATTAACGACAACCTGGCCAATCTGGTCTGCGCCCAGCTGATCTTTCTAGAGGCGGAGGATCCCCAGAAGGACATCCACCTCTACATAAACTCCCCCGGGGGATCGATTACCGCCGGGCTCGCCATCTACGACACGATGAACTTCATCCGCCCCGACGTCTCCACCCTCTGCATGGGCCTGGCCGCCTCCATGGGGGCCTTCCTTTTGGCCGCCGGGGCCAAGGGGAAGCGCGCGGCGCTTCCCAACTCCAACATCATGATCCATCAGCCTCTGGGAGGCTTCCGGGGACAGGCCACCGACATAGAGATCCAGGCCTCGGAAATGGCCAAGACCAAGGCCAAGATGAACCAGATCCTGGCCCAGCTCACGGGCCAGAACGTGGAGAAGGTCCAGGCCGACACCGAGAGGGATCACTACCTGACCGCCCAGGAGGCCAAGGACTACGGCTTGGTGGATCAGGTGCTCACCAAGAGGGAGCCCCTTCCGGACGCGGCCTCCTTAAAAAAGGAGGACGAGGTGGATAAGGACAAGAGCTAAGTCGTTTTCCCCGAAACCATGTCCGAGAAAGAAAAACCCCCGCCCAGGCGCTGCGGCTTCTGCGGCCAGCCCTCCAACAAGAAGCTGCGCATGTTCTGCTCCGCCCTGGGGGACGCCAACATCTGCGAATTCTGCCTGAGGAGCTTCCTTTCCCGGGAAAGGGAGCGCGCCCGGGCCGGAAAAGCGCCCGCGGAGCCTCCCGCCGGAGACGGCGCCTTCTGCGTCTTCTGCCGGAAGGAGGAGGATCTTTTAAAAGGCCCAGGCGAACCGCGCCTATGCCGGAGCTGCCTCGCGCGCTTCGGGGAGCTCGTGGAGGAAGACGACGGGGGCTGTCCCGCGAACGAGTTCGTCGGGGGAACGGCCGCGCCCCCCCTCTTCTGGTTCGACCCCCGGGAGACGTCCGCCGAAGAGGAGTCGAAGGACGCCTCCGGAAAAGATTCCCGTTGCTCCGTCTGCGGAAAGATCGGAGCCGTCCACAGCCTCTTTCCCGCCGAAGGCGAAAGACTGGTCCTCTGCCTTTCCTGCGCGGAGACGGCGCATCTGGCGCTCTCCCGGGCCGCCGACCCCGCTCGGGTCTCCGGCGCCCACTGCTCCCGCTGCGGGAAGGACTCCTCCAGGGATCTCCCCCTTTTGACTTTTCCGGGGCCCGCGGGACTCAGCCTCTGCGTCTTCTGCCTTAAGGAGCTCCTTTTCATCATGCTCTCCGCCCGGGACGGAAAGGCCCCCTTGGCGGACCGTCACCCCGGCCCCCGGGGCGGAAAGCGGCGGACCGCGTTCCGAAGACACCCCAAAGCCGCCTCCGCCCTTCCCTGGGAGGGCCGGAGGAATCTCGATCCCCTGACCTGGAGCCGCCGGACTCCCGAAAGTCCGGACTCCGACGGAGTTTATTGCATGTTCTGCCGGAAAAACGACGGCACCCTGGTCTCGGCCAAGATCTCCGGCGCGCACCACCCCGGCGGGGACGTCCCCTGGCTCATCTGCGCCTCCTGCTTGGAGGCCTTCCACCGGGAACTGGAATTTTCGGAATGCCCCCTCCCCCCCGAAATGGCGGGAACCCGCTGCGCCGTCTGCGGCGAGGAGCTGATGACGGGCTCCAAATGCGTCATCGGCCCCTTTCCGGAACGCCGGGCCATCTGCGGGGACTGCGTCCACGTCCTCTGGATCGTCGTGGGAAGGCATTTGGAAAGGCGCGGATAATCCGGATAAACGTTTCCGGACCCGCCTAAACCGGTAAAAAGGGGCTCCGCCCCCGCTTTTTTTGGATCCTTTTTAGGGTTTTTCCCCGAAACGTTTTTTCACGCGTCTTTTTTGGAAAAGCCCTCCGCCGGAGGCTCCGCTCCGGAGGGGAATACGGCCCCGGCCGTTTCCCCGGCCGCCCCCGGACTATTTCAGGCCCCCCCCGCCCCCCGGACCATTCGGGTCTCCCCCGGCGAAAGGCCTTCCGGGCCCTGAAAGCGCCGGGAAAAGACCGCTTCCGGCGTCCGGGAAAATAGATCTGTCAAGTAGTTTAGTACCGTAGTATAATACACGGGCGGGCGGGCCGCCCGAAGGGGGGCGGCCAAATTCGGCCGCGGGTCCTTCGGGGCCGGGCCAGAGACGCTACACAGCGAAAGTTTTCGGATATGCCAGACGATAAAAACAAATCCACCCCAGTATGCGCCTTCTGCCGCCAGCCCCAGCGGGACGGCATTAGAATGATAGCCGGGCCGGATCCGGAGAGGATCCACATCTGCGAATTCTGCCTGGAGCAGTGTCGGGAGCTCATCGCCAAGGACCATCCCACGACCACCCTGCAGCCCAAGTCGTCCCAGTCCAGCCTCCCCAACCCCCACGAGATAGCCGAGATTTTAAACGACTACGTCATCGGCCAGGACTTCGCCAAAAAGACCCTGGCGGTCGCGGTCTACAACCACTACAAGAGGATCCAGCGCCATAACGAGCTGGAGCGGGGGGGAGTGGAGCTCCAAAAGTCCAACATATTGATTCTGGGACCCACCGGAAGCGGAAAAACCCTCCTGGCGCAGACTTTGGCCCGAATCTTGAATGTGCCCTTCACCATAGCCGACGCCACCACCCTGACCGAGGCCGGCTACGTGGGGGAGGACGTGGAGAACATCATCGTGAGCCTCCTCCAGGCGGCGGACTACGAGGTGGAGAAGGCCGCGAAGGGCATCGTGTACCTAGACGAGGTGGACAAGATCGCCCGCAAGGGCGACAACGCCTCCATCACCCGGGACGTCTCGGGCGAGGGCGTGCAGCAGGCCCTTTTGAAGATAATCGAGGGCACCGTCTCCAACGTGCCCCCCAAGGGGGGGCGCAAGCACCCCCAGCAGGAGCTCACCAAGGTGGACACCACCAACATCCTCTTCATCTTCGGCGGGGCCTTCGTGGGCCTGGACAAGATAATCAAAAAGAGGATCGGCCGGAACACCGCCATGGGCTTCTCCGCGAACATCGACTCCAACAAGGAGGACGACGACGGCTCCCTGGTCCTCAAACACTGCCTTCCGGAGGACTTGATAAAGTTCGGGCTCATCCCCGAGTTCGTGGGCCGCATCCCGGTTTTGGCGAGCTTGAACGAGCTGGACAAGGACGCCATGGTGAGGATCTTGACCGAGCCCAAGAACGCCCTTATCAAGCAGTTCCAGGCCCTCTTCAAGCTGGACAAGGTGGATCTCACCTTCTCCTCCGAGGCCCTGGACGCCATCGCCTCGGAGTCCATCAAAAGGAAGACCGGCGCCAGGGGCCTAAGATCCATCCTGGAGTCGGCCATGCTGGACATCATGTTCGATCTGCCCAGCATGCACAAGGTCAAAGAATGCCTCGTGACCAAGGAGGTCATCCTCAACCACGAGCCTCCGGTGGTCATCTACGAGGGGGATCAGGAGGCTCAGAGCGCCTGAGCCGGGGAGACTCCCCGCGGGCCTCCCTCGGATCCGCCCGTCCCGGCCGCCCCTCGAGGATGGCGGCCCCCCGCCTCGTAAAAACGCCTGAAACAAGTTTCGCGGGGCCCCCCTCCCTATCCGGCCGGAACGGCCGGAAAGGGAGCGAGGCCGGAAGAAAGACGCGGCCCGCGCGCATAGGCCTTCGGGTCCTTCACAAGCCCCGGCCTTTTTTCGCGAAGGCGGCGCCCACAGGTTCCTGAGATCGCGTTCAGGTTCCGGAAGGTTGAATCATGCTTTTCACGTCCAATAAATCCCGACCGCAAACGCCCTCCGGCGGACCCAGACTGCAGCTCCCCCTCCTCCCCTTGAGGGACGTGGTGGTGTTCCCCCACATGGTGGTCCCCCTCTTCGTGGGGAGGGAGAAGTCCATCAAGGCGCTGGAGCACGCCATGACCCTGGACAAAAGCATCTTCCTCTGCACGCAGAAGGAGGCCAAGGTCGACGAGCCCCAGGAGCAGGACATCCACACCACCGGCACCATAGGGGTGGTTTTGCAGCTTTTGCGGCTTCCGGACGGAACGGTGAAGGCCCTGGTGGAGGGCCGCAACCGCGGCCGCATCGACAGCTTCATCTCCACCCAGGACTTCTTCTACGTCGAGGTGGAGTCCATGGTGGAGCCGGAGGAGAACACCCTGGAAACCGAGGCCCTGGTTAGAAGCCTCAACTCCACCTTCGAGGCCTACGCCAAGATAAACAAGAAGATTCCGGCCGAGGTCATCGCCACCGTCGCCTCCAACAAGAACCCCTCGCAGCTCTGCGACGCCATGATCTCGCATCTCTCCTTAAAGCTCGAGGACCGCCAGACCCTCCTCTCCCTGGTGAGCCCCATCGCCAGGATGGAGACCCTCTACGAGCTCATGCGCTCGGAAATCGAGGTCCTCCAAATCGAGCAGCGCATCAAGAACCGGGTCAAGAAGCAGATGGAGAAGACCCAAAAGGAGTACTATTTAAACGAGCAGATGCGCGCCATCCAAAAGGAGATGGGCGACACCGACGACATCAAAAACGAGATAAACGAGCTGGAGGAGCGGGCCAAGAAGCGGCGCCTCACGAAAGAGGCCCACGAGAAGCTGCGCCACGAGATCAAGAAGCTCAAGATGATGTCCCCCATGAGCGCCGAGGCCACGGTGGTCCGGAACTACATCGACTGGATTTTAGCCCTTCCCTGGCACGAGAAGACCCGGAGCAACTTGAATATCGAGCGGGCGGAGAAGATCTTAGACGAGGACCACTTCGGTTTGGAGAAGCCCAAGGAGAGGATCCTCGAGTATCTCGCCGTCCAGAGCCTGGTGAAGCGCAACAAGGGCCCCATCCTCTGCCTGGTGGGCCCTCCGGGCGTGGGCAAAACCAGCCTCGCCCGCTCCATCGCCCGGGCCCTGGGCCGGAACTTCGTGCGCCTCTCCTTGGGAGGGGTCCGGGACGAGGCCGAAATCCGTGGCCACCGCCGCACCTACATCGGCGCCATGCCGGGCAAGATCATCCAGAGCCTCAAAAAGGCCAAGACCTCCAACCCCGTCTTCTGCCTAGACGAGGTGGACAAGATGTCCACCGACTTCC
Organism: Deltaproteobacteria bacterium; assembly: GCA_031276865.1. Taxonomy (GTDB): domain Bacteria; phylum Desulfobacterota; class Desulfarculia; order Adiutricales; family Adiutricaceae; genus JAISMF01. The sequence goes on along the minus strand of JAISMF010000075.1, from coordinate 18,872 downwards.
GAGGCGACCCCTCGGCCGCCCTCCTGGAGGTGTTGGACCCCGAGCAGAACTGCCGCTTCGGGGACCACTACCTGGATTTGGACTACGACCTCTCGGAGGTCATGTTCATAACCACCGCGAACTCGCTCCACACCATTCCCGGCCCCTTGAAGGACCGCATGGAGATCATCCGCATCCCCGGCTACACCGAAGACGAGAAGCTCAACATCGCGAAGAACTTCCTCATCAAAAAGCAGGTGACCGCGAACGGCCTCTCGCCGGAGCGGGTGGATTTATCCGACGCCGCCGTGCTCACGGCCATCCGCCGCTACACGTCGGAGGCCGGAGTGAGGGGCCTCGAGCGGGAGATCGCCTCCATCTGCCGGAAGCTCGCCAGGGAGCTGGTGCGCTCGAACGATCAGGGCTCGTCAACGAAACTCAAGGTCTCGGGGAAAAACATCGGCCAGTACTTGGGGATCCCCAAGTTCCGCTACGGCAAGGCGGAGGAGGAAGACGAGGTGGGCTTGGTCACCGGCCTCGCCTGGACCGAGGTGGGGGGCGAGATCCTCACGACCGAGGTTCTGGTGATGCCCGGGAAGGGGAACCTCATCTTGACCGGAAAGCTCGGCGACGTCATGAAGGAGTCCGCCCGGGCGGCTTTAAGCTACGTGCGCTCCATCTCGGTGAAGCTGGGCCTCGACCCCGACTTCTACCGCAAGCAGGACATCCACATCCACCTCCCCGAGGGCGCCATCCCCAAGGACGGCCCCTCGGCTGGAATAACCCTGGTGACGGGCCTGGTTTCCGCCCTCACCCGGCGCAAGGCGCGCCGGGACGTGGCCATGACCGGGGAAGTGACCCTCAGGGGCCGGGTGCTCCCCATCGGGGGCTTGAAGGAGAAGGTCATGGCCGCCCACCGGGGCGAGCTCAAGACCCTCATCATCCCCCAGGAAAACGAGAAGGACTTAAAGGAGATCCCCGACCGCATCCTCAAGGCCTTCACCATCCTGTGCGTGAAGCAGGTGGACGAGGTCCTCTTGAACGCCCTGGTCATCGACCCCGAGGCGCCCCTCTTCCTGCCCGCCCCCAGCGAGGCCAGGGAGCTCCCCGAGCCCATCATCGTGAGCCCGGCGGTGAACCCCGCCGTGGACAACCCCGGACTCGACGCCTAGCGCGCCCCAGTCCCGGGGCCGACTCCGCCCCCCCCCCGCCTTTTTCCGCCCCCGGCCGGTATTTTCCGGCCGGGGGCTTTTTTCGCCCCCTTTCCGGCCTCCGGACTTTTCCCTCGCGATCTTTCCGAAAGGCGCGGGATCGATTTTCGATCGCGGAAAGAAAAAAAACCGAAGGGGATCTTCACGGCGTTTGGAAAAAACCGGAAGGCGTAAGAGCGTTCCGGTCGTTTTACAGGCCTCCCGGGGAGGCCGCGGGCGGCTCTTCTCCGATCTTCGAGGGTTACGGCGGCTCTTGAAAACATGTTCGAAGGGGAAAAAATCTCCCACCCCCTCGACCATGAAAGACGCGGCTTAAAGAGGGGCGAGCCCCCTTCGGGGGCGAAACGGGGGGAAAGGGGAAAACGGCGGACGCTTCCGCCGGGAACCTTTCCCGAAACGCCGTCGAACGGGGGGGTCATATTTTTCGAAAGGGCCAAAAAAAACGCGGAAGGGGAAAAAAGCGGAGACTCGTTTTAAGGAAGCGCGCGTTTTTCCGGGGCGGAGGTTTTTTTCGCGAAACTCATCCGCCGGAAACGAGGGGCCGAAAAATCCCCCCAGGCCTATGAAACGCGCCCGAACTTAAAGCGGGGCGCCGAGGCGGGTTTCTCCTTAAAAACCCCTCCCAGCTCCGGAAGGAGGCGGGGTCCCGGCGAAAGGGCCGGGGGACGGGGAGCGCTGCTTTTTTCTGGCACGGGACTTGCTCGATTTCTCTTCGCCGGTAATCGTTTTCAGGGTTCTCCGGCGTTTCCCCAATGGGAAAATCACCCGGGGAAAAGCACCCGCGCGAGAGAGGTCCTCATGGTGGTGAACGAGCAGGAAAGCAGGCGGCTTGGCAATCTTGTTTCCAGAAACCAAAACCCCCTGGCCTCCCAGGCGGTCCTGAACCGCCCGGGCGTCCCCTTTAAACCCCAGCTCCTGGGGTCCGGGCTGCAGAAGGCGGCCGCGGACAAGAATTTCGAAAACATGATGGCCGTAAACGAGAGCCAGAACAGCATCATCGCGGACGTCCTGGACGGGCCCGTGAGCCAGCAGACCCAAAGGCAGCTCGCCCAGCTCCAGGCCATGAACGAGACCAGCCCGCCCGTGGAGGAGCTCGCCCGCGCCCGCACCGTTCCGGCCCAGGATGAAATTCCATCGCCCGTCAGAAGGGGAGCCAGGACTCTTCTTCCCGGACGCACCATAAGCCCCGGCGCCGGCAAGGGAAAGATCTTCAACACCGCCCAGATGGCCGCCTACCAGCAGAAGTACGGCTACCAGCTCAGGCTCCCCACCCAGTCCAAACCGATAGTCCAGGCGGCCGCGAACTACGTCGATCCCGAAAAGCGGGAGGCCATCGACAGCATGTCGGACGCGGCCATGGAGGCCGCGAACGAGGCCATCTTGCGAAACTATAAGGAGCGCTTCCCCGAAGAGGCGAAGGAGGCCGCGGGCGCGGACGACGACAACATAAACGCCATCATAAACAAGGTGGGAGACGCCCTGGATCTGGACCCCAACCTCATTCGGGCGGTGATCAAAGCCGAGTCCAACTACAACCCCAAGGCCGTCTCCCACGCCGGAGCCAAGGGGCTCATGCAGCTCATGCCCAAGACCGCGAAGGAGATGGGCGTCAAGGATCCCTTCGACCCCACGGAGAACATCTGGGGCGGGGCGAGATACCTTAAGAGCATGCTGAACCGCCACGGCGGAAACATCAACAAGGCCCTGGCCGCCTACAACTGGGGCCCGGGAAACCTGGATCGCCACGGCTACGGCAACAACCTCCCCTCGGAAACCCGGCGCTACATAGAGGTGGTGAACCGGAACTACAACCGCTACAAAAATCAGACGGCCTCGGCCTAAGAGAGCCTCACGAGTTTTTCAACGGCGTTTTTAAGGCGGCGCTGTTGAAAAAAACCGGGGAAACCCGGAGCCTATCATCCTCCATGAAACCACCGCCCTCTCTTTGCGAAGAGGGCGGTGTTTTATCTCGTCACCGGTATTTCGACTCTAAAATGAAAAAAAATTAAAAACTCCGCTCCCGAACCGGCGCTTGGGTCCATTTCGGAAAAATCAACAGGGTAACGCCGAAGAGGCGCCGTCGGCACCCGTTTAGGCGTCATGACCTCCGGTAACAGCTAAGCTCTCGGCGCATCCGAAAAGGTCCGAGCGTTCAATCAATCCCAGCGGAGCATATGGCGATGTTATCTTCATACCAGGTGAAAAATTAGGATATACGACCAACGTCCGACTTAAAAACTGAATTTGAAGTTTAATGAACCCGCTACGCCCTGTCTTTTACCGATATGACCCTGGACGCCTAGGTCGATGGAAAAACGGCCGTCAAGGGCGGGCCTCAGGGAAAGGCCGAGCTCGCCAATGGCCATCGAACCTTTAAGCTTCGGCTGCGGTATATAGAAGCCGTTGGTCATCGCCCCTGCCTCGCCTTCGAATTCATGCTCGAAGGCCGCTCCGGCATAAGCAGCCAAATGGCTGTTGATTTCATGGGAAATCTTCATCCCGAGCCTTATTCTGGAAGAATTAACGTGACCGAAATCAACACGCTCGCCTGTGGATAAAGTTACGGCGTCGTCATCGACCTTTGTCCAAAAATATCTTCCGTAAATATCAACAGATGTGGTTTCAGTTATATCTCGCAAATAACCTGCGCCTAGATGGAATCCGTAATACATGGAAGATGAATCAAAAGCTGCTCTTCTGCCGGAGGAATCCTGTAAATCATGGCTTGTATAACTGTTAGAAGTCCTGCCCATACGGATCGAAAATTCGCCGTACAGGTTTCTATCTCCGTTATCGGAAAAATCCAGGCGGACAAGGACGCCTCCTCCACGGTAATCAGTATCGCCGTCCGCCCGGACGGGATCCAGCAGCGCGAACGAATTAAAGGTATCGTACGATCCTTTTCCGTACTCGAAAAACACGCCGAGCGTTAACAGTTTTGACTGAATTTGAGCTGTTTTAGCAAGGCCTATCATAAATGAAACGCTTCGTAAATTTATATGCGAACCTGTTTTATATTTGAGGTCGCCAAAACTTACAGAAGAAAAAACATCCATTCCAAATTTTCCGAATATATCGGAACGCTTACCCATCGATGCGTCGGTGGCTGAACGGATGCCGCTTTCTACCAAAATATCCGCACCTTCAATTACCAATGCGACTCCGGCCAACCTTCCTTCCGACAGGCTTTTCGTCTGCTCGTTGACGCCCGCCTTGGTAACAGTTGCGATAAGTATCTGGTTGTCGATTAAAATGTCGAACTCGTAGCGTAGCGTAACGCCCAACATCCCTGAGCCGTCTGAGGTCGTATTCGCCGGAGTGCCTGTTATACTGGCGTTATCGGCATCGATTAGATTGACCGTGTCACCTTCACGAAGCGGTGAAGATAAGCCGTCTATCCCAACATTTACCTGACTCCCGTTGACATCGACCGCAGTAGTGACAGTCACGATTGTCCCTCCATCTCCAAGAGAAGCAGGAATATAAAAGTTAAGATATTCGAAATTACTTAACGAAGCCAATGTCAATCTAGATGTTTTCAAATTCAAGGTATTTCCGGAAAACTCATCGCCAGGTCCTCCGTCAATCTTACCTCCGTAAACGTTACTAGACGTCGATTCAGGATTACCGCTTATCGTAACAGTATTACCCACGGCATTCAAGGTGCCTGGTGAGGCATTGGCATTAACGGCTATTCCTCCGTAAACATCGCCTATTGCTTCTCCAGCGCTGATATTAACTAGTCGTCCCTGAAAAATTTTTTAGCTTTTTGGCGGATACCATATTTAGCATTCAGTACCATTTATAGCACAATTCATGTAAAAATTCGCCGTTTTAGGCCAATGAATTTTGCGCATTTTGTGAAATTTTTTTGCAAAATCACAAATCACCCATGTTTAGCTATGATTTAGATATAGTAAGGACTAGCTGCGTTTTGGTCATAGAGTTTCTTCCCCTCCTACAATGTACCGGTTTATCCGGTCGCTAACCGAATGCAAAAAGTCCCTGCTGTTTTAAAATTAGAAATAATCTACTTTATGCACTAAATGATATTATAATTTATCCCATATGCTGTATGCGGACGGAGAATATTTTTCAACTCCGGACTTTTTGCATATGCATCAACCATTGAATATTTTTCAAATTGCATCGTTATTTTGGCTCTACGGACTTACGCGGATCAAGAAAAACTACTATATATGGTGGTATTGATAAAACTTGTTGTACAATGTAGATATAATTAATTGATAATGCTCATTTTACGTGGTTATTCATGTCCACTAGCGAACAATACCCTAGACAAGATGTAAAGGGATTTTCCCCAGGTTGGCGAAATCAAGTATCTCGGATCTAATGTCCTCTACAACCTGGAGCCTCAGCCTCGGATGATCCGCTGCCCGCGCCGCGGCGGCGAGAAAGTGGCGACAAGAGGCATCGTCATGCGTCAGATCCGCAGGGTTTCCGTTGGCCACAGGAAGAATATCCTGTTGAATGTACGCATACCCAGAGTCAAATGCCCGAAATGCGCGGCACGGTGAGGCAGATTGAACTGGGGTTCGCCCGAAAGAAGAGGAAGCACACCAAGGCTTTCGAGAAGGAGGTGATCCCGAGGCTCGCTGACGCGCCTATGGATCATCTGAAGAAGAAATATTCTGACATAAATCTCAGTGGTTTTAAATACATAGCCATTGACGAAACCAGCGTTGGCAGGAACTATAGGTACGTCACGATGGTTCTGGACCTCGAGAGCGCCTTTTTTTTCGGGTGGCCTCTGAAAATCGGATAAAAGGCGGTTGAACGGAACCAGGGACCATATACTCCTCTGCCCTTCACTCTCACCCATTAAAATGCTAGTAATAATGGAACAATTATGGCACATTAAAAAATCATGCAATCAAAACTAATGATTTTATACAAACCTTGAATACGGGAAACTCCGAAGAGCCAAAAATTTATTCAGCCAGCAGGCGGATTTATTTAGAAATTGTCAAAATAAATTGGAAATTTCAAATTTTGAACTTTCTAATGATCCAGCAGGCCTACGACCCCTCGATATTTTGAGCGGAGTTTTTGCTGTCGCGTCAAAAAAATCTTATAGATTAAAGCCAGATTAGGTCACCCTTACGCGGTTGGCTCCGTGGCGGCACCAAAGACAGCCTTGGCCTGACCCCAGCCGACAACGCCCAGACCTATGAACGTGAAATTTTTGCCCGCCTGGCGATATGTCTCGCCATATTTTTTTTCTTTAATAACTTTAAGGCCTTGGTTAGCCAATTTGTCCAGAGTTTCCTCAAGCTTGTCCGGATCCGCGCTTGCGGAGTATTTGATCTCAATAACAACGTGAAGACCCTCAGAGGTCACCACAATTAGATCCGCATCCCCTAAGGGGCCACGTTCCTCAGCTCTGACCTCGGCGACCAGGCCGGAAAAGTAACCCAATAAAATATCGTGAAAGAAATATTCATTGATTAGTTGTTTTCCATAGTGGACAGCGGGAATCCGCGAAAAAACAGCGTTGATAATCCGAGTCAAGTTAGGCCCGTCTTGCTCTTGTAATGATTTATTTAATTTTTGAGTTTCATCATTAATATTTTCAGTTAAAAAAGAAGACAAAGATGGTAATAAAAAATCATAAATCGACCCCTTTAGTTCAAAATTAGGAACTTTAAATGAATATTGGTCTTTGCCGTCAACCTCAATAATTTTATCTATGGTTAAATATCCGGTATGAAATAGAAAAGGCGCGAGCGCGAGTTCTCCGACTGTGATCAGAGAAAGGTCTCTTTCGGTATATCCTTGAAAGTTATTTCCCGCAATTGACACAGGATTAGAGGCTACTGTATTTTTAAGATAATTAATAGAAGGCGAGGAAGTGTTCCAATATTCTTTAAAATAAAGTTCATTAAAAAACTTCAAGATTGAAATTGGATTCAAAACTCTGGTCCGCCCATCCCAAGTATAGCCATCATACCAATCAAGGATTTTTTGACGTAAATCAAAGACCGAGCTCTCAACGGGCATCCTGCCGATCGATTTCAGGGCCTCCAGGGTCGAGTCGTAACGATCGCCAAAAAATTGATCAAGCTCAGCCGCGGTGAAGCCGCAGATGGCGGCGAATTTTGGGCTGAAACTGATGTCAACCAATTGATTGAGCCCGGCGGATAAACCCATCATGGCGTAGCGTGTAACCCCAGTCACCATGACGAAACGCAAATACTCGTCCACCTCTTTGAACCCTACGTAAAAAGAGCTGAGGATGTCAGTGTTAGCCTTAGCTAAAGGAATATTATCTATATATTTGCTGACTGGATCGTCATACTCATCGATCAATGCGACCACTCTTTCGCCATACTTGTCGCTTAAATCCTTAATAAGAAGTTGCAACGCTTCGCCTGGATCATCGTCTCTGAGTTTGACGTTGTAAGATTCGGCGATGTTGTCAAGCTTTTTTATTATCCTTGTCTCAAGGATTTCGGTGTTTCGACTGTTTAGCGTCATACTCAGGCGAATAACCGGATATTTTTTAAACTCATAGCCGGAATCCGCGATTTTCAGACCGGAAAATACGTCGGCGTTACCCCGAAATAATTGCTCCAGGGAGTCAAGAAGAAGAGATTTGCCAAACCTCCTGGGTCGGGAGAGGAAAAGTTGTTTAACCTTAATTAGCTCTGGAAACAGTTCCGTCTTATCTACATAGACATAATCCCCTTTTATTATTTCGGGGAGATTTTGGATTCCCAGAGGAAGATTTTTCATAGGGGTCCGAGTCCTGAGTTTATCTAAATTAACCTGGCGGCTAGCGTCGGGAAAAGAATTTTTCATACCTTATTAATCATATTCTTTTGGCAGGTTAACGTCAATGGTTGGAATGTCGGTAAAATATGCCTCTCAACAAATGGGGGGGGGCGATGAAAACCCTGATAATCGATTGTCAGGTCAAAGAGGGCGTCTATGTTAGTTATCGACGCGGCCGCGAAAATTCACTGTCGTTTTAAGATTTTAAAACAATATACTTTACGCGCTGTAGAGAATATCATCCAACCTTTATTTTGCATGTTGTCTCTAAACAATTTTCACAGCCAGCCTTTTCACGTTCGCGTCGCGGTTAAGCTTAAAACTATTTCCCTAAAGGAGGCCAGATGAAGCTCGCCCCGGTCTCCTCCGGAGATGGATCTAGATCCTTTATCGCCACCGTCCGGCCCTTGAGCTCCACCCTTCCGGAAACGAGCCAGGCCACGGCCTGGGGGTAGATCCTGTGCTCCACCTTGAGAATCCTCTCTGAAAGCGCTTCGACGTCGTCCCCGGGCAATACCGGCACGGCCCCCTGGATGATCACGGGTCCGGTGTCCACGCCCGGGTCCACGAAATGCGCGGTGGCGCCGGCCAGTTTAACCCCGTATTCCAGCTCGTTTCCCCAGACCATGTGCCCGGGAAAGGAGGGAAGAAGCGCCGGGTGGATGTTGACCACCCGCTGGGGATAGGCCTTTAAAAAGGTCTCCCCCAGAACCCTCTGGAAGCCAGCGAGAATCACGAGCTCTATTCCGTATGGCTCCAGAACCTCTATGAGGCGGCGCTCGAAGCCGTCCTGGTTCGCGTGGAAGGCGCTTCTAGGCACCACCAGGGCGGGGACGCCCCGTTCCCGGGCGGCGTTTAGAGCGCCGGCGCCCTTGGCGTCGGAGACGACCACCTGGAACTCGGCGCCAGGAAGGGCGCCCTTATCCCGGGCGTCCAGGAGGGCGCCAAGGTTGGAGCCCCTGCCGGAGCAAAAAACGGCGAGCTTCATACAAACTCCTTAAACGTAAGTCAGACGCTCCCTATCCGTCATCTTCTCGACGGTTCCGATGACCATGGCCCTTTCCCCGTGATCCTGGAAGGCGGAGACGATGGTCTCCACCTGGGAGGGGGCGGCCACCAGGACGTAGCCCACGCCCATGTTGAAGACGCGGCGCATCTCGCCGTCCTGGACGTTTCCCTCCCGCCGCAGAAGCTCGAAGATCGGAGGAATCTCCCAGGAGTTCTTCTCGATTACGGCGCGGCAGCCGTTGGGAAGAACCCGGGGGAGGTTCTCGGTTAGGCCCCCTCCGGTTATGTGGGCCATGGCGTGGATCTCGGCGCGCCTCAAGGCGGCTAAAACCGGTTTCACGTAGATCTTGGTGGGGATGAGAAGAGCCTCCGCCACGGTGGAGTCCAGGAGGGGGGAGTCGATCTTTAAACCCATCTTTTCGAAAATTATCTTTCGGGCGAGGGAGTAGCCGTTGGAATGCAGCCCCGAGGATCCAACCGCGATTACCTTGTGCCCCAGGGCCACCATGGATCCGTCTATGATCTTCCCCCTCTCCGCCACCCCCACCGCGAAGCCGGCCAGGTCGTACTCGTTTTCCTGGTAGAAACCCGGCATCTCGGCCGTCTCGCCTCCTAAAAGGGCGCAGCCGGAAAGGCGCGCCCCGGCCGCGACCCCCTTCACGATCTCCTGGATCGTCTCCGGCACCAGTTTGGAGCAGGCGATGTAGTCCAAAAAAAAGATCGGCCGCGCCCCTTGGACCAGGATGTCGTTCACGCTCATGGCCACGAGATCGATTCCCACCGTGTCGTGCCTTCCGCTCATGAAGGCTATTTTGAGCTTTGTGCCCACGCCGTCGGTGGAGGAAACCAGAACCGGATCCTCGAGACCCATGGAACCCAGGCCGTAGAGCCCGGAAAAGCCGCCCAGCTCGGTTAAAACCCTCGAGTCGTAGGTGGACTCCACCAGGGGCTTGATGCGTTTGACCAGTTCGTTTCCGCTGTCTATGCTGACTCCGGAGTCCTCGTAGGTCGTCTCGTCCATATGCTGACATTCCTTGTTTAAAGTCCCGGGGCGGAGCCCGAAGGATTTACGACGGATCTGAAACGTATGCAAGGCGGATATCCGCGGCGCGTCTAAACGCGCCGCGGGAAGCGAATCCCGGGGCGGGCGCCGGACGCTTTCCGGAGGCCGGGCGGAAATTAGACGGGAGGGACCGGAAAAAACGCCTCCGAAACTTTGACGACCGGATGGACGCGGGGCATTATAAAACGCGCGCCGCTACGATTTTCAGCCCGAGCCCCGGCGAAAGAAACGAAGGGGAGCCCGGGAACGCTCTCAAGCGCTTAGGCGCTCAAACGGACGCGGATTTCTAAAAAAATCCCCCGCCCAAGCTCGGCGCTCTTTTCCGGACGGTTCATTTCTTTCCGTCCGGCTTTTTTCCGCCCTTTCCAACAGTCCCCGCCGGTTTCTTCACTCCCGCCGCGGCCCTAGCGGCCGGCTTTTTCCCGCCCGGGAAAAACCGGGTCCGCTCGGGAGGCGAGCCGTCTAAAGCGTCATGGAGGTCCAACACACGCTCTTCAAACTCGTCCCATCTTAGACGCGTTTCACCGGGGGAGGTTTCGCGCTCGAAGGAGGCGACGTATTTATCCAGCGCGTCATAGAACTTAAGGATCGAGTCGAGTTCCGCGGTGGCCGGGGGCTCCTTTTCCCGGTGAATCCGTTTTATGTCCCCAATCAACCGAAAATCCGGCGGGTCTTCCTTGGCGCGGACGTAAACACTCTGGATATGCCCGCCCTCCGAGACGGCCGCCACCGGCCCGAAGCTTAGCTTTCCGGTTTTAGAAGCGTTGGATTTTTTTTCACGCGTCATTGTCCCCCCCCCTAGCTTTCGGAGGGCGCCTCCTTTTGGGGGACGGCCGCGGCCGCCCGGGCCCGTTCCCTCAAGTCGGATTTTCGGTAGAAGAGCATGTAGATTATGGGCACCACGAAGAGGGTTATGAAGGTGGAGGAGGTGAGTCCGCCGATTACGGCCCGGCCCAAGGGTATCTGGGACTCGGCCCCCTCCCCCATGCCGAGCGCCATGGGGATGAGCCCCAGGATGGTGGTTAAAGACGTCATCATGATGGGCCGGAGCCTGCGCCTGCCCGTTTCGATCAGGGCCGGGACCAGCTCCATGCCGTCCCGGCGCCTAAGAAGGTTCGCGTGATCGACCAAGATGATGGCGTTGTTCACGACGATGCCGGAGAGCATGATGACCCCTATAAAGGAGTTGATGTTAAAGGAGATGCCCGTGAGGAAGTGGGCCCAGATGACGCCGATGGCCGCGAAGGGCAGCGAAAACATGATGACCAGGGGGCCTTTGAGCTGCTCGAACTGGCAGGCCATGACCATGTAGACCAGGAAGACGGACATTAAAAGGACGTTTCTTAAGCCCGAGAAGGTCTCTTGAAGCTCCTCGGCCTCGCCCGCGAAGGAGTAGCTGAAATCCTTGCCCATGGGGACTTTTTTCAGCTCCCTGTCCACGTCCGCCACCACCTCCCCCAGGGAGCGGTCGGTTAGATCGGCGTTTAGGGTGGTTATGCGCTGCTGGTTTTTCCGGATGATGCTTAAAGGAGAGTTGGCGGCCTGGACCCGGGCCACGTTTCCCAAGACAACCCTCTCGCCGGAGGAGTTAACCACGGGGAGCTTTAGAATCTCGTCTATGGAAAGCCCTTCCGAGTCTTTGAGCCGCACCCGAATGTCGTACTCCCGGCCGTTCACCCTAAAGTAGCCCGCCACCACCCCGCCCACGGCGGTTTTGATTAAAGAGGAGACCTTGCCAACCGAGAGGGCGGCGTCCGCCGCCCTCTCGCGGTCCACGATGATGAGCTCCTCCGGGGTTGTGTCCTCGTTTGAGAGGTAGACGTCGGAGACCCCCGGCACCGCCGCCACGACCTTCTTCATGGTCTGCGAGAGGCGGTAGGCCTCGTCTAGATCGTTTCCCCTGAGTTCCACCTGGATCTTGTCGGCCTGGTCGCCCACGCCTCGCACCAGGAAGCTCTGTTCGGCCCTGAGCCGCACGGTGGCGCCGGGAAAGTTCGTTATCAAGGGCCGCAGGTGGTCCATGATCTCGAAAACCGAGCGGCTCCGCTCGTTCATGGGCGTGAGCTTCACCTGGAACTCGCCTTTGTGGCTCCCCCGGTTGTGAAAACCCCCGGCGCCGCCGATGTCGCTCGCGGTCAGGACTATCTCCGGCACCTCCCTCACCACGATTTCCTCTATGCGTTTAAGCGTTTCCGAGGTCTCCTCCACCCTGGTTCCTGGCTCCATGGTGAGGTACACCGAGAACTCCCCCTCGTCCGTGCGGGGGAGGAACTCGGTGGTCACCTTCGCTCCCACGACGCAGGAGACGAGAAGGAGGATAAACGAGGAGACGAGCACCTTGTAGGGGCGGGCTAAAGAAAACGCCAGGGCTCCGGCGTAGATGGAGTCCACCTTTTTAAAGAGGCCTTTTCCCAGCCTGGGTTTTCCGAACTCCTCCGCGCCTCCCTCGGCGGAACCCGCGCCGGTTTCGGCCCCCGGCCCCCCCCCTTCGGGGGCCTTCCGGGCCTCGGGCTTGTCTTTAGCGGCTTTCCGCCCCCCGCCCCCCTTGAAAAAGAGGCTGAAGAGCATGGGCACCAAGGTCACGGCCACGAAAAGGGAGCTAAGAAGGGCGAAGCAGATGGTGAGGGCGAAGGGCCGGAAAAGCACCCCCGCCATGCCGGTTAAAAAGATCATGGGGGCGAAGACGGAAAGGGTGGTGAGAGTCGAGGCCGTGATGGCCCCGGTCACCTCGTCCGCGCCCTCCACGGCCGCCCGCCTCGCGGGCGAGCCGTTCGCGCGGTGGCGGAAGATGTTGTCCAAAACCACGATGGAGTTGTCCACCAGCATGCCCACGCCCAAGGCCAAAGATCCCAAGGTCACCACGTTTAAAGTGAAGCCCGCGAAGTACATGGCCACGAAGGTGGCGATGATGGAGATGGGAATGGCCAAAGACAAAACCAGGGTGCTGCGGAAGGACTGGAGGAAGAAGAGGATGACGCCCACGGCCAAAAGCCCCCCCAGGACGGCCGAGAAGCTCACCGTGTCGATGGAGCGGGTGATGTAGACCGAGGCGTCCCTAAGGATGGATATGTCGATGTTGGGGAGGGCGGCGTTAAGATCCCCAACCGCCCCGTGGACGGTTTTGGCCACCTCCACGGTGTTGGAGCCCGACTGCTTGAAGAGCCCCATGAACTGACCCTCCATACTGTTCACCCGGGTGACGCGGGAGATCTTCTTCCAGCCGTCGGCGATGAGGGCGACGTCTCTGAGGCGCGCCGGAGCGTGTCCCGGCCGCGAGCTCACGAGGATGGATCCCAAATCGTCCAGGCTGGTGAACTCCCCCTTGGTCCTTAAAGCCACCGAGAGCCGCCCCCGGTCCAGATCGCCTCCGGCCTCCGAGAGGTTCTCCTCTTTAACCAGCTGGGCCACGTTGGATATGTCGATGCCCAGAGCCTTGACCTTGGATTGGTCCAGCTCCACCTTGAACTCCCTGTCGAGTCCCCCGAAGGGCTGCACCGAGGCCACCCCGGGGCTGCGCTCCAGGCGGTAGCTTATCTCGTCTTCGATGTACGCCTTCAAATCCACGGGATGCAGAGAGGAGGCCACCCCCAAGGCCATGATGGGCCGGGACGACACGTCGAACTTCTGGATCTGGGGTCTGTCCACCTCGTCCGGCAGACGGCTCACCACCCTGTCGATGCGGTCCCTGATGTCGTTGGAGGCCTCGTCCAGGTTCACGCCCCAGGCGAACTCCACGAAGATGCTGCTGCTGCCCTCGGCCGAGACCGAGGTCACCTTTTTGGTTCCGGGCACCGCCACCAGGACCCTTTCCAGGGGTTTGGTTATCTGCTCCTCCACGTCCCCGGGGGCGGCGTTCTCGTAGTTGGTGCGCACGGTGATGACCGGATAGGTGAGTTCCGGCATCAAATCCAACGGGAGCCGGCTAAGGGAGAAGACCCCCAGGACCAGGACTATCAAGATGGCCATGATGGTGAAGATGGGCCTCTTCACCGCGGCTCCGGCCACGCTCACGAGGAGATCCTCCCCCGGACCGCGGCGGGATTGCCCCCGCCGCCGGCGGGCATAACGTTTTCAAGGGCCGAGTCGCCCGGCAGGCGGTACTCCTGGCCGTCGGACAAAAGATGCTGGCCTAAAACCACCACCGGACCCTTGATGGGCGGGGTCCCCACCAGCTCCACCCGGCCGCCTTCGGTCAAACCCAGGGTCACCGCCCTCTCCTCCACCGTGCGGGTGGCGGGGTCGGCGACGAAGACGACGTAGCCGTCCTGGCGGCGGAAGGGCACGTCCTGGGAGACCGCCCAGACGTTCTCCTTCTTTTCGAAGACGAACACCACCTCCGCGAACATGCCGGGTTTGAGTTTAAGGCCGGGGTTGGCCACCTCGAGTTCGACTCTGGCCTGGCGGGTGTCGGCCGAAAGCACCGGAGCGACCCTTAAGACCTTTCCCTTAAAACCCTCCCCGGGGAAGGCCTCGGCCGAGACGGCCGCCTCCATGCCGGGGGCTATCCTGGGGTAGTCCCTCTCCAAGACCTCGACGATCACCAGGAGGGGATCGAGGCTCACCAGCTCCATGATGGGGGTGTTGGCCGTGACCAGGGTCCCGCTGTCCACCAGCCTGGACCCCACGTAGCGGAAGTCGGAGTCCTTCCCCCCGGGCCAGCTGGCGGCCACCCGGGTGTAGGAGAGGCGAAGCTCGGCGTCGGCCTGGGCGTTCAAAGCCGCGTCCAGCTGGCTTCTGGCCACGTCCAGCCTGGCCAGGGCCTGAAGCTGGCGGTTTTCCGCCGCCTCGTATTCCGACTGGGAGACCATGCCCTTCCCTCGGAGATTTTCCAGACGCTTTCGCTCGTTTTCGGCCAGGCGGTGATTGGCCTCGGCCTCGGCCAGCTGGGCCTCGCTTAGGCTCACGTTCAATTTGGCCCTCTCCGCGGCCAGGACGTACTCCTCGTCGTCCAGCCGCGCTACCACCTCCCCGCTTACGAGGCGGTCGCCGATGTCCCGGTAGATCTCCAGGATCTCGCCCCCCACCTTCGGAGCCAGAGAGAAGCTGTTTTCGGCCGTGAGGCTGCCGTAATAGCGGGAAAGATTCCGCATGGTCCCGAAGTAGGGCTCGGAGAGCTCCACGTAGACGGGCTCCTTCCCCCCGAAGGCGGAAAAACCCGGTCGCGAAGAAAAAAGCCCCGGGAGCCTCGTCGCCGTGAGGACGAGAAGGAAAAGTACGATCAGGGACGATATTTTATGCCGCCAGGCGAAATTCAGGAGAGCGACTCCCTTTCTCCCGCGTCCGGCTTCGGTGTCTGTCATGGAAAAGCCGCCTAATATGAATGGACGGATCGGCCGTCCCGGGGAAACTCCTCGTCTCCAAAGTTTAACGACGCGGTGTTCATCATACCAGAAAACAAGGAAAAAAGAGCCGTTTTCGCGGCCCTGAAGCGCCAGATAGAGAAAAGCCCCGCCTTTCGGGATGAAAAAAACCTTTCCGGAAGCCGGATAAGGAGGAGAAGAAGAGGGGAGGGAATTCGGTAAAACGCCGCAAAAACAAGAGGGGGCGAGCATGATATATGCAATATTTATGCCATATGCGAAAATAAGGGGCGAAAAAGGGCCGAAAGACGAAAAAAGCGAAGGACGGTTTGGACGACAAGATACGAAACGACGAAAAAGTCGAACCAAAGATAAGGAAGGACCGAAGAAAAAAAGCGCCGAAGAAAAAGGAACCGGAAAACGGGGGGGTCTAAAGGACGAAAAGCGGCCCGGATGACGCCGTGATGAAAAAAATCGACGAAAACCGACAAAAAACGACCAAAGCGTCTTTTGACAGCCGAAAAATGTCGATTGAAAGCCCGAATGCGGCTTTAAAAAGCCAACGCTTTCCCAAAAGACGGGAAAAAGGCCGACCCCCAGCCGCGGAAAACTCGTCTCCGTCAAAAAACAACCCAAAAACCATCCGGCCGTCTAAGGAGGCGGAAAGACGGAGGGAAAGGGAGCGAATTTTTTCCGATCGGGGATTTTCCCAGGCGGTCGTCGGAAAAGAGCGCTTTTAAAGGCGAAAGCTCGGTCAAGCGGAAAAGGGCGCTTCTTGAAAGCCACCGAGGACGCGTTTTATAAGAACGGCTTAGCGAAATTAGTTTGAAAAATATCATCCGCGTCAAGACGAAATTAAAAAAATGAGGGAAAAACGAAAAAAAGAGGAAACAAAAAATGAAAAAAAGGAAAACAAAAAAAGAAAAATAAAAAATATAAAAAAGGAAATAAAAAAGGGGAACAATAATTGAAAATAGGAAAACAAAAAATGAAAAAAAGGAAACAAAAAAAGTAAAAATAAAGACGCGATGAGCGTCCCAGCTTAAAAAAACGCCGGCGCGGCGTAAATGGAAAAAGCCTTCGCGACCCATACGGCGATCAATCGCTCCCGGCCGCGAAAAAAAAGATACCGCGTCCCCCGACGAAAGACAAATTTCCCTTGACAGAGGAAACGGAAAAAGATAGATTGAAATCGTCCGCGAGATTAATTATTATCCCGGCTGATAAAAGTTAGAAGGATAAAATGAAGAGGTTCGCTTCTATTCACGCCGTTTTCTAATATTTAACCGCCTGGGTGATAAGTTCCACCTTAACACACGCTATTGGAGCGCTTATGAAATTTTTTATAGACACGGCCAATCTTGACGAGATAAAAACGGCCATCAACTTCGGCTTCCTGGACGGCGTCACCACCAACCCCAGCCTCATGGCCAAAGAGGGCATTTCCGACCAGGAGACGAGGATCAAGGAGATCTGCCGGCTCACCGACGGACCGGTCTCGGCCGAGGTTCTGGCGGTGGACACCTTGGGCATGCTCGCCGAGGGACGCAGGCTCGCCTCCCTCGCCCCGAACATCGCCGTCAAGCTCCCCCTAACCATGGAGGGTCTGGAGGCCACCAAGACCCTGTCCGGAGACGGCGTCAAGGTGAACCTCACCTTGGTCTTCTCCCCCCTCCAGGCCCTCCTGGCGGCCAAGGCCGGGGCGGCCTACGTGAGCCCCTTCGTGGGACGCTTGGACGACATCGGCCAGGACGGCTTCCGGCTGGTGGAGGAGATAATAGGAGTCTACAACAACTACGCCTTCGACACCGAGATAATCGTGGCCAGCGTGAGGCACCCCCAGCACGTCCTTAGGGCCGCTCTTTCCGGAGCCGACATAAGCACCATCCCCTTCAAGGTGATAAAGCAGCTGGCCTACCACCCCCTCACCGACAAGGGTCTCAAAGAGTTCCTCGCCGATCATGAGAAGGCGGCGAAGAAGTAGCCCCCCGTCCTGGCGGATCTTAAACGTCCGGATTCCCCTTTTCGTGCAGCCCCCCATTAGGAGCCCCCCCCCGCCTTCCCCCAACGGCGCCAAAAACCTTTTTGAGGATCTGAAAAAACATCCGGAAGAGATTCTCGTCGTCTACGCCTCCCTCACCGGGGAGGAATACGTCGGAAACCCGGACCTGGAGGGGGAGGATAATCCGCTCGAAAAACCGCCAAACCTCATGGCGCGGCCCAACGCCCTCGCGGCCCTGGCCGTGGAGGGGATGAAGAAGGCGGCCGAAAAGGCGGGCGAGGCGTGGGAATGTCTCATCCAATTCATCGACTGGTTCCCCCTCGAGGGGCAAATCCTCACCGCCTGGGCCTTCGCCGTCACCCGGCTCGCGGCGGCCCTCGCCGGGGAGGAGCGCCTGACGGAGGCGGAAGATCTTGCCCGATTGATCCTCCCCTACGCCGACCGCGAGGGCGTGAGGCGCTTCATCCGGCCCCTGAAGGAAATCCTGGGCGATCACCTTGCAGGAGAGCCCGAAGACGGAGACTGGCCGCCGTTTAAGCTAGTCAGCTGAAGAATTTGTCCGCATATACATGGTGATCCATGTTCAAATATACCGCAATTAGTACTTTAAAGGAGCGTTCAACTTCGGGAAAAGCGCGGGAAACTTACCTGGAAATCGCCGGGCGCTCCAAAAAATAGTTTCTTCCACTGATTGGCCGCGATATATTGTGGTTGAGATGTTTTTTAAAATAAGAAGAAAAAGCGCGGTATACAGGCAGATCCATGTTCATATGTCATACTAATTGTACTTTGAAGGAGATGTCAGCCGTGAAAAAACACTATGGACTTGATCCGATCGCACCCCCCCAGCTATTTGTGCTTTCTGAACTCATCTACACTATATTGTGAATATTATGTACTAATATTCTATATATTGCGTTATTTCTCTATCCTACGATTAACGACGGACTTTTCGCACACGCGTCAAACTTGCTTGGAAACTGCTGGAAGCTTCAAAAAACAATAATTTCTTCTATTAATTTGCCACAATATATTGTGTATGGGTTGCTAAATGCTTACCCCCTTTTTTCCTTTAATTGATTCGGAAGAAATGGCCAGCGGCCAGTCTCCGCCCATTTCCAGCCTTAAGGCGGGGCTTTCAATCCGCCTTTGAACCAGAACGGAGTTGAAAAAATTTCCATGACCGACGATCGAAGCCGCGAAGACGGGCGAAACCAAGCTGACGCCAAGGAACCCCACAACCGCCTGTCAAAGGATCATGTTTTAAAGCTCATTTTCTCATCCTTCTTCCTTTATAAGGATGGGTTAGAGGAGTTGTTCGCCAATTCGCGTGAATTACAGGTATTGCTCGATAGTAATTTTGTGGTCTCGCCCAAGCCAACCAACTTCGAGCTAGAGTTCGTTAATAGACACCCGACTTCCCGCACCGTGCCAATCTTCGAAGTTAACAATGATTTCGTCATTTTACTCAAGGAGGGAAGGGTGCTCATTGAATTTGAGTCCTTTATAAAACC
>JAISMF010000045.1 GCA_031276865.1 Deltaproteobacteria bacterium | reverse complement strand
AGTCAACTTGCAAAAGCCTCATTAAATCTCGACTTTGCCAACCAGGGATGAGGTGGGGTGAAGCAGGGGCAGCTAACCTTATTTCTCTAAGAGCCCTTAAGATTACTGATGGAAGATGGTAACAGTTCTGGAAAAAAATAGTGTTTTATGGGGGATTTCAGATTTTGCGCAAACACGAAAAAAAATGAACATTATATTATGCGCACACCCTTTCAATCTCCACCCTAAACATGTTTTAGACTCCGCAAGCATACGGTCTATGTCGGAGATGTGGATAATAGTTTGTCGGTTATATGATGTAGGATTATATTGGTTAATTCATGCTGTTCAATGAAAAAATAAATGTTATCGTCATTTCCAACGCATGCGATTAAATGAGAGTGTTAATTTTTACCGATGTTTATCCATTTAATTTAGCGGGGAATCCATTTTCGTTTCATCTTACCGTACGCCAAATTTTAGTCGTTCGTTAATGGACGGGGAATATTTCGAAAAGATCAATGACGGAATTAACACGCCCGTTTTCTCATTTTTTTAAGCGTCTCCGCGGCGAAAAAACGTGACATGTCCGCCTCCAGGCCGCTTTCGCCGCCAAGGGGGGGGCGCCGTCTAGAACGCCCGGCTGATCGGGGAAAGGCCTCAGACCCACTTTTTTCGGGAAAAGAAAATCCACAGTAAGATTCCTGAAATGGAGCAAACTAATAGGATTATCCAGAACGCGTGCCGTAACCCGGATAAGGGAAGCGCCACGTTCATGCCGTAGAGGCCGGCGATGAGGGTGGGAAGCATGAGGATGATGGTGATGCCTGTTAAAAATTTCACCACCTTGTTCAAATTGTTGGAGATGATGGTTCCGAAGACGTCGCTCACGCTTCCTAATATTTGGCCGAAGATTTCGGCGGTGTAGATGGCCTGCTGGTTTTCCGTCAAAGCCCGTTCGAGCAGATCCATCTCGTCCGGGCGCAGGTGTATTAGCGAGTTCTCCATGAGCTTCTCCATAATCCCCCTATTGGACCTAAGCGCGACGCTTAAATTGATGAGATCCTTGTCGATGGAGAGGAGCATCATGATCTCCTCGTTGTGCTGAGCCTTGGAGAGGGTGGACTCGGCTTTGTCGGTGAGCTCCTCCAAGCGTTCCAGATGGCGGATGAAGTCGGTGGAGCTCTCGATCAACAGCTTGAAGGCCAGGGAAGTCCGGCAGTTGGGCCTGGGTTTGCGGCTCGCGCGGCCTAAAAGCTCCATGACCAGCCCCTTGTCCCGGCAGATGGTCACGATCTTGTCTTTGGTAATTATTATCCCCAAAGGAATGGTCGTGTGGCGGTGGGGCGTCTGGGAGAAGGGATAGCGGGAGACCCTGACGATCACAAGCGTCACCGGCGGTTCTTGGTCGATTCGCGGCCGTTCCCGTAAATCCAAAGGATCGTTCATGAAGGTGCGGGGAATTTTAAGATCTCTTTCCACGTGGTCGATTTCGTCCTGGGTGGGATCCTCCAAATTGAGGAAGGCGGCCTCCTTGGGTTCGGAAAGGGCGACGCCGTCGTCGGTGAATTTGAAGTAGCTGAGCATGTTTCACCATTTACGTCTAAATGTGTCACCGAGGGGAGCGCAGGGTTAAAAGGGTGATTTCGGAGGGATCCAGGATCCGAGCCGGCATTCCGCTCCAGAGGCCCGTTCCCGGGTGGACGTAGAGCTTCATGGAGCCCACCTCGTAGAAGCCCTTAAGATAGCCCCGGTTGGCTTTTTTGGTGATGGTCTTCAATATGGGGAAGAGACCGCCGTGGGTGTGGCCGGAAATCTGCAAAGAAACGCGGCCGTCCTGGGCGTTCTCCTTCGCGTTGGAGGGGCGGTGCTCCAAAAGTATCACCGGGGCGTCCCGGGGGACGCCCTTCAAGGCCGCCCGCAAGTCGGGTCCGGGGAGGTTTCGGGAGTAGGCGGCCTGATCCGTCACTCCCGCGAGATATAGAACCGTCCCCCTAAGATTCACCGGGACGTTTAGGTTGTAGAGGTTTCTTAAGCCTAAGTTTTGAAAGACGGGCATCCAGTCGGGGAGCCTGGAGATGTATTCGTGGTTTCCGACGCAGAAGAATTTACCGTAGCGGCTTTTTAGCCGGGAGAGGGGCTCCACGTCCCCGGCTCTGAGCCGAGTCTCCCCGTCCACCAGATCGCCTGGAATTAAAATTATGTCCGGATCCAAGGCGTTGGTCCTCTCCACCACGGCGTTCACCCAGTCCCGGTCGTAGAAGCGGGAGATGTGCGTGTCCGCTAAAAGCGCCACCTTCAACCCGTCCAGCTCGGGGGGGAGCTTGTCTAAGACGACCTCGCTTTTTTTAACGTCTGGGATCTTTGTCGCCTCGTGGAGGGACCAGCCCGAGAGGATGGCGGAAAGGAAAACCAGGATCAAAGTGAAGTGAGCGCCCTTTAAAAAATGCCGGAAGGCTAAGGCCCCCTCCTTTACAGGGGCCAGGAAATGAAAAGGCAGGCATAAAACGTAGACAAGGTCCCGCAGGATGGCCAGCGCGAAGAGGAAAATCGCGAGATTCTGGAGAAAGGAGGTTGCAAGGAGGAGGCGCCGGTCGCACTCCACCCCGCCCAGGCCCCCGAAAATCTCCCTTAAAATGGCGAGCCTTCCCGCCATGAGGAGGATGAGGAGCGTTAAAAGGAGCTTCCAGATCCTTCCCAGGGAGAGGGGGTGGACTACGCTTATAAACAGGCCGGCGGTAATAATGAGGGCGAAATAGACGAAAAACATGCGTGCTCTTCCTTCCGCTCCGGGCGGAAGTTTTCCTAAATGTTCGGACGCGCTTTTCGGGGGCGTGGGCGTCATGTTTTCCAGGCGGATTTCACGCGGGCGCCCGGGCGGAAAAAGACGGGGGCGGTTCAAAAGACCGGGGTCTCAGGCGCCGGAAACGCTCTTCTTCCGCGTATTTTTTTTCCGGGCGGGGTTTCTTAAGAGCACGTAGCTCGCCCCGGTCCCCCCGTCGCAGGGCCTGGCCGAAGAGAAGGCCAGAATGTATTTTCGGATGTGGCTTTTCAAAAGCAGGTCCTCCAAGTTGGATTTCAAAACCGGGGTCTTACCCGGGGAGCGCAGGCCCCGGCCGTGGATCACGAGCACGGTCTTCTTCCCGAAAAAGCTGCTCTCGGAGATGAACCTGGACAGGGCCTCCTTCGCGGCCGTGAGGGAAAAGCCGTGGAGGTCCAAACGGTCCTCCACGGGGAGGATGCCGTCTTTTAAAGAGCGGATGAGCTTTTCCGGCAGCCCTTTGACGTGTCCCTCGATGAACTCGTCGGAAAAGGAGATGTCGAAATCGGCGCTCCCCTGGATTAGGTCCCTAAGATGCCGCATGACCTCCCCGTCCTCGTTTAAGGGCTTCCGCGCGATTTTCCGGGGGGCGGCCGGAATCATCCTCCGGTTGGGGGTCTTAAGCGGCGCGACCCCGTCCATGGCCGAGAGGAAGACGCTCTTATCCGCCTCGGCCTCGTTTAGAGGCCGAGGCGAAGCGTCCACGGCGTCCGCGGAGGGGACGGCGGCCGCCGGGGCCGGCGCCGAAGCTTTCTTTTCCCGGACCTTTTTTCCCATCAGGGCTTCGGCCGCCCCGGGGAGGAAGCTTTTTATCTTCTCCAATTCGCTGAAGGGATTGTTCATTTAGCCCTCCTCCGGCCGAGCGTGGGTTCCGGCCGCCGGAAACCCGCCGTCAAATTGAGTTTTACCGGTCTAGAATTAAAGCGGCGTTTTTAACTCCGCTCATTTTAGCGAATTTTCGTCCGGAATGCGAAAAAGCGCCGGGAGCCGGGTGCTTCAAGTAATTGGTGGTATTTTTTGAAAAAGTATGTTATAGTTTTCTCCATAAAATCTGTCTCTCTGGGGAAAACAATATGTCTTGTCTTAACGAAGAATTAAATGCTAAAG
>JAISMF010000027.1 GCA_031276865.1 Deltaproteobacteria bacterium | reverse complement strand
TTACGCTCTTTATTGCTCCTTGGAACAGCTTAAAACGCATACTGACGAAGCTGAAGGTATGCGCGTTTTGGTGAGCGTTATTAATCAAGCGTTAAAAATTTCCCAAGTTAACGCCTTGAGAAAAATAGTCGTTGATGGTTTCATGGCCGAACTGAACGCCGAATTAGGATTTGAAGTATCCCCAGCCAAGGTATTGCTAACGTCTCTATGCGGTAAACTGGACAAAGATTTAATAGTTTTTTTCGATGAAGCCGACAGTCTCAAGGAGCGGTTGCTATTGTCATTTTTGGCGCAACTTAGAGTCGGTTATGTGGAAAGGATGGTCGCGCCGTTTCCCAGCTCCATAGCCCTGATCGGTATGCGAAACATAAGAGACTACAAAGCCAAAATAAGGCCAGATTCAGAGTCCCTGGCTTCTGCCAGCCCTTTCAACATCATAACCGAGTCTTTATCCCTGGCGAATTTCACCAAGGACGAGGTGAAAACCCTTTACGCGCAACATACCGAAGCTACCGGACAAATGTTTTTGGACGAAGCTCTAGAAAGAGCTTATTACTGGTCCGATGGCCAACCATGGCTGGTCAACGCCCTAGCTCGGCAAGTGGTGTTTAAAATATTAGTTCGTGATTATAGACAGATCATAACCGCTGAACACATAGATCAAGCGGCCGACGACCTGATGAAGAGACGAGACACCCACATAGACTCCCTTATGGCCCGTCTCCACGAGCCTAGAGTGAAACGTTTTATCGAATCCATGCTAGCCGCTTCCGATGAGCCAGCTTTTCAACAACTATCAAACGGGGATGAAGATTCGTATAATGATGATCTTCAATATTGTTTAGATTTGGGACTAGTTAAAAAGCGGGAAAGCTTACTTCCGGCGAATCCTATTTACGCGAACGTTATAATGAGGTATCTCAACGAAAGCATTCAATGGAAAATTCCAAAGGAAATAATTGGCAAATGGACGGACGGTCAAAGCATAGACATGACGGGTCTACTAAAAGAATTTCAACGTTTCTGGGCTTTAAAATCAGAAAAATATCTTACCGGTCTTCATTACCTTGAAGCTGGTCCTCACATCTTGCTGTCAGAGTTTTTGCAAAGAGTGGTAAACGGAGGAGCCGCTGTTATGGAGGAATACGCTGACGGACAAGGTTACGCCGATATTGTAGTTAAATACGCAGGGCAAAATTATGTAATAGAGCTGAAAATTAAAGACAACCAAAGAAGCAAACAAGACAGCCTAAAGCAAATTCTATGCTATATGGATGGACTTTTGATCAAAGAGGGTTGGCTGGTTATTTTTGATAGGCCGTCGGATAAGAGCTGGCAGGAAAAAACAACCTGGGAAACGGTGACCATGCCCAAAGGAGAGATAATTCATGTGGTCGGGTGCTAACCTTTGCTCCACCAGGGATCGATCGGACCTCGCACCGACCTCCGCCCCGCGGCGGCGGATCGACTATGTCCTTCACCAAAATATATACGAATTTTCTCTTGAATTTGCAAATAAGCATAAACACAATGTTTAAAATTTATATTTAAAATATTTATTTATGAACTATAATATATAAATATATTATTTAGTTTATACAACACTAAATACATGTATATAACTTTAATTCCCATTTTTTTCCTACCTAAAAAGTAATTTATTTGTTGCTTGATTTAGCTATATAAAATTGATGCTCGCGCAAAAAGTCCGTCATTGAAAAACTGATAGAGACGCTATACAAAACATAGAAAAACATGGGAGAGGACGTCCTAAAGGCAGTAAGAATAAGAACTAACTGGACTTACATAATGATAATTCTAGTATCTATATAGAAATACATGGGAAAGGATGTCATAATAACGGTAAGAATAAGAACTAACTGGACTTATATGATGATAATTCCATTATCTATATAGATATACGTGAGAGATAACGTCAAAAGACAGAAAAAATCAAGAGAAAGAGAAGTAACTGTCGTTATGACTATATATTTCAAGGGATTGACAACGGGAATAAATATGGCATGAAAATAAATTTTTGGAAAAAAATATTAGAAAATAAATAGGTAGAAAATAATGGGAAGTAAAGTTTCAAGGTAATTATTTTAAATTACATTTATTCTGACGTCAATACTAAGGCGCGTTTAAGAATTCGGAGGGATGTCAACGAAAAAGATCCCACGGAAAAAATCATCCCGCGGAAACGGGTTCCGAAAAAAAACGCCCCCCGCTTACCCCGCGCGTTTCAGGGGGAGCGGAGGGCGTTTCGTTTCGGCGACCTAGACCATGAAGAAATCCATGGCCGAGAGGTTCAGCTGGGGGATGGATCCGTAACCTCCGGCGGAGCTGTAGGCGTTGGCGCCGGGTTCGGTCCAGGCGTTGCGGCCGTTTCCCAGGAAAGCCCGCATGGGCCCCAGGGTGTAGGCCACGGAGGAGAGGGTGTCGTTTAAGCCCCGGTTCAGATTGGGTCCGAAATGCATGACGGGCATCTTGCGGGACGGATCGAAAAGATAGGCCAGGCGGTTCGCGGCTATCTCGGAGGCGTAGGCCGGAGGATAGTACGGGGAGGCCCTCTCGATGGGCCCCACCTCCAGAGGCTCCTCGGATTCGGTGGCGGGTGTTTTGATGCTCGCGACCCCCGGTCCCACCACTCTGACCCGCATGTGGCCGGCCTCGGTGAAAAAGGTGTTGACGTCGGTCTTCCGCTCGATGCCGTTCACGCTGAAGTGGTAGGGTTTGAGATCGGCGTTGTTGGAGATCTCGTCCATGATGAGGGTGGGGTAGCTGTCGGTGGAGGCGATATCCTGGGGATCGGCCAGGGGCTCGCGCCTGGGCCGCACGTTGAAGTAGCGCTGGATGGCGTCCACCACGGTGGTGGGGCCCTCCTTGGCCTTGTCCACGTCCAGGGCCAGATAGTGGGGCAGATTTATGCCCGGAGGCGGGGTGTACTTGTCCACGGCCGCCACCATGTTGTTGGAGATGGTGGCGTGCGGCTTGGGGGCGCCGCTTTTCATGATCTGGGACACGATGTTGGGGGAGGGATCGGTGTACTCCACCGAAGCCGCCCGCACCGCGGACGGGGCCTGGTAGTTGGAGAAATTGTCGTACGTCAACTGGACCGGGTTCATAACGATGCTCCTGCGAACGCTAATTTCAGGGTTGATGAATCACCGCCGGTCCATGGCGTTCACGGGCGAAAAAAAAGCGCTTACGGCCCGGAAAACTAGTCCGGATCGAAAAGCGCCCGCCCTGGCGTAAACAGGAACCCCGTCCTTTGGGATTCCGTAAGACTATTATCAGCCTAAGCTGAAGTGAAAGTCAAGCTTTTTTGACCCTTCCCTGAAAAAAATTCCACCCCCTAAAACCTTTTCCATAAAATTGGAATACTATTCAATTCACTAGCGTCCTAAATGCTGGTTCGACTCATCAAAGAATTTGCAAAAACCGCGTTTATTCAAGCTTTCAGAGTTCCCGCGCCCAAACTGCCCAGAAAGACCCCATCTGAGAGTTAGGCAGTAATATAATCTTTTACATACTACCTATCGAAATTTATGAAACTAACTATTCATATATTGCGCAATAAAAAACATGGTATTTTATTTAGGACGCTAGCGTTTTCAATTAAATTGGAAAACGGTTCGACAAAGTTGAAAAACGCTTCAATAAAGCCGGAAAATATTTTAACAAAGCGAAAAAACGCTAAAACATTGTTGAAAAAACCTTGAGCTTTTCAAGCCCGTTTCCGCCCGCGTCTAAAAAAAAGCCAAAACAACCGGCCGCGGGAGGGGGCGTTCGCCGGAGTTCCGAAGGCGGGCGCCCCTACCCCTGATTCAGCTCCCAAGCTCGCCTTCTATGTAGGTGGCCGCGGCGTTGTCCGACTCCCAGGCGGAGACGGAGTAAAGCCACGCCCGGCCTCCGGAGTCGGAGTCTATGTCCCGGGCCAGTTTGGAGAAGATGAAATAAGCGATGTTTTCCGAAGAGGGGTTCCTCTCCTTGAAGTAGGGGAGCTCGTTTAAATATTTGTGATCGATCTCGTCTAGAACGCCGTTTAAGCGTTTCTTGATGAGGCCGAAATCCATGACCAGGCCGGTCGAGTCCAGTCCGCGGCAGCGCACCCTGACCTCCACGAACCAGTTGTGTCCGTGGAGGTTTTCGCATTTGCCGTGAAACTCGCGCAGGTTGTGGGCGGCGGCGAAGTGGTTGGTGACTTTTAGTTCGTACACTTGAATCCTCGGTTAAAAGGTCGGGGGGAAAGGGAGGGGAGCTAATCTCCTACTCCGTCCTCGCCGCCTAGGAGACCCTCGTCGCGCCAGCCGCCCAGAGTCTCGAGCAGGGTGTTCACGACGTCTTTGGAAAGGTTGATGGAGTCCCTCTTCTTATAGTCCCCCTTGAACTTCTGGTAGCGCCGGAGACAGGCCTTGGGCGGATCGAAGTCTCCGGTCTTGCGGTTTTTTTCGCGGTAGCGGAAGAGGATGACGGCCCATACCCCTTTCTGCAGGACCACCCGGTCCAGCTCCTCAATCAGGACCTCGCCTTCCTCCTCGTAAGTGAAACCAATGTCCGTTATCGTTTCAGCCAAAATTAGGCCTCCTCAAGAATCAGGGAATCTTCCGGAACGGAAGCGCCCGTTTCCGGCCCTCTTTTCAGGGAGGGGAAGGACGCTTAGAAGCGTCTGGTGGTGGTGATCCTCGCCTGGCGCGCCGGGGGACGGTGCGAGCCGGGCGCCGCCGTGGGGAGCTCCTCGGAAACGACCCGATAGGCCTCGAGGCGGTCCAGGGCGAGCTCGCCTGTAAAGAGGAAGAGCGGGAGGCCGATTTAATGCGAGGCCAGGACCGGAAGCCACAAGCCCTTCATCCCAGGCGCCTCCCCGGCCCCCTTGGGCGGAAGGGTCCGTCCGCCTCGGCTAAAACCAGCCCTAGTCGGAAGACTCCGCCGGAACGGCGGATCCGGCGCCCTTATTTTCCGCCGGGGGGCTCTCCGCCGGAGGGCTCTCCGCCGGAGGGGCCGCCCCTCCGGCGGCGCCGTTCTCCGGCGGAAGGGTCCAGCCGCCCAAAGTCACGCCTTCGGGGGGGCTGGCGGAGCCGAAATAGCGGAGGTACTCGGTGCTGTCGGGATCCATCAAGATGACCGAGCCGGCTTTGAAGTTGTTCTGGTAGGACTCCAGGGAGCGCTTGAAGGAGTAGAACTCCGCGTCCGCCCCGTAGGCCTCCGCGTAGATGCGGGCCGCGTCGGAGTCGGCCTCGCCCCGGATGATCTGCCCCCGCATCTCCGCCTCGGCTATGGTCTCCCGCACGGTGCGGTCGGCCTCGGCCATGATGTACTGGCCGTTGCGGCGGCCGTCGCTGCGGTACTTGGTGGCCTGCTGCTCCCTTTCGGTGCGCATGCGGTCGTAGACGGCCTTCTGGTTTTCGGGCGGGAGATCCGCCCTTTTAATGCGCACGTCCACCACCACGATCCCCGCCTGGGTGTCCTCCGAGAGCTTGCGGTTGGAGGAGTCGGTGACGGTCACCATGATGGAGCCGCGGTTTTGGGAGATTATCTCCTGCATGACGTGGAGTCCGAGCTCGCGGCGGAGCTCGCCCACGATGATGCTCCCCAGGCGCCTTTTGGCCTCCTCTATGATGGAGTAGCTGTTGTCGCTTTTAAAGCGCTGGTAGAAAAGGAGGGGATTCTCGATGCGCCAGCGCACGAAGGCGTCCACCACCATGTTCTTCTTGTCGTTGGTGTAGATCTCCGCCGCGGCCACGTCGTACTCCATGAGGCGGTTGTCGAAGTAGACGACCTTCTGGATGAAGGGGATCTTCGCGTGGAGGCCGGTCTCCCTGACGCCGCCCACGGGTTGGCCGAACTGCAGAACCAGCGCCCTCTGGGTCTGATCCACGGTGAAGAAGATGGAGGAGAGGACGAGGTAGAGGAGGATTAAAAAGCCGATGGCGAGGATGATGAACTTCTTCGCCCGCTGGCCGCCTCCGTCCACGGATTTCGCGAGGGCGGGGCCGCTCATTTCTGACCCCCTTCCCCGGAGGCGGCGTTGATCCCTCCGGAATTCAAAAGCGGGAGCACGGGGAGGGTCCCCCGCCCGGCCTGGCCGCCCATGACGTACTTGTTGACCCCCGGAAGGGTTTTATCCATGGTTTCTAAAAGCAGGCGCTCCCGGGTGACTTCCGGGGCCTTGTGGTACTCGTTTAAAAGGGCCGTGAACCTGGCGGCGTCGCCCATGGCCTGGTTGGTCCTCTCCGCCTTGTAGGCGTTGGCCTCGGCTATGATGGCGTAGGCCCGGGCCTCGGCTTCGGGAATTTTGGAGTTGCGGTAGCCCGTGGCCTCGTTTACCGAGCGGTCGGCGTCCTCCCGGGCGGAGGTCACGTCCTTGAAGGCCTGGATGACGTCCGTGGGCACGTGCACGTCCTGGAGCTCCACGTTGTCGATGGTTATGCCGGTCTGATACTTGTCCATCATGGCCTGGAGGGTGCTCTTGGTGTCCTCCTGGATGTTGGCCCGATTCTCCATGAGGGCGCCATCTATGGTGTTCCTCCCGATGACCTCGCGCATGGCAGAGATGGCGGCGTCGCGCACCGCCTTTTCCGGATCGTAGACCTGGAAGGCGTAGTCAGTGGGGCTGTCCACCTTGTACTGGACGATGAACTGGATGTTCACGATGTTCTCGTCGCCGGTGAGCATGGTGGCCTCGTCCAGCCCCCTGGCGCTCCCGCCCACCTCGAACTGTCTGGTCTGGGTGTAGTTGACCTTGATGACGCTCTCGAAGGGCCAGGGCCAGTGGTAGCGCAGCCCCTGCTCCACCTGGCGGTTGTATTTGCCGAAAAGCTTGATGAGCCCCCTCTCGTAGGGTTCCACCGTGAAAATTCCGGAGGCCAGCCAGATGGCCAGGACCAGGCCCAGAAATATCCAAAAAAGTTTCAGAGAACCGCCGGAATCGCTCAATCTTTTATAGAGCTTGTTCAGATATCCGGGACCCTCGGTCCCGGATCCGTTGTCTCCGCCGTTCCGGGGGGCCGAAGAGCGCTTCTGGCGGCTCTTCTGCCATTCTTCCCAATCCATTGGCATAAACGATAACCTGTCGTTGTTTTTTTTCCGGCCGCGGAACCCGTCCGGAAAAGGGAGCGGGCGCCGGTCATGAGAGCCGGAGAGACGAAAAAACCGGACGCTTCGAAGAGTCGGGAGCCTCCGGCCGCGCTGGAAAGCGTTTCAAAGTCAAAACATCTTATCACACAAGCGGCGGATTTGGATAGCGGGCGAAGGCCCGGAAAGGTCGTTCGGTTGATTATAATTTTTGATATTTTATATATATGTATGAATTTAATATAAAAAAGTTATTAAATATAAAAATTTAAAGCAAACTAATCAAAAACAACCGCGCCATAATTTCGGAAAAAAGGAAAAAACGGCCGGAATCTTGAAAAGAACACATCCGGAGAAGCCGGAGCCGCCGGCTCCCGCTTCCGGCCCAGGAGGAATATTCCCTTCCGGCCTCGGGACCGGGGCGGCGGCGCCGGACGAGGAGGGGGCGCCGGACGAGGAGGGGGAAAGCGGACGTTTTCACTTTTCTTCCTCCCCGGCCGCGTTTTCAGCCGCGAAAACCGGTCCGTCAAGCTCAGGAAACCCGCGGGGGGAAATTTTTTCCGGCTCTTATCTTTTTAGAGGGGCTTTACAAGTTAAGCTCCGCGGCGACGGCAGTTAAAAAGGGAGCGCGGAAGAGGACTTTCCGGAAAAAAAGATCCAGACAAGCTCACAAACTACCTGGCGAAAGGCTTTTAACTCACTTAAAAATCCTGGCACCCAATTTGCTAAAGAATCATTCGACGGACCGCTTGGTCCGAATACGAGCATCCAGCAACCGAGGATTTATTATGCCCATGATCATCAAGAAAGACTGGCTGACCATTGGTGAGGTGTCAGAGCTGACCGGGGTTCCCATCCACACCCTGCGCTACTGGGAGACTGAGTTCAACGGATATTTCAGCCCGATCCGCACTTCAGGCCGTCAAAGACGCTACAACGAGGACGCCGTGGGAAAGGTTCAGGAGATTAAAAACCTCCTGAAAGAGGAGAAGTACTCCATCGCCGGCGCCAGGCAGGTTCTTTCCCGCAAAATGGAACTGGGCGAGGGCATGCTTCCGAATTTCAAGATGAATGAAACCGAGGAGCATCCTTCCCTTGAAGTCCCCCCGGTCACTCCCAATTAATAGGGAGTGACCGCAGGCGGCGCCGGATTCATCTTTCCCAGCCGGTTTTTCGCACCCGTCTCCCGCATGGGGAGAACCGGGCGGTCCCTCCTCTTGTCACCGGCGAAGCGAAAGACGGATCCGGCGCGGGGACTTCGTTGGTTTCCGCGAGCCGCGGGAGCGCCTCCCGCAAACCCGGATCCGTCCGCCACCGAGGGGATTTTTTGACACACCCGCCGTCCATTTTTCTTTATTCAACCCTCCGAACCAGCGCCTAAAGTTTTCGGGACGCCGTCGAACGTCCGGCCGGATTTGGGAAAAACACGTTCCCTCCGGAAACGAAATCTGGCCGCGCCGGAGGCGGCGCGGAGCGGCGGAAAAAGGGCCGAAACGGTTAAAGAAGGCTCTCGCTCTTTGGGCGCGACGCCCCGCGGGGATTTCAAAAGCCGGGTTCACGCGCGGCCGAACGGCCGGAAGGGATCGGAATAAACGCGGGGGAACCTGAACGGAATTCAGGAAGATAAATTCCGGGGGCCCCGGAAAAGAAACGGAAACTCGGACGAAAAACAGGGAAGGCGCCGGCTTCGGCCACGGCGCTATTTTTTTATCCACTATCTCCGGAAACCGGGCGCGTGAAAATCCGGCTGAAAGCCGGAAAAGAAACGGCGGCCAACGGTTCGGCGCCCTAACTAAACGCGCCGTTTTCCGCCGGAAAAGCGAAGAGCGTCCGTGAAATATTTTACTGAAATAAAAATAAAATTATTATAATTTATCAAATTAAATAGCAATATAAATAAAATATATAAACGAGTAAGAAAAATAAATTTGCCGCATTAATTATTAAAATTAAGGTTAATATAATATATCAAGCATACAACGCCCTGAACCCTCCCCAGCCGCGGCGCCGTCGCTCCTCCCCCGGCGGCGGATGGAAAAATCATCCGCCGCGCTAAAAAAGAACGAAACACGGTGAAGAAAAAGGATGAAAAAGGATGAAAAGGCTTGCGTTTTCCTTCAATCTTTGTTACCATCGAGGACATCTAATCTCATTTCCAATCTCTGTTTTCCTCCAGAAAAAGTTTTGACGGTTCAAAAGACATATTCCATAATTGTTATCATTTGTGTTAAGTAATACGCGTTTTTTCATATCGACTTCACCTACATCTTCAAGGTAATATTTTCACGCCTTTCAATCGCCACCGGCTCTCTTTCCAAGCGCCAGCGCCGCGGAAACGGCTAAGCCTCCCACCCCTCCCTCATCCTCTTAAAATACAAAAACGCGCCGAGGCTAAAAATCGATTTTCAAAATTAATTCAAATTCCCATCCTTGCGCAATTTACCGCTTCACGGACGGTACGGATTTATATCCCGCCGACAAAGCGCTTTTTTTACTTTTACCCACCTGAATTTAATTCAGTCTCGGAAGGTTGGCCTGTGAGCGCGGGCGCGAACGCGCTAACGAGGCGAATTAAGATTGAATACCGACTGTTGACCGCTTAATGATAATGAACGCTAACTTGGCAACCGACTTTTCTTCCAAGCGCGATGTAGCGTTCCTATACGGATGTGAGAAACAAACATGAGCGGCGTAATTTTCTCAAACGCGCGCCATCGGTAAATTCAGCGTGTATTTCACACCGGCCTGATGATTTATCGAGGCGCGTCCCAAAAAACGTTATCGTAAGGCACACGGGAGGATGAGAAAATATTTAAAAAAACAGGAAACGACGTTTTAACAAGACGAAGCTAAGCGCGTGCGGCGGGAAAATAAATGATACTCGCCGCCATATTTCATAACGGCGATAAAATTTATAATTATCGACACGAGACATTGGTTAAACACATTCAAAATTCACGCTTTCCTCTTAGCCGCCTAAATCGTTCCTCCGACCGATAAATTTCACCTGTTTATCAAACTGGTTCATATTTCTTCAATGTACGTTCGCCGCTGATCCTCTTAAATAATAGTTTTTCATTTTAATATTGTGTTTCCCTACACTCGGTTCCTAAAAAAATCACCAGTTATTCATCCAGAACGTCTCTTTTTGCGAATAATTTTTAATTTTTATTCATGTTCTTTTTGAGGATTTATGACAATCACGAAAGAGTACATAATCAAAAAAATAGCGGAAGAAATGAATTGTTCCATACAAGACGCCACGAATTACGTTGATGGAATATTAACGGAAATCAAAGAATCTTTAAAAAAGAATGATCCCGTTATGATAAGCGGTTTTGGAAAATTCGTGATAGTCAACAGAGTTGAAAGAATGGGAATAAACCCTCAGACGAAAAAACCCATCCGTTTGAGATCACACGCGACCGTGGCGTTCCGCACTTCAGGAAAACTGAGAGAACTACTAAACGCCGAACAAGAAACCGATAAAATTACAAAGAAGAAAACAAAAAAAACGTCCAAAGAAACAGCGCCGGAAAAAATATCGAGCTCAAAAGCGGTAAGTTCGACTAAAGGACAGGGAAAAATGAAAACTCCAAAAAAAGACGCTGAAACGGCCAAAACGGCGAAAACGGGGAAAACCCTCCAAAATACCGAAGAACCGGTAAAGCAAATTAAAAGCAAAAACACGGTCAAAAAAGAAACCTCATCCGGCGAGACGTCTGCCGTCAAACCTGATATTAAGACCAAAACGCCGAAAAAAGATGAAAACAGCCGCGTTTGCGGGAAAACAGAGACGAAAACCGAAAATAAACCGGATAAATCTTCTAAAACCCTCAAAAAACCAGAAACAGGTAAAGACGACAAAAAATCCGGTATCGCCGCCGATGACAATGTCAAAGAAAAAAAGAATGAAGAGCCGGATAATATAAACATCCCGAAATACTACATCGATGATCCTCTTAAAGCAGACGATCTCGAGAAAGCGGAGGGGTATTACTACGAAGTGGAAGACGAGATCGGCAAGGATAATGGCGGTGACGATGACTTATACTATTACGAAGACGAAGAAGACGGCGAGGAGTATGAAGATGAAGAATTCGATGACGAATACGATGACGACGATGACGAATACGATGACGACGATGACGATGATTACTGAAGGTTTGTTTTTCACTTAGGCGCTATTTTTACACAAACCGGTAATACAACGTTGAATGTTAAATCATAAAAAAAAACAAACGCTCCGCTTGTCCGCCGCCGCGCCTTAAATTCGATCCAAATAAAGAGTTTTCGAGCAAGCGCCGCCGAAAAAGCTTATAAGCGGCTTTTCCGGTAAAATCTAGACGCCAAAAAACGGCGGAGCTCACGCTCCATGCGCGTAAAATCCGGCGCTATGAGACTTTTTCCAACCATCGGGATAAATCCGCCTCCAGCGATCCGCCGCCATCAAAACGCGCGCTAAAAGCGGTCAGCACTTTCGACTCCGGCGCCAGCTTGGCTGTAAAGGACAAGCTTTGTCCCAGACCGCCTCCGCCGTGGCCGCAGACGGGCGCGATGTTTTTTTCCGGACAGATCGTGTTCCTCAAGGAAAAGCGGCCACTGGCATGGGTATGGAAGACCACCAGTTCGGATAGCGCAGAAAGATAGTATTGTATTTTCCCATGTCTTTCACGCCGCTTTTTAACCGCGGCCCCGCGTTGGACGCCTTTTCGCTTTTGGCTTCATTTACGCGATCATTGTATTTCGTCGAATAAGGCCTAAGCGGATCAATTTTAAAGATATCGCCTCCAACCGTTTTGTTTATCATCTCTGCTATTTTTCGAACATTTCCGCTCCAAGAAAAATAAGCCGTCAGCATTGTTCTAAATTATCATTTTCCCGCCATAGGAGCGAAAAAATTAAAATTTAATTCTTTCGCAAGAAGGTTTATGAATTATCATCCTTAATTCTTAAGGCGATAGGGCGGATGAAAAAACATAAAATTTAAAGAACGGTTGAATGAAAATTCAAATCTAAAAGGCTCCGCCGACTTATAATTTATCCCATCGAACTACGCTCCGGTGCCGTGAAGATTGCCGCCTTTCATATCATCCGGGTTGACGACCATTTCATCGGCCGCCCTGGAGTCCCGCTTTCCGCTGAACAGTTCCAGCCAGTCGGCGAATCTTATTTTGCCGTGAGGAGGCACCCGCAGAAACAAGTCCCGATTATCGTAGGGACCCTTTAAAAATTGATGAAGCCAGGAAAGATCGGAGTTTATCACCTCCACTTTGAGATCCAAGCCGCGGGCCAGGGGGAGCACCCTCGTCTTGGCGTCTTTTAAATCGTAGACCCCTGTGTTCAGAAGTCCGAAACGGCTGTACCCTTCCAAAAGCACCTTGTTGAGACGAAGGGCGGTTCCAGGATCGAAGCGAAGGATGGCCTTTTCATAGGAGGACACCACGTTCATCTCGTGACTCAACCAGCCTCCCGTTAAAAAATACG
Organism: Deltaproteobacteria bacterium; assembly: GCA_031276865.1. Lineage (GTDB taxonomy): Bacteria > Desulfobacterota > Desulfarculia > Adiutricales > Adiutricaceae > JAISMF01. The sequence continues at coordinate 24,108 of JAISMF010000027.1, read as the reverse complement.
TGGCGGGAACCGAGGCCTTCCTTCTGGCCGAATGCGATCCCAGAAGAAGACTCAGACAGTCGTCGGTGAGCGGCACCACGGTCTCGTAGTTTCCCGTGGTTAAATCCCGCAGCCCGCCTCCGCAGTACCCCATGGCGATAAGCAGCCGCTCGCAGGCCCCGTCGGAGTCCGAAAGCACTCCCTGCAGCCTTTTCCGCAGCCGTTCCGGAGCGTTGTGAAGACCTCCCTCCAGCCAGACGACTGTAAATTTCAGCCCCAGCGCGTCCAACGACCTCAGGATCTCGTCCCGAATGGTCTCGCAGGCAACCAGGATGGTCTCCACCGTCCACTCCCATGCGTTTCATAAACATTAAGGCCGAACGAATAAATTGTGACACAAAAGCTCGGGAATTGATAGAAGGACTTTCGCGGGGGAGCGGACGTCTTTAATGGAATGTTTATTATAATTATTGAATAAAAATATCTAATTAATTCTTTTATATATTTATTTAATAATCACATATTCTATAATTAATTTTTTGTTAAAACATGAATATCGTGAAAGCATCAATCAGCATAATTATCAATCGACTCAAAACAGCTCGGGGAACTCGAAAATCACCCTTTTTTTTCATCGCCCATCATAAAAAGCCGGGGAAACGGGAAGCGACGGCTTCGGTTCCTCCGCGGCTCGGCTGGATAAATTCGGGTTCCGGAATGGGCCGCGCCGACATAATTAGAATTACTATCACCTAAGCAAATCTTGCGCAGAGGCGTTTTTAACTCTATAATGCCCCGTAGAAGCTCCGAAGAGCCGATCCCGCCTTTTTTGACAATAAACGCAGTCAAGCTTGGAAAATCACCGCTCTCACCTGGACGCCAAAGAGCCGGAGAGAGAATTGGATAATTATTCTACTTCTCACCACACGCTAAAAACTCTTCGCATAGACATCCGGAGAGCGGCGGCTTTCAGGTGCGCTTAAGAAGTGAAAGTGGAGCACTGAATGGCAATAATAGACTTAGTCAAATACGACGGACCCGCGAGGATATTCGCCTGGAAGTTTCCCAGCGAATCGCTCAGCAACTGGACCCAGCTGATTGTGAACGAGTCCCAGGAAGCCGTCCTCTTCAAGGGCGGGCAGGCCCTGGACGTGTTCGGGCCGGGGCGCTACACCCTCGACACCAACAACATCCCCATACTGACGGCCTTCTTGAAGCTGCCCTTCGGAGGCCAGTCTCCCTTCGCGGCCGAGGTCTGGTACGTCAACAAGCTCCACTCCCTGGACATCAAGTGGGGAACCCCTTCTCCCGTCCAGACCAAGGATCCGGAATACAACATAATGGTTCCCATCAGGGCGAACGGCCAGTTCGGCATCCAGGTGGAGAACTCCTCCAAGTTCCTGATCAAGCTGGTGGGCACCGTCCCCACTTTCGATCAGGACAGCGTCACCCGCTATTTCAGGGGGATGTACATCACCAAAATCAAGGACGCCCTGGCCTCCTACCTGGTGAAAAGAAAGATAAGCATCCTTGAGATCAACGCCTACCTTGAAGAGCTGTCGGATCACATGCTTGAGAAGGCCGGCCCGACCTTCCTGGAGTACGGCATCAAACTTTTAAATTTCTACGTGAACGACGTCTCCGTTCCCGAGGACGATCCGGCCGTGCAGACCCTGAAAAAGGCCCTCGCCAAAAAGGCCGAAATGAACATCGTGGGCTATAACTATCAGACGGAGCGGTCTTTCGACACTCTGGAGGGGGCGGCCAAAAATCCCGGCGGCGGCGCCGGTCTGATGGGGGCCGGCATCGGCCTGGGCATGGGCGTCGGCGTGGGAAACGCCTTCGGGCAGCAGTTCGGAGGAATGGCCCAGAATTTGCAGACCCCCACCGACCTCGTCACCTGCCCCAACTGCAACTCCAAGGCGCCCGCGGACAACAAATTCTGCCCCCAGTGCGGAAAACCCCTCCCCACGCCGGGGAAGGCCTCCGTAGTTAAGTGCCACAAGTGCGGCTCGGTCATACCCGTGGGCTCCAAGTTCTGTCCGGAATGCGGCAACTCGTATAATCCCTGCCCCAAATGCGGGGCGGATCTGCCCACCGGCACCAAGACCTGCACCAGCTGCGGCTTCAATCTGCCGAACCCCTGCCCATTCTGCGGGACGCCCCTGGATCGAAACGATTTGAAATTCTGCCCCACCTGCGGTAAATCGCTGGCCAACATCTGCAAATCATGCGGCCATACCAACCCGGTGGCCGCTAAATTCTGTCTGAACTGCGGAGCGAAGATTTAAAAAGCGCCTCCGCTGAAAAGCCCCTCGAAAAGCGCCGCCAAAATCAACTTCACCACAATCATCAGATAATGAAGGTGTGCCGATGCAAAAATCATTCAACTCCGCCCAGAAAACAATTATGCTGTGCGGAGCCATGCTTATAGTTATAAGCGCCTTGCTCTTCGCCGTCCTGGCGACCACGTTCGCCGCCAGCACCTTCGCGGCGCTTTTCTTCTTTATGCTGGTCCCGGTCGTGGCGACGGCCATTCTCACCTATTTCGCCGACGGCGGCGCCAACTATCCCACGATATTCCGCACGGGTATTTACGCGGCCGGCATCGCCTACCTGCTAATTGGCATGGGCACCGCGTTCATCTTCCTCTTGTTTCCCCACGCGCTCCGCGCCGGCATCCTCTTCCTCCTTGAATTCATATACCTAATACTCCTGGGAGGCGTCATTCTGCTCCTGGGCCTTTCCACCAAATCCGCGAGCGAAAAAGAGGCGACCCAGCTGAGGAGGCTGCAGCAGGTGGTGAGCCTCGAGTCGCGTCTGCGCAATTTGAAGCAGCAGGTGGCGTCCGGTTCCAGCGAAGCCCAGGGTCTGGATAAAATAATCGACGAAGTGAGATACTTCGATAAAAATTCAGTCTCCCAGTACGACTCGGGCATAGCCGAAAAACTCCTCGATCTCGAGTCGATTCTCCTGACGAGGGACAACGTTACGCCGCTGGAAATTCCCGAAACGAAGGGACTGCTCGACATGGCCGCCAAGGAAGCCGATGGAGCCGTTCAGAGCCCCGCGTCTCCGCCGCCGCCTCCGCCGGTTACGGATCCCCCGCAAAAGCTTATCGACGACATCTATAAACTCGTCGTCGCCAGGCACCAGGACACCACCCGCTCCAAGAGGGGCGGGTTTTAGTATTTCATTTTACTATAATGTTATAAACAACCGTTAAAGACCGATAAGCAATGGCGAATATAAAGCAAATAAACTGCAAATCCTGCGGAGCGGCCATCGATCTCCAACCCGGAGTATTCGAGTACGCGTGTCAGTACTGCGGCACGAAAAACTCGATAATCGATCCTAATGAGACGAAAGAGCAGCTGCCTCAGGCGCCAGAGAAGCTGATACTCATAACCAGGGACGCCCAACAAAATTTTCATAACTTCGTCCTGCAGACTATGGCGTTTGACATGAACGCTCCCGATGACATGGTGGAGAAAAGCGAAATTAACGAGGAGCTCGTTTACTACGTCCCCTGCTACTTCATGTCGGGTTCGGTGAAAGCCGACTGGACCGCGTCCTTCGGTTACGACCGCCAGGAGCCTTATACGGATTACGAGAGTTACACCGACAGCAAAGGTCGCACCCGCACCAGACCCGTCACGCGCTACCGCACGGTCACCGACTGGCGACCGGCCAGCGGAAAGGCGTCGGGAAGGCTGTTCACCCAGGCCTACGCGGGCGAGCCGCTTCCATCGTTTGTCGAGACAAGTTTGAACCACATGCGGGGCGATTTCGCCGACTACTCCCCCACAATGGTGACCGGCTGCGAAGTCAAGCCATTCATCCGCACGGTGGACGACGTCCATCAGACGATAGCCGCTCAGATTGACGCGCAAATTCAAAATATAGTCTACAGCTACGCCCAGGGGGATCACCAGCGCGACTGGAGCTACAACCCCGACGTGACCGTGGATTACATAAAACCCGGCCTCCTTCCCCTCGCCAAAGCGTCGTTCACCTACCATGAGAAAAAGTACGACATATACGCTTCCGCCACCTCCCAGGATCTCTATTACAAAGACGACTTTCCAGTCGATCATAAAAGGAAAAACAAAGTTTCCCGAGGTTTCGTTCCCTTTTACATCACTTTAATTTATTCGATATTCTTCGGTTTTTTATTTTCGGATTATTCCGGTTACTTCAACTTCATTCTAATTTTGATGGGCTTAGCCTGCCCCCTCCTCTTGGGAATCACTCGCAGCGCGACCGTAAATTCATACTCCAAAAAAGTGCGCGCCGCGGCGCTGGCCCAAAGAAATTTGAATCAGGACGCCCAGCTTAAAACCCAGGAGCAAATTCAGGCGCTTTACCAGCAGTCCCAAAAACCCCCCATGCCTTTTTTCGCTAAAGACGGAGCCGACGACATCCTCCTCCCCCTTCTCACCTTCCTCTGGCTCGGATTTTCGCTGGCGGGATTCGCGTACCACCTCATAACACACTAGCTCCCCAACCCGGTAAGCGTTCGAAAACTTCTTTCCGGCTGAAAACGCGCTCATCTTGAATTCTTATTATAACCGTATTTTGGTGATTTTAAAAGAAACGGCGCGTTTTCATTCCCCTTTCCCGAAAGCGCGGAAAACAAGGTTTAATCATGTGCGGACGCTTTAGCTCCTGGAAGGAGGAAAACGATGAGGAAATCAATAAGATAATCCAGGAAAGCGGCTTGTTCTCGGAAGAGCGCGATTCGCTCTTTCCGCTTAAAACCAGAGGCGACGTCCATCCCACCGACGTGGTTCCCGTGATATACCGAGGCGGTTTAAAAAATTTCGAATTAAGGGCCGCTCCGATGCGCTGGGGCTATCCAGGTTATCCTGATAAAATGAAGCCAAACGTCAAACCCAGACCTCTCATCAACGCCAAAGGCGAAACAGCCCCCGCGCTTCGGACCTGGAAGGATTCCCTTAGGTCTAGACGCTGCGTCGTCCCCACCAGCGGATTTTACGAGTGGTCGAGCGACAAAGCCAAAAATAAAATCAAACACCTCTTCACCGATCCTCGATCCCCTGGTCTTCTGCTGGGCGGTGTTTACAAACGGTTTAAAGATGAAAGCGGCGCCGCTTTTCCTCATTTTTCCATAATAACCATCGCAGCGAATGATTCCATGATAAAAATTCACAACCGCATGCCTCTTGTTCTGACGAAAAAAGATTTTCCTCTCTGGTTTTCCGCAACCGATGATTTCACAAGCCTGTTGAACGGGAACTCAATCGAGCTCGAAAGCGAACCCGTTTAAAACGACCGCTTTTTTTCGTGAAACGCGTTTTTTTTCATGACATGGGAATTCTTCGAAAAAATTTCCCCCCCCAAAGGCGTCGACGGCTTCAACGACTTGCGGGCGCCCGATTTTACGGGCGAGGCGTTTTCTAAGACTCCGGCCGCCAGATAGCCGGAGAAGACGCCGCTTCCGCGCCTTTTTTTGCAAAAGCGCGCGCCAAGCCGGGCGAAAGCGTTTTTCGGGCTAAAAGCCCTGATTTTTGCTATATTGAGACCCGCCCCCGCGCGTTTTTCGCCGCTTCCTTCTCTCTGGAGATAATATAAATCATCGCCCCTTCATATTGGGGCGGCAACCTAAACATCATGAGCGCCGACGCCAGCGACCATAACGAAGACGGAATCCTAAACGACGACGCCCGGCCCTCGTCCGGCGCCGCGACGGGCGAGGGCGGAAAACGCTCCCGGGGACCGCGGGCCGTGGCCAAGGCTTTATTGGTTTTTCTAATTCTGGCTTTTCTGGCCTTCCTATACTGGTTCTTCTTCAGCCGCGGCGTGATTTCCACCGACGACGCCTACACCGCCGGCAACGTGGTGCGGGTTTTCCCCCTGACCTCCGGCGCGGTAACGGACATCCTCACGGACAACACCAGGCTCGTGAACCAAGGGGACGTCCTGGCGCGCCTCGACGCGACCGACGCCTCCCTGGCCTTTGAAAAGGCCAGAAACAACTTAATAAGCGCCGCGCGTTCCGTGGCCAGCCGCCTTTCCCAAAGAGACGGCCTCAAAGCCTCGGTCGACGTCTCCCGCAAACAGGTGGAGCTGAACAGATCCGAATACGACCGCCGCCGCCGGCTCGTCGCCGGGAGATCCATCACCCGGGAGGAACTGGACAATTCCCGCATCGAGCTGGAGATCTCCGAAGCCTCCCTCCGGAGCGCTTTGTTTTCGCTGGAGCAAATAAACCGCCAGATAGGCGGCGGGGCTCCGGCGGAGGATCCGGCCATCCGCCTGGCCAAGGCCGAACTCCTGCGGGCCTGGCTGGATCTGGAACGCTGCGAGATCAAAAGCCCCGTCTCCGGCCGGGTGGCCAAACGCGCCGTGCAGCTGGGAAACCAGGTGGGCCCCGGGGCGCCTTTGTTGATGGTGGTGAACGAAGACGAGGTTTGGGTGGACGCCAATTTCAAAGAGAGCCAGCTGGGCGCTTTGCGGGCGGGGCAGAAGGCCGAGGTGACGGTGGACATGCTGGGTTCCGGCCGGGTCTTCAAAGGCGTGGTCGCGGGCCTCAGTCCCGGCACCGGCTCGGTCTTTTCGCTCCTCCCCGCGGAAAACGCCACGGGAAACTGGATCAAGGTCGTCCAGAGGGTGCCCGTCCGGATAATCCTCCTCTCCGATTGGGACGGCGGGGCGGTCCCGCCGCTCATCCTGGGCTTGTCCTGCCGGGTGAGGGTGTTCACCGACGAAGCCCCGGAAGATAATCCGCCCCGGCTTCCGGACCGCCGAAGCGAGGCCCTGGTCGTGAACCTGGACGAGAAGAGCCGGGAAATCGACGCCCTCGTGGACGGCATCCTCGCGGGCGACTTTCCGCCCGGAGAGGAGCCGGTCGAACCATGAGCGCGCCCAAGGACGGCGGCGCGCCGCCGTTAAGCGCCCGCTCCCTGGTTTTGCTCACCATGGCGCTCCCCGTCGCCACCTTCATGCAGGTCGTGGACGTCACCATCTGCAACGTGGCCGTTCCCACCATCAGCGGGAATTTGGGCGCCAGCTATTCCCAGGGGACCTGGGTCATAACCTCGTACTCCGTGGCCAACGCCATCGCCCTCCCCCTCACCGGGCGCCTGGCCCAGCGCTTCGGCGAGGTGCGCCTTTTCCTCCTCTCGACGACGCTCTTCTCCCTTAGCTCCCTCTTCTGCGGACTCTCCCCCAATTTAAACGTCCTGGTCTTCTTCCGCGTGATCCAGGGGGCGACCGGCGGACCCATGCTTCCCCTGGCCCAGTCCCTTCTGATGAAAAACTATCCGCGGGACAGGCAGATAATGGCTTTGGCCTTCTTTTCCATGACGGTCTCGGTGGCCCCGGTCTTCGGCCCCATCCTCGGGGGCTGGATCTCGGACAACTGCCACTGGAGCTACATCTTCTTCATAAACGTCCCCTTCGGATTCGTCGTGGCCATGGTCGTCCGCAAGGTCCTCTCCGGAAGGGAGTCCGGGATCGTCAAAGTTCCCATGAGCGCCGTGGCCTTCGGCTTTCTGGCCTTAGGCGTCGGCTCCCTCCAGGTGCTCCTGGACAAGGGCCGGGAGCTGGACTGGTTCAACTCCAACTTCATCCGGACCTTGGCCGTTTCATGCGTCGTCGGACTCACCCTCCTCATAGTCTGGGAAAGCCGCGCCGAAAAGCCGCTCATAGACTTAAGGCTCTTCCTGCACCGCAATTTCACGGTGGGGCTGATCCTCATGAGCCTGGGGATGATGCTCTATTTGGGAACCATCGTCCTTCTGCCGCTTCTCTTGCAGAGCTGGTACGGCTACACCGCCACCTGGGCCGGCCTGGTCTCCGCCCCGGTGGGCGTCGCGCCCGTCTTTTTAACGCCCCTCATAGGCCGCTTCGGAAACAAGATCGATTTAAGAATCGTGATAAGCGTCGGGTTCCTCGTTTTCAGCGGCTGCATGTACATGCGCACCCGCTTCAACCCCTCCATAAGCGTCGGCTTCGTCGTCCTCCCGCAGTTTCTCCAGGGTTTCGCCATCGCCTCCTTTTTCGTCCCCATCTTCGGTTTGGCCTTCGTCGGCCTGGAGCCGGCGAAGATGGCCCAGGCCGCCGGGCTTTTCAACTGCGTGCGCGCCCTGTTTTCCGGCATCGGAACCTCGCTCGCCACAACCCTTTGGGACAGGCGCGAAGCACTCCACCACACGCGGCTTACGAGCCACATCGACGGGATCTCCCCCGCCTTCACCGACGCCGTCCGGAACTTCGAATCTTTCGGCCTCTCCGCCGAGGAGCGGACCGCCATCCTCGTCCGGAGCCTCACCCAGAACGGCTACATCCAGTCGGCCAACGAAATCTACCTCGCCTGCTCCGTCATGTTCCTCATCATGATCCTCATCGTCTGGGCCGCCGGAAACACCAAGCGCCGCGACGCTCCGGCTGAAAAAGGCTTGTAGTAGGCTCCTTTTCGCTTCCTCCCGGGCGCGCCCGCCGGGCCGTCAAAGGCAGGGCGAATTTCGCCCGGTTCGGGACCGGGCGAACGAAGGAGCGAAAAAAAACGTCCCGGAGGATATTTCCGGGACGGGGAAAAGAGGTTAAATAACGGATAAAATCCGGTTCATGACCGGAAGCGGCGAAACGCCGGTAAAACGTTCAAATCAACGCCGTTACCGGAAGTTTGGAAAAATCGGAAGAAAGCCCTCCGGGACGAAACGCCGGCAGGCGAATCTCCGGACGAAAGGGGGGGAAACGCCAAAGCTTTAAACGGCGAAACAATCAGGCTTTGAGGTTTCCCTGGATCAAGGAGTTTAAAATATCCCTGTTTAAAATGACGATGTAGGGCTTCTCCTCTTTTATCGCGTTTTTCCCTTTCAGAAAGGTCAGAGCCCGGGAGACCGTCTCCGGCGACGTTCCGATGAAGGAGGCGAGCTGACCCTTGCTGAAATTCAGTTTCACCCTGCCCGACACCTCTTCGTGGTTGAGAATGAAGGAGGCCAGCCTGGCGGGCGCCTCCTTAATGGTGCGCGACTCGAAAAGGTGGGCGAAATCGGCGAGTTTCAAGGCCAGAAGGTTCAAAAAATTCTGGGCCACCTTCATGTTCTCGCCGATGATGGAACGCAGCCTATCGCCGGGGAAATAATAGGCGGCCGACTTATCCAGGCACTGGGCGGTGGAGGGATAGCCGTGTTCCAGAAAAATGCCCGCTTCCCCGAAGGAGTCGCCGGGCAGAAGGATGCGCAGAAGCTGCTCCTTGGCTCCGTTTCCCGAAACGAAGATCCTCACTTTGCCTTCCACGAGCACGTACAGACCGGTTCCCGACTCGCCTCTGTTGAAGATCACCTGGCCGGGCTGAAAGCGCTTGAAAATGGCGCTTTGCACAAGGGAGTCGCATTCATGCTCATCGAGGTTTTTAAAAAAAGAGGCTGCTCTTATTATTGGACCATACTCTTCTTGATTCATTGACGGCCTCCTTATGACCGCGTGAAAGTTAAAAAACCAAAATAAACCCGAAAACAGAATAACACATTTTTTTTTAAATAAAAACTATTTTAGAAAAAATTTTAGCGAAAAAAATTTTGATTATTTTAAACACGCGTAAATAAAGGCGTTTATCGAAATTATTTTTTAATTATATATTTTGAATCAATGATTGTTTTAAAAAAATTTTTCCAATCATCCGCCGAATCGCCTCGAGATTTTCGCCCGCTTCCAAAGCCCGCACGGGGGGGCGCGTTTCAAACCAAACGCCTCAGGCGCGCGAATTTCGCCTTCCCGGCCTTTAAAATTATAAACACCCGGCTGAAACTGAGTTTAAATATTGAATTTTCACAAAGGTCCCGTTTCGAGCCGCCAGGCGTTTTCCGCCCCCGGGCGTTTAATCCCCGCGAAACTTTCGAAAAAGCGCCGCTTTCCAATTAGACGCGGCCTCAAAAAGCCGCCTCCATCCCGGCCTTTCCGAAAAAAAAACCGCCTTTGAGGCGTTAGGCGGAAAAAAGATTTCCAATTAAAAATCGACGATCTAAAACGAGAGGCGCTTTTCGCGGGAGATTTAAATTCAAGCCGCGCCCCTTCTTCCCGCGGCCGGCCCGAAAACCCTCTAACGGCGGATGCCTCTTCTCCGCCGCGCCCTTCGGTTTCCCAGCCGGCTTCGGGCGCCTTCCTTGGGAAATCGGGAAAATCCGAAGGAAGACGGCCGCGCCGTCGAAACGAAAAAGGGGGGCGCGCGAAGCCGGTTTTTTTTACGCGGGCGGCGCCCTTCGGCCCCTAAACGCTTTTCCGCCGCTCCTTTTCAAAGCGCGTTTGAAACGCGGGTTTTAAGGAAAGTTCCAGGCGAAGGGCGGCGCTCGGGGCTCTTCGGAAAAATTTCCAGGTTTTCCCGAAGCCCCCGGGCGGAACGCCTTTTAAAAGCGCTTTTTTTCAACAAGAGCCGAAAGCCTGGATCGAAGCCGGGGCCGAAAACCCCGGGCCGAAGCGCGGAAAAAGCCCGAAAACGAAGGTTTTCGGGCTTTTAAAAAGGCCTCTCGTCAAGACGGGGGGATTGGCGCGCCAGGAAGGACTCGAACCTTCAACCTTCAGCTTAGAAGGCTGTTGCTCTATCCATTGAGCTACTGGCGCCCGGACCGCTTTATTTCGTGAGCACCAGATCCACGTGACCCGGAGCGTCCGCCATTTCGCGGAAAAACTGTATGATCCCCTCCGCCCTCTCGTATTTGGTGATCAAGCCGAACTCGTTGATGACGACCCCGTTGGCCTTGGCCTTGCTCCTTAAATCCGGAAGGCCTTCGGGAAAGGTGTAGATGACAACCTTTCGGGGATCGACCTCGCCCACGGTTAAAAAGACCCCCCCGCCCTGTTCGTCCGGGGGCTGGAACTGCAGGATGAAGCGCTTGTCGTCCAGCCTCTCCATGGTGACCTTGAGCCTCTGGTCCTTATCCTGGGAGTAGACCGAAAAGGTGTTGGAAACACCGGTCTTCTCCACCGTCAAAGGCTGCCCCTCCTCGTCCTTCCAGCGGCCGGAGAGATCGGGCATGGCGCCCCCGGGGGGGTTCCTCTCCTTTAGAAAGGGCTTGGGCATGGTGAGCACGCAGCCGGAGAGGGCGAAAAGGAGAAGGACCAGGACGGCCGTGATTTTAAGCTTCACGGCGGCGGACTTGACGGCGGGCTTGAAGGCCGACTTGACGGCGGGCATGGCGGCTCCGGCGGTCTCCGGGCGCCGGGCGACCGGAGGGTTGGACGCGGCGTGAAAAAAACGGAAAGATCCGCAAAAGGGCGCCGGGCCCCCTTGGCGGATCACAGACCCAAAACGTCCCGATACGAGTAGAATCCCGGCTCTTTTCCGACTATCCAGAGGGCGGCCTTGAGGGCGCCCGTCGCGAAGGCGTCCCGGCTCTGGGCCCGGTGCGTTATCTCCAAGAGCTCCCCCGGTCCGGCGAAAATCACCGCGTGGTCCCCGATGACGTCCCCGCCCCGCACGGCGTGGACCCCGATTTCCCGGGCGCTCCGAGGTCCCGGGGTTCCGGAACGCCCGAAAACTCCGGCCTTTTCCGGATCCAGGCCCCTGGCTTCGCAGAGGGTCTCCAGGATCTTCAAGGCCGTCCCGCTGGGGGCGTCCTTTTTGCGGCGGTGGTGGGCCTCCACGATCTCCAAATCGTAGCCCTCGCCCAAGGCGGCCGCGGCCGCGGCGGCCAGCTTGTAGAGGAGGTTCACGCCCGTGGACATGTTCGGAGCCTGGAGGATGGGTATTATCTCCGAAAGTTCTTTCAAGCGGCCCACGATGCGCCCGTCGAGCGCCGTGACCCCGATCACCGCCGGAATTTTCAACACCGCGGCCGACTCGGCCGCGGGCAGAACCCCCTCCGCCGACGAGAAGTCCAGATAGACGGAGGCCCCGGCCGCGGCCTTCCCGAAATCGTCCGTCACCTTGATCCCCATAGGGGCGGACCCGTCCGCCCCGAGGGCGTCCCGGCCGATGAAGGGGGAGTCGGAGCGCTCCAGGGCGCCCGCGAGCTCGAAGCGGGGATCCGCCAAGACGAGCTCGATGAGCCTCCTCCCCATGCGCCCGCAGGCGCCGCAAATCGTTATTTTAAGTTTCCCGTTTTCGCTCACGCCTTGGTCCCCCATTCGTCCACCAGCTCCTCCAGCCTATGGGCCACGGCCACGGAGGGCGGAAGCATGGGAAGACGCATATCTCTTTCCATGCGCCCGGAAAGATGGAGGGCGTATTTCACGCACACCGGATTGGTCTCCAGAAAAAGGGCCTTGAAGAGGGGGAGGAGCTTGAAGAAGAGGGTCCGGGCGCCGGATAGATCGCCCTTCTCCCATTTATCCCAGAACTCCACCATGGAGCGGGGGACGAGGTTCGCGGCCACCGAGATGACGCCGCCCCCTCCGACGGCCAAGAGCGGGAGGGTGAGGGAATCGTCGCCGGAGGTCACCAGGAAATCCGGGCCGCAGAGCTCGATGGTCCGGATCATCTTGTTCAAATCCCCCGTGGCCTCCTTCACGCCCACGATGTTGGGCAGCTGGGAGAGCCTGCTGGTGGTCTCCGGGAGAATCTCCACCCCGCAGCGGCCGGGAATGTTGTAAAGGATCACCGGCAGGGCCGCGGCGAGGGCGATCTCCTGGAAATGCCGATACAAACCCTCCTGGGAGGGCTTGTTGTAGTAGGGGGCGACCAGGAGCAGTCCGTCGGCCCCGTCCTTTTTGGCCTGGACGGACATCTCCACGGCCTCCCGGGTGGAGTTGGAGCCGGTGCCGGCCAAGACCGGCACCCTCCCCCGGGCCTCGGATACGGCTATTTTTATGACCCTCTGGTGCTCGGCGTGGCTCAAGGTGGGGGACTCGCCGGTGGTGCCGCAGGGAAGCACGGCGTGGACCCCCTCCCTGATGACGAAGTCGACGTGGCGGCGGAAGGCCTCCTCGTCCACCTCCCCCCCCTTGAAGGGGGTGACCAGGGCGGGGATTATTCCCTTAAATGAGAGACTCATGGTGACTCCTGGCGGCGGCGCCGCCGGGGGCCGCGGCCCCCGGCCGGCGCCGGAAAGACGGGTTTGTGAAAAAGCGGGCGGGAGGACTTTCTTCCGGGACGCGGCCCCGGCGCGGAAGATCCGCGACGGTAAATCCGGAAGCTACCTCCGCTGGGGCTCGGCTTTGAGGGCGTCCTGGGCCAGGGCCCCGGAGAAGACGAAGCGCACCTTCCCCTCCAGGGAGACCTCCCGGTGCTCGCCCTCGCCTCCGACCACCCGGACGTTCAGCTCCTCCCCGCCTCTGGTGCGGCAGTGGATGTTCTCGCCCTCCACGTAGCCCTCCGCGAGGGAAAGCAGGGCCGAGGCCGTGACCCCGGTGCCGCAGGCCAAAGTCTCGTCCTCCACCCCGATCTCGTAGGTGCGCACGTCGATGGTGTCGCGGTCCACTATCCGCACGAAGTCCACGTTGGCCCCGGGGGAGAAGGAGGGGTGGCGGCGGATGAAGCGGCCGTACTTAACCACGTCCAGGCGGTCCAGATCGTCCACCCAGGTGACGGCGTGGTTCACGCCCGTGTTGATGCGGTGGTAGGTGCGGCTGAAACCGTCCACGTCTATCATGGCCACCCCGTCGGGGCGGCCGATTTTCGGGAGCCGCACGGAGACGTAGTCCCCCTCCACCCGGGCCCGGATGTCTCCGGCCTTGGTCTTGAAGGTCATCTCCACCGGGGCGATGTGGTTGGTGTGGGCCAGGTGGGCCGCGCAGCGGCTGGCGTTTCCGCACATGTCGGCCTCGGAGCCGTCGGAGTTGAAGAAGCGCACGGCGAAGTCCACATCGTGGGGACCCTCGGAGATGAAGACCACCCCGTCCGCGCCCACCCCGTATTTCCGCCGGGAGATGAGGCGGGCCAGTTTGGGCAGATCCTGCTCCGCCGGCTGGGAGTCCCAGCTGTCGATGATGACGAAATCGTTCCCGTGTCCGCTGTATTTGAAAAAGCTGATTGACATAATAAAAGATCGTCCTTTGAGATAAGCGCCGAAAAAAAAGCTCCGCCGGAAAAAGGCCCCGATCCGGACCTTTTTCCGGTGGGTCCGGGGCGGGGGGCGCTCCGGAGGCTAGAGTATAGAATTTAACCGGGCTTAATTCAACTGCAGAATATCCTCGCCTGAAACGAGGGACTCGTAGTCCTCCCTCTCCCTTATCACCCGGAAGTCGCCCCCCGAGACCAGAACCTCGGCCGCCCGGGGCCGGGAGTTGTAGTTGGAGCTCATGCTGAAACCGTAGGCTCCGGCGCTTTTCACCGCCAGACAATCCCCCGGAGCCAAATCCGGCAGCTCCCGGTCCTTGGCCAGGAAGTCGCCGGACTCGCAGACCGGCCCCACGAGCGCGGCGGGGGAGAGGGCCGCCCCCGGCCTTTCGTTTAAGGGCCAAACGGCGTGGTAGGAGCCGTAGAGGCTGGGGCGGATCAGATCGTTCATGGCGGCGTCAGCCACCACGAAGCGCTTCCCGCCGTTACGCTTGTTGTAGAGGACTCGGGTGAGGAGAACGGCGGAGTTGCCGGCGACGGATCGCCCCGGCTCCACCACCAGGGTCAGATCCGGAATGTCGGAAACCGCCTTTAACGACATCTCCGCGTAGGCGGAAAGCGACAGGGGATTTTCGTCCCGGTAGCGTATGCCCACCCCGCCGCCCATGTCCAAATAGCGGATGTTGTGGCCCTGGGAGCGCAGCTCCCGGGCCAGATCCGCCAAAATCAAAAGGGAGTCCCGGAAGGGGGCGAGCTCGGTGAGCTGCGAGCCTATGTGGCAGCCAATCCCGATGACCTTGAACCAGGGGATCTTCCTCGCCTCGGCGTAAAGGCGCCGGGCCTCCTCCCGGCTCACCCCGAACTTGCTCTCTTTCAGGCCCGTGGCCACGTAAGGGTGGGTGTGGGGGTCCACGTCGGGGTTCACCCGGAAGGATATCTGGGCCACCTTGTCCATCTCCTCGGCCACCCGGGCCAATTCCAGCATCTCGCCTTCGCTTTCGAGGTTGAACATGAAGAGCTCCGCCTCCAAAGCCTCCCTCATCTCCCGGGCGGTCTTCCCCACGCCGGAGTAGACAATGCGCCGGGGGGAAACCCCCGCCTTCAAGGCCCGGTAAAGCTCGCCGCCGGAGACGATGTCCGCCCCCAGGCCCCTTTCCGCCACCAGCGCGAGGAGGCTCAAATTGGAGGCCGCCTTCACCGAATAGCAGATGAGATGCCTGGAGCCCTTGAAGGCATCCTCCAGGCTTTTCAGGGCGTGGAGGAAGGCCGCCTTGGAGTAGACGTAGACGGGAGTGCCCACCTCCCGCGAGATTATTTCCAGGGGCAGATCCTCCGCGTGGAGCCGTCCGTCCCGGTAGGCGAAAAATTCCCTGCCGCCGTCCATTGTCAATGGCTTTCCATCCTTCTTCAGCGTGGCCCGGAAAACTCCGGCCGGGTTCTTCGGGAGTCCGCCGCCGGGGCGGCGGAAAAGATCGAGAAGTTTCCGAAAATATTCGAGGAGCGCCGCGAAGCGGCGGCGTTCTCCGGCGAGGCGCGATAATTATCGATAAACATTAAACATTAAACATTACAAAAAAGTATAAATAAATAATAATAAACATTATTAACGTCTAACAATATCCCAATACAACCGCGCGGCGCGGGAAATGGCCCCGAAGGCCCGGCCAAGGCCGGGCCGTCAGTAGCCCAGATTGGTCAGATCGGGCTTCTCCGCCGGCTCCTCCGCCGTCTCGAGGGAAACCGAGGCCTCGGGCGACGGCAGGCTCTCGTTGGCCGCGGGAGAGGCGTCCACGGCGGTCACCCGGTAGCGGTAGTCCCCGCCGGGAACGACGGCGGCGTCCAGGTGGCTCGTGGAGGTGAAGAGACCGTTTATAGGCTGGAACTCTCCGGCGTCTCCTAGACGCCGGTAAAGGCGGTAGCCTTTGATGTCGTCGTCCATGCTCAGATCCTCCCATTTAAGAAGGATCCCCCCCTCGGCCGGGGAGGCGTCCAGGTAGCCTATGGGCCTGGGCGGGAAGCGATCCTCCACCCGCGCCGTTATCTCCCGGCTCCAGGGCCCCGGGGCAGGGCCGTGCTCGGTTTCCAAAACCTTCCGGCCCCGGTAGACGTAGACGGAGCCGTAGGAGACGTCCAAATCCGTGTACTCCCGGCCGGTTAAAGGGAGGCGACGGAAGGGTCCGTCGCCTATGCGGCGTTCGATCTCCGCCGTCTCGCCGGGCCCCATTCTATCAAAATAGAGGCGCACCTCCCGGTCGCCCAGATCCGCCCGGAACCCGGAGAGCTCCCCGGGGCCGAGGGAGGCCCGCACCGTGATCTCGCTCCAGGCGTCGGGGTGGGCGGCGCCCCGCTCGGAGAAGGCCGCCACCCGGAAACGGTAGACCCGCCCCTCTTTGAGCTTGAGGGAGTAGCTGTAGGGGCCCGGGTTGATGGAAAGCCCCGGAGGGGGCGGCTGGACGTGGATCTCGGCCGCCTTTCGGTAAAAGGAGGGGCAGCCGGCGCAGAACTCGTCCAGGTCGTAGTCGGCCGCCAGGACCTCGAAAAAGAGGATGGACCGAAGAGGCCTCCCCGCCATGTTCTCCTCCGGCGCCCGCCACCTTAAAACGAGGCCGCCTTGGGAGTCCTGGTCGGCTTCGAGGTCCACGACCTGCCCCGGAAGGGTCATGGACTCCGGATAAGGGTGGGTCTTCACGCCGCAGGCCCCTAAGAAGAGGAGGAGGGAGAGAAGAAGGACCGTTTTCCCGTTGGCCAGCTCCGCCATTACACGCCTCCGCCCGCGCCGGGGCGAACACCCCCCCCGGCGCCCTCGGGCCCAAGCCCGGCGGGGGGAAAGGAGCGGACGGGTTTCCGGACGCCACCGGAGCCCGAAAGCGGGATGGCCGGGGAAATTATCCGGCCGGCCGGCGCCAAAAGGCCGGGGCGGCGGGAAAAAACAGCGCTCAGCCGAAAGACGGGGCTCAAAAGATCGTCTCCTCCAATAAGAACGCGGCTTCGGGGCCTTGAGAAACGCCCCGGGAGTAAAAATGAAAAATCCCGGCCCGGGCGTGAATCACGTCAAGCCCGCGCCAGGCGCGTCGACACGCTCATTAATGAAAAAACTCTTCTTACCTTGGGTATTTTAACTCATTTTCAAGCGAAAGTGTATCCCGAAGACGGATTCTTTTTTAAGGGCGCGGCTTTGCTAAAAGTAGAATGACGTTAATCCCGGGGGCGGCGAAGGCGGCAAAAGAGGCGGCGGCGAAGGAGGCGGGGGGCCGAAGCGAGTTTACGAATCCTTAAAGGCCGTTCCCCCTCCAAAAAGAGATCGTCCGAAGAAAAAGAGCGTTCGCGAACGATGGAAGAACGCGGCTTTAAAAGAAAGGCGCGGAAAAGCGAGGAAACGAAGAAAGGACGAAAGGTTGGAAAGGCCGCGCCGCGCCATGCGCGGCGCCGAACACGCCGGCCGATAAGACGCGCAAAAAAATTACGAAGGATTCTTTCTTCGTAAACCACGGTCACCGGAAGAAGGGTTTTGGGAAGAGGCGGGAGGGGTCCAAAAATTAAACAGGGTCGTAAAAACGCAATTCAGACGTGGTCGTCGTCGTCATCGTCTTTGGCGACATCGCTGAAAACATCATCATCGTCATCGATTATCTTGTCGTCGTCATCCTCTAAAACATCATCGTCCGCAGCGGTTTTCAGCGATTCCGGGGCGTTACTTCCCTCAACAATGGATTTGGCGTCATCGGAGTTTTTAACCGCCGAACCACTGGAAGCGCGATCATCCCCATCTGAATCGTCATCATCGGAAACATCGAATAATTCGGAATCGTCGTCGTCGTCGTCGTCATCGTCATCGTCGTTGTCATTGTCATCGTCGTCATCGTCGTCGTCGTCGTCGTCGTCATCGTCGTCATCGTCGTCATCGTCGTCGTCGTCGTCATCGTCGTCGTCGTCGTCATCGTCGTCATCGTCGTCATCGTCATCGTCATCGTCATCATCGTCATCGTCATCGTCGTCATCGTCATCGTCGTCATCGTCGTCGTCATCGTCATCGTCGTCATCGTCGTCGTCATCGTCATCGTCATCGTCTAAGCTGCGAGAGTCATCAGCGGAAACAGAGCAACAGGAATAGATCCGATCATCTTCATTTTCAGCGTCATGAGAGGAATCATCAACGGATTCGATCTCCGAAGACAATTCGTCAAACGATCCTTGAGCTTCCAAAGTTAAAGATCCGGCATCAAAACGTCCTAATTGATCGGGCGCGGAAACGGAAGGGGACTCTCCGGTGGAAACGGAGTCGTCGACGCCGGAATATTCCGGTGCGCCCTCTTTCGGGAAAAAGACTGGGACGATCGCGTTACCCACGATGTCCAGTGTAGGTTGATTAGCCATATTATCCGAAGAGGATTGCGGTTGGTTTTGGAAAATGCTCATATCCGAAGTCATATTAATTTTACCCTGGGTGGCGTTGGATGGTTGATTGAAAACGTTCACTTTAGCTAAAGGATGGGTGAAATCCTTGTCGATGATTAATTCGCCAGATTTATCTTCAAGAACTCTGTCGTCTTTCAAAACGGCCAAGGCTTCGGCAATTCGAGACTTAAGCGATTTTTGGCTGGCGTTGGAGGATGATAAATTTTTCCGCTCAAATTGGTCGCGGGGAGTTAATTTCGTTAAAAAAAGCGGATCGGCGTCGGGGCAGAATTTTTTAAGTTCGTCTTGACTTAATTCGGAAAGCTTTTTCGAGTTTTCCAGAGCGTAGGCCCCAAGGGACGCCACCGAATCGCGGGCCTCGACGTGAGGGACGCCTTTAAGAAGGAGATGATCGTATAAATCATGCGAGGCTAAAACCTGATCCTCGCAGTTTTTTTCCATCGCGTCATAATTGAATGTTATCCCCGATATTAAAGCGGTGGCTAAAGGGAGCAATGTTTCCATCGTGTCAGCCGAGTCGAAAAAAGGCTCCTTATCTTCTTGAAGATCGCGGTTATACGTGAGAGGAAGGCCTTTCACGACGGTTAACAGACTCACAAGGTTCCCGATGACGCGGCCGGTTTTTCCACGAATTAGCTCCGCGCCGTCGGGATTTTTTTTCTGAGGCATCATGCTGCTGGAAGTTGTCAAATCGTCTTTAAAAGAGATATAATTAAATTCAGATGTGCTCCATAAAACCATCTCTTCGGCGAAGCGGGACAGATTTACCGACAGCACGGTCAAAAGAGACATGAAACTTAAAAGATAGTCCCTGGAGGACACGACGTCCATGCTGTTGAAACCGTTTTTAACCAGGCCGATGCTATTTTCATCATCGGAATAATTTAAATTGAAGCTGGTGCCGCTGAGAGCGCCTGAAGCGAAAGGCGTGACTTCCATAACGGGGAGCAGAGCCGCGAGCCTCGAATAGTCCCTGGTGAACATTTCGTAGTAGACCAAGAGGTGATGAGAAACAGTGGTAGTCTCGAATCTTTGGAGATGCTTGTATCCAGGCATGAGGCGATCGCCCGCATCTATAGCCTTCTCCACTATGGCCATTCTCAAATCGAACAGCATTCTTTTTATCACGCGTATCTGATTAACGGCGTACAAACGCTCCGCTACGACAACCTGCTCGTTTCTCGATCTTCCGGTTTGAAGCTTCGCGCCTACCGGGCCTATCAGTTCCGTCAGGGCGTTTTCTATATTCATATGCACATCCTCTAGATCCTCTCGAAAAATAAATTCTCCGCGCATGATTTCATCTGAAATTTTGTTTAAACCGTCTTGAATTTCCTTCATTTCCGATTTGGTCAAAACATCGGCGTTACGCAAAAGGACGGCGTGCATTTTACTCGCTTTTATGTCAAAGTAAGCCAATCTTTTGTCAAACCCGACGGAGACGGAGGCGTTGGCCAGGGCGGGGCGCATGGCCTGCCTTATCCGTCCCCTAAGAAGGGAAGGCTCGGAGTGGTTTTGTTTCCCGCCCGGCGTCTCCGGTTCCGCCAAGACGACGGATCCGGCGCTTATCCCGCTCGCCGGCTTATGGGGAGTCGTCACGTCTGGAATAGGAGGACCGCCTTTCTTCCGTTTTTCATTTAGAGAATTATTTTTTTTATGTTTAGTCACGTAATTTGAGAGTCCTTTCAATTAAAGCGCGATCGTGAAACCTTCGGTGTGGAATTACGCTTCAAAATAAATATATCCAAGGGACTGAAATTATTTTGTCAAATTAGATAATATACGCTAAAGCGCCATAATCAACCGTCTTTCAAATCAGATTGTTCACGCAACCGCTCAACGCCGGCGTCAAAATCTTCCGCCGATTTCACGGCCAAGTCAACCTTTTCGGGTCCGGTGCCGCAGTCGGCCGTGTTTCTTCTCATAACCTGGTGCCTAGGCGAAAGCGTCTTTAAAAAGGCGGGGTCGCCGGCGGGACAGAACTTCAAAAACACATCCGCGGTCATGTCCGGCAGATATATCGAATTTTCCAAGGCGTATGAGACTAAGGCTCCCACCTGACGGTGGGCCTCCCTGAACGGCACTCCTTTCAGAACCAGGCTGTCCGCCAGATCGGTCGCCGCCATGAAAGGATCCGAGGCGTTTTGTTCCATTTTTTCGTAATTGAAGCTTAATTTATCGATCAAGAGTTTAGCCAGATCCATCATTAAAACAAGGGTGTCGACCGTGTCGATGGTCTTTTCCAAGATCTCGGAGTAGTCGCTGTTGCGGCTTAAGGGAAGACCTTTAAGGATCGTCGTCACCGCGACCATGTTGCCGATGACCCTGCCGGATTTCGCGCGTAAAATTTCCGCGGCTTCGGGATATTTTCTGTACGGAGCGAGATCGTCCCCTCTGGCGACTTCATCGGGGAAGCTCACGTAGTCGAACTCCGAACTGCTCCATAAAACCAGTTCTTCCCCCAAGCGGGAAAGGTTGGAGGCCAGAATGGCGGCGTTCGCGGCGAACATCATTTCGCCGTCGTAGCTAGAGTCGGGATCCGCGCTGTTTTTAATGATAACTTCGTCCTTAAACGTCTTTTCCTGAAATTCAACGTCCGCGCGCGTGACGTTCAGCGTGACCGCGGTCGGAAGCGCGGGATTGCTTAAAGATTTGTCGGAATATTTCAGAAATCTAAGATGATCCCTCGTGAACATGGCGTGGTAGGCCATGAGATGATGGGCGATAAGGACGGGCTGAGCGCGCTGGAGATGAGTGTAACCCGGCATGAGGCGATCGCCAGCGCTTCTAGCTTTCATTCTAAGCGCGGTGAGCAGACCCGTCAAAGAAGCGCCGACCGCGCGGCAGGATAGGAGCGTGTATCCCCGCTGATTTAAAATCTTCTGGAAGTCCGAGGACCTTTTAATATGAAGCTGATCCACCGCCGGACCCGCTTCCGCGGCCAGATGTCTCAAAACGCCGGCGTGAACATCCTCGTCGTCCTTTTCTATTTTAAAATTTCCCTCGCCTATTTTTTCGTATACGTTCCTAATCCCCTCCAAAATCCGATCCAATTCATCTAATTGGACGAACCCGTGATCCGTCAAAACCTTGGCGTGTTCCGCGATCGACGCGGTCTCGTGGCGCAACAGACTTTTATCCAGGGGAGCGTAGGAAAGGGCGGAAAGAATGAGCGGATCGAGTTTCCCGGCCCCCTTCCCGCCAAGGGCGCCGTTTTTTTCGTTCTCAGGTTTGCCGTCCCCGCCCATCGGGTCCTCCTTTTCCGCCGCCAGGCGGCCTCATCCCCGCGGCCCGCGGTCCTCCTTATTTAAAGGGCCGCGGGCGAAAAAAAGTTCGGGACCGCCTCGATTAAGGCGGCGGTCCCTCGGAAAAGAACCGCCTTCAGCTTCCCTTCCGCCTTGAAAGGGTTCTCAGCCGCAACCCGTTAAGGCGGATGAAACCGGTCGCGTCGGACTGGTCGTAGACGTCGTCGCGCTCGAAGGTGGCTATCTCGGGGTCGTAGAGGCTGAAGGGTGAGCGGCGGCCCACCGTCCACATCCCGCCCTTGTAGAGCTTGAGGCGCGTCGAGCCGGTGACCCGCTCCTGGGTGGAGTCTACGAGGGTCTGCAGCGCCTCGCGCTCCGGCGAATACCAGAAGCCGTTGTAAACCATGGCCGCGTAGCGGGGCATGAGCGAGTCTTTGAGGGCCAGGGCCTCCCGGTCCAGAGTCAGGGTCTCGAGATTGCGGTGGGCGAACCAGAGAACCGTTCCGCCGGGGGTCTCGTAGACCCCGCGGCTCTTCATGCCCACGAAGCGGCTCTCCACGATGTCCACCCGGCCCACCCCGTTTTCCCCGGCGATTAGGTTCAGCCGCGAAAGTATTCCGGCGGGAGACGATTTTTCGCCGTCCACGCTCACCGGATCGCCCTTCTCGAAGCCGATCTCAAGATAGCGGGGCTTGTCCGGAGCCTTTTCCGGAGAGCGGGTGAGGATGAACATATCCTCCCGGGGTTCCGTCCAGGGGTCCTCCAGCACCCCCCCCTCGAAGGAGATGTGGAGGAGGTTGCGATCGGTGGAGTAGGGCTTCTCGACCGTGACCGGAACGGGGATGGAATGCCGGCGGGCGTATTCGATGAGCTCGGTGCGGGACTTGGGACCCCAGACGCGCCAGGGGGCGACGGTGCGCAAATCCGGGTCCAGAGCCATGGTGGTGAGTTCGAAGCGGACCTGGTCGTTTCCCTTGCCCGTGGCCCCGTGGGCCACGGCGTCGGCCCCCTCCGCGCGGGCTATCTCCACCAGATGCTTGGCGATGACGGGCCGGGCGAGCGAGGTGCCAAGAAGGTACTGGCCCTCGTAGAGGGCGTTGGCCCGCATGGCGGGAAAGACGAAATCCCGCACGAACTCCTCGGTGAGGTCGCGGATGTGGCATTTGGAGGCGCCCGTGTTGAGGGCCTTCTCCTCCAAGCCGACGAGCTCCTCGGCTTGGCCCACGTCGCCGCAGAACGCCACGACCTCCTCCGCTCCGTAATCGGTTTTAAGCCATTTGAGAATAATGGAGGTGTCGAGGCCGCCTGAATAGGCGAGGACTATTTTTTTCGCTTTGAAATCGGTCATTAAAAGCCTTCGCGGATTACGCCGGGCCGTCTGGACGGCCTTAAAATGATTGAACGGACATTATAAGTCGAAGCGTGTTTTTTTTCAAGAGCGAATATTGTGGAATGACAAGCGTAAATTGTGGAATTTTGGAAAATATCGCTATTTTTCTAATTTATTTTACAGGTATATTAGAAGTTTTTCATCTTTTTGAGATGGCATTTTCTTCTTTTCGTCATATTTATCCTCTTTTTAACTACAAGGCGGCGTAACCGTTCAGCCCCCTTTTTCAGCCTCTAGCTCCCCTAGCCCCTGGCTCTCTCAGGCCACCATTTGTGGTCACAGAGTCCCCACCGCTTAACCCCCCCCTACCTTTCCCCCTTCGCCTCTACCCCCCCCTCTCCTTCCCCCTTCGCCTCTGCCCCCCTCTCTTTCTCCCTTCGCCACTGCCCCCCTCTCTTTCTCCCTTCGCCTCTATCCCCACCCCGCTTGAGCCCGATTTTAAGCCATTTTAACCCTATCTTAAGAATAATGGGTTCGTTTTAGCCCCTAGGCTGAAGCTAAACCATCCAGGGCCAGCTCCGGCTCGGAAACTGCCTCCCTGTGAAAGACAGTAGAAGAAGCCAGGCGCTTGAGGCTCTCCAGCTGCCGGGTCGCTACCTAGGGAACAGTCCTGGGGGAGGATTAAGGATTTCTTCAGACTATTTAATAATATTTTCCAGCTAATCAGATAAAAGTCAGCACTATAGCCGTTTTCTATCCTATATATTTTAAAACAGCAGTATTTTTGCTTTTTATAATGTCAGAGCTCCAAAAAGAGCTTTCAAAAGAAAAAATAGAAATAAAAGGAAAAATAAAGCTAGATATTTTGTAATAAAGGAGCTAATATAACACTATAGCTCGATAAAAAGCTCTTAAATCGGTAATCATCTAATAAAATTAAGATTGGCAGCATAGGATGACTGAACAAGCCCTGACAACTGAACAAGGCCGGAAATATGAAACGATGCCTTTCCCGTTTCAAGAGGGGAGTGAAGGAGGGGTGCATTCGAAAAAACTTGGTTTTATATTGACATCTTTCGATAATTGGAATATAGTTTTAATATGGGGGGAGTCTTCCAGATGATTAGTTTTTAAAAGGATGCTACCAATGTCAATGCCGAGAGAGATGCAAGAAC
>JAISMF010000012.1 GCA_031276865.1 Deltaproteobacteria bacterium | reverse complement strand
GGAGGCCGGGGATGGGCCGGAGGCCGGGGAGCGGCCGGAGCTGGAAAAGGAGGAGGGGCGGCTTAAGACGGGTATTAATAAGGTAGGGTGAGCCGGAGGCTTTTTTGAAGGTTTTTTTCCCGCCTCCGCTCCGGAAGCGTTTTGAGTCCGGGGTCTTTAGCTTTATTCGTAGATAAGTTAAATTTTGATTATTTTTTAGCGGCAACGTATTTTATGCGGCCTTTTTCAGGCGGGAGGCGGGCGGAGCCCGCCTCCGTACGCGGAGCTTGGCTTTACTTCCTTGGAAGAGGCGGGAGAAAATGGTATTATTTTTTCGGAGCCCGTAAATGTCTCCGGACATGCCGGACGAAGGGGGGGAGGGCAGGGAGAGCCTGGTTTTCCGCCTCTTTTAGGCGAAACCGACCTAAAGAAGCCGTCCTCGTTATATATGGCGGGGCGATCCGCTTTGACGGGGGCGGATCTTAGGTTTCGCCGTTAATAACTCGCGGAGGCTTCCGGAGTCTTTTTGGGCCGCCGGAGGCGCTTTACCTTAATTAGGCGGCGCTTTTTCCCGCGTCCGGCGGGAGTTTTCACTCCGGCCTCCGAAGGCGGCCCCTAAGGCCGCCTCCGGAGGCCGAGAGGCGATTATTCTGGCCTTTGTATTGCTACTCCCTTCATCTTCAGACCCGGTTCTTTTCCACCTCTTCCGGTCCCCTGGCGAAGCTGAGGGAATAATTTAAGATGTTTAGGGTAAAACGTTGGTTTTTTTCTTAAGTTCGCCGGAGGGGTGGCCGATAATAGTTTTAAGCGGGGGGAACCGAGGTGGCCGCGAAAACAGGTCAGATTGGCGAGTTGATGCGGACCCTGGGAGCCCAGCTGAAAGACGCCTTTTCCGGCGGCAGATCGGCCGGAACGGTCGAGCCTTCCGGCTACACGCCCCGCTCGCTGGTGGTGGCCAAGGTCAGCCGCAACGCCGTGGCCGAACTGGTGAACCAGGCCAGAAACCATCCCCAGCGGGGAAACCTGGCCTCGGCCAATCCCGCCTACGTGGCCTTGGCCGAGCTCACCGAGCTGGTGGGAAAACCGGGGTTGGCCCTGGGCCTACGAAACGAGACCGGCGAAATAGGATTTCTGGATCTGGACATGGCCCCGGAGGAAGCCGCCCTGAGAGGCGGCGCCTATCTCGACAGAAGACAGAATAGAAACCTCTGGCGGCAGCTGAAGCACTTGGCCGCCTTGAAGGTGGACCGGACGATGCTGGCTCCGACCAGACCCGTCAGGTCGCCCGAAGATATGGAACTACCCGAGGATACGGTGGACGAAGATGAAATTAGATAGCCTGAACACATTCGGTATTAACAAGCCCGACAAGCCGGGCGGCGCCTCCTCCTCCAAAGCTCTGGGCAAAGGAAATTTGTCCGTGCCGAACGCCGTGGAGGAAACCCAGGTGGGTTCCGGCGACACGGTTAAGATTTCCGATCGCTCCAAACTTATCAGCAAGGCCACCGAGCTCGTGAACCTCGCCCCGGACATCCGCTCCGAGAGGGTGGCGGAGCTCACGGCCCAGATAGCCGCCGGCACCTATAACGTGAGCTCCCTGGACGTGGCCGATTCCATTATCAAGAAGAAGATATCCGGCTTTATTTAAGAGCCTTGTAAGCTTTCCGGGCGAACCCGCCCGCGAAGCTCCCCCGGGGCCTTTGGCCCCGGGGGAGCCGTCTTGAAAACGGCGCAGCCGTTCCGGAAAACGAAGCCGCTTTCGGCCGGAAAAAGAGTCCTTCCGCCCGGAGCCGCCCGCCGGCGGCCCTGGTTCCGGCCCTTTATAAGCCGATTCGTCAAATCGCCGTCATAAACCGTCACCGCCATATTCCGCTACCGTCACATCTTACCAAACACTCTTAACTCCTTGTTTTAAGAAGCGGAGCTCGCCCCTCCGCTTTTTTTGTCTTACGCGGCGCTCGGCCGGAGAGAGGGGGATGATTTCGGCGTCCCCGGGGTCGGCTTTTCCCAGAGCGCCGGGCGCGGTGAAGGAAAAAAGGAAAGCCGCGGTTAAGACTCGTTTTTAGCGGTTTTACGGCGTAAAAATGAAGCGCGCGAAGTCGCCCGCGGGGGAGGATTTTTATTCGATCGTCTCCCCTTGAAATTAAAATCGATCGAGGGGAGCGCCAAAAACGGATACCCGGGAGGAAGGTTTCCGACGGAAGCCGAGAAAGGCGGAGCAAAGCGGCGGCGGGGATGTTTCGGGATACCGTATCTTCAAGACGGATGAAAGTTTGGCGAATCCCGGCTGACTCCGGACTAAGTTTTGATTAGCCTGGCTTAGATCAATCTGGCTTAGATCAATCTGGCTTTGATTAACCAGGCTTTGATTAGCCTGGCTTTGATTAATTTGGTTTAGATTAACCTCGGAAGAAACTTGAGGTTGAATTGACGCATGGCGTCAGCTCTCGGGCCGGATAAACAGGCTTTTTAAGCGGAAAGAAAGCCGGATTCCCGCCGGGGCGCCTGAAAGAGACGCGTGAAAAAAGAACCGTAGACCGGCCGGAAGGGAGCGCGTTTTCTTTTCCCTTTCATCTTTGGGGCGGATTTTTTGATTTCCGCGGGTCGTTTGGGCTAAAATGACACTGGATTTCCGTTTTCACGACGGCGTTTCCCGGAGGGGCCGCGGGGTGGGGAAAGCCCCATCGGAGTCGTCCCGGCGGAGGCGGTTTTTCCGCCGCTAAATATGGACGCGCGTCCGTTGGAGCGCTAAATCCGGTTGTATCAGCGTTATTTTCGCCGGAGAAGGAACCCCGCTTCGCGGGGCCTCCCTTTCCGGAATCTGCGAGGCGGTATGAGCGGGACCCGACCCGGCGTGGGAGAGAGACTGAAAAAGTCCGGATTTTTGGGGATTCTCCCATTCCTGCCCGCGGCCGCGGCCATCGCCCTCTTTTTCTCCTCCTGCTCCGGCTCGGTCACCCGACCCGAGTTCGACCAGCTCTCCGGCCGGGTCGCCACCTTGGAGGATATAGTCATCGACCGCCGGGCGGGCGCCGGGACGGCCGCGCTTCCGCCGCCTCCGGGCGCCGGATCCCTCGGGGCTCCGGCCGCCGCCAAACCCGCCGGAAATGAAAAAAGCCGCTACAACGCGGCCCTGGGTCTCGTGCGGGCGAAGAGATACGCCGAGGCCGAGACGGCTTTCCGCGGCTTTTTAACGGAATTCCCCGGCGGGGCCCTCGCCCCCAACGCCCGCTACTGGCTGGGGGAGACCATGTACGCCCGCGGAAACTTTCAAGGCGCCTTAGCGGAGTTCCGCCAGGGGGCGGGCGATTATCCCCGCTCCGGGAAGGCTCCGGACTGCCTCCTTAAAATGGCCTACAGCCAGAGCAAGCTCGGGGACTCCACCGGGGCCATGGAGAGCGTGAGGGCGCTTTTGGAGCGCTACCCGGAATCCAACTCGGCCAAAATGGTGAAATCCGGCCGGGCCAAATTCCCGAAATAACATTTCCCAAAAAATCCCTCTTTCCGGAATTCTTATTTCCGCGCCCCCCCCCTCTTTTTTCCCGCGTCCGGGGCGGGATTGGAAATTAAAGGCGCCGCGAAGGATGGTTTTCGTCACGAATCCGCGCTCGAAGCGGACAACGTGTCGAACGTCGGTGGAATCGGTGGAAATTGTGGCATTTATTTGACTTTATATTTGGCATAATTTGGTTTAATTTTTCATTTATTTAACCTTTAAGTTTTAAGATTAAGCGCTTTAAATTTTTTTAAAATTTATGCTTCACATTCAGCAGAAATTATCCGCGTTGGAGATGATTCCCCTTTCCCGGCGGGTCCGTTGTAATTTGATACCGGCCGCCGTTTACCGGATTTAGCGCGCGGAAACCCGTAAGACGCGTGAAATTTTTTTAAGCGCCTTCCGCCAGGCTCTTCGAAAGCCCTTGAGCCTGGCTGTTTTAGCGCTTCTAAAAAAAGCTCCGGCGGCCAGCGGAAGAGCTCCGGCGGCCTAAAGAAGAATTAAAGCCGCTCCGGCGGAAAAGTTAAAACGGCTCTGGAGAAATCGCCTGAAAAGGATTAAAATCAACCCCAAGCCGGGTACCGGCTCGGGCGGAAAGAAGTCCGGCAAACCGGAAGCGCCTTTTCGGGCCCCGCCAGATTAGGATGATTTACCGCGATAGGATGATTTATCGGAAAAGAGGGGGAAAAGCCTGGGTCTTAGGTGATTTCTCCCGCTGAAAGCCCTTAAATCCGCCGGGCGGCCCTTTACAGGCCGCCCGGCGGTGATTATATCTTTCATCGGGCGGCTTGGCCTCTCCGCCGCGGTTCCGCCGCCCCGTTTTCATTTTCAAAGTTCCGCCGTCCCGGCTTTCCGGTCCGGTTTTCGTTTTCCCGGCTTTCCGGCGCGGTTTTCTCCGCCCCGGCGGCGCGGTCCGGTTCTGCCTTTCCGGCTTTCCCGCGCCGCTTAAGCTTTCCGGCTTGAATTTCAGATTTTAGAACCCCCAGGGGAATCCCTTTTGAGCGCAGAAAACGTCATAACGCCTTCGGACGACAGGCCGCTGAAGCTGGAAGACCCTCCGAAGAAGCCCTGGAAGCACCCCCAGTCCTGGGTGCCTCTGGAAATAAGCTTCTATTTCGCCGTGGCGCCCTTCCTATTCTGGCCCTTCGCGGCCGCGGCCATGGTTCTCATGGTCTACAGCCAGGATATGGACGGGGTGGCCTTGAATTCCTTAAAAACCTACAACCCCCCCACCGTCTCCTTCATCATGGCCGCGGACGGCACCCCCATGGCCGAGCTCTACAACGAGCATAGGCTGGTGGTGCCGCTGGACTACATCCCGCCTCTGGTGATCCAGGCCTTCCTGGCGGCCGAGGACGGCTCCTTTTACGAGCACCAGGGGGTGGATCTGATCGGGATAGGCCGGGCGGTTTTGGCCAACTACAAGGCCGGCCAGAAGGTGCAGGGGGCCTCCACCATCACCCAGCAGATGATAAGGACCTTCCTTTTAACCAACGAGAAGACGGTGGACAGGAAGTTAAGGGAGATGATCCTGGCCTGGAGGGTGGAGAGGCTGCTTTCCAAAGACGAGATCCTGCACCTTTACTTAAACCGGATCTATCTCGGCCGGGGCGCCTACGGAGTGGAGTCGGCGGCCAGGCTGTACTTCGGGAAGAGCATTAAAGACGTGAACCTAGCCGAGGCCACCATGCTCGCGGGCCTGGTCAAGGCCCCGGGGAAGATGAGGGCCCACGAGCACTCGGAGGCTAGTAAAAACCGCCAGCGCTACGTCGTTGGCCGCATGGTGGCGGACGGCTACATCACGGAAGACGAGGGCGCCCGGGCGCTTTCCGCCCCTCTCCATTTCCTTTCCAGGCGCCCGAACCTCTACCGGGAGGTGGCGCCCCACTTCTCCGAAGTGGTGCGCCAGCAGGTGGCGGCCGAGCTGGGCCAGGACGTCCTCTTAAACGAGGGGCTCCGGATCTACACCACGCTGGATCTAAACGTCCAAAAGATGGCCGAGGAAGCCGTCCGGAACGGTTTGAACAACCTGGCCCGGCGCCAGCGCATGAGTCCCGTCATCTCGAGGCTAAACGAGCCCCAGGCCGTCCTTTACTTCCAGAAAAGCCGGGAGAGTTTGAACGCTAGGCCCTTGATCCCCGACCAGGAGCCGGCGGCCTTGGTTTCCGAGGTGGTGGGGGGCGACAACCCCGGAGTAATTGTGAACGTCGGCGACGAGACGGGCTTCGTGCCGGCGGACACCTTAAGCTGGTACGTCGGGAAAAGAAAGCTTCAAGACGTCGTCAAACCCAACGATCTAATGATGGTGCGGGCCAAGGGGAAAGACCCGCTTACCGGGTGGTGGGATTTCGAGCCGGCCCCCCCCCCCGAGATCCAGGGGGCTTTGGTCTTGATCGAGAACGCCACCGGCCACGTGATCGCCATGGTGGGTGGCCGGGACTTCGGCATCGACGGGGTGGGAAACTCGGACTTCAACCGCGCCACCCTGGCTTTACGGCAGCCCGGATCCTCGTTTAAGCCCTTCGTCTACGCGGCCGCCCTGGACCACGGCTACACCGAGGCCTCGGTGGTCTACGACGTGCCGGTGAGCTATCCCGACGGAACGGGCAAGGTCTGGAGCCCTAAAAACTACGGCGGCGGCCACAGCGGCGCCATGACCATCCTGGACGCCGTGAAAAGATCGGTGAACGTGGTGGCGGTCAAAGTCTGCGAGCAGGTGGGTCCGGCCACGGTGGCGGAATACGCCCGGCGCATGGGCATCAACTCCAACCTCACCCCCACCCTCTCTTTGGCCCTGGGGGCCTCGGAGGTGACCCTTCTGGACCTCACCAAGGCCTACACCACCTTCCCCAACCTAGGCTCCTGGGTCTGGCCCACCTTCATCACCCGGGTGGAGGACCGCTACGGCCGGACGATCCTGGAACCCCAACCCTACTTCACCGAGGCCATCTCCCCCCAGACGGCCTACATCATGATCGACATGCTGACCGCCGTGGCCACCCGGGGCACGGCCGCCCGGGTGGGGGCCGCTTTGAAGGTGCCGGTCGCCGGTAAAACCGGCACCACCAACTCCCAGGCGGACACCCTCTTCGTGGGCTTCACCCCGGAGTACACCTGCGGGGTCTGGGTGGGAAGGGAGACTCGGCTCACTTTGGGAAACGGCGAGCAGGGCGGACGCACCTCGGCCCCCATTTTTATCGAGTTCATGACCCATTTCCTGGAAGGGAAGGAGACGGGAACCTTCCGGGTGCCTCCGGGGGTGGTGCGCCAGAGGCTCCTAGACGAATACGAGGATCCCTCGGCCTTGGGCTCCGGCACCTTCGTCTTCAAGGCCGGGGAAGTGGGCCAGGGGAGGATGGATTTAGCTTTGGGAGACGCCTACCAGGCGAACGAGGGTCCCCAGGACGCCTCGGCCATGAGCCAGGAAGAGATGGACCGCCGCTTGGAGGACTACCTCTCCGGCTATCAGGTTTTTTAAAGGCCTCTCCTTTCGACGCCCGGAGGCGAAATCGTCACGTGGAAACGCCCTCGGCCGTTTTCACGGCGTGATTTTTTTAACCATGAAAAAACCCCGAAGCCTTGGGAGTGAATTTATAAAAGGCCTGTTTTCGCTTCGCCTTGGCTGTTAAACGGACTGGAGTTTCAAGAGGATGGAATTATGAACTGCTACCAACCGCCAAAGGAGTTTCCGACTCCTCCGCCTAGAGAGTCGAGAGACCGAATAAAGAAAAATACTGTAAACTCCCATGCGAGCCTGACTCCCGGGGAACATATCAGATCGCATCGCAAGTGGAAGGGTTACTGGCATCACGGGATCTACGTTGGGGACGCCAAAGTGATCAATTACCTCGAAAAAGGTGTCGGGGTCCAGAAGACATCCTATGACGTCTTCACCAAAGGAGACGTGACCGAGAGAGTCCCGCACCCTGATGCCAAGTTCACCCCGGATGAAGTGGTGAAGAGGGCGAAGTCCCGCCTCGGCGAGGATAAATACAGCCTAATATTTAACAACTGCGAGCACTTTTGCAACTGGTGCGTCGAGGATGAAGAGCGCAGCGACCAGGTGAGGGACCGTGTCGTAGATCTGATCGAAGGAGTCTCACAAGCGATTGAAGAGGTCAAGAAATCTATTATTGTATACTCATCTCCCGTATCTCGCGACAAGCCGACGACCCCGGGAAAATTTGACATTTTTGGCAAAAAATTTTTTTAAATTTTAGGCGGAGGGTAAATGATTTAACCTTGATTTTAACGTGCGCCGTAAAAGATGTCGGTTAACATAAGTTTCGTTGGTATCGTCACGGCGGATAAATGTTGGAAAAAAATCAACTGAAATGATTCCCCCAAAACGCATTGATTTTTACGATATTACCCCGGCGGTTAAATATTAGAAAAAAGCCATGAGTGGAACCGAACCCCTTCATTTTGTTCTTATAGCTTTTACCCGCCGGGGTAATATTTAACCACCTGGACGAAAAGCGCTCTAAAAAGCCTAGGTCTTTTCCGTAAATCAAGATTATTGAGATGAGCGGGGTGAATTTAGGTGAAGTTATAATATATTATAAACGCCGCATGCGAAAAAGGAAAAATTGAACACTAGTTTCGACTTATAACGGTAATGCGGTAAATAAACTTGAGTATATGAAAAACTTTCAACTCAAAACGTTATTTGACGATTTAGCCAGACTTAAAGACGGCTGGCTGGACGGCGAAAGTCTCGCTCTAGAATCAAACGCTCTTCGGAAAATATCTAAAATTTTTATAGATAATTATCCTGAATTCTTACCCATACCATTAATCGTTCCCACGCCGGAAGGAAATTTATTAGTGGAATGGAACACCACCGGTTATCCTTCCATCGAGATTAATATTGACAAAATGACGGCGGATTTTCAGCATTTCGGTTTGTATGGGGATGAATATTTCATTGAAAAGGAATTTGAGCTATCCGATTCAGGCGGCGTTGAAAGATTTTTTCATTTTTTGACTGAACATGTGAAATAGAAGTTTTTCGCTCTTATTCTATAATCATTAAGACATCAACATTCCATGTTCATTAAAATCTAGATATAACAAGCGAAGCGTTTACCGCTAAATCATGCGAACGTCATGTTTATCCCAAACCGCAGACACGCTTTTAGAAATAAACTGAAGCGTTTTTTTTTAGTTTTCGCGGACTGGTAAAAAACGCTTAAAATCGGTGAAATAGTTTTTGTTGTCAAGATTAAACGCGTTAAAACCGAAATAATTAATTTATTGTCGAACGGGAACGCGCCTATTTTTTGGAATAATTGAAAACTGGAAAACTCTACGATTATTTCAACACGCCCTTAAGGAGGGAAGAGTGCAGGAGCTGGACAGTCTTTTTCTCAACCGCTACAGTAGAAAGGCTTTGAACAGATCGAGATTTCAGAGACACTCCCGCTGCGTTCCCTTCATGCTTCCCGACTTCAAGGCCACCGTGGTTCTGGCCACTTGGGATTGGAGCCGGGCGGCGGCCCTCGCCTCCGCCATCGGGCCTGTTTCCAAAGGGGAGATATGCCTCCCCGGGCTTTGGGACAAGCCCAAGCTGGAGACGCATAATTTCAGCGATCCGGCGCTGGACGGGGAGACCTTCCAGCAGAACGCCCGTTTAAGCTCCCTTCACTACGCCTCTCAAATCGGTCAACCGGTTCTTTCCGAAAACTACGGTCTGGTGGTGAACGCCTTAAACGGGGAGCCGGGAACCCAGTCCCACTGCTACGGCTACCCCGACGCCGTAACCTGGAGGGAAAGGGCCGCCCTGGTGGTTGGGAAAATGAAGGGGATAAGGGACAGACGGGCCGCCTTGTGCCTAGCCCTTTGCCTGGCCGTCCCGGGTCGCTTCGATACGCTCCACTGGGAGGGATGCTTGACAGGCGAGATAGCTCGGAAGGTGAACAGCAAGGGCTACGCCTACGACTCGATCTTTTACATAAAAGAGCTGGGGAAAACCCTAGACGAGCTGCATCCTTATGAAAAGGAGGAGTACAGCTGCTGGAGAAAATGCGTGGAGGCGTTACGAAGCGATTATCCGAAAATCAGGGAGTTTCTGGGGATTAATTGAACTCTAAAACATGCTTGTTTCCGCCCCGAGAGAACGCGCGAAACGTTTACCGACCGCTAAAACGGATCCTGGTGGTTATTTTTCGAAATTTCAACCAAACTCGAAATATTGAAAAGTTCGCTCTTTTCGCCTCGATCGCGTGCGCGAAAACCTCTTTCACGTTTAGGGAAGAATATCGCCAGTTTTATAAATTTCGCGGATGATAGCCTGTGGACTCCAGTCTAGAGGATAAACGCGTTCCGTTTTTAGGATCTAATTTAACTATGACGCCGAATACGCCGATCCCGCCTTTTTTGACGGAAGTCGGATCTCCTGTTATCATCGATTTTGTAAATGTCCAATGATATATTAATTTTACCGTATGTTCTTTTCCGAGCGTGAAACTCGAATTAAGGAGTTTAACTTATGACCGGCTGTTTTAAAACGCTTCCCCTGTTGTCTTTGATTTTTTCCCTCTTCCTGTTTTTCCCGTCCGCCTCTTTAGCCGATAACGCTGAGTCGGATGCCGCGCGCGGGTATTTTGAAAGCCTCGGACGTGTGATAAAATGGCTTCCGGCCGAAGGGGATGAAGGCTACGCGCCCGGGCGGGCGAAAGGCGCCCAGATTAAATTCGCCAACGATTTCAAGCTCTCCGAGTTGCAAAACGACTGGAATATCCACAAAAACGCTCCTGGATGCGAGGGAGGCGATACCGATTGCGACAGTTGCGCCGCGGGCGAAGTCTGCTCGTTGTGGCTTCCGGACAAATGGGATTACTTCGAAGTCGATTAGCCGGGGTTTAACCTGTTAAGTCGCATGGACGCGCGGAAGTTTACCGTTCGAGCCGAAGATTTCTCAATACTTACCGCCGCTTTTGATTTCTATTGAGTTGAAAACGAGGGTGTAAAATCATCCGCCGGACCCCTCGGGAGTATCCGGAGGCGCGTTTTTTTAAATCGTCCCTCGATCCCCGCCGATTTCAAAATAAAGGCCCGAAGAGGCTGAAAGCCTCTCCGGGCCTTTCCCATCAACGCGTTTCAGGTTTGAGAGCGCCGCCCGAAAGAGTTTCGGTCTTAGGAAGCCTCGCTCTCACAGAGGCGTGACCAGGCTCTCGGCCGTCATCTCCGGAGGCGTGGGGAGGCCCATGAGGTCGAGGACGGTGGGGGCGAGGTCGGCCAGTTTTCCCCTTCTCTGCGCCACCTTGAAGAGGGGCTTTTCGGCGATGTAGAAGCATTCCACCGGAAATAGGGTGTGGCTCGTTTTAACCAGCTTGGTTTCGATGTCGATCATCTCGTCGCAGTTTCCGTGATCGGCCGTGACTATGACCTGGTATCCATCTTTTATGAGGCGGGTGACCAGCTTCTTTATGCACTCGTCCACGATGGTGACGGCCTTGGTCGCGGCCTCCATGTTTCCGGTGTGCCCCACCATGTCGCAGTTGGCGTAGTTAAGGACGATGAAGGGGTATTTTTGGGGGATGTACTTGGTTAAAAGCAGATCGGTCACCACGTGGGCTTCCATCTCCGGGTGGATGGCGAAGGTGGCGGGGTCGAAACGGCCCGGCACCTCCACCTGCTCCTCCAAGGGGTAGGGGTGGGTGGACTTTCCGTTGAAGAAGCTCGTCACGTGCCGAAACTTCTGGGTCTCGGCGATCCTTAGCTGCTTTAAACCGGCGTTGGAGATGACTTCGCCTAAAAGCATCTCCATCCCGCCGTCCTCGCCCATGGGGCCAAGCAGGTATTTCTGGAACTCGTCGTAGTAGCGGGTGAGCCCCAGGTAGTCCACGTTGGGGCGGACGGGTCTTTCGCCCGGATACTTATCCTCCACGAAGGCCTGGGTCAGCTGGATGGCTCGGTCTTGGCGGAAGTTGAAGTGCAGCACGGCGTCGCCGTCCTTTATCCCCCGATATCCCGCCACTTTCATGGGGGGGATGTACTCGTCCACCATCTGGGTGCCGTCCGGGGTTTTCTCGGTCTCCCAGCACTTTTTCACGGCGTCGATGGGGGACCCCGAGTAGCTTACGCAGTCGCCCTGGACCAAGGCCCGAAAGGCCTGATCCGTGAGCGGCCAGTCTTTGCCCCTATCCATACCATAGTAGCGCCCCATCATGGTGCCGATGGTCGCGTTTCCCACCTCCTTTATCACCTTTTCCAGGGCGGTTATGAACTCGGGAGACGAGCGGGGAGGAGTGTCGCGGCCGTCCAGGAAGGGGTGGACGACCATGGGCAGAGCCGGATTATCCTTTCTGGCCTGGCGCATGATTTTGAAGAGATGCTCCTGGTGGGCGTGCACCCCCTCGTTTTGAAGGAGGCCCATGAGGTGGAGGGCGCCTTTGTGCTCCCTCCAGAAGGCCATGAGATTCAGCCAGTTTTGGAGCTTAAAAAAGGTGCCGTCCTTGAGGCCGTCGTCTATGCGTTTCAGCTCCTGAACGACTATCCTGCCGGCGCCCATGTTGAGGTGCCCCACCTCGCTGGAGCCCATGTAGCCGTCTGGGAGCCCCACGGGCTCTCCGGAGGCGTCAAGGAGGGTCCAGTTGTCCTTGCCTTTCAAGAGGCTGTAAATATACGGCGGACTGGCCGCGGCGACTGAGTTTCCGAAGGTTTCTTCGCGGTGGCCCCAGCCGTCGCGGATGATCAAACAAACCGGTCTGTAGGACATAATGCCTCCCTGTGGCGCTGAGCCTTCTAAAGCGAGGGCGATATCGCCTTCATTTTGATTATAACAAATGTCTTGACGGATCCAAGAAAGGCGCGTTTTTAAGCGCCGCCTTCCATCCGCGGGGCGTCTTGGGGGAGGAAAAAACATCAGCGGACGCTTTCCCTGAGGAACCAAGCTGGAACCAATCCGGAATCAGCCCGGAAAGCCGATGGCGAAGGGTGTATTGGGAATTAAGGAGAAATCGGGGAAAAGGGATGAACGAGACGAGGGACGAAGAGAAGAGAATGAAAGAATAGAGGGGAAGAAAAGGGCAGAGAAGGAAAGAAGAAGAGGCGGCGAAAAGAAGGAGAAGGCGCTGGGAAAGCGTCCGTCGGGGAGAAATAAAGAGAAAAACAACGCCAGGATCGACTTATAAGGAAGGGGAGGCAAAGAGGCTAAAAAAGAGAGTAAAAGAGAGAATGAAAGATGAAAATTGAAGGAAAATACAATGAAAAAAGCGGAAGAGGGAGGGCGGAAAAAGAGAGGGGGGAAAAAGAGAGGGGGGAAAAAGAGAGGGGGAAAAAGAGAGGGGGGAAAAAGAGAGGGGGAAAAAGAGAGGGCGGAAAAAAGAGAGGGTGGAAAAGAAGAGGGATGGAAAAGGCGGGGAGAGAGATGCCCTGACCGAGCTTTGGCGGCTTCGGGAGGCTCAGTCGGAAGAGAGGCTGAGGAGTCTGTTCCAGCCCGGCTCGAAAAACTGGAACAGGGGGGAGACCAGCTGATCGGCCCTCTCCCGGGGCAGGTTTCGCCCCACGACTTCAAAGATGGCGGTGAAGTAGGAGTAGGAGAGCACGCGGATGAGTTCCATGTCGGCCCTTTTGGCCTCGCTATCGGATTTTTTCAAGGCGTCCAGACAGCGCTCCAGGCATTCGGAGTGGAACTGGGAAATGGAGAAGAGGAAATTTTCCTGCCCCGAACCGGCGGAGGCCACCATGAGGAGCCTGAATTCGACGAAATGCTCGTAGATGTTTCCGATGATGGCCTTCAGATCCTCGAGCTTGATTCCCAGCTGGGGGCGGGATTTCCCGCCCTGAATGAGGCTCAGCTTCTCCTCGTGTACCTCCTTTAACAGATCCAGTAGGGCGGCGAGGGCGGGGCGGACGAGGCTCATGAACAGCTCGGCCTTGTCCTTGAAATGGGTGTAGATGGCTCCGGAGGTGAGGTTGGCGGATTTGGCGAGGGATCTGACCGACACGTTCAGGTACCCGTGTTTCAGAAACTCCTTTTTGCCGTGGTCGATTATGATCTGTTTGGTCAGTTCCTTGGCGCGCTCCCTAGTTATTTTCTCCGGTTCGCTCATAGAAGGTCCTCCAAACGGAAATGGATAACAATGTTATGCTAATTATAACACATAGTTTTGACTGATGTCAATATTGTTTTTTAAACTTTGTCAATAAATAACTTTCTAAATATTAATAAATAATTTGACATAATTATATATCAATAAGCCGGCTCCCTACTTGGAGCCGGCGTGGCGACCCAGTGGAATCGTCACGTTTTCCCGGGTCTCTTAAACACTTCGTTTAGCCGCCTTCCCGGCGGATGGGACGGAAAACCCGCTTGACGTTTTTTGGGGCCGGCTCTCCTAGCCCGCTTTTTATATTGAACTTGGAGGAGCTTGTTTTGCGGGGACGGAGCCCTCCGGCCCCGCCTCAAACCCCAACCCCCAGGGGGAACGCCGCCTTTAACCTTTCAACCGGCCTTCCCTTGGAAAAAATGATTAGAGGCGTATAATAAAAAACGCCTCTCTCCGGCTCTCCCGCCTCCACCGGCGGCGCTTTGAGTCGGCGGAGGGCCTCGGACCCCAAGTTTTAGACGCGGAAAAGCTCGCGGAAAACGCCCCAGGCCCCTCCCAAAGAGGAAATCCGCGACTCGCTTCGCCCCCGCCCGGATTCCGGATCCCCGGGCGGGCGAACTTGATACCGGAAGGAGGGAAAAAGACCCGGTCCGGATAGGGAAAACCGCTTTTTAAATAACGATGTTATCCGGATCTTTTCCGGCGAAAGGCCAGGCTTTTTCACGCCCGGGCGAAGGTTCAGCCTCGGGGAACTCCTTCGGGCCGCCGCTCCGGACTTTTCCGGGAAAACTTTTACGGGAAAACATCGTTTCGTTAATCTTTCACCAAGCACGGCACTTTTTTCCAGCCGCCGGGATCGTGGCTCGCGGCGTCTTCGGACCCAAAGCTCAAGGCGCCTTCGGCCGATAAGTCCCGGTTGTAATTTGAAAGGGGCAGGAGATGGGAATAACGTTACCTCCGGCGCTGCGGTCGGCTTTGAAGGAACCTTCGAGCATGAAGATCCTCGCGACTGTGAACAAATTCGGGGAACCCCATCTGGCATTCAACCAGTCTTTACGCCTTAGGGAGGATTCCAATCTCGAATACGACGAGATCGTGGAAAACTCCATCAACAGCCGGAACATGCTGCACGCGATCTGGTCCAACAAGATAATCGTCGTGAGCGTATTCACCAACGATCGACGCGGCTTCAAAGTGGCCGCCAAGCCCATAAGGGCCATAGCGACCGGACAGGATTTCCAGACCCGTTACGAGGCCCTCCGTAAAAACGGCCGCGGCTTCGAACTGGGAACGGTCTGGATCCTGGAGCCGCTCTCCTTTATCGAGACCACCGCTGAGAGGCCGGCGCCCGACGATAAGAAAACGGGGACCATAGCCTTCAGGCCCAAAAAGAGGTTTTACGGCCTGGGTCAGCCCTTTTACAGCTCCTGATTCGGTAACCCGCGTCACGGAAAACCGGAGCGAAAATCCGGCTTTTCCGGGCCGCTTACGTTTCAATTCCCCGAAAACCGACGTCGAAAAAAACGGTTTCCGGTGAAGCGGGGGAGATTTCGTTCCTTTTAAGGCGCTTTCGCTAGGCCTTTTTTGCTGATATCGAAGCCCTTTTTTTGGCGCCTTCGAAGCGTTTTCTCCGGCGCTTTCGCCCTTGTTTTGGAAACATTTCTTCGCCGCCCTCGGATATGGAGGCGGGAAACCCCATGGCGCTCCCGCTCTCTGAAAGGTTCAAGCCTCCGGCGCCCCCCACCTTTTTCCCCGGGCGGGGAGCTGGGCCCCTCGGGGGCGGAGGATGTTTCGGGGCTGACGAACCCGGGGCGGCGGCCCTTTTCCGCCGCCTTTTTCTTCTCCTTTCCTCCTCATCCTCTTTTCCGCCTATCCCGCTTTCCTCCTTTCCTCTTTCCATCCGGAAACGCCGGAAAGCCGAAAAGCCCGCAGGATCCATGAAACCGCCCAGGCTGAGCCCCCGGGAAATACGGGAAATCCGGCGCCTTTTGGCCGCGGACCTCGCTCTTCCCGAAAAATACCGCTACATCCTCTTCGACGCTCCGGAGCGGGGGGAATTCGTCTGGAACGGCAAAACCCGGATCTTTCCGGAAAGCGCTTTTTTCCCGCGTCTTCGGGAAATCGTTCCGCCGGAAAGGGACGGGGCGCCGCTTTTAGGCGCCCCGCCCATTTCCGAGCGGGGAGAGGGGAAGGAGCCCCTGGAAAACCCCCCGTGGCGGAACAAACTCTTCGCCGGCGACAACCGCCTTGCCTTGAGGGTCTTAAAGACGGACGGGTTTCGGGAAGAAATTGAAAGGGAGGGGGGGATAAAGCTCGTCTACATCGATCCCCCCTTCGACTGCGGCGTGATTTATTCCGCCGGAATCGAACTTCGGAAGAAGACTGAGAGAACTGTCAACGGAGGGGGAAACGGAGTTTTGGAGGAGACGGCCTACCGGGACGCCTGGGGGGAGGGTCCGGACTCCTTTATGTCCATGCTCTACGAAAGGCTTCATCTCGCGAGCGATCTTCTAAGCGAGGACGGAAGCCTTTACGTCCACTGCGACTGGCGCGTCGCGGGGAAGATCAGGCTCGTCTTGGACGAGATCTTCGGGGCGGATAACTTCGTAAACGAGATAATCTGGCACTACCCCGACAAAATCCCCCCCGGCACCAGGATCCTCCCCCGCAACCACGACAACGTGTTCCTCTACGCGAAAAACAGGCGAAAAAGGATTCACAACGCCTTAAAAGTTCCAAGGGATCGTCCCATAAGGCTCCCCCGCAAAAAATGGAACGGCGATTTGGGGAAATGGAAGGGCTACCTTAGAGACGATTCCGGAAAGGTCGCGTACGACACGGTCGCCGCGAAAATGGAGGACGACGTCTGGCGGATACCGGCGGCGCCCGCTTCCCGGGGGAGGGAGAGGTTGAACTACCCCACCCAGAAGCCCGAGGAGCTTCTGCGGCGGATAATTTCGATATCCTCCAACCCGGGCGACATCGTGTGCGACTTTTTCTGCGGCTCCGGGACCACCGTGGCGGTGGCGGAAAAAATGGGGAGGAAATGGATAGCCTGCGACGCCGGAAAGCTCGCTCTTTTAACCAGCCGGAAACGCCTCCACCGGATCATGGAAGGAGACTTACGGGGGGAGCGCCCTTCCAGCGGTTTCGAGGTCCTGGAGTTGGGAGGGGGACGCCCTCCGGGTTCCGCCCGACCATTCGGAGGGTCGGGGAAAAACACGCCTCCAGGGGGGGGGAAAGCGGAAGACCGGGCCTACGTCGAGAAAGTGCTTAGGGCCTTTCGGGCTGCGAAGCTGGAGGGAACGGAGGGATTTCACGGAAAAAAGGGCGGGCGCCTAGTCTGGGTCGCCCCTCCGGGTGTCGCCCCGGACGCCAAGATTGTTAAGGAGATGAGCTCCCGCTGCCTGAAATTGGGAGCGCCGCGGGCGGATTTGCTCGCGTCATGTTTCGACGGAGGTATCTTTCCCGCGGTTTTGGAAGAGGCGGAAAAGAGCGGGGTTTTTCTTTCCCCGCGGCTTATTCCGGACGACCTTTCCCAGGGAAGGATTTCGGTGAAAGAGGGCCCGGGCTTCCACGACGCTCCCTTTCTCGACTTCGAGGCGCGCTTTTCCGGGTCCTCCGTCACGGTCTCCCTTACCAACTTTTCGCGCCACAATCCCGGGGGATCCCTGGAAGAGACCTTGGCCACCCTCGCCCCCGGGGAAAGCCGGATTTTAACCGGCGACGGAGGCGTGGTGAAAATCGCCCGGGACCATCGGGGGGTCTTAAAAAAACCCGAGACTTTGGCCCCCGTCTGGAGCGACTGGGTGGACTACTGGGCGGTGGATTTCGACTTCGGAAACCCTTCCCGCTTACCCGGGGGTTTGGAAAAAGTCCGACTTTCCGGCGTCTTCGCCCACGCCCCGGTATTTTTAAACTCCTGGCGCTCTTTCAGGGCGGGGAGCGACTCCTCTTTGGAACTTGAGAGCCCCGCCCGCGTTTACGCCCCGGCGGATCGAAAAATACGGATAGCCGTCATGGCCTTCGACGTCCTCGGAACCCGGGCCCTGAAGGCGAAGTCGTTCCCTCCCGACGCCCTATCCGCTTCACCCCCCGAGTGAAACTGATTTTAACGAGGGGGGGCGTCCCGGCCATCGTTGCCATATAAAGAGAGCTTGACCATT
This sequence comes from Deltaproteobacteria bacterium, assembly GCA_031276865.1. GTDB lineage: Bacteria > Desulfobacterota > Desulfarculia > Adiutricales > Adiutricaceae > JAISMF01. Next base: position 94,378 of record JAISMF010000012.1, on the reverse strand, counting down.
AAAGAGAGCTTGACCGCGCGTCTTTAAAGACCCGGCGCCAAACATCCCGGGTCGTTCCGCAATTTAGAGCGGCCGGCGTGACGCTAAAAGCGGCGCTGATTTTTATATTGATTTAACTTTTATTTGATTTTACGCATATAATATATTAATAAAAATATAATATTATATATATATTAGAATATTTTAATGAACATGCTCCCTCGGGAACCGGGTGTCGGCTTGGAAAGACGGAAGCGGAAGGAGGCTGGGGAAGGTGGTTGGGGAAGCGTAGGCGCTTTTTTCGCGCTCCGCGCTTTAAGTTTCCCCCCCCTGATCTCTCCTCTCTAATCTCCCTTCATGGTCTCCCCGCCCTTATCTCCCTTCATGGTCTCCCCGCCCTAATCTCTCCTCCATGGTCTCCCATCCCCGCTTTCCCGTCTTCCGGAATCCTATGGGTTTATTTCCGCCGTTTTTTTCGGCCGTCCGTCCGGCTCAGGGAGGGTTTTGGAGAGGGCTCCGGCGCCGCGATAAAAGACCGCCATTCTAATTTTGAATGCGCATGGCTCCGGACTAGCTATTAAGCGGTCGGGGAGGGAGTCGAGGGGGAGGCGCCGGAATAAGTCTTATTCTAATTTTGAAGAGGGCGAAAAAAAAGAAGATTCTTTGCCCTTCCTCCCCTTGACAAGCCGTTTTTAATGGTTATATTTGTTGATGCCTGGCAGACAGGCCCATTGACTGCTAAAAATTAAAAGGCCGGAAAGGCTTGAAAAACCGCGTTCAGCCCATTATCATCCCCCTTTCCGCCTTCCCGGCGCCTCCCCTTCGAGGAGACGCTCCGGCCGAAATTTTTGGAACATTTTGAATATATTCGCGGCGGCCTTTTCAGCCGCCGAAAACACCTAGCATAGGCGGGTTCGCCCGCGGAAAGGAGCAATTTCATGAGCATACGCCCACTTTCAGATCGCGTTTTAGTGAAACGTCTCGAAGAGGAGCAGGTAACCAAGAGCGGCATCATCATTCCCGACACCGCCAAAGAGAAGCCCCAGCAGGGCGAGGTCATCGCCGTGGGGGAGGGCAAGGTGCTGGACAACGGCAACCGGGTCACCCCCGGGGTCAAGGCCGGAGAGAAGATCCTCTTCGGCAAATACTCCGGCACCGAGATCAAATACGAGGGAGTGGAGTACCTCATCCTGCGGGAGGACGACATCCTGGGAGTCCTGAGCTAGGAGCTTCCCGGCCGGAAGCCGGCCTCCGTCAAACCATTCGCCAACAACCCGGAAAGAAGAGCTTTCCGGTAACAGATAAAACGAGAATCTGGAGGAAATCCCGATATGTCCGCTAAAGAACTCAAATACGACACTAAAGCCCGCGAGGCCATCATGCGCGGCGTGGACGTCCTGGCCGACGCCGTCAAGGTCACCCTCGGACCCAAGGGCCGCAACGTCATCCTGGAGAAGAGCTTCGGCTCCCCCACCATCACCAAGGACGGCGTCACCGTCGCGAAAGAAATAGAGCTGGAGGACCGCTTCGAGAACATGGGCGCCCAGATGGTGAAGGAGGTGGCCTCCAAGACCTCCGATCTGGCCGGCGACGGCACCACCACGGCCACCGTTTTGGCCCAGGCCATCTACAGGGAGGGTCAGAAGCTGGTGGCGGCCGGCGCCAACCCCATGCAGCTCAAAAGGGGCATCGACCTCGCGGTGGAGACCGTCACCAAGTCCCTCCAGGAGCAGAGCAAGGCCACCAAGAACCAAAAGGAGATAGCCCAGGTGGGCACCATCTCCGCCAACAACGATCCCCAGATAGGCGAGATCATCGCCCAGGCCATGGACAAGGTGGGTAAGGAAGGCGTCATCACCGTGGAGGAGGCCAAGAACATGAGCTTCACCCTGGACGTGGTGGAGGGCATGCAGTTCGACCGCGGCTACTTGAGCCCCTACTTCATCACCGACTCCGACAAGATGACCGTGCACCTGGAAGAGGCCTTCGTCCTTCTGGTGGAGAAGAAGATCACCTCCATGAAGGATCTGCTCCCCATCCTAGAGGAGATCGCCAAGCAGGGACGGCCGCTCCTCATCGTGGCCGAGGATGTGGACGGCGAGGCCCTGGCCACCTTGGTGGTGAACAAGCTGAGGGGAACGCTGCACACCTGCGCCACCAAGGCCCCCGGCTTCGGCGACCGCCGCAAGGCCATCTTGGAGGACATCGCGATCCTGACCGGCGGCAAGGTCATCTCCGACGATCTGGGCATCAAGCTGGAGAACGTCACCTTAGGCGACTTGGGCCGGGCCAAGAAGATAACCGTCGACAAGGAGAACACCACCATCGTGGACGGCGCCGGCTCCAAAGAGGAGCTGGAGAAGCGCATCAAGCTCATCCGCTCCCAGATCGACAAGACCGACTCCGACTACGATAGGGAGAAGCTCCAGGAGCGCCTGGCCAAGCTGTTGGGCGGCGTCGCCGTCATCAACGTGGGCGCCGCGACCGAGGTGGAGATGAAGGAGAAGAAGGCCAGGGTGGAGGACGCCCTGCACGCCACCCGCGCCGCCGTGGAGGAGGGAATCGTCCCGGGCGGCGGCGTCGCCTTGGTGCGCAGCGTCAATTCCTTAAACAACCTCAAGGCCGAAGGCGAGGCCCAGCAGGGCATCAACATCATCAAAAGGGCCTTGGAGGAGCCTCTGCGCCAGATAGCCGCCAACGCCGGCTTCGAAGGCTCGGTGGTGGTGGAGAAGGTGCGCAACGAGTCCGGCGCCGTGGGCTTCAACGCCGACAAGGGCGTCTACGAGGACCTTTTGGCCGCCGGCGTCATCGACCCCACCAAGGTGACCCGCTTCGCCCTGCAGCACGCCGCCTCCGTGGCCTCCCTCTTGCTCACCACCGAATGCATGATAGCCGAGAAGAAGGAGGACAAGCCCGCGGGCCCCGTGGGCGGCGCCCCCGGCATGGGCGGCATGGGCGGAATGTACTAATCCGCCTCCCTTTTTCCCCAACGCTTCGCCTTAACTCCCTTCCGTCCGCCCAAACCGGACGGGCCGGGCGGGCGGCTATTTGTTCGAAACCCGGGAGTCGGGGGTGCGCGCCCCCGGCTCCCGGGTTTTTTGCGGCTTCCTGAAAAGAACCCCCTCGAAAACGCCCTGGAAAGGATCCGGGGAAGGCGAGGGGAAAGACGCCGGGGCTCCGGTTCCGCCGCTTCGGGGCCGATCCTTCCGGGGCGAACCAGGGGGGGGCGCGGGCGTTCTGGAAGCGGCCCGGGCGTCTTAAGCCGGAGAAAAAAATTCAAAGAGGGTTTTTGGGGAATTTTGAAATTTTCGCGCTTGCCTCCGGGGTGTTCGAGGCGTATACTCGTCTTAGAGGTATTAAGCCGCCTCTGTTTCGCATTTGTTTTCGCAAGATCACTCTTGACGAACGCCTTTGAAGGCCCATGAAAAATCATGGGCCTTCAAAGGTTCTGAGGGCAACGGATAAACGCCCTTTCCGGCCGCTTCCCCCTCCGTATGGGGTCTTTTTCCCCGAGGGCCCCGTCTCCGCCCCGCTCCCAATCCCCCCTTTTTCCCCTGCAAACGCTTCCCTTTCACCCCTTCGTTTCCGCGACCCACCCCCCCCCCCCGCTCCTTTCGTCGGTACTCCCTCCCCGAGGGGCCGGCCCGCCTTCCCGGAGGCGGAGGTCGGGGCCGCGCTTTTCCGGCCCGGAAACTCCCTCCGAAGCTGACGCCCCTTTATTGACGAGAGTTCTTTCCGGAAAGGAGACGCCGGGGCCGTCCGGCGTCGGGCCGCGACCCCTCCGGCTCCGCCGTAAGGGACGCGCCCGAGGGACTTTAGGGCGGCCCGGTGGAAAGGCGAAAGGGCGGAAAAAGGCAGAAAACCGGGAAAAATTTCGCCGGAGGGCTTTCTTCGGGGAAAAGGATGAAGGGAAAAAGGGGAAAACGCCCGCGAACGGAAAAAACCTAGGCGAACCGGAAATGGGCGCGGAAAAACCGGGGAAAATCGGAAAACGTGGATGAATAGGAAAAAGAGACGAAGAGGGAAAGGCCGCGGATCGCGAGGGAGGGTTGAATTTAAAAGCCTCTCTTCCAGGCGGCTTGGAAAGGCCCGGCCGAGGAAGGGGGGGGCGCGCTCGGTCCGGTGAATTGACAAAATATTTTGGCCGTGCTAGATTTTTAAAAGTCGAAAAACGACTAACCTTTTTTATAAAATATATTGTTATATTATTTTTTGTAAAGTAATAATAAAATAATATTAAAATTTATTATTTTTGTATTTTTATTTCATGTAACAAAACTTTTAAAAGATATAAATTTCAATCTTAAGGCTTGATTTCACAACAGTTTCACGTAAAGACCCGCAGGGAGCGAGATATGTCCAAAAAAATGTGGGTGGTCAGACCTGTTCCGAACTTCGTCAACCGTCTGGATAATTTTTTGTCCGAAGGCATGGTGGCCATCGGCTGGCCGGAGGTGGGGGATATAAGCGGAGGACTTGAAAGGAGCGAAATGGCCAAGCGTCTCTGCGGCGCCTACGATCACTACTTAAACGAGAGCAAAAGCGATCTGTCCGTGGCCGCGGGCATTCTGGACCGCTTCGTGAACCACATGGAGCCAGGAGACTTCGTCATGGTGCCGGACAGCGAGAAGGTTTATATAGGAGAGGTCACCGGCCGCTACCTGTTCCGCCCCGAGCTTAAAGGCGGCGGTCCCGACGCCGGCTACCCCCACTGGCACCCCGTCAGGTATCTCAAGGGAAAAGAGCCTTTCTGCACGGTAAAGGAGCTGCCTCTGGGGGTGAGAAGGGCCATAGACTGCAATCTCACCGTCTTTTCCATCAACAAGGGCGCCCAGGCCATGTGGGATTTCATCGATAACCGGGCCGCCTCGTGACGACCTTTCCCGGTTTTTCCGGGGATGGGGTTTGCCGCCCGAGAGGGCGGCGGAAGCCCGCCTAACTCACCCCGTTCCGTCCGGAGCGGGGCGCAAAATAAGAAAACCAGGGACCCCGCGGGGCGGGATTTTTCCGCCGCCGTCGTTTAAACCGCCCGCGGCGCCCATTTTAAGTTTGACGCGACTCCAAAAAGTCTGACACTGAAAAACAGTGAACGGCGTTATACAATATATGTGATATGTATTAATGAACATGTAGTGCATAAGGTGGTGGTTTTCACTTATCCAAAATCTCAGGGGTTTTCGCGCCCGCGTCAATTTATGGAAAGTCTTGCTATTTAAAGATGAAAATATATTTTTTAATATTGTATATATAATTTTATGATGTTATAGTTGAAATTTAAATTTTAATATAGAATTTTTCTACAACGTCGCATCGCGGACAAACCTTCTTGTATTTTGGCTGATTCCGTTATTTACCAGGCGGATGGATAAATTTGACGCGACTGCAAAAACCTTTTAGATATTACCCCGGCGGATAAAAGATAGAAAGGAAAAAGGAAGAGATTCACTTGAATACGTAATTATTTTCCAATATTTAACCGCCGGGGTAATATTCGCGTCAAATTTATAAAGTTAGTTCTTTTAAGGGTAAATGTTCAAGATGCGGAATTTATTAAATCGCATGAATTCTTATAATTTCCCGCCGCGTTTTTCAGTTGTTATCGTTTCGTATGGAATAAAAAACTTCAAATACGTTCCTGGTCAGTGGGCGGTTTTCCGTTCCTTATGAGCACCCCGACTTTTGAGCGACCGAAAATTCCTAAACCGAGTTCAATAATCTTTTTCGCTTGCAAAGCATAATGATTGGAGTATTCTTTTCTAGTAATCTGTTCCAGGGCCTTTTTGGCTAAGCTACGGGATTTTTTGCGCTTATCCTCGATTGTCATTGTGGATGATTTCTTAGGTTCCTTTTCGAATTTAACTTCAATAATTACATAAACATTGTTGGAAAAAACCAAATCAAGATCCGATTTACCCATGGATGATGATACTTGGGATCTAGCATCGATACCCATTCCGCCAATAAAAGCTTGAATTACCGAATGATAGTATTTTTCCAATGGAATATGTTGTTCGGAAGATAATTTAGCTAGGGCGTTTTCAAGGAGTTTTTCAATCGCGGCGGCGTTGTGGTTGAGGATGGAGGTTTTAAATAATTTCCCTTTTGAAATCAATTTATTAATATTTTCATAGCCGAAATAAGCTTGGTAGAAAGCCTTGGGGTAGCTGCGCTCTACTTCCTGATTTGGAATTTCAAGGGTATAAGGATCATCCTCATTTTCCGATGAATTGCCGCTCAAAGTCAGATAGCCGGTTTGAAATAAAATAGGAATTGGAGAGTCATCGACTGGGTTAAATGTACTTAAGTTTTCCTCAGGAGCTCGGAGCGGTGTTTTAAAAATAAAAGAATCATGGTCGTTTGCGATGAGTTTTGTCAAAAAAGTTGGCGGACCGGACTTCAACCAGTAGTCTTTAAAAGATTTTACTTTAAAAAATTTAACGATGGAATAGGGATTTAAAACTCTGATAGGCTTGTCTGATGTGGTTTCGTCAAAAGGGGTTTCCCCATCGAAAACATAGCCATCATACCAATGTAATAATTTTTTCCTAAGATCGGCGACCGTGGCGTCAGGTTGCATCTTTTTTTTCGCTATGAGAACGTTAAGAGTTTCTTCATAACGATCAGCGAAGAGAGAGTCCAGATCCTGAAGAGTGAAACCGCAGATTCCGGCGTACTCCGGCATCAAGGATATGTCATCAATGTTGTTGGTGGTCTGTCCCAGAGCCGCTCTACCCGCTTGCGAGATACCGGTTATAAAGATAAAATGTATAAATTTGTCAAGTTTCTTAAATCCGCGGTAAAAATCGTGGAGAATTTTTTGGTTGGCCTTAGCCACCTTGGAGTTTTCAATATTATCAATGATAGGGGCGTCATACTCGTCAATTAAAATGACAACTTTCCGATCTGGATCTAGTTTAACTTGGTCATCCACTGCGGTTGACTGAAAACTATTATATTTTTTGTACAGTCCTTTTACAAGTTGTTTAAGCGCGGCGTCAAGAGTCAAATCCGTAATCGAAAGACCTTCGGATTCACCTAACTCCTGAAGATCAAGCATGATTTCTTGTTTTAGCATGCCAGGTTCCGATGTTTCGGAGTAATCCATACTCAGGTGTATGACCGGATGCTTTTGAAAGGTGTAATCCGAGGAATCAATCCATAACCCTTTAAAAAGATCCCTTTCACCGGAAAACAGAGACTCAATAGTGCTAAGAAGGAGAGATTTTCCGAAACGCCTGGGACGACAAAGAAAACAAACTAGATAATTATTAAGCAAATTATATATATATTCCGTTTTATCAGCGTAAATCATGTTTTCTTTGATAACTCGAGAAAATGATTGGGTTATTTTTGGAATATTCTTTAACAAGCTAAACTCCTGAAGTGGTGAGCGGATATCTGGAACGACTAAAACATAATACTTGAGAATTTAGTTTTCGTCCAGAGGGAGATTGTATCTTGTATGGGTTTTCCACAATATGATGTGGGATAATTTATACAAAGTCTTGTAGTTGAAAGCTAAATACAATTTTTTATGTTGTGTACCGATGTTTATATCTAAATTCATATATTTTAAATATTTTAATTTATATTTACATTTATATATATTATATTTAAATTCGAAAAATAAAATTATATTTTTCTATAGCATCATTCATATCGCGGCGGGCAAACCCATCGAGGGAGGGTCGCCGGGAGGGTGACGGCGCGGTGGATGGTGAGGAACGTTGTCGGCGGACCGTTCGGATGATTCCGCGGCCGATTGGAGGGCGGCGTTTAAATCCAGGGTTTGAGAAAGCGCGGTCCGGATGAAAGAAAAAGGCGGTATCTAGCCTCTTTTTTCCCCCGTGTAAGACGGTCCTCCGCGGCCGGCTCCGAGAGCGCGGCACGGGAAACGGCGCTGTGGAGCGCGGCCGTTTCGGATGGGTGTAATTTAAATGGTTTGCGCTAAAAAAATGAATTATTAGTATAAATATATAATAAAAACTATAATATATAAAATTTAAGAATATTTTGTTTAGAAGGATTTTTTTCCGGATGAAAAAAAAGTTAAAAAATTCGGTTTTTTGTGCTACAGTTACTTCGTAGTTTCCGAAGTAAACCCCCCTTCGGACTTTCGGCCGGACATGAGAGGCGGCGCCTTAAGTCGGGGACGGTAAGCCCCGGACCGTAATCGGCTGGACACCTTATCCAGGAGTCGGAGGTTCCGTCCGACGAACCGGTCCGCGTTTCCCGTAGGGGGCGGGAGGGTTTTTATTTTAAAAGGATTTTTTCTTAGAAGCGATATATCCGCGCGCATCGAAAAAATGGGAAAAAAAATGGTTCAATCTAAAATCGACAAACACGCCATCAACGCTATTCTTCTTAGGCTTAAAAATTACATTTTCAACCCGGAGGCGCACGCCGTTTCCCTAGACGTTGATAAAATTTTTCCGGATAACGATTTGGAAAAAACAAACGCCTCCGCCTCCGGCGGCGGGGAGCTTCCGGATAAAGGCGGCGCCACGGAAAATTTTGGATCCGGAAAAAACAAGTCCCTTGAAAAACCGCTTATAGTACGTAAAGATGAAAGCAGGGAAGACTCGTATATAATTATCGAGGGTGAAGATATCTTGCGCGGTTTAAAAAAAGAGAAGCGGAAAAAGGTGAAATGCCTGGTGATACGCGACTACCCGGATGAATACGAGATAATCAAACTCGGAGAAAAACTAATGGGGGAGCTCCTTCCGGTGGAGAAAATATTGATTTTTACGGAGGTTCAAAAAAAATTGATGGCGATGGACAAGAGTTTCGGAAAAAACCGCTGCGCGGCCATTGTGCTGGGCGTCTCGGAGACCTATTTATCGGAGGTGCTGCAAGCCGGCCGGACTGACGACTACATACTCTCCGAGGCTCACAAAAGCGGGCTTTGGTCGTTCGCGAAACTCCTGACGCTCGCCAAAATAAACGATCCCGCGAAGCGCTTAGCCAAATTCGAGGAATTCAAAAAAATAATCGAGGATAGAAAGCGGCGGCTCAAGTCCAGAATGGAAACGATGGAAAAAATAAGGATGAAGCTGGATGCGGAGAGCGCGGAAAAGATCCAAAAGCACCTGGAATGGGTGACGCGGGCGCTGGACAAGATGGATTTAGATATTGAAGACCCCGAGAAGAGGCGGAAACTCAAAAACATTTTAGAAACGATCGTGGATAAGATGTCCTTCATCGATTGAGGGGATCCCATCGGAGGATGATTTTTCCTTAAACGCCCCGGGCGTTCCGTCTGGCGGGACGGACGTTTCAAATATTCGTTTTTGAATTTTTGGGCCGGCGTCCTTGATCGTCCGGCGCTTTTCCAGAGGGATCCCGACGCGGCCGGAAACGGGGCGCCCCCGCGCCCCCCTCGTCCTTTCAGCTTCAACCCGGAGGGAGGGTTTTTCCGCCCTCTCCGGGCTTCTTATTTTTCCGTCCCCTTCAGGCTCCCGTTTTTCCGGCTTCTTCGGAGGCGGGTTTTTCCGGCGCTTTTAGCCGTTCTTCTCCTTCAAAGGCTCCAGATCGCGGAGGATCTGGTTCACCCTGGCCGTATAGGCGGAGGGAGTCTTCAGGGTCTCCTCGTAGTGGAAGAGAGCCTCCTTGAGTTTACCCGTCTCCAGGAAATAATTCCCCAAGGTGAAATGCCCTTTGGCCGTCTCCCCGTTTTTCATGAAAAAGGCGCCGGCGGCCTCCAGCGCCGGGGGGTAGTTCTCCCCCGCCTTGGAGGCCGCGGTGTCGTAATTTTGGGCGGCCTCGCTCTTCCTTCCCAGAGCCTCGTAGGATCTGGCCAGACCGAGATAGGTCTGGGGGGTGGCGTCTCCGCTCTTGAGAGCCCTTTGGTAGAAGGAGACGGCCTCCTCGGGGCGGCGCAGCTGATAGTAGAGGGCGCCCAGATCGGAGAGGTATTCCCCCTTCTCCGGAGAAAGCTGGACCGCGTCCAGGAAGTGTTTTTCCGCGTCCTTGAACTTGTTGGCCGCCTTCGCCACCAATCCGAGCCCGTGGATGGCCGAGGCGTCTTGGGGGTTTTCCCGCAGACGGCCCTTGAAGATGTTCACGGCTCTTTCCGGCGCGGCGGTTAAAGCGAGCGTCCGGTCCCTTATCCCCAGGTATTCTTCATCCTTCGGGGATTTGGGAGCCTTCTCCTGGTCGGCGAAGGTGGAGGCCAGCCTCGCGTTTATTCCCGGATGGGTGCTCAGATAAGAGGGAATCCTGGAAGAGAGGCTGAAGCTCTTCTCGTTCATGATCTTGAAGGCCCCGTACATGTCCCTAGGGTGGTAGCCGGCTTTGAGCATGTAATCCCGACCCTTGCGGTCGGCCTCGGCCTCGTCCGCCCGGGAGTTCGCGAGCATGGACTGGATGGTCGCTCCGGTGGATCCCATCATGACGGCCTGGCCCAGGGCCTGGCTGTTGCGGCCGCCGGATCCCGCCAGCAGGGCTCCGGCCACGATTCCGGCCAGGCTCAAGATGTTCACGGACGAGGCCTGCTCCACCCTTTTCGCGAAATGCCTGGAGGTGACGTGGGCCACCTCGTGGGCCAGGATGGCCGCCATCTGCCCCTCGTTTTCGAGGCTGTTCACCGTTTCGGTGTGGAAGTAGATGTAGCCGCCCGGAACGGCGAAGGCGTTCAAGGCGTTGCTTTTAACGAGGTAAAAATGAAAGGGGAAGCTCTGGGAGGGCGCGGCCTTCAAGATCCTGGAAGCCACCCTCTGGAAGTACTGGTTCACGTAGGGGTCGGTGAAGAGCGAGTTTTCCTTGGCTATCTGGAGGTGCACGGCCTGGCCCAGTTCCAGCTCCTCCTTCTGACTTACGGCCAGAAGGGTTTCCGGAGGAAATACGAGCGCCGCCAGGACCGCCAGGAACAGGGCGAAACGCGAAATCCCGGCCGGATTGAGTCTTATATGGGGGGAGCGCACAGTTATCCTCCTGCCAGAAAACCGCGAACCGCGGGAAAAGACCGGGGAAAAGCGGAAAGGGAGCGGGAAAGGCCCGAAAAAGGTTCGGAATTGATCCGCGAGGGGGATTTCCGAAAGTTTCAGTCCTTCCGCCGGAAGGAGATAGCGGGGAAAAAAGCCCGGTCCGTCTCCATATTAGAAGAAAGCCGGGAAAAAGGGAAATCCCAAAAGCCGGAGGGTGAAAAAAAGCGGCGCCGCCGGTATTAGGCGGGGGGAAAGGAGAGGCGCCTCGGACGCCTCTTTTCCGGGCGGCATTCTCCTTTAATCCGCGCTTTTAGAATTAAAACCCGGGCGCGCCGAGAAGAGCTTCACGGGTTGTCGGCCTCGCGGCTTTTAGGCTTCTAAGCTTCCAGGCTTCTCGGCTTCTCGGCTTCTAGGCTTCTAGGGAAGAGGGTTAAGGTTTGAGGGAGGTTTTTGAAAGGAGCCTGGGAGTTTGCGAGAGCGGGAACGGAAAGCCTTAAACGGCGAGGCTTTAAAATGGGGCCGGAAAAGCGGAAGGAGAGGGAAGGAGAGGAAAGGAGGGGGCGGGGGGAGAAAGGGAGACCGAAGGGGCCAGCGAAAAAACGAAAGGGGGGCGTCAAGACGCCCCCCTTTCGTGTCGCGAACGCGCGGCCGAGTCTGAAAGCCTTAACGCCTTCCCAGCTTTCTGAAGGTCCAGGCCAGGAGCGCCACCACCACCACGATGATTATCCCCCCCACCCAGGCCCAGCCGGAGCCGGCCTTGACGGTCACGCGGAAGTCCAGATTGCTCTGGCTCTTCTCGCCGCTGACGCTCACCCCCACCCCGTAGTCGCCCACCAGGGCGGAGGCGGAGGGGGTGATGGTCATTTTCACGGTGGCCGGAACGGATCCGGGCTCCAGGTTTTGGACGGTCTCGGGCTCGAAGGCCACCTCCCAGTCGTTGGGGTTCACCGCCAGGAAGCTCACCTCCCGCTGCGGGGCGGATCCCTCGTTTATGACGTAGAGGTTCAGGCTGACGGGCTTTCCCACTTCGGTCGAGACGGAGAGCAAATCGTTGGCCGTGGCCGCCCTCAGCTGGAAGGTGCCGGTGAGGTTCACCGTGAGCTGGACGGAGGCCTCGCCCTCGGGAGTGGCCGCCGTCACCTTCACGGGGTAGCTTCCGGCCCCGGCCTTGTAGGCAGGGGTGAGATCCAGATTCACGCTCCGGGACTGCCCCTTGGGCACCTGGATGCTGGATATCTGCTTGTCCTCGTAGCCGGGTTTGAAGGAGTGCTCCCAGCCTTCCGGAACCTCGGCCGCCAGGTTCACCTTGGCCTCGTCGGGGCCGTTGTTTTTTATGTCCACGGAGAAGGCGAAGCGCCCGTCGCTGGGTCCGCCGATTTCAGGATACGAGGTGGAAAGGGTGATGGGCTCCTTCGCGGCCTTGCCGGCGGAGACGGTGAGGACGGTCGAGCTCTCGACGCTCTTTCCCGTCCTCTCGGCGGTGACCTTTATCCCGAATTCGTAGGCCCCTTCCGGAAGCGCGTCCGTATCGTCCGGCGGATAGGCCGAAAGGGTGAGGGTGGAGTTCTCCTCGGCCGCGATGAACACGCCGGTCACGACGGAGTTGTAGCGGGAGATATCGGTGGTCCAGCCCGCGGGCGCCCGGGTCACCTCGATTAAGAAGGTGTCCCCCCTGAGGCCCGTGTTGCGGATGACTATCTCGAGCTCGGCCTGAGCGTCCTCCGGAGCCAGGGTTTGGCCGGGATAGGTGAAGGCCGCTTCGAAGGTGTCGGGCGGCGTGACGGTGAGCTGGGCTCCGAGGGGCCGGGGGGAAAGAGCGAGCGCGAAGAGGAATAAAAGCGGAATCAGCTTTTTACGTGCGTCTGCCATTGGACTTGCGGGAGCCTCCATACCGGTTGATTTCCCGGAATATGTTTTCGTTTACCGGATTGGCTGAAAAAAGTAGGGACCGGAATCCTTCCGAAGGGAAACCGGGGCCGGATCCAAGTTTTGGGGGGAGCGCCGGGCGAGGGCCGGAACGCCCTCGCCCGTTCCGGCCGCAAGCCGCGGGGAACGCTAAGCTTGACGCCCGTAACGCCGCCTGGAACTTTGGTTCGCCATTTTACCAAAAATGGCGTCTAGTTGCCAGACGAGGGAACGAGAGAAGCCGCCAGCCACCCCGAAGGCGCCGGCCGGACTACTAAAAGGCCGGGAGGAGGGAGGACAAATTCATCCAATGGACGCTTCCGGCGCCGGTTCGGGGGCGAGGCCTCCGCCTTTGGAAAAGAGCGTCCGCAGACGCTTGAAAAGTCTTATCCGCGCGTTCCGCCGTTAAGAACTCCCCGGCGCCTCGCTCCGGCGTTTTTAATGGGAGGGATGATTTTCAAAACGCTTGACAAAACATGTATTTTTTGTGGTATAGTGTAAAAAGTAGGTAAAAGCTCCATCCCCTGAACCGTTTCATTCCTCGTTTCGGGATGGGCTTTAAGCGCCGCGGGTGAAGATTCGGGGGAGGGAAGGCCCCCCATGGCTTGACGACGGCTTGAAACGGCTGAACCGTTTTCCGTCGTAGACCCTATGAAATTTCAAAACGTTCCCCGACCAGACGAAGCTGGAGGGAGATTCGTAAGGCGGAGAAGGAAATGAACGGAGATATTGAGGAGTTGAGGACCGCGCGAAGGGAGCTTGAGGCGTTGAAACGCGCGGTCGAGCTTCTTGATACGAAAATCGGCAATTTGGATAGCCTGAATGGCGTGAAAATAGACACTTTGAAAGAAGATCTTACCTACAGGGTGAAAAGCGTCAAAGAGTTGTTATTCTTGACGTTGTTCATCTTAGTGGCGCTATTGTTTATCACGCTTCACGTGGCGACAACCTCGTCTCCAGATTCGGCTACGGAGGACGCCGGCGGCGGCCGCCTTGACCAAGAGGATCTTCAGAACACGTTTCCGGAACCAAGCCTCGGGGCGTTAACCGACGCCGCCGGGCGTCTCGATCTAAAAATCAATAACTTGGAAAACGAAAACAATGCGAAAAGCGGCGTCATGGAAAGTCGAAACCACGCTAAAATCAACAATTTGGAAAGTCTGATCAACACCCGTATCGACAACCTGGAAAGCGGAATCAACGTCAAAATTGAAGAACTGAAAACCGCCGATCGTGATAACCGTAAGAATTTAGCCTTGGGTTTGTCGATTTTATTGCTGTTTATTGTAATGCTATTTTTAATCGCATCGATAATAAAATGACTACGATTTTTTGAAAGGCGGGTGAAATTAAAATCTTCTGTCATCCTAAGAAAACGGCGATCCCGCTGGTCGCCGGATGGTCGAAATGTGGACGCTATCGCCCGGGAAAACTCAAGCGTGTTTGAAAAGAGTGTATTTTAAGAGCGGGAGGGCGATATGAATTTCGAAGGCGCTGGCGCGCGTAAACAGGCGTGGAAAGGCGCTTTGGGAAGGACTCTTCCCGCCGCTGGTAAGAACGGCCGCCGCCAACGCCTTGACGTTCTGGAACGGCGGAATTGTTTTACGTCTCAGGCCCGATGGAGTTTAAAACCAAAAATCCGTAAAGATGTTCCACGCTATGAGGCAAAATTTTTCTGAAACTCTAAAATATTACCCGGCGGTTAAAGATTGGAAAAATACCATGTATAGAGGTGAACCGCTGCATTTTATTCTCTATTTTTCATCCGCCGGGGTGATAACGTGAAAGCATTCCAAAAAGGGGAGGATATTTTGGATCTTCAGAGATGATTGAATTTCAAGCTCCATTTTTTCGACATTTTGTAAAATGAGTGATTATCAACAATCCACATTTTTCGCCAATACTTTTTAGTATTGCTCCGGCAGTTTAAAATAAGAAACAGCCAAATTTTAGGACAGGCATGCTGACAGACATTGTTCTGACTTTTATCCGTTGGGGTAATAATAGGACAGGTGATTGTAACATGATATGCATGTTTCAATAAAGTGCCTGACAAATTGTCCGGGTGTTTTAGGCGCGAGGGTAAAAATTTCAATTAAATAAAATAAGTATGACGGGTATGATGTTGTTATGGGTTATCATATTTAAAGAATTGTGCGATAATCGAAATTGTTTCTTTGTCAGCGCCTGTTGCTTCGCAAATTTGAGCTATATTTTCTCCATTTTTGACTAGATATGCTACATGACTGAGTAAATCAAAGTTGAATCTATGTTTGGCGTCGTCGGCTCTAACTTTGGCGTCGTTGGCTCTGACTTTGGCTTCGTTGGCTCTGACTTTGGCTTCGTCGGCTCTGACTTTGGCGTCATCGGCTCTAACTTTAGCGCTTACGGCTCTAACTTTGGCGGTGACGGCTCTGGCGTCGGCGATTCTGGCATTGGATTTGGCTGTGACGGCTCTGACTTTGGCGGTTACAGCTCTGGCTTCGGCTGTGACGGCTCTGGCATTGGCGATTTTGGCATCAGCTTCGGCTATTCTGATAAAGGCTGCTTGTAAATACTCATCTCTACGAGCCGCTATTTCATGCTGAGCATCCATCAATTCTCTTTCAGCGTACATTTCTTGGATTCTTTTCTCTCTGTCATTCTGAATTGTTTTAAACCGTTCATCGTCCATCTTAACTTCCTCCCATATATCCATTATCTTGGCGAAAACATATTGTTTTTTAGAATTCCTGCATACTTGAAAAAAATAGGAAACGGCTTTACAAAGAGATAAATAATTGACGTTACAGAGTTTTGTATTAGACGATTTTATAAAACTCCGTAAAGTTCTCCAAGTTCGATCAAACTTATTGAAATAGCGTTGGCGACTTGAGCGCGTTTTTAAGGCGCAAAGAGCGTACGGTGGGTTAAATTTTTCCTTCTTAAAAGCGTAAACAACATCATCAGAGTAGTTTTAATCCTGTGGTAAAAGAATGAAATCATAAAATGCAGGGTATACGGTTTGTCCGCAATATGATGTTGTAGAATCAATACAATATTAGTATCATACACAAGGCTAAATGTAGAATCAATACGATCTAAAAATTAAAATTCAAATTTAAATATAATCACACAAAATTAAAAATTTATTTAGTCTTTATATTACCTCGGCGGATAAAAGTTAGAAAGGTAAAAGGAAGAGGTTCCCTTGAATACACGACTTTTTTTCAATATTTAACCACCGGGGTAATACAACAAGACATTGCAAAAATTTCCTACATCAGATTGCGCGCAAACTCAGCAAATATTGCTCTTGATAGTTTGTTATATGATTTCCTAGAAACGAGTATATCTAGTATGATCGTGTTAGGCGAACAAACTACAAATATGATGAGTCGCATGACGTGTTAGATTTCGATGTCGGGAGGTTTGGTTATTATAACCTAAAATCCGTAGCGTTTGTAACACTACATTTTGTTCTGCGAAACAATAAGCATCATATACAATAAAACGATTTATAATAATAGTTTATAGATATTTAAATATTAAAAATCAATATTTAAAGTCATTTTTATAATTATATTATATATAATTAAATATAAATATATGCATATACATTTCAGTTATATGTCCCTCCAAAGTCTCACTTATCGATAAGTAGCTGAAATAAATGAATAAAATGGTTTTTTATGAAATTTAAAAAAAATATTGAAAATCCCTTGACAGACCTCCTTAGTGGTGTTATCATAAACACCACTAAGGAGGTTGATGTGGCCTATCTACATATTTCAAAACCTGGGAATCACTATTATATTTATGGGAGTTATACCCAGAGACGGAAAACTGATAGGAAGGTTGTGCGAATAACAAAATGCTTAGGAAAAATAGACCCAAAAACAAATTCGCCTATTTTTAATGAGGCCTATTTGCCTTGGATGGCTGAGCATGGATTGTCAATAGAGAACGCTTTGCAAAATTATATAAATAAAACACCAAAATATAATTTTATAAACCTCTCAAACTCTACTTATACTTCGAAAACAAACCGCCCTCCTGTCTTTAGGAAATTTACTGTATCAAATAATAGTATTGGTTCTAGCGAAGATGTTGGATCCATCGAGAACTCTGCATCCAACGAAACATCCGGATCAGTGGAATACTCTGGGGCAACCGAAACAACTGACTCCGGAGCAAAAATTACAAAACATGATAAAGCACTATTGAAAACTATTACATTAACAATAGATGAGCTAAAAAATATTGACATTAAATTGATAGGGGCAACATATTTATTAAAACACATTTCTGATTCTGTAGGTCTTACAAATATATTACAAAAATGTTTTCCATCGAATTGGTGCGAAATATTAGCTTTAACGTTTTTTTATACCATTGAATCAGATGCTTTAATGTATTGTCATTTCTTTGAGGATTTGTTTGATACTCTTAGCTCTCCTGAAAATTTAACTTCTCAAGATATTAGTGGACTTTTTAAAGAGATTTCAGACGATGAAAGAAATCTTTTTTTTGAGGAATGGACTAGTCACGTCAAAGAAATTGATTACGTAGCTTTCGATACAACTTCAATTTCAACATATTCAACACAAAATGAAGATGTTGCATTTGGACACCCAAAACAAAAAAGTAATAAAAAACAAAAGCAGATTAATCTTTGTTTATTATTTGGTGAAAAAACAAGCTTGCCATTATATTTATGTACATATAACGGTAGTGTAAATGATGTTGCGTCATTTATAAGTTGTTCAAAACAGTATCAACTCATACATGATGATAATGTTAGATATGTTTTAGATCGAGGAATGTTTAGCAAAAAAAATATTAATTATATGTTAGATTCAGATATAAAATTCATTATTGGTTTATCTGCTTCAACTAAATTAAAACGAGAGTTAATTAAAAATTTACAGCATATTTACCAAAATGTAAATTATACCATTACAACTAACGATAACCATATCTATGGGATCACGAAAAGGATTGTATGGGATAGCAATAACAAATTATGGGCTCATGTTTTTGTAGACCAAAATAAAAAGTTAGAGTGCCAGAATTTGTTGCTAAAAACAATTAATGAGCTTTACGATAAAGCAATTGAAAATCCAGATGATTGCCTTAATGATGAAAATTATCAGAAATTTATCCTTTTTCAAAAAGTAAAGAACTCAAAAGATAAATATATTATAAAGAAAAATCAAGAAGCATTCACATTAGCTGTAGCAAATGGTGGTTGGTTTATTTTTCTCAGCAACAATATTAAGGATACAACAGAAGCTTTATCTATATACAGACAACGCAATATAGTAGAAAAGGCGTTTAACATTATAAAGAACAGAACTCAAGATGAAAATATAGCTGTCCATGACAGTAAAAAATATTCCAATAAAATATTTATTGGATTTTTATCTTTAATTCTAACTTCCCAAATACATAAAACTATGGTTAGCAATCATTTATATAAGAATTATACGATTAAGGAATTGTATTTTATATTAAAATCAATTAAAAGAATAAAAGTGAAGAATAAAACTGTATATTCACCTTTGACCTCTAAGCACAAAACGATATTGGATGTATTTAATTGTCCTTATCCGATAGATGACTTTTGATATATCCAAAAAACAGGCTTGAATAATTTTTAGCGTAGAAATGCATATTGGGTAAGGTAATTTAAATAGGGCGAAGACTATCGAGTTGAATTTTACCTCGCAAGCAAATTTGTCCGAAATTTACTGGCCAACTTATAATTAACTATAATTATATATAATTATTTATATAAATCCATAAATATATCTCATAATCATTCCATGTAGTGTTAAACTATTTACGGATTTTAGGTTATAATGCATCTGAATTGATTTCGATCCCTACTTCATCGCTATTTTGTATAATGCGGAAAATAACAACAATCCATATTTTATCTCAAATGCTTTTTGGTAACAGGACAGGACATTGGATCATGATATATATTTTTTAACAACGTATTTGACAAGTTGTTCGAGTGTTTTAGACGCTAGTGAAAAAATTTCAAATAATATAATAAGTCTAACGGGTTTGATGTTGTTAGGTTAATCAGTTTTAAAGAATTGTAAAATATGTGATATTGTTTCTTTGTCTACACCGATTGCTTCGTAAATCTCGGCTATATTTTCCCCTTTCTTGGCTAGATTTTGTGCTAAAATGATTAACATTTTTTTAGTTTTGGCTTTCTCCTCGGCGACTCTGACATCAGCTTTGGCTATCTCTTCAACGATTCTGACATCGGCTTTGGCTTTCACTTCTACGACACTGGCATCGGCTTTGGCTTTCGCTTTAGCGAGAATGGCATCGGCTTTGGCTTTCGCTTTGGCGACGATGGCATTGACTCTGGCTTTCTCTTTGGCGACGATGGCATTGGCTCTGGCTTCCGCTTCGGCGACTTTGGCTTCAGCCTCTCGCACATACTCATGGCTACGAGCCTTTTTATCATATTGATCATATAGCTTTTCTCTAAGAGCGAAAATTTCTAGTATATTTTCATGATTACTTTTCTTCTGACTTGTTGTAAAACATTCATCGTCCATTATAACTTCCTCCCGTCTATCCGTTATCTTGGCGAAAATTTTTATTTTTTATATTTCCAGCATACTTGAAAAAAATATGAAACTGCCTCAAAAAGAGATACATCATTGATGTTACAGAGTTTTTTATTAGACGATGTAATAAAAACTCCGTAAAGTTCTACAAGTTCGATCAAAGTTATTGAAATAGCGTTAGTGAATTAAAAGCCTTCCTTAAGGCAAATGGTGCGGCGCGGTTGGTGAAATTTTCCTTCATAAAAGCGTAATCAACATTATCAGAGTAGTTTTCATCGTGCGGGAACAGAATGAAATCACAAAATGCAGCTCATATTGTTCTTGATAGTTTGCTATACAATTTCCTAGCGGTTAGTATATCTAGTACGATTGTGTAAGGCGATTAATCTGCAAACATGATGAGTAGTATGATTTATTAGATTTCGATGTCAGGAGATTTGGTTATCATACACGCATCGGAGTTGATTTCGATCCCGATTTCATCGTCATTTTGTATAATTTGCGATATAACTACAATACGCATTTTGTAGCAAATTTTTTTTGGTAACAGAACAGGAGATTGTAACATGATATACATATTGCAATAACGGATTTGGCAAGATGTTCGAGTTTTTTAGACGCTAGATAAAAAATTTCAATAAAATAAAAAGTATGACGGGTCTGGTGGTTTTAGGGTTTATCAGTTTTAAAGGATTGTAAAATATGCGAAATTGTTTCTTTGTCTGCGCCAGTTGTTTCGCAAATTTCGGCTATATTCGCCCCTTGTTTTGCTAGATGTTGTACAAAACTGATTAACAGTTTTTTAATTTTGGCTTTTTCTTCATCGGCTCTGGCTTTCTCTTCATCGGCTCTGGCTTTCTCTTCATCGGCTCTGGCTTTCTCTTCGGCGAATCTGGCTTTAAACTCTCGCACATACTCATCTCTACGAGCAGCTATATCGTGCTGAGCATCCATCAAGTCTCTGAGAGCGTAAATTTCTTCGATTTTATCCGCACTGGTATTTTTAGCTGTTTCTAAAAGTTTGAAACCCATATCAAATTCCTCCCATTTAACTCTTAGTTTGTCAATAAGCTCTTGTTTATCTGGATCTCCAGCATACTTTACAAAAAACGAAACGGCTTCAATAAGAGATACATCATCAATATTGTTGAGTATTTTGTTAGACAGATTTTCTAAAATGTATTTAAGTTTGCCAAGTTCGATGAAACTTATTGAAACAGCATCGGAAATTTGAAAACCTCCGCTAAGGCGAAACGTGGCGCGGTGGACAAAATTTTCTTCCTTAAAAGTGAAATCAACATTATTAGAGTGGTCTTCGTCTTGAAAGTTGTTTGTATTTGTCGGAAAAAGAATGAAATCACAGAATACAACGCACATTGCTCTTGTTAGTCGGCTATACTGTTCCCCAGCGGCTCTTTTATCAGTACGATCGTGAAAGGCGTACATTCTACAAACCGCATGAATGGCGCGATTCATTAGATTTTTATGTAAGGTGGATTGGTTATCTTCACGCATCGGAGCTGATTGCATTTCGATCCCAACTTCATCGCCATTTTCTAAAACGCAGTGAACATCAACAATTTGCGTTTTGTCGCCAATACTTTGCGGTAACAAGGTGGGATTTCGCACCGTGACCGATGGACTAGTTTTTGTATTAGGTGATTCGGATTCAGCATTCAGAGTTTGAAGACCCTTCATTATTCGTTTTTTAACAGAATTTACGGATTCTTCAATAGTTTCGAAGTTAGGCGACGTTTGGACTGATTTGACTCTCAATTCAGGGAACAACGCTTGAATGATCAGTAATAGGAGAGACTGGGCGCGCGTGTTTGTCATCACGATCTTGAAGATAACATCGTGTATTAAGGAATAGATTTTTTTAACAGGCTTTCTTGATTTCGATGTCATGATTTCTCGCTAAAAATATCCGCTCCAAACTCCACCCTTAAAATCATACGAAAACCACCCTGATATATCAAGACATTTCATCGTGGTTGTGTGAATAGGGCGTGATTTTTCCATATTACAATATATATAGAGATATAATTTTAATTTTACGTATAAAACGGATGTTTTTTCCTGAAAGATCCCTCATATCTTGCTAGAATGGGAAATGTTCCCGGGGTACCTTTTTCGGGGGCCGGATTTTTCCGGCCCCTAAAGCTCCGTTTTCTGGTAAGATCCGTCCTTTGCGGTTTTCGCCAGCCGCCCCCTTCGGCGTTTTCCCGCCGGAGGGGGCGGCCCTCCGGAAGGGTCTTTTTTCGCCGGAAAAAGCCCAAGGCCGGCGAACAACTCCGGTAGGGGGGACCCCATTCGTGGTCCCCCCGCCGCCGGCGGCGCCCCCCACTCCCGAGGGGCGTTCTGAAAGTCTCCGTAGGCTCGCCTGGAGCTTTCCGGAGTTCCAACCGGAAGGCCCGGGAAGGAAAAACCAACCAGGCGGGATACGAAAGGACGGCTTTAATCGAACAGGCGCCGGGGATTTTCATTAATTCCCGCCTTCCGTTTAAAGGCGTCCGGAGCGAGCGGGGAAGATCCCGGGCCGCCTTCAGGTCTCTTTTCGAGGTTCTCAAGTGGAAAGCAGATACGTCTTCAAGAAACACATCTTCATCATCATCCCCTTCATAATCGTCCTTTTGGCCGGGCTCGTGATCCTCAAAAACGTCCTGCGGCCGGAGGCCCCCATGATCCGCCCGCCCGCGAGGGTGGGGGTGTTCGAGGCGGCCTACCGGCCGGTTAGGAACTCGTTTGAGATCATAGGGAAGCTGGAGGCCGATAAAAGCGTGGATCTGGTGGCCAGGGTCTCGGGTTTTTTAGAGGAGAAGAACTTCCAGGCCGGCGACCGGGTGAGGGAGGGGGCGGTTCTTTTCCAGATCGACCCCAAGGCCTACCGGGCGGCCTTCGAGGCCGCCCAGGGGAACCTCATGTCGGCCCAGGCCCAGCTCACCCAGGCGGCTCTGAACTTTCAGCGGATCTCCGATCTCTATCGCAAGAAGACCACCCCCAAAAGCGACGTGGACAACGCCCAGGCCGCCCTGGACGTGGCCAGGGCGGCCGTGGTGACGGCTCAGGGAAACTTGGTCCAGGCGGAGCTCAATTTGGAGTGGGCCCAGGTGAAGGCCCCCTTCGCCGGGGAGATATCGGACTCCCCCTTCTCGGAAGGGTCTTTCGTCTCCCCCTCCTCCGGGGCGCTCGCGACCTTGGTAGCGTCCGATCCGATTCAGGCCCGATTCGGCCTCTCCGACCGGCTTTTAGCCGAGCTGCGCTTCGGGGAGGCCGCGAGCAGCCTTCCGCGGGGGGATCTTTTGGAAGTCGAGGCCAGGGTGAAGATTAACGGGGAGTTCGTCTACCAGGAGCCCGGAAAGATCAGCTACGTCTCCCCCCTGGTGGACAAAAGCACCGACACGGTTCAGCTGAAGGCCGTCTTTCCCAACGCCGCGGGAAAGCTCGTGCCTGGAGAGATCGTGACGGTGGTCATTTCCGACAGTAAGGACCGGGACGTCATTTTGGTGCCGAAAAACTCGGTCCTCTACACCGCGGCCGCCGGCTCCTTCGTCTACGTCCTGGGCCAAAGAAAGGACTCCGAGGGTAAGCCTTTGGAGGGCCACGCCGCCGAGCAGAGGGTGGTCCAAAGGGGGGTGGAGTTTCCGGAGGGGATTGAGATTACCGCGGGCCTCAAACCCGGGGAAAAGGTTATCGATCTGGGGCTTATGAACAGCGGGGCCCTCATCCAGCCCGGCACGCCGGTGGAGTTGATCGAGGATCCCGCCCTCAACCGGGAGGCCTCGTCTCTTGACGGATCCTCCGCCGCCCCGGGCCAAGGGAGAACGGGTTCGCCCGCGGACGAGCGGGGCGGGGAGGCCGACTGATGCTTTCCAAGATCTTCATCGAGCGTCCCCGCTTCGCCGTGGTGGTGTCCCTGGTCATAACCATAGCCGGGCTGATGGCGCTTTCCCGCATACCGGTGGCCCAGTTTCCGGACATCGTGCCGCCCCAGGTGAACATCGCCGCCTCCTACCCCGGGGCCAGCGCCGAGACCGTGGAGAGCACGGTGGCGCAGCCCATAGAGGACTCCATAAACGGCGTGGACAACATGCTCTACATGTCCAGCCAGTCCTCCAACAACGGCTCCTACGAGCTCTCCGTCACCTTCGCCATCGGCACGGATCCCGATCTGAACATGGTGAACGTGCAGAACCGCTTAAAAAAGGCCGAGCCCCTATTGCCCCAGGAGGTGACCCGCCAGGGCATCTCCGTGGACAAGAGCACGTCCTCCTTTTTAAAGGCCTTCATCTTCTACTCCCCCAACGGCTCCATGGACCCCCTGGAGGTCTCCGACTGGGTCTCCGCGAACGTGGTGGACCCTTTGGCCCGGGTGCCCGGGGTGGGGAGCATCAACTTTTTCGGCGAGACCTACTCCATGCGGGTGTGGCTCGACCCCGAGCGCATGGCCTCCTTGAACCTCACCCCGGCGGACCTGGTCTCCGCCCTGGACTCTCAAAACATCCAGGCCGCGGTGGGGGAGATAGGCGGCCCGCCCACCTCTCCGGACCAGGAGCTGCACTTCAACATCTCCGCCCGGGGGCGCCTTTCCACCGTGGAGGAGTTCGAGGACGTGATTTTAAGGGTGGACGAGGAAGGGGGCCTTTTGCGGCTGGGGGACGTCTCCCGGGTGGAGCTCTCGACCCAGTCGTATTCGCCTCTGGGCCTCTACCACGGCCAAAGGGCCACCGGCGTCATGCTCAGCCAGCAGACCGGCTCCAACGCCGTGGAGGCCGCGAACCAGGTGGACGCGGTTTTGGAGAACGTGCGGGATAGGTTTCCGCCGGATCTGGACTTCATCCAGGTCTTCGACGCCACCTCCTTCGTCAGGGCCTCCATAGGCGAGGTCTTCAAGGCCATCGGCATCGCCATGGTCCTCGTCATCTTCGTGGTGTACATATTCCTAGGCTCCTGGCGCACCACCTTGATCCCCATGTGCGCGGTGCCGGTTTCCTTAATCGGCACCTTCGCGGTCATCTCGGCCTTGGGATTCACGGCCAACACGGTCTCCCTTTTAGCCCTGGTCCTGGCCGTGGGCATAGTGGTGGACGACGCCATCGTGGTGGTGGAGAACATCGAGCGCGTGATGCGCGAGGAGGGGCTCCCTCCCCGGGAGGCCAGCATCAAGGCCATGCGGCAGATAACCGGGGCCATCGTGGCCATCAGCCTCGTGCTTTTATCCGTCTTCGTGCCCGTGGCCTTCATTCCGGGGCTTTCGGGGAAGCTCTACCAGCAGTTCGCGGTGACCATCTCCGTCGCCATGCTCATCTCGGCCTTCAACGCCCTCACCCTCTCCCCCTCGCTGTGCGCCGTCTTCATGAAGCCGGGCGAGGGGAGCCGCAACTTCCTGGTGGAGAAGTTCCAGGGCCTGGTCCACCGCACCCGGGACCGTTACCACTCCCTGGTGGTGACTTTGCTCCGCAAATCCGCCTTCGGGCTGGTGGTGGCGGGCGTCTGCCTGTTTTCAGCCTACGGCCTTTTCCGCATGACGCCCTCCGGCTTCCTCCCCGAGGAGGACAACGGGATGTTCGTGGTGCAGATGGGCCTCCCCGAGGGCACCTCCTTCAACAAGACCCAAGACGTCCTCGCGAAGGCCCTGGATCTGCTCCAGACGGTGCCCGGGGTGGAGAACATCATGGCGGTGACCGGCAT
Organism: Deltaproteobacteria bacterium; assembly: GCA_031276865.1. Lineage (GTDB taxonomy): Bacteria > Desulfobacterota > Desulfarculia > Adiutricales > Adiutricaceae > JAISMF01. The sequence goes on along the minus strand of JAISMF010000012.1, from coordinate 69,300 downwards.
AAACATCGTGAACGGCTCCATGCAGGACAACGCCGCCTTCATGTTCATCGGGCTGAAGGACTTCGAGGAGCGCAAGGAGGCCGACATGCAGCTGCCGGTCATCCAGATGGAGGTGACCAAAAGATTGGCCACCCTGCCGGAGGCCTCGGCCCAGGCCTTCGCGCCTCCGGCCATCATCGGCTTGGACTCGGTGGGGGGCTTCTCGTTCATTTTGGAGGATTTTCAGGGCCGGGACCCCTCCGATCTGGCCCTCGAGGCCGGTAAGTTCATTAGAACGGCCATGGCCGAGCCCGGCATGATGATGGCCTTCACCTTCTTCAACACCGACACCCCCATGCTCAAGGCGGCTTTGGACCGCGACCGGGCCGTCTCCCTCGGCCTCCAGGTGAGCGACGTCTACCAGACCATGCAGATAATCCTGGGAAGCTACTACGTGAACGACTTCACCCACAAGGGCAAAAGCTGGCAGGTGAAGCTCATGGGGGACGCCTTCAGCCGGGAGAGGGTGGAGGACGTTTTAGGCTTCCACGTGCGCTCCAAGGACGGGAACATGGTGCCCTTATCCTCGGTTGTCGACCTCACCATGGCTACCGGACCCCAGAACATCACCCGCTACAACAACAACAAATCCGTGACCGTCATGGGATCGGTCTTTCCGGGCTTGGGCACCGGCGTGGGGATCGCCGCGATGGAGAACGCCGCGAAATCGCTCCCTCCGGACATGGGCTACGAGTGGACCGGATCCACCTATCAGGAAAAGGAGTCCGCGGGACAAACCATCTACATCTTCATCCTCTCCTTTTTATTCGCCTATCTATTTTTAGTGGCCCTCTACGAGTCCTGGACCATCCCCATGGGGGTCATCGTCTCCATCTCGGCCGCCATCTACGGCGCCTCCATGGCCGTCGCCTTGACGGGCTTGAGCATGGGCCTCTACGTCCAGATAGGGATAGTGACCCTCATCGCCTTGGCCAGCAAGAACGCCATTTTGATCGTGGAGTTCGCGAAGGTGGCCCGAGAGGAGGGCGACACCATTAGGGAGGCCGCGGCCCGCGGATCCTTCATCCGCTTTCGGGCCGTCATCATGACGTCTTTGGCCTTCCTGGCCGGACTTCTCCCTTTGGTCTTCGCGACCGGTCCGGGGGCGGCCAGCCGCCAAAACGTCTCCATCGCCGTCTTCGGGGGCATGATCGCGGCCGTCACCATCGGACTCATCATCATCCCCCTGGTCTACGCCATGTTTCAGAAGACCCGGGAGTTCTTCCACGAATGGCGGGGCGTCCCCCTCTACGGAGCGAGACCCCCCAGAAAGGACGCGGTGGAGCTTAAAAAAACCGCGCCGGATTCGCCGGACTCTCCGAATTCTCCGAGTTCTCCCGGGGTCTAAGTCGTCCCGGGGCTGGGATTATTTCGAGGTCTTAGGGTTTAGGGGTTTGCCGAGGGCGGGCCGGGGTGCCGCGTGGTGAAAAAAGTAGTTCGAGAATGTCGTCCCGGACAAAGGGCGTTGAACGAAATATTGACGCGCGCGGGAAAAATTCGGTTTTGAAAATCGATTGGCGCTAGTGTGCAAAATATGGGAAATGATATTATTATCCATAGCCCAATGAGTATGATTATGTTAAATTTTAAAACAGCGAAGGACCATTAGCGCGCTCCGGATACAGGACGCTTTTTTGGTGGAATAACTGGAGAACGGCGTCGGATCGCGCGACATGCCCGCGTCGGGACGAAAATCCCTTAAAAAGGCGAGGGAAATATATGAAACGGCTTCCCGTAGGCGTTGCGGATTTCGCCCGGCTCCGAGGCAGGGACTATGTTTATTCCGACAAGACCAAACTGTTTGACGATCTCCTGCGAGATGACGTCCCTTATTTTTTATCCCGGCCCAGGCGTTTCGGGAAAACGCTTTTAGTAAGCGCCTTAAATGAAATACTCCTAGGGCGCGGGGAGATCTTCAAGGGGCTTTGGATAGAGCGATCGTACTACGAATGGGAGCCTTACCCGGTTATTCGCTTCAGCATGAACGAACTTAGCGCGGTCGGCGTTGATGGGATGAACGATTCTTTGATCAGGGATATCGAAGATAAAGCGGAAGCGGAAAACGTCAAGCTTCCGGTTGGCGCGCCTCTTGACTTGTTTCTCGCGTTAATTTGCGAACTTCACCACAAATACAAAAAAATAGTCGCCGTATTGATAGACGATTATGACGCGCCGATACTATCCAATTTGCATAATCCCGAGATCGCTCGCGTCATGCTGAAGGCTATCGCTGATTTTTACAATGGGCTCGAGGCGGTGGAAGCTCAAAGGTGTTTCACCTTTCTGACCGGAGTTGGCAATTTCGGTGGTTTTGCGTTTTATTCCGCATTGAATGACGCGCTGGATTTGACTTCGATGAAAATTACGCCGCGATATGCGGATTCACTTATGAGGAACTTGATGATCTGTTTTACGGATATATGGAGCGCGCTCTCGCGCGCTTGAAGTCCACTGGTTTTTACCACGCTAACGACGCCGCGTCCGATGTCAGGAACGCGATCTTCGAATGGTATGACGGCTACTCATGGGACGGTGAAACAAGAGTTTTAAATCCTTGGTCCATCCTTACGGCCATGTAAAATACGCGGTTTGATAATTATTGGGCCGCGACCGGAGAGAACGCCGCTTTCCCGCCAGCGATGATTGAATCCTGGATTATCAGTTTAGGCGATCTTAAAGACGGAAAAAGCGTCACCGACGTTTCAAATATTATTCAACTCGAATCAGGAATAGAAGATCCCCTGACTCTTTTGTTTCAGGCGGGTTATTTGACGGTGGCGAGAGTTGAAGGAGTGGGAGAGCCGTTGTATTTTCCGCGCGTTACAAATTTGGAGGTGAAAGAGGGTATCATTTCACTGCTCCACCCATTAAAACCTTTTTAAGATGGGTTGGTCCGCAATTATGATGTACTAGAAAACAATAAATATTAGAATTCGAGTTTTACCATATATCTCGCATAAGACTAAAATTCTGATATAAGTAGAAATATACAGTATTAAAACATTAATTTACCCTTTAAACAACAGGAATTTGTGTAAATTATACTACATCATATAGCGGACAAACCCTTTAAGCTCCTTTAAAAGTTAAAAATATTGTGATGATATGTTAAAATATATATTTATTACTCCGGCGGGAAATAGTTATAATAATCAAATAAAGTAATTTATCTCTACGTATATAGTTAGTTAATATTTAACCGCCGGAATAATATTCACTTTCAGGCGGCGGATGTCACTATGGACTCTTTTAAATTTCGGCATAACGCTTAAGGTTCCTGTGAAAAAAGTTATCGAATTTTTCCATCACAGAGTAATGAATCCTCGCATTTTTCATCATTTTTTTTACTGTGCATTCCCAGATTACAAGAACCCGTACCCCTTTGTCAAGGAGTTTGTTTTTGACTTCTCCGTCCCTCTTTATGTTTGCTTGAAATTTGGCCGTCCAGTAATCTACTCTGGATTTGGGAAGGCGCGCGTTCCGGCATCCGGCGTGACCGTGCCAGAAACAGCCATGAACGAACACCGCGACTTTCGCACGGATGAAATACAAATCTGGACTTCCAGGAACGGAGCGGTAGTTGACTCTATATCTGTATCCGCGGCGGAAGAGAGATGAACGGATATACATTTCTGGAACGGTGTCTCTAGAACGCACCCTCGACATGGTCCAGCTCCGTCTCTTTTTAGTCAAATTATCCATATCTGGTATTTATTTAGTCATGATTATCGATATATATAATCGCTCAATTAGTAAACGATTTATTCAAAATATTTTAGATATTTTTTAGTTTTTCCTCCATACGCTACTGTTTGCCGCAGGTACTAGAATTTTGCGGCTGAAAAAATTTTCTAATTAAAATATTTTGGTCGCATATTCCTTGAATCTTGTACTATTTAATTTTTTAGGTATGTCAGTTTTATGTTGCCTCTTTTTGTGAAATATTGCGATGATATATTTCGTTTGAAGAGTGTTTCTCTGTAATATAATTTAGTACTATATTTGTTAATTTATGCTGTTTAATAAAAAAAAGGCATATTATCGTCATTATTTGATTTTATTAATATTGTAATCAGTATTTTTAAATTATTTTAGTGGTTGGGCAAAAATAATCTTTAAAATTTTTCTAGCTGATAGTATCAGAGTGAAATAAAAGCAGCTGGTTAATATATTAGATTAATAACAATAATTTCTAATCAATTTTAAGGAGTGTGAAATAGTATGATTATTTAAAACGTAAAGTTTATTTATGTCAGGCCTCTTAGGTGCTTATATCTTGTTTATAGTATTACCCCGGCGGGTAAAAGTTAGAATATCATAGGTTAGTATCACTAGCCTTATACTTGGCAGTTTGTAATATTTAACCGCTGGAGTATTTATACATAAAAAATTAGAATCTATTTTTCTTTAATTTTTATAACATCATATTGCGGACAAACCTTTTAAAGAAATGTAATTTTAGAAGTAAGATATCTTAAGCTGTAGCAAAATTTGTATATAGTTATTTTACTTGCGATTAATTTGAAAACTCAATTATTAATTTTTCACTTAACTCCGAAAGTGATTTTAATTCGCCAAGGTTGGAATATTCAAAATTTTGTGTGAAAGAATTCCAATACATAAGACCTAAATTATGTTCATAAACTTTTTTGTCAATTAATGTCTTAATATGAGACATATGGTGTTTAAAAAATAATAATTCGGATAAACGTGTGCTGGTTTTGTTGTTAATATTTAACAATATTCCGTATTTAGCTCCAGAAACAAGACAATATCCTATCAATTGAGACCATTCATGCAACCCAACGCTTTTGACCTTTTTAATTTCAAGTATCAATAATTCATAATGTTTAGCGTCTGTAATTAGAGCAAAAATATCCACATTCAGCGGAGAAATAGTTTCTGCATAATGCTTCGCACAGGAACATTCTGAAGGGTTATTTTTAATAATAGTTTGGAGATTAGATTTTAACTCTCCAATACCCCAAAAGATATTTACATTTTTGATGTTATTGGCTTTAAAATTACTTTTTAATTGAATTTCAATAAATTTTTGTATATCTTTATAATATGAAACTTCATCTGGCATTATTTAAATCCTTTTCTGTAATGGCGCGAACTAAAAGTTTATATTTATTCTCAGGAGATACAGTAACCAATCTTTGGTAAACTTGAGGATTATAAGCTCCGACTAATGAGCCTAGTTGTTTATGATAGATAACTAATGGAGTAAGTAAATTAGGGACTTTTATTTTAACAGAAATATCAGGAAATAAGTCAATTTTCTTTTTCACGTTATCGATAAATTTTCCCTTTGAACGTTTATTACTTAATTCGAACTTATCAGAGATGAGATAATCTACGCATTTCAAAACGTTAACAATCGGATAACCTGTTTTAGGTTTAGAACCATATATTAAATAGTTATGATTTTTTTGATATAGATCGTATAATTTTTTTATTTTTATCGTATTAGAATGATATTGGCGTTTCGAAAATAATGATTCATTCGCAATAATATTTTCAATTTCTTCTTTTGTTCCTTTATGGATTATAGGAAAAGGAATTATATAATTCCCTGATTTTTGAAATAATAATTTTACTTGTTCATACGGAGCGTTTTCGCAACCTAATACTGCGCAAACATGCCGATTATGTAAATAATGAGCACCTCGAATATTATCTGGTAAAAGAATATCATGTTCTGCCGGGTGGATACAAGCTGGTCTAACATTCAGTTTTCGATCTGGACATAAGACGAAATTATGAGATTGCTTTTGTAATTGTAAATTTTCACGCATTGATTCGATGCAAGATTTAAAAGCGAATGATCCATATTCAGCAAAAGTGTCAAGCTGAATTCTTAATTTAAATCCTTTCTTCCAACTAGAATAAAATGGATCATTTCCAGAATGAAAATTTGGATGATTCCAAAGTATTTGATCGGGTATGCAATTTATACTATATAGCAATCGGCAAAGATCGCAAACTAAAGGGTAGTTGAACCCTGAGATCTCAAAAGAAAGTATTTGAAATTGTTCGGTAAAACGTCTATGTGAAGGGCTGATGCTGCATATAGTATCGGCAATTCCTGCAATAAATCGACGTTTTAAATTATCATCAACGAGTTCTGAAATAATCGGAGTTAGTTTTACTGTTTTAAGTATTTTCCCTTCCGGCGCTATACCGTAAAACAATAAATCTTGTTTTAAGTTTGTTAAATCACCTTTGCATTTAACAAGCCATTCATATTCATTTTGTTTATAGGTTGCATTGATATTATATTTATTTTCGAACATTGGTATGACAACATTCATAATATCATACCCAATTTCGCCAACTCTTTGTGGATTGTGCTGTAACGAGCCCCATTTCCTATACGGTAGACGAATTTGAAAATTATCATTGGCGCTACCCCAAACGCTGCCTCCGATAATTAAACCAAATAAATACGCTTTATCCGTATCCATTAAAACAATTCTCTTTTTAATTTTTGTTTAGGATTTTTAAAGACTTGTTTCATAATAGACAATGCTATATGATAAGCTAAAGTAACTGGAACGGCGTTTCCAATAAGCTTATACATAGCTACAATATCACGATTAGTTTTTGTAATAAATTTAAAATCATCAGGGAAAGTTTGAATGCGTGCGATTTCTCGGATAGTAAATCGCCTATTTTTAGTAGGATGAATAATACCGCAATTTTCCGGTTGTGCGGAAGCCGTTATAGTGCCGCATATTTCATTGCGAGAGAAGCGTCTATAGAAATTAGGGGAATGATATTTTTTCATGTTATCCCTGATTTTTCTAAAACGTGGCGCTAGGAACTCATATGGAACATCTTTCCACGATCCGCCCTCAGGAATATAGTTAACCATTTGTGAAGCTTGAGGCGATAAAGGCCAGTCTATTTGGTCTGGAATATCTTTAGTTACACTTAATACATGACGGAGTGTCAATTGGTCTTTTCTAAGTTTAAACGGGAATTCGAAAGATAGATTTAAATCTTTACGAATGCCAACAAACAACACTCTTTCTCTATTTTGCGGAACTTCATAATCGGAAGCGTTGACAAGTTCATGAGTTACATTATAACCTAAAGAATTTATTTTAGATAAATCATCTTTAATAACATCAACTATATTTCTTCCGTCAGAATGGTGCGTAGACAATAAACCTTTCACATTTTCAAAAAGAATGGCCTTTGGCATTTTTTTCTTAATAATTCTCAAGCATTCTTTATAAAGCATTCCGCGTGGGTCCATGATGCCTTTTCTATTTCCAGCGTTTGAAAATGGTTGACATGGAAATCCCGCAGTAAGTATATCTCCGTCAGGTATTTCATCTTCTATAATAGTGACGATATCCCGCTTATCTATTTCGCCTAAATTGAGGGAATACACGGCTTGCGCGTCACTGTCGAAATCATTTGCCCAAACACGCTTGAATCCCGCTTGCTCAAAACCGAGATCAAGCCCGCCGCACCCAGAAAAAAGGGATATATGTCTTGGTTTATTCATTAAATTTGGTTGTGAGTGTGTCATAAGACAAATCCAATGAAAGATGGTTGTTTCTTTAAAAGTGACGGCGATGCGTTGTGTCTGACTTGTAGAAAAAATATGAAAATAAATTATTTAATATTAAATAAAAATAATATTGATATATATAATAAAAATAACTTAATATAAAATGTTTAAAATAAGGGATAAAAGGATAATAAATTACGATACCGGACATGCTGCATTTGTAAGTATAGTATAGTTTATTTTTTTTGACAATAAAAATTTGTGGACAATATGTTGTAGCAATCTAGTTAATACTACTCTATTTGGGTAAAGATGTCAAAGCTTAAAGCAGGAAAAGTCCGGCGTGTTTGATTTTTGTGGTAATTAAAAATTAACACAATTATTATTAGTTTTTATTTTAAAATAGTATGTATATATCAATAATATTAGTATATTTATTATAAATATTTTAATTAAAAGTATTTAGATCCGTATTACGCTCATATTTTGCCTAAAAGGAGCTCTTTTATCGGCAACGCCTGAGATGCTCAGGCGCGTAATCTTTCCCTCGCCGTTTTCCGATGACGGAGTGCGAGCGGCGCCTGACGCAACGATTTTTCCGCCCGCTCCTCACCGGCCCGAAGCGCATTCATTCCCTTTGAATCGCCGAGGCGGCGCCCAAGGCCAAAAGATTTCGGCCGGCGCCGATGCTTAGGCTTTTGAGGGAGGGGGCTTCGACCTTCGGAAAAACCTGGAAGCCGCCATTTTATCGCCCGCTCGTTTCGGTCGATGGTCCCTGTTTTTCCACCTTTTCCCGCTTTTCCCATTTTTCCCGGTGATAATCCTCCCCCCGGTTTTTCCCGCTCGACTGGTCGATTCCGCAAAGCCCCGCCTCTCCGTTCCCCTTCGCCGCCTCCGCCTCTCCGTCCCCGCCCGTCCGCTCCCTTTCGAGTTTCATAATCCCCTCGTCACGATTCCCGCTTCTGTCCGCGGCGAGGCCCCTCCTCAGGGGTCGGTCTCGCCTCGGCTCGCATGCCGTTGAAGCTCCTTGGAAGACGCCGGGGCCGGGTGGTTTCCGTCCGTTAAGGGATCCATCTCCAAAAGCCTGGGGACCCTCATGACGGCCCCTTCGACTTTCACTCCGGCGTGAAAGAGGTCGGCCCGGGCCAATTTAGCGCCCAGGAGGCAGTGGGCCTCCCCCTCGTTTTGCTCCAGGAGATCCTTCAAGGCCGCCAGGGGCCGCTTCACGGCTTGAGAACCGGCTGCGTCCCGGTAGACGGAAAAGGCGGAGTCGGAGTCCAGCTTGTAGCCTCCGGTCTCCATCACCAGCTCTTCCCCCGCGAGGCCGCTTAAAAGCTGCCAGGTCTTCTCGGCCTCGGCCAGTTTCATGAAAACCTTCACGTTGGTGTTCGCGACTATCTGCTGCGCCCCCTTGGGGTCGGCCTCGACTATTCCGGCGTAGTCCTGGCTGGCCACGATGGTGGCCATGCCGAGGCCCCGGCCCTGGGTTAAAAGCATCTCGAACCCCGGGGTCACTATGGCCGAGTACTCGTCCACGACGCTTAAAAAGGGACCCGTCCCCTGGAAATCCGTGGGCAGGGAGGATAGGACATCCTCCGCCCGGCCCTCGATCGCGAGCCCCAATCCGGTGGCCGCGGCGTTTTTCAAACTCGAGAGGGTGATCTTCCCCAGGCTTGAAAGCTCGGTGGGGCTTTTTTCCATGGAGGGGAGGAGGGCGAGGAGGATCCGCCGGTTCAAAATCACGTCCTGGAAGTCCACCTCCCCGTTCTCCACCCCGTAGATGTGCTCGTAGGTGTCGGTGAGGCTCGAAAGGGCCCGACCGAAGTAGCTCTGGGCGTAGCCGTACTGCTCGTAGAAGGCCTGGGGCTGCTCTTTTTTGTTCACGAAGGCGTTTTCCGAGAAGTTGCAGTTCAAGAGGGCGGCCTTCAAAGCCTCCCGGCTCGCGGTCGAAAGCCTGGGATCGCCTAAAAGCTCCAGGCATTTGGAGGCGGAGAGGCGTTCCCTGATCTTTTTAACCGAGAGCCTCAACTCGCCCTTGTCTCTCAGGTCGCACAGGGCGTACATCAAGCCGGAGATCAAGGCCATGGCCTTGTCGGCGAAGATGGAGTTTCCGGAACCGTGGGAGGGCGGGATGAGGGATCCCAAGACCTGGGCCAGGGCGTCCGCGTGTCCCAGGGCGAAGGGGTTCATGGTGTTGGAGAGGCGGATCGTTTTGGATCCGGGGTCGCGGGTGGCGTAGTTTAGAACCCGAAAATCGTCGTCGCGGCCCAGCATCCTGGCCATCTGCCAGATCTCCATGTTGAGCCGGGAGACGGCCTTGGGGTCGATGTAGAAAAGACCCGATCCCGTGGCCAGGGCGTTGAAGGCCAGGGAGGTCAAAGCCGCGGTCTTCCCCGAGCCGGTGGTGCCCAAAAGAAGCATGTGGGCTAAAATGTCCTTGTTCTCCAGCCACAGCTCCGCGCCCACGCTTTTATCGTTTCCCAGAAATATCACCCCGGCGGCCCGGTTCAGACTCCGGTGCCCGGGTCCGGGCGAGTTGGGATCCGCCCTTTCGGCCTCGGAAGGCAAACGGAAGGGAAGCCCCCGGCTTCCGGAAAGAACCAGGCACCTCGCGGAAAGGAGGAGGAATAAGAAGAAGAGGGGGAAGCTTAAAGAGGGGAAAAGGAAGCCGGAAAGGGCCAGGATGAAGAGGATCGGCGAAAGCCTTTCCCGCTCTCCGAGGAAGGCGAGGAGCCTCGCGGAGAGGCTCCGGACGTCCCGGGCGAGCTTCCGGCGGTCGGCGCATTCCTTGGGATCCAGGCCCTTGAGGGGAGGGGCGTGGCGCAAAATTCGCCTCCTTTGTTCGTTTTTCCCGCTCGCGGCCGAAAGCCTCCCTCCGGCCCGATTATCCAGGGGGGGGCCCCTTTTCTTCGAAATCCCGCGAGCCCGAGGCTCCGGAGCGAGGCCGGGGCCGGGAATCGATAAGCCCCGCCCGTCCGGCCTTCGCCGCCGAAGGCCGGACGGGCGGGGAGCGGCTTTTTCACGGGCACTCGAAGAAGCTCGCGGGTTCGGGTCCGACGAAGGGGATCCAGGTTTCGCCCAGGAGGGCCCGGTAGCTGGGATGCTCCAGGAAGTAGTCCTCGTCAAGGGCGTCGTAGAAGACTTCGGAACGGATCTTCCCCTCCCCGTCGGTTTCGAGGAGCTCCCCCTCGCCGCGGAAGCCCAGGCCGTAGATCCGCAAGGGGGTGTTGGCCAGGGGCAGGCCCAGGTAGCTGAATTGGAACTCCGCCTGGAAGAGGGCGCAGGAATCCACCGGGTGTTCCAAACCGGCGTAGCCTTCGGAGCCGGAAAGATCCGGATTCATCTTCGTCTTCACGGAGAAGGCGTCGGGATCTATCAGGACTTGGAAGAAGACCTCGTTGGATCCGAGGTTTCCCGCGGAAACCCTCGCCGGAAGGGGGCCCAGGGGCGAAAGGGGCTTCAAGGTCTCCGTAAAAGCCCCCCCGGCTCCGACCACGACTTCCAGGCTTCCGGCCGCGAGATCCCCCGCGTCGAAATGGAGGTTCAGCCTCTCTCCGCTTTCTAGGGGGATCCCGTCAAGCGCGACCGTGAACCGCGCCTCCGTCTCCCGCAGGAAGGGAAGAATCGCGGGCGCCGCCTCCAACGCCAGGGGTCCGCTTGAAAACGGGGCGAAGGAGACCGAGTTGGTGGCGACCCCCCCCGCCAGGGCGTGGAGTCCCCACTGGCCGGAGCTTTTCAAGGCGGTTAGATCCCCCACCTCCACCGTCCCCCCCTCGCCGGTGAGGTATCCCTCCCCCAGGGGGGCGAAGCCCCCCGGGGAGTCCTCCTGGAAGGAGACGGGGACTCCCCGGGGCAGGGGAACGCCCTTGTGGCTGAGGGTGAAGAGCACCCTTTCGGGTTTCAAGGCCTCCAGGGAGTTTTTATCGGCCGCGAGGGTCAAGGGTCCGTCCTTGAGGGAGATCAGCCTCACCTCGTTTGAGACCAACCCGGCCCGGGAAACCCTGATCCCGCTTAAAAGACCCTCTTTCAAGGGGACGAGGTTCGAAACGTTTATGGAGCCGGAGGCGTCTATCGTCCCCTCCGCGGGGAGGTTTAAAAACTCCTCCGCCAAGAAGAGAAACTCCGCCCCGTCTCCGGCTTCGAGCCTATGGCCGTCCAGGCGAACGTCGAAGCGGACGGCGTTCTCCTCCAGGAATTTAACCGCGTCCGGACTCACGGTGAGGGTGAGGGTGGAGGGGGCCTTTTCCGTCACCTGGAAGATCGCCGGGTTCGTGAGGCGCCCGTTTATCCGGGCTCTGATTTTCAAGGGACCGGGGGATCTTTTCGCGGCCAGCGCCTCGAGAATTATCCTTCCCCGGGAGTCGGTGAGATAGGGGTTCAGGATGCCGGAAAAGTCGCCGGCGTTTTCCTCGATTAAAAACACTTCCGCGCCTTCCGGAAGGCTCGTTTCGTCATGAAAGAGGCTGAAAACCACCTCGACGGGCTCGCCCAGCTCGAGGGCGTCCCGGGAGGCCGAAAGGGAGTAGGCGCCATAGTCCCGGATCTCGAAATAAACCTCGTTGGAAACGAGCGTTCCGCTCTCCGCCCAAAGCTTCAAGGTTCCGGAGGCTTTCAAGGGAACGACGCCTCCGAGGATTATTTCCCCGTCCCCGTTCACCGGGGCGCTTTCCGGAAGATTTTGAAAAGACTCCCGATCGCCTTTCAAACTTAAGACGGTTCCGGCGGGAAGCCTCTCCCCGTTCATGAGCGGAAAGAGGACGATTTCCGCCGGGAGCGGGTAGTCCAGCCCGCTGGGGGCGGCCTGGAGGCTTAAAACGCGCTCCCTCTCCTTAAGGCTGAAAAAGACGGAGTTGGTGAGGCTCCCCATGACGCGGGCCCGGATTTCCAGCGCGTCCCCCTCGCCCCGGGGCGTCAACTCCCTAACGGCGACGAATCCGAGGGAGTCGGTGAAATAGGGGTTCTCCAGCCCGAGGGCCGGGCGGCCGCCGGGGGGGACGATCTGGATCAGCTCCACCGCCGCGTTTTCCCCTAAAGGGGAGCCGTTGAAATAAAGCCTAAAGGAGACCTCCCCCGCCTCCTCCTTGAAAAGGACCTTTTCCGCGCTTTCCAAGACGTAGTCGCCGCCCTCCAGGCCCGTGAAAGACGCCGGATTGGATTCCAGCCCCTCCAGCCGGGCGACGACCCGGCCCAGATCCCCCGCCGCCAGGGCCTCCAGGGAGACGACGGGGGAGCTATCCCCGTCTCCGGTCAAGCCTTCGAAGGGGAGGCCCCGAATGAGGGGGCTTTCGGCGGCTAAAACGTACGGAAGTCCCGGGGCCGGCGGCCTCCCGTTTAAAAGGAGGCGAAACTTAACCTCCGTCTCCTCGCGCGGGGGGAGCGCCGTCGGAGCGGCGGAAAGGCTTAAAAGGTGGTTCAAGGGGAGGACGAACCGAGCGGGCTCCCCCCCTTCCGGGGAAATAAGGAGAACCGCCTCCGTCTGGCGCGGATCGGAGGACTCCGCCTTTAAGCCGAAAATCCCGTCCGGGCCGCTTAGGAAGAACTCCGCCTCCGTCTCGGTGGCGGGCTCGAGGATCAGGACCGCCGGGGAATCGTCCGCGACTTGGACGCCCGTTCCGTTTTGGGGCTCCCCGCGGGCGTCCACCACCCGAAACAGGTGGACGCCGTCCTCCTCTTTTAGGTATTCCACCCGCGCGGCCCCCCCCTCGGGGAGGGGGGGGGAGGCGCCTTCGGGATCGAGCGGGAGCGTGAAAGTCTCCCGACCGTCTCCGGCCTCCGCTAAAATCGTCCCCCGGTCGGCCTCCCCCCCGCTTCGGAGGGCGGCGCAGACCACGCCGCCCTCGTCCGTCGTGAAGAGCGAGCGCTCTGTTAAAGCGACTTCGTCGAGGATGGAAAAGCCCGGGGAAAGGGGGAGGATCTTGACCGGCGTTTGTCTCCAGGGGACGCCCAGGCTGTTTTGGACCTTGAGGCAGACCGTCCCCGCCAAGAGGGAATGGAGGCTTACGACGTATTCCTTCGCCGCCTTGAATTCCAAAGGAAGATCGTAGCGGCGGTTCACGAATTCGAAGCGGTTCAAGTCGACCGCCCCCTCCCCGGGCCCCCCTCCCGCGGGGGCGTCCGCGCCCCCGCGGAGGAAATCGAGGTTGAAAAGAAGGCGGGCGGAAAGACCGCGGGAAACCCCGCCGGCGGACTTTTCCAAACTCAAGGTCAGAAACCTCCATGGATTGAAGCGGACTCCGTAGCTGAAAGAGGAGGAAGCTCTTTTGGGATCCGCGGACGCCGTTTCCAGACCCCTTCCCTCCAGAAAGCTTCCCCGCCATCTCTCGTAGGCCAGGGAGAGCTTCACCTTGTCGTAAAAGGGCGTAGCGGAAAGGATCCGCAGATCGTATCCGCCCGCGGGCCTCTCCAAGGCTCCCGGGAATTTCTTCGACTCCCGAAAGGGGCCCAAGGGGAAATAGGCGTTGGCCGAAATTTCCGTTAAATCGTGAAAAAACTCCAGCCCGAAGCCGCCCCGGAAATGTCCGCCCTCCATTTCCCGATCCAGAAAGAGGTTAGCGCCCATAAGGGAGTTTTCCCCGGCCCTCCGCCGAAAGCCCAACCCCAGATGGAGGTTCTTCCGATCGGATCCGATCCGGGCGCCGGTTTGGAGGAAGGCCGTGTTTTTCAAGTCGTCGTAAAAGGGCTGGAGGAGAAAGGCGTTTCCCCGCGTCTTTCCGTCCCGGTCCAGAAAGAGGCCCACTTGGGCCTTTCCGTGGCGGGAAAACCAGCCTCCCAGCGCTCCGGACAGGCGCTCCGAACCCCGCCGGAGCGCCAAGTCCGCCGCGTCCGGCGCGTTTCCGCCCCTCCCCCCTTTTGCGGGAAGAGTTCCGCCCGCGGGAAGGCTCCGGGCGGTCTCGTCCAAAAGCTCCAGGACCTTTTCCTCCAAAAAGCCCGCCTTCGCCCGCCCGGAGACGCCTGGGCTGGTTTCGTTCCCGCCAAAGCCTTTTACGGATCCCCTCGATCCATCCGCCGCCCCGGGGCGCGGCGGATCGCCTTTTTCGCCGGAGGCGTTTTCACGGCTCTTTTCCGGCGCCTTTTGTTGGGCGCCGCGGAGAGGCGAGCCGGGGGAGGCCTCGCCTTCCCGAAAGCTTTCGCCGGAGGGGGGGGCGGGGTCGCCGTTTTCGGGGAAGGGGGAAAATTCCGCCCGGCATCTTCCGGCGACGAAGGCCGTTATCCTGGCTTCGCGGTCGTTTATTTTCAGGCCTTTAAGGAGAAGCCTTCCGGAAGGGTCCGTCAGGCGTTCCGCCGTTCTCAGGTTGGGGAAGTTCGGGTTTTTAAAAAAACGCAAAGGGATTCTTCCGTCCGCCCGTACGTTTTTTCCCTTTTTCCCCCGGGTTCCGCCTCCGGAAAAGGTCGCCCTAAGTTTGAGTTCGAAGGATCCCCGCGGGTTTTCCCGCGTCTCTTCGAGGGTTATTCCGCAGCCCGCGGCCGCCAAGCCCACCCTCGCCCTTATCTCCCTTCCTTGGTGAAGGACGCGCAGAAAGGAGGGGGCCCCGGGGTCGGGGATCCTCGCGGAAGGGAGGACGAACACTCCGTCACGCCCCGTTCGGGCGGGACCGGGGAAGACGGGGGAGAGGTTTTCGGATCCGCTGATTTCGAAGAGGGAGCCGAAAGGCGGAGGCCCGCCGCCGACGAGGATCCGGAACCGCAGATCTCTCGCCTCGCCCGGAGCGCCCGCGTCCAGGGAGACGATTTCAGCGTCCGCGCCGTCGTCTCCATCCTCCCCGAGGCCCCGGTTTTTAGCGTCCGGGGTCTTTTCGGCGGCCCCTGTTTCGGGTTTTTTCCGGCCGGGCGCGCCCTTTCGCGCCTCCGCGGCTTTCCGGGGGGCTTTTTTTAAGAAGCGATCCGCGACGCTTTTTTCTCCGAAAGGGGGATTCACCCGTCTCGCTTCCTTGGCGGCGCGAAAGGAGGCCCCCAGATCGATTTCGCCCGCGTCCCTTGAGGCGTTTCCGGCGCCCGCCCGCGCGCCCTCCTCCGGTTTCCCGGGCTGGCAGCCCGAAGCGGGGAAAGAGAGGGCGAGGCAGAGTAAAACGGGAAAAAGAAGGGCCCGGGAATAAAGGGGGCCGCGGGCTTTGAAACGGGGATCCGCTGGGGCGCTCATAATCGCATCCTAATTCCGCTTTCCGAGGGGGAAGCTGAAAACAGCCCGAAGACGCCCGCGGGGGGGCGGACGGCGTTTTTCCGCCCGGGAGGAAACGCTTCCCCGGGAAGGCCTTGTTAGTCGGCCGGCCTTGTCGAAGACTAAAAACCGCGAAGACCGAATTGACCGTGACGATGAATACCGGACGAACGTGACGCTGAAAGACGTGAAGGGCGGAAGACTCGAAGACTGAAATGACGAATAACCGTAAGGAAATGAAAGGAGGCCCGCGCCGCGAACGGAGCGGGAAAAAGGGGCTTTTTCAAGCGAGCCCTCACCTTAAAGCGAAAGGCCGCCTCTCTTCCGGAGCCTCGCTTTCTTCGTCTTTCAAGGAAGGCGATTCCTCCTCCGTCCCTTTCGGTCCGCGGACGGATCCGTCCTTCGCAACGCCTTCGGAGTCGACGCCTTCTTCAAGTCCAAGTTCCGCTTTAAGGCTTTCCGGCGCCCCCCCCGGGGAGCTGAAATCCTCTTTCGGCCCGGGGTCGAAAGAACGGGGGCGCTCTTCCGCCGCCAAACGGGCTTCTTCGGCTTGGAGGCGTTTCGCCTTCCCCGAAACGATTCCGCCCGCCCGGGGGGAGGATGGAAACGGCGCGGCCGGAAAGGGATCGCCCGCCTCGTCCGGAGGGTCCGATCGCCTGCGGGCGCCTTTAAAGTCCGGCTCCCTTTGGAGCGGCTGGGAGAGCTTTTCAAAGAGGGGGAGCCTCACCGCGGCCAAAAGCTCCTCCGGGACGCCGTCTAAAAGGAGGGGGCGGTATTCGCGGTTCCAGTCCCCCGAAAGCCTGAGCTCGAGGTAGAGCCTCTCCTGGCGCGCCGAGAGGCGGCTGGCGTCCGGCTGGTTGGACCGCAGACGCTCCAGGCGGTCGTAGAAGTCCAAAATCTCCCTTTCGCTCAAGATCTTCGGGCCACCGTTTCCGCCCAAGGGGCGGGAAAGACCCCGATCGAGTCTTAAGCGTTCGGATTCTCGTAAAGGTCCCTCTCCGAGGTAAAGCCGGGCCGGGGAGTTTAAGGCCGCGGCGAAATCCACCGCGTTCTTCCGGCTCCGGAAGGAGGCGAGGATGGTCTTCTTTTCCAGATCGATCACGAGGTTTCGGGAGCTTTCGCCCCGGGCGGGGGAGAGGCCCGTTAGGAGCGTTCCGTTGATAAAAAGGGCGAGGGATTCCTCGCCCTTTTCCCGCCTCTTTAAAGAGAGGGGGGCGTAGCGGGGCTTTTCCGGATCGAGGGCCGGGGAGAGTTCGAATTCGGGGAGGGCGAGATCCCGCGCGCGGTGAATCAAGGCCAGGCAGTCGTTGTGGGCGCGGATCTCTTTGAGGTTTCGAGACGCCTTGTTTTGGAGATCGGCGTTTAAAGTCTCCATGGCGATCTCGGCGATCCTCGAGGCCTCGAAGAGGAAGCTTTGAAGCCTCTCCCCGCTTAAAATCCCCTTGGGCTTAAGCCAGTTCACCGCGCACATGATCCCGAACCAGCGCTCCTCTTGGTCTCGCGAAAGGCCCGGACGGACGAGGTAGCTGAAAAAGGAGTTCACAAGCGAGGCCCGGGGGGTTTTATCCTCCTGGCTTATCGCCAAGCCTTCCCCGGGGAGGGCCAGGCCGTGTTCGGCCCGGCCCTCCCCGAGATCCGCTTCAAGGGCTTTTCCCTTCAAGGGAGGCGTGAAACGCTCCACCCCCCGCGGTTTGAAGTCCGTGAGTTTTCCCAGGATGTAGGACTTTATCTTTTCGGCCTCGGAGGCCGCCTGGAAGAGCTCGTGATGGTCCTCCTCGAGTTTTTCGATCCAGTGGCCCACGTACGAGGCGTGCCGGGGAAGGGAGTAGTTGAGGCCCAGATCCATGCCCAGCATCCAGGAGGCCATCTCGGCGCGGAGCTCCTCCTGGGCGTAGGCTTTGCTCCCGAAGGGCTGATTTCCTCCGCGGGCGAGGCGCCCGGGGGCCTTGGTCCAGTGGGCCAGCTCGTGGAGCAGGGTGGAGTAGTAGTCGTCGGGGCTGGAAAAGGAGCTTTTGGGGGGGAGGTGGATTAGGTCCCGTTCCAAGTCGTAGAAGGCCCGGTTCCGCTGATCGTGGCGGACGGAAGCGCCTAGGGCCTGGACTAGCTCCTCGGCCTTCTCCACCGGATCCCAGGAGGGGGCCGGGGAAATCCAGGGCGGAAGGGGCGCGCCCGAGCCGTCGGTCGCCTCGTCTAGGTTGAAGACCTGGTGGTACTTCACCCGGGGCCGGGCGAGGGGGACCTCCTTTGTGAGAATCCGTCCGTCCTCTCCGGCGAAGGGCCTTCCCTCCTCGTCTCTCACCACCACCCTCTCCCCCCAGTTCCAGTACTCGATGGACTGGGCCCGGGCGCCTTTCTTGATCCGCCACCCCATGTCCTTGGCCTGCTTGAAAGACACCCAGCGGGGTTCCAGGAAGTTCCGCTGGAGGAGCATGAGGCGGTTTATCCCCTTGTAGCAGGTGCCCGAGACGGGATTGAAGGGAGGGGCGCATTTATCCGACCAGGGTTTGCGCCAGGGGGCGGTTCCGTTTTTAAGCTCCTGGATGAGCGCGTCCACCAGGACGCGCCTGGGGCTCTCCCGGCGATCCGGAGGCCCCCCCGTAAATCCGGCGGGCGTCATATTTCATCCTCTTCGGTGTGAAACAGCTCCTCTAGGAAATCCTCCATGGGGTGGTGGAAGTCGTCTTCCAGGACGGCGTCCTCCAAAAAGGCCCCCATTTCGGCCGCGAACTCCTCTTCCACGTCGAAGACGCCGAAAGGGCGGAAGTGGAAGAAATCGTCCATTTCGGTTTTTCGTTTCCGGAGCCTGAGCTCCCTGGCGTCGGGTTTCTTTTTGAAAAAAAACATAAATTCTCCCGAACCCCTCCCGCGGGGGTTTTTCGGTTCAAGGATCAAGGATCAAGGATCAAGGATTTAGGGTTTAGGGTTTCGCGGCTGAAGACGCGTTGGTTTCGGGTTTTAAGCTGAAGAATCGGTTAAGCGAAGGCGTTGTTTTCGGCCGTCCGCGGGCGTTACGTATTGGAGATCGGGCGCCGGTCCGGCCGGCGCCCGACCCGGCCGGCGTCCGATCGAGTTTGAGGTTTTTAAAAAAAGAGCGAAAGGGTTTTAAGAAGAGCTGTTTTTCCGCCAGGGACTTTAAGCCGCGGAAGGCCGCGCGCGGCTCTCCGAAACGAACCGAGACGCCTTTTCGAGGCGGGGCTCTGAAAGCTTTCTTTTAAAAGAGCTTTCAAGCTTTTCCGTTAAAGGGCTTTGAAACTTTCGGAAAAGACGCCTGAGGCGTCCCGTCTTCGGATGGTCCCTGGAAACACGCTTTGACGATGGCGCCTAGTTTTCAAAGTCCCGGGCCGCCGGCGGCGGGATTTGGGCGTCCTCGAGGATCCGGCCGGAAAACTCTTCGGAGTTTTCCTCCGCCGCGGGCGTCTCAAGCGGGCCTGGGAGGGCGTTCGGGGCGGCGTCTCCTTGAAAGGCGCCTTCCTTGGGCGGGATGTTTTCGGGAAGCCCCCTCGGCTCCGGGGCGAAAGGGGCCGGGGCCTGGAGGGTGAAGGATCCGAGGCGCGCGTTTTCGAGGCGCTCGGGGATGTTGAAGCGTAATTCCAGCCGGTATTCGTGGCCGCTTTCCCGCCGCGGAAGAAAACGGCGGGCGGCGGGTTTTTCGCCTCCGCCGGGTTTGAAGACGGCTTCGCGCAGCTTGTCGTAGGGGCGTTTCTTGGCGGCGAGGGGCAGGAAGAAGAGTCCCCGGCCCAGGATCCGGCGCTTCTTCGTCTTGGCCGAGGGTCCGGAGGGGTGGAGGTCGGAGGCCGCGAAGAGCAGCTCGTCGCCGCTTTTGATCTTCAAGACCGCCAAAAGGGCGTCTATCTGGTCGGGGACGGCGAGGGAGTAGTCGGTGTGGCTGAAGAGGTTGTTCTCGCGGATGAAGACGATCCCGCGCCCTCCGGCGGTCACGGCCCGGCCGACGTACTGGCAGGCGATGTGGTGGAGGGAGCGCCTCTTGGGCGTCCCCAGGCGGAGGCTTGAATCCCCCGATCCGTCCAGGAGCCCGGAGATGACGGGGGCGTCCTTAAGCCCTTTATGAAAGACGCGGGGCTCGAGGGACAGGGAGCGAAGCTCGGCGTGGACGGGGTCGCCAACCTTCAGGCCGCTCTCTTTGAACATCTCCACCTTGCGGAGGTCGTAGACGGAGATCTCGAACAGGGCGGGGCGGATCTTCTTTAAAGCGTCCCCCGGGGCGCCGTTGATGGTCAAACGCAAGGGCCGCTCGGCCGGGTCGGCCGCGGGCTCGATCTTATCCAAGATTCCGTAGATGTGGTGAACGGAGCTTAAAAACATGGATTCTCCTTCGCGCCCGCTCGAAGACCCGCTTCCCAAAATCGCCGGGGGCGAATTTTTGGGAAGCGTTGATTTTACGCGGGGGGGGGGGGGTATTACGCGGGGGTCCGCGGATCATGAAAAGACGATTGTTTAGACGTTTCGAAAAAAAACGTTTCGGATGAAAAAACGTTTCTAAAAACGCCCCTTTTGGGGTGGAAAAAATTTTCTAAAAAAATCGTTCGAGCGGAAAACCTCTTTAAAAAAATTATGGACGAAAACCTTTTCTCAAAATGTTTTCCCGCGGAAACGTTTTTGGGAGGAGCGCCCGCGGGCGGAAAGGAGGTTTTTCGCGCGGGAGGCGGGTTTTTGGGACGATTTAAGGCGTTTTAGTTAAAAGGAGCTTTCTCCCCTCCGGTTATGAAAAGCGATTCTAAAAGCGGCATCTCGATTTTCGGTTTTCGCTTTTCGATTTTCGCTAATCGATTCGTTAAAAACCCCAAAACATCTCCGCGTCATCCGGATAGGGCGGGAAAGGTTGGTTTTCGCCTAAAGCGTCCGGGCGATTTTTAAGAGCGGGACGACAACTCTTTTCACCCCGGAAAAGATCCGGATTTTTTTTCTTTGGACGATCCCTCAAGCTCTTTTTCATCAGCCTCTCCAGAGTCGAAAGCTTCCTTCCGAGGGCTCTTAGCGTTTTGATTCCGTTTCGCCTCTTTTTCATAAAGCCCTCCGTCTCCGGAGCCGTCTTTAGGAACATTCCCTCGCGCGGTTTTATTTCCCTGGAGTCGAAAATCCGTTTCCGCTTCCTCCGGAGAATCCGGCGCGGGCGGTGGAACTCCTTTTGTTCCGGCGCGGTCGTCTTTTTCCCTCCAGTATTCCTCCTCTTCTCGGTATCGGAGTTCGAGTTCTCTTTCCAGGTCATCCGCTCTCTCCTTTTCCAAGTCCGCTTGGTCGTCGTTTTCGAAAATTTCGTCCCGGCTCAGGTATTCCTCTTCCAGGATGTTGAAAAGATCCTCCCGAGCCATGCCGGCTTCGTCTCCAAAGGGAGTCGAGGCCTCTTTACGGGCCCCGTCGATGGGGGGCGCGTTTTCGCTTTCGGCGGACGCGGGCGAATCTAGGGCGGTTTTTTCTTTCCGGCCGTCCAGGCGCCTGAGGACCTCCTCAAGGGAGCGCTCGACTTCCTCGCGGATCCGGTAATCGTCGGAGGCGTCCCCGTTTTTAAGGGTCGCCCTTCCCAAGACTCGGGGAATGAAGGGAAATCTTTTGACGCCCTCCTTTGAGTCGTGGACGCCAAGGAGGCGCCGGCGGTCTTGATCTTTTTCGGGATCGTGGCGGGATCCGGTTTCGCCAACGTCCATAACCTTGATTTCCCTTTCGTGGTCCTCGTCCAGGTAGCCCTCCGTCACGAGGCTCGCCTCCAAGGCCCGCGCCGCGGGAGCCATCACGGGATCGCTTAGGGGGCGTCCGGCTTTCCTCTCGGTTATGAAATGCGACCACGCCCCGGCGCCCTCCGCCCAGGCGGCCCTCCCCCCCACCTGGTTGAGGCAGTAGAAGAGGCGACGGTCGACGGGCTTGAGCCATAGCCACAACGACGAGGGAAGGGAGCCCTTTTTCCTGGCCAGGCGCAGAAGGGCCATGAAGTAGACGTTTTGGTAGCTTCGATGCAGCTCCAGCTCCGGGTGGGTGAAGTCCGCGAACCTCTCCTCCAATTCCGCCAGGTTTTCCAGCTTCACGGTGTTTTTTTCCGGCTCCCAGCTCGTGGAAAGCTCGTCGAGTATTTTAAAGGCCAGATCCTTCAAGTTTAGATGGTGGCAGACGAAGGCCAGGGCCAGCGCCCGCAGGTGAGGGGGGAGGTCGGAAATTTTTCCGTGGAATCTGGGTCCCAGCTGCCGGGCGAAGGCCAAGGCCGCCCGGCCGGCGTTAAAGAGGTTGGTCCGCTCCAGGATGGGGGCGTCGAGGATGGCCAGTCCGGATTCGGGGTGGAGGAAATCCTCCGGCTGGTAGCGGCCGCCCTTTTCGAATCCCAAAATTCCGTTCAAGGACGCGAACAGCGCCGGGGTCTGGCCCAGCGCCCAGGGTCCGGAGACGGGCGACATGCGGGTTACGGGGCCGGTTTTTAAAAGGGGCCGCAGGCAGGGAAACTTTCGGGCGTTGGTTTCCACCAGGGACCACATGTCGAGCCTCCTCGAGAAGCGCTTCCCCGGATCCGTTTTGAGGATGCGAAGCGCCAGGATGATTTCCGCCAAGAGGAAGAAATAGCGGTAGTACGACCCCGCGAAGGACCAGAAAAGGGCGGGGTCTCCAAGCCTCCCTTGACGTTTCAGCTCCCGACCGGCCTCGAGAAACTTTTCCACCTTGGAAAGCGGGCTTAAGGGTCGCAAAAGAGCCCCCGTGATTTGGAAGCTCAAGAGCGCGGCCTTCGGCTCCAGCTTTTTCCAAATCCCGGGTAGGATAAGCGAGAGGGCTATCAGAAGGACCATCGCCCCCCCCAGAGCGCCGGGTTTGTTCTTTTCGGCTCCGTTCACTTTAGGCGCCATCCTCCCTTTGGCGCTCCCCCGCGAGGGAGCGCCGATTTCATAGCCCTCTGGAAACGACTTTCGTGAAAGCCTCCCTAAAACGAGCTTCCCGAAATCCGTCTTTTAAACGCGCATGGGGGGTCAGTAGCGGTTTAAAGCGTCCCAGATCTCCTCGTTAAGGTCCCCCCGCCATTCCCGCACGGCGTTGAAAGGAGATGATTTTTCCAGCCCGGGGAAGGGGAAAAGCCTTAAAACGCGGTTTCCGGCGATCTTTCCTCTGGCCTCCCGGCAGAGATCCTTCACGGCGTCTCCGATGTCCGGAACCGGCGGAAAGCCGGGAAAGCTCCCTCCTTTGTAGACGCTCCCCAGACACTCTTCGACGAAGCTTTCATCGGCCCCCTTTTCGGGGAAGCCCGCCTTTCTTCTTTCCGCCTCCCTTTCGTTTTCCTTCTCCATCCTCCTCTCCGCGCTCTTCATCACCGCCTCGCAAGAGGCGCTGGCGGGGGCGGGCGCGAAGATCAGGATTAAGAGGAAAACCAAAAGGAAAAGCGCGCGAAGAGCGGGCGGACGCCCGAGGGAGGGCGCCTTGGAAAAGGTTTTTTTCAAGCGGGGCGAACGGATTCCGAACAATGGATTCTTCATAAAAACTCCAAAAGGCGTCTTCACGCCTGGTAGGGGAGGGGGGCCCACCTCGTTTCGGACGGGGTTGAAGGGTAGGCCGGTCTTCCCGTAAGGGTCGGTCCGTCCATCCATAAAATGTAGGGGGGATCGGGGGCGATCAGCGGTTTAAAGAGCGCGCGGTACACGCCGGTGTTCCGCATCACCTTGGAGGTGATCGCGGGAAGTTTTTCTTCCAGGCGCTCGTCCATGGCGCAGCTGTCCGCGTAGTGGAGATAGTCGGAGCGGTTTATGCCCCAGAGGTAGTCTTGGGGCGGCTCCTTTTCCCGGGGGATCCTTTTGAGTTTTCCGGTTTCTAAAAAACGCTCGCCATGCCTTAAAGATCCGGGGAGCATGTGCACGGGCGTGAAGCGCATCCTTAGATCCTTTCCGGGAAGGTCTTTTTCGATGTTCATATCGAAGGTGGTTTTTCCCAAAGGGTCGAAGATCAGGTAGATGAAGGCCGCGTCCCCGCGAGGGTCCGGCGGCTCTTTACAAAAGTCGAGATACGTTAATAACGAAGAAAGGAGGACCGCCACGAATTTTTCCTTCCCGCCGGCTTGAATTTTCCCACCCGGGCCGCGCTCCGGATTTTTAAAGCCGGAACCGCCTTTTTCCGGGGCGCGGAGAGGTTCGCCCGGCTCGGGCTGGTTTTGGAGATTAAAGGCGGAACGGGCGTCGGCGCTTTAACGGCGCGGCGCTTTCGATCGAGTTGAAGCCCCCGGCCCGCCAATTGTTAAGGATCCCGCCCGCGGAGCGGAGGTTTTTCCTCCGCTCCGCGGGGCGAACGCTCCCGCTTCAGGGACGGGGAGCGGGGCCGAAGGGGCTTTCGGAGGCGTCCTCTTCCGCCTTCCTCACGGGTTTTTCCCTTTTTCCCGGGGCGCCGTCTTCGGTCTCCTTCGACGCCTCGCCCGCCTTAACTCGGGCGTCTTTTTTCGGATGCTTCCCGGCCCGGTTTTTTTGAATCCCCCCCGCCTGCGGGAGGGGGGAAAAGAGGCTCGTTTCCATGAGTTTCAGCTCCTTTTCGTCCGGAGGTCCCGCCACGAGCCTCACCTCGCCATCCAGGCGGTAGGCCACGGAGGGGCTGGCCGGCGGATTTCCGTTCACGCCGAGGGAGCGGAGACGGAAGGTGTTCTCCATCACCCGGGAGGGTCCGAGCCACTTTTTGGGGTCGTCGGGAACCGGGTCCTTGAGGTAGTCCTCCTCGTTTCCCATCCACTCGTACATGAGCTTCCTCAGCGTCAAGACGTCGGGGTCGGGGTTCAGGGAGCCCGTCGCCAGATAGCTCTCCCCGTAGGGAAGCGAGCCGTTTAAAAGCGCCACGGGCACGATGAAGGGCTTGAGCCCCCGCTCGGTCAGCCGTTTAAACTCCGGGCTTTCCAGAAAGCCGCGGCTTTCCGGACACAAGGGGTCGATGAAGACGTAGAAATCCTTCTTGGCTTCGTCCCCCACTCCGGAAACCCCGGAAAGCGCCCTTTCCGCCACCTTGGAAAAATACTTGGACTGCATGACTCCTCCTTTCGGACCCAAAACTGGTCCCAGGGACAAAACCCCGCTTTCGGGAAAGTAAAAGGCCAAAACCATTCTTCCGACGGGTCCTTTCCAGACTCGGCTGTAGGCCCGGATGACGAGGCCCGCCGGTCCCTCCTCGGTGAGAAAGACGTCCTCGAGCATGGCCTTCCCGCCCGAGAGCGCCTCGACCATCCCGGAAAGGGCCGAAAACTCCGCCGCGGCCGGAGGACGCGGCGCTCCTTTAAAGGCTGAAGCCGGGTTTTCCCGCGGGTCCGTCCCGCTTTCCCGCGGAGGGGCGGCTTCCGCCGCCTTGGAAGCCGCGGCTTCCCCCCCGCGCCAAGATTCGTTCCCCTCCGGAAAAATTTTTCCGGGAAAGGGGAGGGCGGCGGCGCCGGCCGCGCCGGCCGCGTTGGGAGGCGCGTCCTTTTCGGGGGCGAGGACGTTTAAAAACAGGACGAAGAGTCCGGCCACCAGGGCGGCGTAGAAGAACGCCACCAGAAACACGAAAGATTTGTTTAAACGCTTTTCCTTCAAAACCTGCTCCTTACTCTCCAGGTCCGGACGTCTCCGGCGGGTCTGAGAGAGCCCGCTAAAAGGGCCCGGAGATAGTGGAGGGAGGCGTTGGGAGGCATCCCCAACCTCTCCAGGACCCAGAGGATCGAAACCGACAAAAGGGCCAGGGCGAAGGTCGCCCTGGACCAGTGAAGAAGACACAAGGCCAAAGGGAAGACCCCCCTGGCGTCGAGGAAAAACAGCCTGGGGTGGAGGGAGCTCGCGCTCCAGACGTTTTGGTTTTGGTTTAGGTTTTCGGACAATTATTCGGCCCCTTTCTCTTTGACGATTTTTCGCAGGCTTTCCGCTTCGATTTCCCCGGCCTCCAACTCCCTTTGGACGCTTTTGATTAAAGGCGAGCCCTTTTCCCGGACCATGCGCTCCAAGACGAGGGGGAGCCTCCCCTCCGGGGCGCGCGCGAGCGCGCCCCGGAGGGAGTCGTCCAAGACCAAATACTCCCGCACCGCCTTCCTCCCGCCTCCCCGGCGGGGAAGAAGCCTCTGCTGGATGAGGACCCGGATAGAGGAGAAGAGGGAGGCGGCGATTCCCTTCTTTTCCTCCGGGGGAAAGACGTTTAGGATCCTCGTGGGCGTGGAGGAAACCGATCGGGTGTGGGCCGTGCTGTAGACGGCGAGCCCCAGCTCCGCGGCCTCCAAAAGGCCCCGCAGGGTTTCAGGATCCCGGGATTCGCCCACCAGGACCACGTCCGCCGCCCGGCGGGTGAGGTTTCGCACCGCCCGGGGAAAGTCGGCTATCTGCCTCGGCACCTCCGTCTGCTCCACGGGGCTCTCCGGACCCCCCATTCCCGAAAGGTCGAACTCCACGGGAGACTCGTAGGTGCAGACGTGCCTTCCGCCCCTTAAAACGATCTCCCGCATGACGGAGGCCATGAGGCTGCTTTTGCCCGAGCCCATGACGCCCGTCACCAAAACCAGGCCGTTTTCCGGAAAGAGGTTGTCCAAAAGCTCCGGCTCGAGTTCCAGACTCTCCAAGGGCGCCGGCTCCCGGGGGATGAGCCGAAACGAGAGGCTCAAACCGTTTCCGCCGGCGTTTCGCACCGCCACGGCGTTGGCCCGGAACCTTAAACGCTCGCTTCTCAGGCGCCCGACCTCGAAGGCGTAGTCGTGGTCGACTCCGCTTAAGACCAGGGACGCCGCCCCGGGATCGCCCGTGGTGGAGTTGAGGCTTTCCGCCATCTCGTAGGCGGTGAAGGCCCGGGTCCCGGTTCGTCGCCAGACGCCGTCGATTCTCATGGAGGCCCGGGAACCCGAGCTCATGACCAGATCGGATCCGCCCGACTTCTTTAGAAAGACGAGAAGCTCCTCCAAAAGGGACAAAGACCATGGTTCCCGCGGGTCTTCCGGAAAGAAGGGTCCTTCCGGAACTTTCCAAGACGCGGATCCGCTTGGGTTTTCCGGCTTTCCCGGGGATTGGTCCGGGGCCGCTTTTTTCGCCCCGAGGATTGTCCGCTCTTTTTTTCCCGGCATCTTTCCTTCTCCTTTAAAACTTCAATTCTCCTGGGTTCATGGTTTCAAAAGCCCTATTCCGAAAAAGATCCCCCCGTCACGAGCTCGTAGCGTTTGACCCCCAGGACCAATTCCTCGGGGCTGGAGACCCTTTCCTGGGATCCGTCCTTGACGGAGGGTTCTTTGAGGCGTTTCTCTCCTTTAAGCTCCTCGTAGAGGAGAAGGCCCAAAAAATCCCGGGTGAGGAGGGCCACCTGGTTTTTAAAGAGGATGTCCCCCTGCTCGAGCCCCGCCTGGAAACCCCGCTCGATTCTCTCCTTCCAGCTCTCCCGCTCTTTTAAGGAGGCGGGGAGGAGGGTGGGGTGGACCTCTTCGGGATTTTTTAGATCCAGATAGAGGTAGCGGCGCCAGTCGGGAGGGCCGGAGACGATCCTGGCCCCGGAGAGCAAAAGGAAGCTTTTAGTCTGGAAGCTTGCGCTCTTTCCGCCTTCGTCTATCCGCAAAGCCTCCCCGGCCTCGCTTATGACCGGCGGGAGGACTGATATCTCCCCGTGCTTCAAAAGCAGCCCGCGGAAATCGAAAACCGAGTCCAGAACCTCTTCCCGCGGCTCCACCACCATGTGGAGGATCTCCTGGTAGCGGAGATTGGCCGCGGTCTGGACGGCCAGACGGTAGGCCGACTCCAGCTGGGCTCTGTCCCTGGCCGCGCTCTCCTCCGCCCGGTGATCCTTTCCCCCTTTGAGGTTTTTAAGCCTTTCCAGCTCCGGATAATCCGCCAACCCGAAAGACGCGGTCAGGATGATTCCAAAAAAGAGGGGGATCGCGGTTAGGCGTTTCGCTAAGAACGGAAGGGAAGGAAACTTTTTCATGAAAGTGAACCCTTAAAAAAGTTTGATGGAATGTTTTCCAAAACTTAAGCGGGCGTTGGTCTTTTAAAATTTAAACGAGCGAGCGGGAAAGATGGAAAGACCGGAAGTATGGAAGCGTTGATTCTCGCAAGCCTGAAAGCTCGAAAGACTTAAGCTCGAAAGACTAAAGCTCGAAAGACTCAAGCTTGAAAGACTCAAGCTTGAAAGACTAAAGCTTGAAAGACTAAAGCTTGAAAGTCCGGAAGCCGCCGAACCGTAAAGGCGTAAAGAAAGGGAGGGAAAATCCGGCTCCTGGACGAAGGGATTAATATTTCTTAAGCGTTCGGCGTTAAAGCGTTCGGCGTTAAAGCGTTCGGCGTTAAAGCGCTCGGTTCCAATAAAGAGCGTCCCTCATCTTTTTTTGACGATCCGCAGCTCCCTAAGAAACTCGTCCACCTCCAAAACCTCCCCCTGGCTTTCCAGCTGGAGGCTTAGAGAAAAGAGAAGCTCCATCAGCCTCAATCCGTTTTTTTCCGGAACGCTCACGATTCCCAAGCCGGCGCCGTTTTCAACCTTTCCGCTCCAGCCTATTATTCCGGCTACGACGAGGACGGCCTCCCCGGCTTCGCCCCGCCAGCTGAAATCCATGTTCACCGCCCGGGAAAGATCCGAGCGGGGGCTCACAAAGAAGGCGAGGCGCGAATTTGGATCTTTTTCGGCCAGCCTGAAACGCCTCCGGTTGACGGCCACTCCGGCCTCCGAGAGCGTCATGAGGGCGAAATGGAGCGGATCCGGCCGATCCGCTTCCGTCTGGGTTCGTCTCATGCCGGCGCAGCCGGAAAAGGGAAGGGAAAAGGAAAGGGCGAGATAGATGAGGATGATTTTCCGGAGCGTCATGAAGGTATCCTGGCTTTTTAAAAAGCCGGGGCGGACTTTTTAAAGCCTTTGGCTGAAAAGCGGAAAGAGGCCGCGTATTTTTCCTGAAAAGGCCGCGCGCGGCTTTCGCGCTTAAGGAGCGTTGTTTTTTGGCGCGTTTTTCCTTTCGGGCCGGGTCAGGGGGTTTAGGGCCTGGGTGGAAAGGGAGCCGGCCAAGGCGTACTCCCCCTGGGCGCGGCGCGCCTCGGAGCGGTCGCCTTGATCCGGGATGTGTCCGCCTATCCAGTTCATGACCCGGTCGGGAAGCGAGTTCATGAGCCCGAAGATCTTCCACACGGCCGTCACCACCACCGCGCCCAGGATGACGGAGAAGGCCATGAAGCCGCTTATCCCCAGAAAGCTCTCGGAGAGGCGGGCGAAGCCGAAGACGGAGAACACGTGCCCTATCACCCGTCCCACGGTGGTGATGAGACCCATGGCTACGAGGAAGGCCGCGACCATGAGCGGGGGCCTAAGGAGTATCCCTAAAAAGATCAGGTAGCCCCTTTTTCCGGCGTTTCCCGCGAGACCCTCGCCTTCGGGGAGGGCGTGGACCGCCACCCACAAGGGGGCGGCCACCACGGCCTCCACCACCAGGATCAGCCAGGATAAGACCCCGCTCATCCACAAAATGAAGGGCAGAGCCGGGAGGAAATAGGCCAGAAAAAAGCCGTAGCTGATTAAAAGGATGGAAAGTAAAAGGATGTAGGGCCCGAGTCCCGCGACCGCGCCCTGGGCCAGGCCGCTAAAGGCGCTGGAGACCGAGCCCGTGACGGCGGCGGCCGCCTGTCCGGCCCAAGACGAACTGGTCTCCCCCGCGGCGGCGGCCGCGCCCATGACGGCTATCCTTATCCCGATTACGAGCTCGGCTCCGGTCACGAGAAAGGAGCCCAGAGAGGAAAGGGCGCTCACCGGATCCCCTTGGCTAAGCTGGGTTATCAGCCGGTCCAGACCGTAGCGTCCCAGGTAGCCCGAAAGCTTCTCCGTGAAATAGCCGGCGCTGGGAAAGGGGCTCTGGACGCCGGAGGCGCCCGCGCTCCGCTCGGGCGAAAAAGCCGAGGATGCGTAGTTTTTAAGCCTTCCGAGGAGCGCGTCGAAGTCTTCTAGAACCTCGCCTTCGAGGTTTTCGTAACCCGCCCCCCGGGAGAACGTCGTTCCACGGTAGACGGAACTCCTGGCCCGCTCGTTTAGCCGCGAGATGTTCCAGTAGTAGGCGCCGGCGGAAAGCCAGCCGGAATTCCGGGCGGCGTTTTTAAAGGCCTCCAGCTCGTCCGCGAGCTCCCCGTTACGCGACTTTAAAGAGGAATCCAAATGGGGGAGGACGGCGTAGCGGTAGTTGGAGACGGCTTGGGAGAGGAGCCTCCCCTCGGCCGGGCTGAAGGCGTGAGCGGGATCGTTTAAAGCGGCCGCGAGGGGGAGGAGCTCGTTTATGAGGCTTCTCACGGCGTATAGCCGCGCCTGGCAGAGCTCTTCCGCCGGGTCCCGGCAGGGGACGCGTATCCTTCCCAGATCCCCAGGCGAGAGCCTTCCCCCGGAGGGGGTCTGGAAGGTGAGGATGAGCTCTCCCTCCACGTTTCCCACGCTGGGGAAATGATTCTCCGTGGCCACGTTCCCGCTCAGCTCCCTATTTAGCCGGCCGCGGTAGTACTCCTGGACGCTGAGGGACTCCAGAATGGACGCTCCCAGGGATTCGCTGTCGTCTATAAGCGACTGGGGCGCCTCCAAGGCCGCCCTGGCGCCGCTTTCCGCGAAGAAGTCGACGCCGGTTATCCAGATGTGGTTCGCGAAGTTGAGGCTGTATCCCACCGAAAGGAGGAGAAAGACCTGAAACAGGCTCAGGCCCTTAAAAACCGGCGCCAGCACGGAGACCGCGTACGCGAACCTTAAAGGCACCCACAGCGACGAGTAACGCCCTCCGAGGATCCGCCCGCTTAGGGCCGTGCCCGCGAGGCCGGCGGTCACGGTGTAGACGAAGAGGCAGACCACCGCCGCGAGAGCGGCCCAGTTGAAGGCCGAGAGGATCTCCCTTAAAAGGCTCCCCGTCTCCGCCGAGACGACGCTTCCGGCGACGGAGTCCCAGCCCGGACCCAAGAGTTCGTTTAAAATCCTCCCGCCGAGATCTCCTTTGTCGACCTCGGTTTTAACCGGCAGCTGAGCCATGCGTCACTCCAGAATGATGATTTGGGATAATTTTTTCTTTTTGAGAGCTTTTCTTAGCTTTTCCCTCAAAAGCTTAATTGACGGCAACCGGTTTACGGCCTCGGTTTTCGCCTCTTTAGGAGTCCTGTTTCCAAGAATTCCACGGAGATGGAGAATATTTTCGGCGTTCCGGAAGAAAAGAGCGCTCCTCCGCCGGGAAAACCAAAGGGTCCGGCTTCGGGATGATCCGTTAAGAGCTCCGTGTCCACCAAGCTGAAATCCTCGGCCGAGACGGCGTCGATGAAATCTTGGTCGAAAACGTCATCCATATTTTTTCCTTAATTGATCGGATTGTGAAACGGCTTAAACCCAAGAGTTTTCCAACCCGCCTTCGGGGCGAGAAGGAAGCCTTCCCGTACGCCTTTTTGAATACTCTTTTTCGGCCGCGCCGGGTGGGACTTCGGGCGCGGATATCCCAGGGACGCTTAAGGATGGGGATTTTTTTCGAAAAAAACCCACCTCCGGCGCTTGAAACAGGTTCGGTTTAAAATGAGCGAGGCTTTGAACGTCTTAAAAGCTAGGTTCCGTCCGGCGGTTGACGCCGCCAAAGGATGCGAACATCTTGGAAGCGTTTAAAGAATCTGCAGTCGAGGCGGAAATCAAGACGATGAAAAAAGTTTAAGACCATGAACGCTTTGAAAGATTGAAGGCGTTAAATTACTGAAAGGCGTTCAAACGCCGGAGACGTTTAAACGCTTAAGGCGTTGAACGCCTTGGACGTAAAAATGATGAACATGTTGAAAACTGAAAAGACGTTAAAAGAGATCCGCGTTTAATAAACGCTTGACACAAGATGGAGAAGGAACGCGGATCCGGCCCTCGCGGGCGCGACGCGCTTTAAAGGCGCGAAATGAACGCTCAAAAAGAAAGAGCGGAAATATTAGCCTCGCCTCCCGCTCAAAAAAAGCGTGGGGGAAAAGCCTTTTCAAACGGCGTATTTTAAGGAGCGGTTTTCCGCATGGCGCGGCCGGGAAAAACTCAAAGGGTTTAGCTCTTCCCGACCATCGCTTCACGGCCGATCCAGCGAGCCGTCGGACGCGAGCCGTCGGACGCGAGACCGAGGGGCGTCGCGGGAGAGTTCCCGAAGCGTTTTTTCGCCCGATGGTCTTATTCCGGCTTCACGTAAGCGGAGGGTTGTCATGTTTCCTTAAAAAAGGAGACGGCGGACGGAAAGCCTCGATAAGGGCGGTCGGATGATCGGGAGGCGCCGCGGGGCGGGGAAGGTCCGGGGGAGGGTTTTCCACGATCAATTCGTATAAGCGCTCTTCCGTTTTGAAAGCGCCTGAAGCGGATCCGTCCGCGGCGGGGTTTTCCGGAGCGGCGTCCTCCCGCTCCGAGGCGGCCTGGAATTCTCCGGCGGGCGCGGCCTTCGGCCGGCTTCTTCTTGTTTTTTTCGGCCTCCGCATGGCGGCCAGGGTCTCTTCTAAAAGGGGGTGCCCCTGGTAGACGAATTTGGAAAACTTTTTCGGGTTTCCCTCCTCCTCTTCCGGTGGGGAAAGCCCCAGGGAAAATTCCAGCGGGCTTTCTCCGCCATCCTCGTCCAAACGAAGCCAGAGGGTTCTCTTCTCCCTTTGGGAAGCGGTAAGGGGCCGGGGCCTGTCGGGGGAGTCCTCCGTAAGGGCCTGGGCGTTCCCTTGGTCGTCCCTCTTCGGGGAAGGGTCGTCGGCGGGGGGATCTTTTTTCACCAGCCTCACCACCGTGAAGCCGCTCTCCTCCGGTTGGGGCTTTTCAAAGCTCTCCACCAGGATGAGGGGGGAGAGGTGCTTTCCGCTCTCGAGGATCAGCCAGAGCGGGATCTCCCGGGCGGGGACGCTTTTTTCGTTTTCCCTTTCCGTTTGGGGGTTTTCAGCGTTCCCGCCCGCGGGCGAGGAAAGGAGGCTTTCCGTCCTGGCGGCCTCCAGGATGATGGCGTCCAGGTCTACGTTCTCACGGGCTTTGGCTTCCAGGTCGACGACGTCATCGGGGAGGATCCCTTCGGAAAGGCCTTTCGCCCCCGGGGGCGTCTCCCGGGAAAGGTCGAGGGAGGCGGCGGGAGGGATCCCCGCGTAACCGTAAAATCCATGGCGGACAAGCTCCTCGTCCGAGAGGAAGGCCTTTTGGATGAGCCGAAACCCGGCGCCCCGGCCTTTACTCGCGGGATGGGGATCCTCCGGGGAGACGCTTTCTTTTTCGGAAAGAAAGCTCTCATCCTCCATGAAGCTGAACTCCGTTAGATCGCCCTCCACGAGCTCGCAGCTGTGAAAGAGGGCGAGATCCGTCGCGAGGGAGACCACGGCCTCCAGCGATTCTCCGGAGAGTTCGAGCTCCTCTTTGGAGAGGGACGCTCCGTCCTTCTCCGTGGGGACGACCGTCACGAGGTGGGCGAGATTCTCTCCGGCGTCGTGCATCGTCTTCCACCAGTCTTCGTTTTCGGGATGGAGATCCACGCGGGTGACGACGCCTTTAATGTTCCTAAGCGGGGACATCATTTTTTCCTGTGTGAAGCGGCTTTTTTTGAAGCCGGCGAAAACGCCTATTCGTCTTCCGGATACGTCTGGAGCGCCGGAAGGTTTTTTCGGCGTTGGCGCCCGGGGCCGTGTTTTCGGTCCGGGCCGGTTTTCCCGTCCGGATTCATCCGGAGGGGGGCGGAAGGGAGCGCCCGTTTATTTTCACCCCGGGCGGGGGATCTTTATTTTTTTTGCCTCCCCATGTTTTTAAAAGTTTTTAAGCGCGGGCCGTATATTGATTTTGAGCCTCCTTGTGACGCGTATGGGAAATCCGGCGAAGGTTTTCCGCCAAGGTTTTCCGCCAAGGTTTTTAAACCGGCGCCGGCGTTTTTCAGGCGGAGCGGATGAGTAGGATGTCTTCGGCCGCGCCGTAGAAGCGTTTGGGTCCCTTTCCGAAACGACGATTGTTTCCTCTCCGGCTCCTTTTGCGGGGGAGGTATCGATAGACGAGGGACACCAGATCGAAGAGCCTTATCCTTTTCCGTCTGATGTTTTCGGCGTCCTTTCCGAGGGCGAGCACCGTGTAGATGACGAAACCGCCGGGGATCACGATATCCGTTTCCGCGTCCAGCGCCGCGGCCAAGCCCTCCCTCGGGTAGGCGCCGTCCGGGGTTTTAAGGGGCAGATAATCCATGAGGACCGCCTGGCCGGGGTCGGACGCGGCGGCGCCTTTGTCTTTTAAGTAGACCCGCCACCACTCCAAGGGGGAGGGGTCGAGTCGCAGGGATTTCACGATTCCCAGATGCCTCTCCCCGGGAAAGGTCAGCGCCTCCGGAGCGAAGGGGGATTCCTGGATTTCCTCCACGGGGCTTTCGTCTAAAAGATCTTTCATAAGCCTTCCTTATTCGGGCTGGATTTTTTCTCCGTTCGGGCGAAACCTCATTTGGCGGCCGGAGAGGCGAGGGAAAACTGCCGTAAAACCGCCTCCCTTCTTTCCTGGTTGAGCCTGTCGGCTCCGTTTAAGGCTAGAAGCGCGCCTATGTCTCTGAGCCTCTCGTTTTGCTCCCGCTGGAGTTCCAGACTCACCGCCGCCATAGAGGCGAGTTCCCTTAAGAGCCCCGCCTCGGGGAGGGCGGGCAGCTCCTCTTCGAACCAGTTGGCGGAGGAAAGACGCGTGTTGGTTAGAAGCCAGAGTAGGGATTCCCGGGAGAGCCGGCCCTCCACCAGCCCGGGGGGATCGCCTTCCCCGCCCATGCCAATCCATTTGTCCCGGGCCCATTCCTCCAAGCCCTCCACCGTGGGCGCCCGGTCGGCCACGGTCCGGGCCAGGACGCCTTGGTAGACCGAGAGACGCAACTCGTAGTCCTTCCGCATGGCCTGGTAATTCTTACCGGCGGGGCTCTCCGCCTTGTCCGGGGACAGAAGGGGAAGGGGCAGCGGGTTGGTGAGGGACTCCACGATCTTCTCCGCCCGGGCGCTCTCCTCCAAACTGTAGGTCCTAGCCCCGTTCGTCAGACCCAGTTCGGCCGCCTCGAAGGCTCCCGGCCAATCGTCTCCGGCGGTCTCCGCCACGTAGTCCAAGGGGCGCTCGAATTTTCGCGGCCGCTCTAAAATCTTCGTTAAAAGGTCCAGGCCCGCCCGGTCCAGATTTTTGGCTCCCAGCTGCATTCCGGCGCCCAAAACGTCGTTTCCGCAGATGGTCGCGGGCTGCGATTCGGCCTCGTAGGTCCTCTCCGTCAACCTAGCCGCTTGGTTGTGATCCTGGGCCTCCAGGGCGCTTAAAAGCGAGTCCCGCAAAAGGTTCACGCTCTCCCTTAAGGCCGTCAAATCCTCCCTGAAATGGGTGGCCGCGTACCGGGCCGACTCCCGCGCGATGTTTTCCAGGGGGGGCCTCACGCCGTTTATCACCCTTTCGGCGTGGCTGTTAAGCAGGCTTCCCAAAACCCCGCATTCGCAGCCGTAGGCCCGGGCTTCGGAGATGACGATCAGGGGCGCCTGGAGGGTGAAAAACAGGGCGGATACCGCGAGCGGGTGAAATATTTTCATGGGAAATCCTTTTCGCGCTTGCGCGTCTTTCATAGGAGCCTCGAATCCTCGAAACCTCGAATCCTCGAAACCTCGAATTCCGGGAAAGCTCCGATTCGGCCTGGCGGTGAAAAATCCGCTCCCCGGAAAGATCCGATTTGGCTGGAGGGAGATAATCCCCGGAAAAAAGGGCTTCAGGGTCTGGGCCCCTTCGGGGCGTCTTCGTCCGGAGCGTCGGGGCTTTGGTCTTTGGGGGCCTCTTCGAAGGAGGGGGTTTCCGGAAAGGGGCCGGCGCCGCGGGGGAGTTTTTCCCCCCGCGGAGCCTTCCCCGCCTCCGGGCCGGGTTTGGGGCCGTGCCGGAGGTCCCAGTACTTGTCGACGTTTCCCCTGAGCCCCGCGTGGTATTCGCCGTCTTTGTCCTTCCAGAGGCTCTGCTTCAAGGTCCCGAGCGAAAAGGCTATCTTGTCGCCGCTCCTAAAAGAGCCCTTCAGAAAGTTCTCGGCGTTCCTGCCCCAAAGGGAGGCGTCCACCCAAAAGCTTTGGGAATCTTTCTTGTCCGTCTTGTCGCCGCTTTTCAGCCGCACGTTCACGACTTTGGTCCCTTCGATGGTTTTGGCGGAAATCGAGGCTATCTGGCCGCAGATTATGTGCACGTTGAATCCGAAACTCATGGAAGCTCCTACAGGCTCCGGGCGTTTTCCAATTTTTCGGAAAGCTCCCGGACGATTCCTTGCAAAAGGCCCGTAAAACGGGCGCCGTCTTTTTCCGGGGGGGCCTCTTTTAGGAAGTCGGGGTCGCCCCCGCCTTCCTCCCGGAGCCTTCTTCTTTCCAGCTCGCCCTTGATCCCGTAGGGGTGTTCGGCGGCGAGCGTTTTGAGAACGTCCAAAAGGGGGAATTTTTCCTTCAAGGCGTTTCGTAAAAAGACATCCTCCGCGCCGGAGCTGAACGCCCAGAGAAGCTCCGGAGAGAGGGCGGAAACGAGCCGGGTTTTCACCTCGCCGTTCGCGGTTTTAAAGACGGCGATCATTTCCGCGCCGTTCTTTGATGGTTTTCCGATTTTTAAAAGGTCCTCTTTTAAGGCCCCTTCGAGCCCGAAGACCCGGCTCAAGATCCTCGCCCCCTCTTGGGTTCCGCAGCCTAAAAGGAAGACCGAGGTGGCCAAATCGAGCATCACCTGGGGAAAGTCCTCCACGCTTTGGGAGTAGAGCCCGATGGAGAGGTTCCATTTGCGCGACTCCCGCATGGTGCTTTCCAGATCCCCCGCTATCTGCCTGACGAAGGCCCTTTCGCCCGTCACCCGGTGGAGCTCGTCGTAGCAGAGCCTCTTAGGCTCGGTTCGGATGGATTCGATCTCCCGGCGGTGGTGCTCCCGGTAGAGTTCCGGCATGAGGGGGAGATCCTCCGGCATGAGGAAGAACCTGCCGGCCGCGAGGTGCCGGGCCAGCATGTACATGACGGCCGTCCGCCTGGCCGCGGCGGGGCTTCCGCCGCGGCCGGCGGCCTCGTCCAGGTCCAAAGAGACCACCCGGGCGTCCCCTAAAGAAAAAAGGGTGGGGCCGCTGAGGAGGGGGTAGTCCCTCAAGGCCTCCGAGAGGGCCCGCCAGACGTAGTCCAGGACGCCCTCCCCGCTTTCCAGGCGGTAGCCGTAGACGGCTTTAAGGGAGGGGTTTTGGCGGATTTCCAAAATCAGATCCTCCAAAACCGGCACGGCCCGGCGCTGGAGGAGGATGGCCGGGTGGATTTCCTTTTTTCGGAAAAGGAAGTCCACCCCCTCCCACACCGTGGCGTCGGGGCTCATGGGAAACCCCAGCTTCAGCGCGCGAAGGCGGATCTCCGGCTCCAGATCCTCCGTCCAAAGGGTCCCGCGGATCTCTTTTTCCCGGTAGCAGGAAAGGACGGCCTGGCGGATCATCCCCTCCGCCCCCCCGGGGGGCGTCTCCGCCCCCGGGGGGGTGGAGAGGAGGCTGAAGAAGTTCACCAGAAAGCTTAGGTGCTGGGGAAGGGGCGCTCTCAAGCCCAAAGGGGTGTCGAAGGGGTTCACGGCCTCGTCCCGGGAGAGGCGCAGCTTCACGTGGACGGCCTCGTGGCGCCTTTCCGCCGGGAGCGCGGAGCGCAGCAAATCGACCAAAGCCTTGGAGCCGGGCCCCACGTCCACCACCGCGAGCAAAGGCGGCCGGAAGAGCCCGGGTTTCAGGCAGAAGGCCAAATTCACGGCGTTTAAAAGCAGCGACTTACCCGCCCCCATGGGGGCCAGGCCCAGATCTATCCAGGCCGCCTGGACGGATGACGAGGGGGAGAAGGGGAGGAGCTTGCCGTCGGGGCTTAAAAAAGCCAAGGGGCCCTCCTCCCAGGGCGAGGCGGGGCGAAGGGGAATGAGCCGCAAGGCGTCTTTGACCGGCGCCAGGGCCTTGGGGGCCGGGCCGCCGTGGGGGAGGAGGCCGGGGAGGGCCGCGCAGACCCCGAGGAGGGGGTCGCCGGCGACGCTTTGAAGCTGGCACTCCCCCCAGCCGGAGATGGTCTTCATGAGCTCGGCCTTGCGGCGCCGCAATTCCGTCAGCGCCGCCGGGACGTTGGGGAAGAGGCCGAGGTCGAGGGAGGTGTCCAGGGAGACCGAGAGCGCGGCGAGGCTCTCCCCCTTCTCCGCTAACAGGGCGAGGGCCTCCGCCGCCTCCGCGAGGCGGCGGTTTTCCGGAGACGAAAGGGAGAGGATCCTGGCCAGGGCGGTTTTGAGCCTCCAGGCGTATTTCCCCGGAGGCGATAGGGAAAAGGCCAGCCGCGCCGGGACGGGCGGGTTCCCGCGGGTTAAAAGCCGGAAGAGGTCTTTGAAGGTTCTCTTTTCCCGGGGGAAAACGGAGACGAAGAAGGGGGCGTGCAGGGTGTTTTCCGCCCGGAGGAAGTCCCGCTCCAGGACCTCGCAGTCGGCGTGGAAGATCTGCTCTTTCAAAGACGGATAGAGGGGGTCGAAGGGGGTTTCGGGGACGAGGGGGAAGCCCTCTCCGAAAAACACGGGGCGGAAGGCGTCCTCTTTGGCTCCGTACACGAACTCCCTGACGAGCCCCAGGGAAGCCGCCGCGTCCAGCCGCCGAAAAAGGAGGCCGGCGGAAAACAGGGCGCGCTCCAAGGAGGCGAGCGCCCCTTGGTGGGCCGCGGAAATCCCGGCGGCCGCGGGGGCGGAGCCGGAAAACGCGCCGAGGTCCCCCGGGGATCCCTTTCTTTTGGCCTCCCGGGGAAAAAGTTCCCTCTCCGAACTCCAGAGGCAGCAGTAAAAGCGCTCCCTTCCCGAGCGCTCGGAGAGGAACCTTATTTGGCTTTCGATTAAATCCTCCAACCGCAGCCCGGAGCGCCGGGCGCTGGAAACGGCGCTCCGGAAGTTTAGCCGCGAATCCTCCTCCGCCTTCGACGGGTCGTAGTCGAAGACGAATTTCAGATAGTGCCCCCGGGAATCCAAGAGCGGTCCGATCTTCTCCCCCAGGATTTGGGAGATGGAGTCGGGGTCCTCCGCGGCGGGATTTAGGAGCCCCTCGATTTTCAAGACGCTTAAAAGCGAGCCGTCGTCGGCGAGGAGGGTCGAGTCGTCCGCGCTGCCCGAAAGGCGGCAGAAGCTCGCGGCCGGCCCTTTGAAGAGCTCGTGGAGGGCCCGTAGGGCCCGATGGAGGCTGTTTACCGGATCGCTCATAAGAGGGGGGCTTTCTCCGCCGCGGGCGGAAGGTCGAGGTTTTTTCGGGCCTTAACGGGCCGGAAAACCTAAGGCGGGGACCTTGGGAAGGGCTTTAGACGCCGAAAAAACAGGGGGGCTTGTTAAAGAGCCAAGGAGAGGGCCTTTTAAAAAGCCGGCGAAGGAATTTTTTTTAGACGCGGGAATTGAAGGCGAGCCTCGTGACGGCGAGGCCCAAGGGGTTTTTCCCGCCCGGCCGCCGCTCCACCGTGAGCGAGGCCAGAAGCCTCTGGGTTTCCGCCACCCCGTGGGAGGCCCGGTAGCTCACCACCATGGGCACCTGGATCTCCCAGCGGGTCGTCTTTTCGACCCTCCGTTCGCTCACGATCACCGGGGCGTCGTCCGGAACGGAGCCGATCGTGAGCCTTTCGCTTACGATGCGGTCCAGGTGGCCGCCTCTTTTAAGCGAGTCCACGTATTTGTCGAAGAGCTTTCCATCGAAGAGGGGTCGAAGCTCTTCGAGCTTCGTCTCCCAGTTGAGGAAGTCCAAACTCACGAGGGAGCAGACCGTGGCGGCGGCCCAGTCCTGAAGACCCTTCCGGTTTATCCGGGGCTCTTTGGTCGTCACGATCTTGAGGGCCCTTAAATCCTCCGTCACGGCGTAGGTGGCGGGACTGGGCGCGAAGCGCGCCCCGAACGCGGTGAGGAGGGAGAGGATGATGAGGAGCGCCGAGACGTGTTTCACGGCTTTGAGCAGAAAGTTCGCCGTTTTAAAAAGGGAGCTTAAGGATTCGGGGACGACATCCTCCTCCTCATCCTCCGGAAGCTCCCGCTCCGCGGAACCTTCCGCCTCCCCGAGTCCGGCCGCGGAGGAATTCGCCAATCCTTCCCCCCTTCCCGAAGTCGTCCCCCGAAAGGAGGACGCGGCGGGGGGCGCCTCGAATTCGTCCCCGCCCCCAATCGTCCCCCGGGGGATCGTTTCCCCTTCGGGGTTCTTTTTCCGGGGGGCGTCCGCGAAGAGGCGCCGGGCGAATTTTCCCCCAAGCTCCCCCTCTTTTTTGGCGGGCGGGGGCGGAGAGCTCTTTTTACGCGTTCTTTTAAGCTCTCCGGTCTTTTCCTTCTCCCCCTCGGCGCCTTCCCTGGAGCCGCAGGAATCGAGTCCGGCTCCTTTCGGGCGAGGGGTCGAAGAAGGCGGGGGGGGCTCGGACGGGTTTTCCGCCGAAAGGCCTTCGCCCGCGGGCGTCTTTAGGGGAGGGCTTTCTTCCGGCGGGCTCTCTTTCAAGGGGGGCGCTTTTTCCGGGCCCTCTTCTAAGGAGGGTGCTTCGGCGGAAAATATTTTCGGTCCGGGAGGGTTTTCATTTTCCCGCCTTTCGCCCGCGGCCGGGGTCTTTTTCCCCGGCCTCGCGGGCGCCCTCTTCGCGGCTTCGGGGTGTTTAAAAACAGGGGTCATAAGTTCGAGCCGTTTTTTCCCCCTACGGGCTGGAGGCCGAAGGGGCGTTTTCCTGAAAAAGGGCGGGGAAGCGGGGCTCAATCCTTGCGGAAGCCCTCGTTCCAGTTTTTGCCGTAGATGTTCATGAAGACCTCCCGCCTGGGAAGAGGGCGCCCGTTTTCCCCCTCGAGGCGCCGGCGGTCGTCCGGGGGGAGGGTGTGGTTCGGAAACGCCTTCCACGCTCCGGACATCCTCTCCAGTCGCTCCGCCTGAGAACGCCTGAACTTTAAGATCCCCTCCATGGGGTTTTCCCCGCCTCCGGGGTTTTCGGGCGGGCTTTCCTCTAAAAGCCGGAGAGTCGTCTCCCTTCTTTGGATTTTTCGGGCGCGTTCGAGCTTCCATAAGGGGACGGACGAATCCGCCCGCCTCCCGCGGGCGGAGCGCTTCGTTTTTTCGTCTTCCGGATCCGGAAGATCCGGCGCCGGTTCTTCCGGCGAAAGCGGGAAAAGGATTTCGCTAGGCGTGTTTTCGAGGATTTTAATTAAATCCCTCCCCGGGTTTCGCAAAAGGCGGTTTAGCGCCGCCGGGTCCGGGGGTTCCCGGGGGACGGGTTTTTCGGCCCGAAATAGGGGGGGAAGCTTTTCCGCGCCTTTCTTCCGTGGCCGCCCCGCTCCCTTTCGCGATTCGTTTTCCCCATGAAGGGCGCCCCGAAAGGGTTCGCGCGCCTCCTTTCCAGCTTCTTTTCCGCCCGCGGCGCCGCTCTTTTCCGGGTTTTTTTTTCCGCTTTCGAGCCACTCCTCCCAGCGGGGCGTTTCCGGAGCTTTATGGCCTCCAAGCTCCAGCGCGGTTACGAGGGAGTGGAGGGCGGGCGGGGGTTTTTCGGACTTTTCGGCGCCGGAAAGGCTCTCCCTCTTAAAGGATCCCTCCCCGGGGGTCCCCCAGGGACCCCCGGCCTTTCCCCGCTCCCGCCTGTCTTTTTTCCGCTTTAAAAGAGAACGGTAGGCGTTAAGATCCCTTTCCTCCTTTTCCCCTTTTTTCAGCGCCTCCTCCTCTTCCTTGGGGTGGGCGCCGAGGCCGAGGAGCTCTTGAAACTCCGCGCTTTCCACCTCCCGGAGGTGCTCCGCCTCCATTTCCGCGAAGCGTTTGGAGAGTTCCTTTAAATCCGGAAGGCCAAACGGCGGATTAATCGGGTTTTCCCGCGGAGGGGCGTTGGCGGCCTCCCCTTCGCCCGGGCCCGGTTCCGGCGGCTTGTCTTCGGGGCGGCGCGCCTTCCCTTCCATCGGGCGGATGACTTTCCCGAAAGGGGATCCCTTTTTAAAGAGATCCGGAAGGCGAGCCTCAGGATCCGGCGCTATCCGGAAGCGTTGGATCCTCTCTTTTTTCATCCGCTCTTTCACGCGCCGCTCCAAACTCATGGCCCGGCCGCGGCTTAAGGGGGCGGAAGGCGGCTTCTTCAAGGGGATTGGCTCTCCGTCTTTTTCGGGGGCGCTTCGGGGGGGTCCCTTTTCCAGGTGGAGCGTGGTTTCGCGGGCGGATGCTAGAGTTTCCCCGTCTGTTTCCCCGCGGTCCCTTCCGGGCCTTAAAAGCCTGTCTTCGAGTCTTCGGCGCAGAGCCTCCTTCCACGGGGAAAGCTTCCGCCCGATGGTCTTGGGGGCTTTTTCGGCGGCCTCTTTTTGGAGGGGCGTCTTCGTTTCGGCCGCGGCGGGGGTTTCAAGGCGTTCGGGGCTGGGATTTTCCCCCTCGCCTCCGTATCCGTCCGGGACGCGCCTCTTTTCCGCCTTCCCGGGCTTTAGCTTCGGGGGGAGGGAAATTTTTACGCGCCTGGGGGTGTTCAAGTAGCAGTCGACGACCCTTTGGGAGAGCTCCTTTTCCGCCCGGTTTTTCGGATGGAGCATGTAGTCCTCCACCGGAAAGATCACCGGAAGCTTGCCGCCATGGCTTAAGATCAGATCCGCCGCCATCTTGGCCCGGGCCTCCGGACCGTCCTCCTTCTCCGAGCTTGTCGGGTTTTCCGCCCCGCGGTCCTTTTCCGGCGGGGCGGCCTCCAAGTTGTCCGCGGCCGTCAAGGCGCGGCCGGTCTTTACGGCATCGGCGGTATTTACGGCGCGGCCCGGGTCCGCCTCCTTCAGGGATTCGGACTTCAGGGAGAATAAAGAGCGCAGTATTTGTTCGAGAAGGCTTAAAAGCGTCATTAAAATCCTAAGATTCCCAAACTCGAGCTGGACTCGTCGCCGCCGAAGATGGTGGTGGAAAAGGAGGCTATGAGGGCCTCCACCGCGAGCAGGCAGGCGCCGACGCAGCACTTCACCGCGGCGCCGCCGAAGCTGCAGTTGGGTTTGCGGTTGGCGTTGTAGAACTCCACCAGGCCGGATATCACCAGATACAATCCCAAGGCGAAGCCGCCCACCAAGATGGCCTTGGCCACCCCCATGATGTTGCCGGTGACGTTCGCGCCCAGATCGCCTAGGCCCTGGGCCCGGAGGCCCGCGGACCAAAAAGAGAGGATGAACGCGCCCAAGGCGGGAAGAAACGCCCGCGGGGAAAGCGGAAAAGAGGGCCGGAGCCTACTTTCGCGGACGGCGGCTTTGTTTTCTGACTTGGAAAAAAGCTTCTTTATCACCTTGCATGCTCCTGTGACGATTTAAATTTGGACGAACGAAAAATAGATTGAAAAAGACGCGGCTTTCGGATTCATCCGGCCGGATTCGCAATCCGGCGGAAAGGGAAAATAGCGAAGAAATAAAAAAACGCTGGGAAAAGACGCCGGAAAAACCCCCACGGAATTAAAAATTTCCGAAGCGCGCTTGAAAAAACCAAATGGGGGTCGAGGGATCTTGGGGGAAAACTAATAAAACTTGAAATTTTTCGAGGGATTCAAAAAAAAACGGAAAAATTTAAAAGAAGGCTTCAAAAGTCTTAAAATTTTGGCCGCGGCTTTTAAAGCGGAAACGATTCGGCGGAGGCTTAGGAAAAGCCGTGCAAAGCTTTTTGAACCCCGCCGGATGAAGCCCGGCGTCCGGCCGGAAAGGCGCGCTCGAAGCCCCGGATCCGTAGGGGACCCATCTTTTAGGAGGCGGCTTTGAAAGGACTCCCGTTAAAAGCTTTAGCCGGTTATGGCCGTGATCAAGTTGAGCGTCTCCCGGCCCATGCTGCGGCCGATCATCTTCAGGGCGCTTTCCAGATTCACGCAGAGGATGCCGGAAATCACGTAGACCGCGGCCAGACCCAGGCGCCCCGGACGCTCGGGGCCGTCTTTCAAGATTAAAACGCCCTTGCCCACGCCCACGAGTCCCACCAGCGCCACCAGGTGGAAGGCGAACTCTATGTAGCTCTTGGCCGGATGATCGGGAGCGACGTAGGAGAGGCTCCGCGCGGATTCGGTTTGAAAAAGACTGAAGGCCAGGGCGTCTAAGAGTTCGCCTATGTTTAATAGGAGGACGCCGCAAAAAAGGGAGAGGATGATTCGTCCCCGGGAGGGCCTCCCGCTGGAGACGGAAAGAAGGTAGACGTTCCAGAGGAAGAGGATGAATCCTAAAAAAACGATTACCGCGCCGATGGTCCCCCACAGGGCCTGAAGATGGGGGAGGAGGTTTTCTAAAACGCCCTCTTTGGTCATCCGTTTCCTCCGGAGATTATTAGTATCCCCACCGGCTCGCCTCTTTCGAGGCGGACGGTGGGGGGCCGGTCGAAACCCCTCTCCACCTGGGCCGCCGCCCGGGAGCCGGCTTTTCCCAGCGCCTGGAAGGCGGAGTCCTCCAGGCTGTTTTCCAAAACCTCCTCCTCCACCACCCCGTCGCCGTACACGTGGACTTTTCTCCCTCCGGCGGAGACGGCCTCTCCGAAGCCCTCGATGAAGCTCGCGGCCAACAGCGCCCCCCAGCGGGAGAAGAAGTGGGTGTCGACCTTGGCTCTAACCGAGCTTCCGTCGGTGCGAGGATCCACGCCGTAGCCCTGAAACTCCCTTTCCCGGCCGTCCGGAAGGACGATTTTGGAAAAGCTCAG
The DNA here is from genome assembly GCA_031276865.1 of Deltaproteobacteria bacterium. Classification (GTDB taxonomy): domain Bacteria; phylum Desulfobacterota; class Desulfarculia; order Adiutricales; family Adiutricaceae; genus JAISMF01. Next base: position 25,071 of record JAISMF010000012.1, on the reverse strand, counting down.
TAAAAGATGCTCCCCCGAAAGCTTGAAGCTCCCCAAGGCCTTCGCGCCTTTAAGCCTTCCCTGGGCCACGGTGCATAAAACGGGCGAGGGCAGATCGCTGTTTAAGCTCAAATCGTTCACCGCGTAGAGGATCTCTCCGGGGGAAAAGCCCAATTCCTCTTGGGGGGCGGGAGGCGGGGTTGATATTTTCGCGGAGCCCTCGTCTTTTCGCTCCGGAGGGTAGGACACCCGGGCGCTTCCGTTTTTCCGCTCCATGATTTTTTTCAGCTCGTTTCCGGCGTTTTTCGCCGGAAGGCCCCGTTCGCCCCCTTTGGGGCTTTCTCGGGGTTTCCGCGGCTCGTTTTCCGGCGCCCCGCCTTTGGGGAAAACCGGCTGGGGAACGGAGGCGGCCACACGGAAGGGACTCTTTTGATCCTTTCTCGCCGGATCCTTCGCTTCGGCTTGGTTTTTGCCGCCGGTTTTTTCCAAGATGGGCACCGCCACGAAGGAGTCCCCCTTTTTTCTGGCCGCGTCCGCCCGGATGACGTTGTCCAGATCCAAAAGGCGGTTGTATTCGGGATCTCCCGGACCGCCCACCACCGCGTCTATGTCCTTCGCGGCGAGGTTTAAAGGCATGGCCGTCTCGTCGTCCCGTCCGGCGGAAAGGAGCTGAAACAGGCTCCACGCCAAGAGGGCGGAAAAAACGGTCAAGGCGAGGGCGATGAGGCATCCTCGGGGGACGCCGGAAAAAAGGCGGCGGAAAAACTCCATAAGACGCGTCCTTCAGTCGCGGAGGGCCGGAGCCTTCTCCAGGCTCAAGCGCAGAATTTCATCGCCCACGCCCATTAACACGGGCGAGGCCATGGGGGCCTCGAAGACCGTCCAGCCGCCGGCGCCGCTCACCCGAAAGAGATACCCGGGCCAGAGGAGGCTGTGGCGGGCGCGGACGTACAGCTTGTCCTCCAGGGCGTAGAACTCCGCGTCTTCTATCCTGGGGTGGGCTTTGAGAAGCGCCGCCTCCCGGGGGATGACCCCGTCCAGGATCTCGTAGAGCCTCCGGTCCGACGGATTGGGGTCCGCGGGGACGGCTTTCAGCTCGGGCGGGGATTTGGGTCCGCTTCCGCGGACCTGGAAGATGATTAGCCCGTCGACCTGTCTTCCCGGATCGATCCCCGGGCGGGTTAAGAGCCTAATCACCAGCGGGATCTCGTGCCCCTCCAAATTCACGACGAGGTTGGAGTTTCCCCGGGAGCTCAAAGGGGAGACCACCACCCGGTTTCCGTCCTCCTCTTTCAGATGCTCCACCAGGTACAAATCGGCGCTACCCAACACGGTGGAATTCACTTTCCAGCTTTCGCCGAAGGAATCCAGAAAGACTAACGCCGTCACCAGGTTGGGGGTGAGTTCCACCACCGGCGGGGTGAAGCCCGGGGACAAACTCAAAGAAAGGGTCCTGGTCCTAAGTTCCCGAGGCGGCCGATCCGCCATGGCCTCGTCTCGTTCGTCGAGCTCGCGCCTAAAGGTCGCGATCTCCTCCGGACTCACGGGCAGAAGCTCCCTAAGGCTCGCCTGGAAATCCTCGTCCAGGCCTTCCTCCGGAAAGTCGATCCCGGAAGGGATCGCCCCCTCCGGAAGGAGCAATAAGGATTTCTGTTCGAAAGTGAGTCCGGCGCCGGACGCGCCGGAGGCGCCGGAAAGGGATTTCGAGGGCGCGGCGGACTTATCCGCTCCGGCCGGCTTTTCGATTTCCCGTTCGGTCGGGGCGTCCCTTTCGCTCACGCCTTCCCTTAAGACGCTCTTTTCGGCCTTGGTTTCACCTGGGGCGTTAATTTCAGTCTCCAAGACGGACTCCCCGGACGCCCCCGTTTCCGGCGCCGGAAGGGGGGAGGGAGGATCCTTCGTTAAGAGCGGATCCGCCCTGGCGGAGTCGGCGGCGCCGGCGAAGGCGGCGTCCGTCTTCGCGGTTTCCAAAGAAGCGACGGGTGAAAGGACCTCCGCGGAGGGAAGATCTCCCTCCGCGGCGGCCTTTCCTCCCCCCGGGTCCCGTGATCCCCCGCGGCTAATCCGGCCGTCGGGATTTAAGCCTACGGCGCCTTCAAGATTCGCCCCCGAGCTCTCATCGATGGCGTGGCGGGGTGATCCGTCGGGGGTGGGCGGGAGCGTGGACTCCGGCCCTCTTAATCCTGTTTTCGGGTCTTGGCGGCTTAAATTATCGGAGGGGACGGCGAGGTCCGCTCCGATGGCGGGCGGGGGAAAGTTCGAAAGAGTAGTTTCGTTTTTAACGGTTTCGGTCGACCTCGGCTCTAAGGCGTTTAGGGCTATTTTTGGAGCGCGGCTCCGTTCGTCCGCTTCGAAAGGGGACCGTTTCACGCCGGCGGGAGGGGAGTCGTTTTCCCGGCTTGGACCCGCGGTCGGGTTTCGCTTCAACAGCCGATCCTGGAAGGCGTCCCCGCTCCCGGGCGAAACCGGGTTGGCCGCCTTCAAGCGGGCGTCCCTCGTTTCGGATTTAGATTGTCCGGGTTTTACGATGGCCTCCCCCCGTTCTTCTTCATCGTCTTTTCGAGTCTCGGGGTCCTCCTCCTCTTTAAAGGGAGGAGGGAGCGGAGTATCGGCGTCTTCCCCGCCGGATCCGCCGAAAAGGACGAAGGCGCATATAATTCCGGCCGCGGCCAGCAGGGTGAGAAGGGCGCTGTAAAATCTTAGGGAAATTTTTCCGCTCATGGGGTGCCTATCGAAATAATCTCGAAGCCGCGAAAAAAACGTGTCGAGCGGCCGGGGAAAGGACGATTCAACTTAGGAAACGACGCCTCGTCCGGGCGGGAAAAAGGCGCGGCTCGGGCGTGTACGGCGAGAATGGCCGTGTTTCTAAGCGACTTCAGATGAAATCCAATCGGATCCGGATAAAGTCCGGGCGCGGAAATTATCCCCGGGAGCTCTTTACAAGGAAACGCTTTATTTGAAAAAAGCGCGTTCCTTGCGAGCCTCTCCGGAGATTGGATCCTCAGGCTTTGGGAACGATGCGTCCGCTCACGTAATTTAAATACGCTTTGGGGGGAATTTACTTTCAGGCGCCCGTTTTTTTAAAAGGGGACCAATCTCGAAGGCGCGGGGGGGGCCGTTCGGGCCGCGGCGGAGGGGTATGATTTCTCCCCCGTCCCCCCCCATGAACTTCGTTTCGGCCATGGAATGAATTAACGTAAGTTCTCCCAAGGCCGCGCTCCATGGCGCCTCTGAAAAATATTATTTTCTCGTCGTCAATGTATTCACCCGTAAATTTAGTTAAGGCGGTGGAAAGATATCGGGGGTGGAATCCAACCGGTCTGGTTTTTAATCCATTTTAAGCGTCCGGATGGAAACACCCCGGGGTTATTTGACGCTGGCGCGTAAAAGAGGGAAAAGGCGCTTTTCTTTTTTCGGGGTCGTTTTTAAAGCGCGCGCCCGTCGCCCGTTCCGGTTTGAGAAAAGACCGGAGAACGGCTCCCGGGCCGGAGACGATGATTACGGAAAAACCCAATCCAGGGGACGGGATTTTTTAGACGCGGTTTTCGAGGCGAATTGGCGCGGGCGCCTTATCGCTCCTTTGGAACCAGTCTTTTTAAAGACCCAAGCCCGTCCGTGAAAAAGCGAAAGGGATTTTCGCCGCCAAAGTCGGATTCCGGCCGCGTTCCCGGCGGAAACGGGGGGGTCCTTTCCGCGTTTGTTTTCAACTGATTTTAAAAGCCTCGGAACTTTTTGAAAACAATCGCTGGCGGCCCTCCCGGAGGAGGGCGTGAGAAAAGGCCCCGCGAATGACTGTTTCTCGAAGGCTCGGCCCGACTCCCGGGGCGGAAGCTTCCCATCCGGTCAGTCGTTTTCCCCCGTCCCGCCGAAGGCGCCGGGGAGACGGCCGGGGCCTCCCGGGCGAGCCCGGAAGGGTTTGAGGCGTCTTTCGTGAGCGGGATCGAGGCCGTGTTTCTTCGGCCTCGATCCCCGGCGTTTTAATTTACTCCCGTGTTTTTTCGAGCGGCCGTTTAAAGCCGGATGAATGACAAATGAAAGTTCGTTTGAGCCGGTTGGCGGGGACGCTTTAAGCTCCCCGGTTTAAGCGGCCGCCCGCGCGCGGTCATGAGCTGGTTTTTGGAGCGTTCAGGCGCGCTTTTCGGGGGTGGAAACGCTTTACCCGCCGGCGGGCGTTTAGCCAGCCGGCGCGTCTCCGTGCCCAGCGTGTTTCCGAAGGTAAGACACCATATGTGGTTGGAACGTCGACTTAGCTGAGAACACGCGTTCCGGCGCCTCGGGAAAAAACCTTCCGTCGCCCTCCGGCCGCTCCAGACGTCCGGGTGTCGAGGCGGTTTTAGGCCTTTCGAGGCCGCCACCTCCGGTTGGAGGTACCGTTCCGCGTCACTGAGTCAAATATAAATCGGCTCCGAAGAAAAATCAAGGGGGGTGGTCCCAAAATTTTAAAAAAATTTTTCCCTTGATTTTTTGAAAGCGGCTCCGGGGCTCACTTTTAAAAAAAAATGAGCCGCGAAAAAAATTTTTCAGCCCTTTTAAAAAAAATTTTACCGGACTTTTTTTTCTCTTCTCTATGTTTCACCCGGTTTTTTCGCGAACCGGGTGTTTGTCCATATGCGCGGATTTTTTTTGTTTCCAGCTCTGTAGGATACTTTCTCTAGTGGAGCGGCGTTTATAATTTATTTTCACCGGAGTCCTTCCCGGCTTTCCGGCCGAGGCCGGGGGTTTTTTCGGGTCTCGCGACGGACCCGAAGAAGCCGGAAAGGGTCCCGGGCCGGAGGGTTTTAAGCCTGAAGCTTCGTTTTTTTCACCCTTCGGCGGTCTTACCGGAAAAGTAAGCACGATTTTTAATCCGTCAAGGGGAGGGGGGCGGATATTTTTTGCTTTTTTCCGGAAACCCGTAATCCACGGGCATAGGAGGGGGGTTGATTTTTTTCTTTTCCCGGTTGACGGCTGAAAAACGCCGGGGCGGAGGCGCTTTGTTTTCCTCGGGGAGAAAAAAATTTCCCCTCTTTCTAGCGTATCTTCTTTAATATAATCAAGTTATGGTGTTCCAGGCCGTTCCGGCGCGGGGAACGCTTCCGCCGCGGTTTAGCGGGCGCGTGTTCGCTACATTATGATCGAGAACGTGGTATTTATACAAATTATGGTGCTTAGAGTAATCGTTGTTTCCGGCGGAATGCATCCTCATCCTCATCCTCCATCTCATCGTCATCTTCTTCATCCTCGTCATCATCCTTCTCATCATCATCATCTTGTGTGAAGCCTGGGGAATAAGCCAAGGGCGGCGTAAAGCTTCCTGGATCCTAGGGTGATCGTCCCGAAAATTTTTCCGGAAAAAGTTCCCTGGGCGCGCGCTTGACGGACGCCTCCGGCGTGGTTTTTCAAAATAATTTCATAAATTTTATTTTAAATTTTATAAAATTGTAAGAAGCGCCTAAACCGCGGATAAACGCGCGTCCGCCTTAGCCGCGGCGCGAGCCCGCGAAGGCGTTTAGGAACCAGGGCGCCCGGCCGCGGAAAAACAGCTGGTCTGGGAAGCCGCTTTCCGGTTTTTTTCGAGCGCGAAATATTGCGTCCGGTCGGGTTCGTGAAAAAAGGATTCTCGGGGATTTTTTTTGCGACGTTGACAAAAACCGGCGCCTCGAGGGGAACCGCGGATATGAAGGAGGACCGCTCCCCGGAAAACGCCTTCGCCGATAATTAACGAAAATTATAACTAATTGTCTTCGTCTCTTGAGCTTTCCGACGGGGCGCCCCGTTTTCCTTCCGATCCGGCGGGATGCCGTCGTATTCCCCCGCGCCTCGCTTGAAGGGTCCCGGGGGGAAGACCGCGCGCGCCGCCGCGACGGCGCGGCCGCGACTTCGTCTCTTAAGGGCGCGCTCTTCCCCTTCGCCCGTCATCCTTCGTTTAAGCGCGTGGGCGGAGGATGAATTTTCCTTTGGGGACGCCGCGGTTCGCGACATCCGCCTAGGGGGATGAAACGGGATATGTTTCCCGCGCGAACCGAATCGCAGCGCCCGCTGAAACTTTTCCGGACTCGGGCGGGCGCCGTCGTTTTCTCTTTTCAACGTGTTCCTCAAGTCCGGCGTCTCTCCGCTTCAACCTCGTTTCGCCGCGCGGGGCCCGGCGAATCCTCGCTTTCTTAAAAGCTCCTTCGCGTCAGTCGCCCCCCCCCGCGACCCCTCCCGGCGGACCTCCCCTTGAAAATCCGCGTCCGCCAATCCGATCCTAAAGCCTTCCTCCCGTTTCCGGCGGGAAAATTTTTTCCTTCACCCCCTCCGCGCTCTTTCCAAAGCGCCGCCCCGCTCCCCCGCGCTCCCTCTCTCTCCCCCGCGCCTTCGCCCGCGGCCGCTCAAGCGGCCGGTGATTCTCGAAGGGAGCCCGAATCTTCTTTGGGGAGCGAAGGCGCCTTCGCCCGGACTTTCACCCGGCGGCACCGGGGAGGGCGGTTGGGGCGGAAGCGTTTTCCTCCGCCTTTCGCCCGATCCCCCTCCCCCCAGCCTTCCGCTTCCCCTCCGCCCCCCCCCTGTTTTCCGCCTCTTTGGAACCCTCCCGCCCCCCGTCCAAGCTCCCTCCTTTTTTCCCCCGCTCCTTCGTCTCATCTCTTTCCCCCTCGTCTTTTCCAAATCCCCGGCGCCGCCCTTCGTCGGCTTCCGCCTCCCTCCGTCGCCATCCGCCTATTTTTTCCCGGTTTCGGGTGATTTTTCCCCGGCCACTCGAAGGGAGGCGAAGGCTTTTCCCGGGGCGACCGTTTCCAGCCGGGCGCGCGGAAAGCACACCAGGCGGCCCCCGGTTTACAAAACTGATTTTAAATGATAGTATTTAACCGTTAAAATGGCGTCCAGACGCCCTGGAAACTCAAAGCCGCTTTTTACGCGGCTGAAAAACCAATCACCCGCCCCCTCCGGGGGCGGGAGAGGATCCGATGCGCATAGTCATAGTGGACCGCGAACCGGCCTTTCTGGAGCCTCTTTTAGAAAAGCTGCGCGCGGAGGGCTTCGAGGTGACGGTGGCCGAGAACATCTCCGCCGTGATGTCGGTCATAAAGCTCCACAGCGTCCAGTTTCTGGTGGCCGACAGCTCGGTTCTGGTGGACCACTCCCTGGGAGCCGAGGTCCACCGCCTGAATCCCCTGGCCAGGCTCATCGTCCTGGCCGCCAGGCCCTCCCTTCTGGGCATGATCGAGTCCATCAGCTCGGGGATGACCGACTATCTCTCCCGCTCCCAGGACAGCTTCGATCTCCTCGTGAACACCATTTTAGACGAGAGGGAGAGGCTCAAGCGCTGGCAATGCGCCCTTCTGAGCTCCACGTTGAAGGCCAGGGCCTAGAGCCCCTTCCCCGGCGCGAAGTCCGGGGCGGAACAGACGGAACACTATGATTAGCGAGCCGAACAGCCTCTCCGGCCTCTTAAACCAGGCCTCCACCGATCTCATCACCCTGGCTCCGGAGAACCTGGTGGAGCTCTCCTCCCTTCTGGGGCTGGTGGAGAGGATCGGCTACGAGTTTTTCAGCTACGGTTCCGAATGGCCGACCAAGGCCGCCAACACCGTCAAGGGGCTCCTCTCCGCCATGATCAGAGGCGAGCGCCCGGCCTCCGGGGAGGCCCTGGAGACCGTGGGCCTGGGTCTGGGGCAGTTGGAGGAGATGCGCCGCGCGATCGAGGACGGCGCCCCCTACAAGGGGGATCTTCCCGGCTTTTTCCGGGAGGCCGCGAAGTTCATCGAAATGGACCCCAACTACCTCGTGGACAGGCCTCCGGAGCGCCTCCTCCCCCAAGGCGGCCCCGGGGCCGCCTTGGGGGAGGGAGCCTCCGCCGCCGCGGGCGCCTCCGCCGCCGGGGGCCCGGCGCCGCCGGAGGAGCCCCTGGAGAGCCTGGAAAGCGACATCGACAAGGGCTGGGGGGACTCCCCCGCTTCCGGGCCCGCCCCGGATGAATCCGGCCCGTCTTCCGCTGAGGAAGAGGGCGCCGCCCCGGCCGACTCCGGCCCGTCTTCCGCTGAAGAAGACGCCGCCGCCCCGGCCGACTCCGGCCCGTCTTCCGCTGAGGAAGAGGCCGCCGCCCCGCAAGACGCCGACCCCCCGGAGGCCCCGGGCGGGTCCCCGCTGGAAGGCGAGGCCGCCTCCGAAGGGTCCTTGGGGGGAGGGCCGGCGGGCGAGGCCTGGGTGGCGCCGAGCCCCTCCGCCGACAACGCCCTGGCCGGCGGGCGCTGGACCACGGGATCCCTCGCGGACCGGGAGCTCTGGCCCCAGAGCCGGAGGGAGATCAAGTTTTCGGATCTGAACCTCACCACGGAGTACTTCAAAAAGGCCTTCACCACGGCTTTGGAGTCTTTGCAGATGAGCCTGGTCACCGTGGAGCAGAAAAACGATCCGGTCTCCGCCATGAGCGAGACCATTCCCGGCTTCAAGACCATTTTGGGGGGGATGAGCCTATTGGATCTGGACGTCCTGACCCGGCTCACCGCCGACACCATCGCGCTCGTGGACTACGTCTCCACCGAGCAGGTGGCGCACTCCACCCTCATAACCGACATTTTGCTCAAGGCCTGCTCCTTTTTAATCGAGGGGATCTCCACCTTGGAGATGAGCCCGGGGGGAGACTCCTGGAACATATTACCCCGCTGGGACCCCGTCGAGTTTCAAGACCTCCAGGAAAACCTCTGGGCCGCCCGCCAGGGCATCCTCACCGCGGCCCCCCCGCCTCCGGCTCCCACCTCCTCCGGGGCCTCCTACGGCGCCAAGCCCAAAAAACTGGGGGAGATCCTGGTGGAGAAGGGCTTGATCTCGGAAGGGGACCTGGGCGGCCTCATCCAGGCCCAGAAGACGGCCAGAAACGTGCGCCTGGGGGAGATTTTGATCGAAGAGGGCTTCATAACCGAGGCCGAATTGAAGGAGGCTTTGGAGCGGCAGGGAAAAGAGGATAAGGGGAGGCGGATAGGGGAGATATTGGTCTCCATGGGGCGTTTGGAGCACGAGCACGTGGACAAGGCCTTGAAGATTCAGGAGAACTTGAAGGAGACCAAGCTCGGCGAGATCCTCTTGAAAAAGAAGATAGGGGCCCCGGAAAAGGTGGCGGCGGCGCTCAGGGAACAGAAGCAAAGCGAGGGCGGCCAGGCCCCGGCCGCCTCCGCCTCCCCCATGGTGAAGGTGGAGACCCACAAGCTGGACGGCTTGATCGATTTGGTGGGGGAGCTGGTCATAACCCAGTCGCTGGTCACCTCCAACAAGGCCGTCTCCCTTTTAAAGGAGCAGAAGTTCAACAAGGACCTCGCCCAGGTCTCCCGCATCACCTCGGAGCTCCAGCGTAACGCCATGAGCCTGAGGATGGTCCAGATAAGCAACACCTTTAGGCGCATGAACCGCCTGGTGAGGGATCTGGCCCACAAGTTCGAAAAGGACGTGGAGTTCGTGAGCGTGGGCGAGGACACCGAAATCGACCGGGGCATGGTGGAGGCCATCTACGACCCGTTGGTGCACATGATCCGGAACGCCTTGGATCACGGCCTCGAGAGCCCCCGGGAGAGGGCGGAAAACGGCAAGCCCCCCAAGGGGGTGGTGACCTTGAAGGCCTACCACCAGGGCGGAAACGTGGTGATCGAGCTCTCGGACGACGGCCGCGGGCTCGACTCCGAAAGGGTGCTCGCCAAAGCCAGGGAGCGGGGTTTGATTCAGGCGGGGGAGAACTTAAGCGTCCAGCAGCTGCACAACCTGGTTTTCCAGCCCGGTTTTTCCACCGTGGACAAGATAACCGAGATATCCGGCCGGGGGGTGGGCATGGACGTGGTGCGCAAGTCCATCGAGCAGCTGCGGGGCAAGGTGGACTTCACCTCGGTCGCGGGCGAGGGCTCCAACTTCACCATCCGCCTCCCCTTGACCCTGGCCATAATCGACGGCATGGTGGTGCGCGTGGGCGATAACCGCTACATCCTCCCCACCATCTCCATAAACGAGAGCTTCCGTCCCAAGCCCGAGGAGTACTTCACGGTGAAAAACCAAGGCGAGATGATCAAGGTCAGAGACAACCTCCTGCCCTTGATGCGCCTCGACCGCATCGTGAACGCCGAAGGGGCGGTGCGGGACCCCTCCGAGGCCCTGGTGGTGGTGGTGGAAAACGAGGGCCAAAGGCGCTGCCTTTTGGTGGACGAGGTCCTGGGAAAGCAGGAGGTGGTGATAAAATCCCTCGGCGAGCGTCTTAAATACGTCCGCGCCCTGGCCGGCGGCACCATCCTGGGAGACGGCCGGGTGGGGCTCATTTTGGACGTGAACGGCCTCTTCGACGCCGGCGAGACCGGCGGAGCCCCCGCCGGGGCCTCCGTCCGGGAGGATGGCGGCCTCGGGGACTGGGACATGTAGGCCGGGGCCCGCCACCCGGAAAAATTCGGCCCCGCCCCTTTCGCGGGCGGGAGCCTGGCGGAGCTTAAAGCTGCGCCGGACACTTGGGAGACCGCGTCCGCCGGGGGGGACCCCCCGGCGGCGGGAGAGGAGTCTATGACAGACGAGCACCGGGGCGCCGCCGCCCTTTCCGTTGATCATTCCAGGGATCTGAAGTTTTTAAGCTTCGATCTGGCGGGGGAGTCCTACGGCCTCGACATTTTGAAGATCCGGGAGATAAACGGCCTTTTGGAGATCACGGCCGTGCCCCAGACCCCCCGGTTCATGAAGGGGCTCATCAATTTGCGGGGAAAGGTCATTCCGGTGATCGATCTGCGCTTGAAGTTCGGACTGCCGGAAGAGGAGTACAGCGAGCGCACCTCCATCATCGTAATTGAGTTCCAGACCATCCACGGGGCCACCCAGATGGGCATAGTGGTGGACCGCGTCTCCGAGGTCATAACCATAAACGAGGCCGACATCGAGCCCGCCCCGGACTTCGGCTCCAACCTAAAATCCGAGTACATCAAGGGCATGGCCAAAAAGAAGAACTTGGTCTTGATCATCTTGGACATCGATTTGATCCTGACGGACGAGGCCCTGACCTTCGGCCCCCGCCCCGAAGTCGAGGAGTAGCCCGGAAGCGCTAAAAGAGCCCCGCCTCCGGCGGGGCTCTTTTAGGCCCCGGCCCCCTTTTTCCGGCCCCTCGCCCCTTCCGCGGGGCTTTATCCAGCCGGCCTTTCTTTTTTCGGCCCCTTCGCCCGTGGCGGAGAATCCCCTTCGCTTTTACCGAACGGGCCCCTTAAGGCTCGACAATTAATTTCAAGGAATCATAGAATAGTGCCTTCCCCCCCCACCAAAACCGGAACCGTCTACGTGACCAAGCAGCCGGAACTGAGCGACGCCGAATACCAGACCATCGCCGCCTTCGTGCACAAGGCCAGCGGCATAAACCTTCTGGACGGAAAAAAAGAGCTCGTGCGGGCCAGGCTCTCCAAACGCATCGCCCAGCTGGAATTCAAGGACTTCAAGAGCTACTTCAAACACGTCATGGCCGACGCCTCCGGCGACGAGCTGGTCTTCCTCTTGGACGCCTTGGCCACCAACCTCACGAGCTTCTACAGGGAGCCCCAGCACTTCGACTTCATGGCCAAGGAGTTCCTCCCCGAATTGGAAAAGAGGCGCAAAAGGCCGGGCGGCGGCGGACCCAGGCTCCGGATCTGGTCCTGCGCCTGCTCCTCCGGCGAGGAGCCCTACACCATCGCCATGGTGGTGTTGGATCACAGCCCCTTTTTCGCGAACGGCGGGGATTTCAAGATCCTGGCGACCGATCTCTCCACCAAGGTCTTAAACGTGGCCAAGAAGGGCCAGTACGGTCCGGAGAGCGTGAAGAACATCCCCCCCCAGATTCTTAGGACGCACCTCTCCAAGGTCTCCCGGGGAGAAGACCGGAAGGGGGGCGATTCGTGGCGCGTGAACGACAACGTGCGCCGGCTCGTTTCCTTTAGGCGCTTCAACCTCATGGATCCGCCCCCCATCAGGCACCAGATGGATCTGATTTTTTGCCGCAACGTGATGATCTACTTCGACCGCGACACCATCTCGACTTTGATCACCCGTTTTTACAATATTTTGGAGGTGGGGGGCTACCTCTTCATCGGCCACTCGGAGAGCCTTTCCGGCTTGAAGCACAACTTCAAGTACGTGGCCCCCTGCATCTACCGCAAGGTTTCGGAGACGGCCTAGGGCCTCGGCGGGAGGCCTCCGGCCTCCCGCCGGAGGCCCGCCCGCCCGCCGCCCCCTGGAAGCTTCTTTTTTCCCGTCCTTAAAACGGAGCGTTTATGGTCAAAGTCCTGATAGTGGACGATTCGGCTATCGTCCGCAAGATATTCACCGAGCAGCTGGGCCAGGCCAGGGACATCGAGGTGGTGGGAAACGCCCCCGACCCCTACGTGGCCCGGGATCTCATCGTGAAGCTCAATCCCGACGTCATCACCCTGGATATCGAGATGCCCCGGATGGACGGCATCACCTTTTTGAAGAAGATCATGGCCCACCACCCCATGCCCGTCATCATCGTGAGCTCTCTGACCCCCAAGGGCAGCTCCATGGCGATGGAGGCTTTGGAGTGCGGGGCCGTGGAGGTCATGGCCAAACCCGGGGGCTCCTTCACCGTGGGCGAGATGGGGGCGCAGCTGGCCGAAAAGGTCCGAGCCGCGGCCCGGGCCCGGGTCTTTAAAAAGGCGGAGCAGCCCGCGACCGGAGCGGTCGCGTCGGTGCGGAGCTCCATCTCGTCCACCACCAACAAGGTCATAGCCATCGGTTCCTCCACCGGGGGGACGGAGGCTTTAAAGGAGATCCTCACCCGCTTTCCGGCGGGCATCCCCGGCATAGTCATAGCCCAGCATATGCCCGCCAACTTCACCAAGGCCTTCGCCGACCGCATGAACGGCTTGTGCAAGATTACCGTGAAGGAGGGCCAGGACAACGACTCCGTGATCCCGGGCGTCTGCCTCATCGCCCCGGGGAACTACCACATGCTTTTACGGCGCTCCGGGGCCCGCTATTACGTCCAGGTGAAGACCGGCCCCATGGTGCACCACCAGAGGCCCGCCGTGGACCCCATGTTCAAATCCGTGGCCAAGTACGCGGGCGCCAACGCCGTGGGGGTGGTCCTGACCGGCATGGGCTCCGACGGCGCCGAGGGCCTGAAGATCATGAAGGAGGCCGGGGCCAAGACCCTGGCCCAGGACGAGGCCTCCTCCGTGGTCTTCGGCATGCCCAAGGAGGCCATCAAGACCGGCTGCGTGGACAAGGTGGTGTCCTTGAAAAACATGCCCCAGAGCATCCTGGACATGGTCTGATCCCGTTCGGGAGGGCTTTTTCCGCATAAACGGGCCCCGGGTTCCCGCGGCGTCAGGGAGAGGCGGGAGGGGAGCCGGATTCGGAAAGAGGCCGGAATCGGAAAAAGGCCGGATGGGCGAGAGGCCAAAGAGGCCAAAGAGGGGTTTCGAGAGGATCGAAAACCTTGGCGGCCTTAGGGGCTTACGGATAAGCCGGGAACCACCGCCGGGCGTTTCCGCGGCCTTTCCCCTGGCGTGGGCGGACGGGCTTTTAAAGGCGGCTTACACTCATCTACGCTAGATTCGTTTCCCCCTCGAAGGTCATGGCCCGGGTCATGGCCCGGGTCTTGGCCCGGGTCATGGCCCGGGTCATGGCCCGTAAACACGCCCCCCGAAGTCTTGGGGGTGGCTCGGGGGAAGCACGGGGCCGCTTCCGGCCGTTCAGGAAAAAGGCCCTTCCGTAAGGGTGGCGCCCGCTAAAAGAGCGTCCGGCCGCGAAAGGCGAAACCCGCCGCCTCGCCGGAAAGGGAGCGTCCAAACCCGGAAGCGATGGCGGGGCTTTTCCCGGGGGCGCTTCGCGCCCCCCCAAAAGCGTTCGGGGCGTCGGAGTTCGGAGAACTCGCGGCTTTTCCGCTCTCTCCTCCGGACGGCCAGGGAACCCCGAAACGCGTCGCCACCCGGCGAGTTTTTTATAAAAGGAGCCAAAAAAGAGCCGCGGACGGCGAAAAAGCCCTGGTCTCTTCGCCGGAAAAGCGTTGGCGACGTTTCCTCCGACGGGCGTCAACCGTGTCCGAAAAGCCTGGAATATTCGCCGCCTCCGCCGCTCCCGGGGCTTCGCGCCCTCCCCGATCCGGACGGCGGGATCAACCTCCGCGGATCCGCTCCGGCGGCCGGTCGCCAGGAATAGGCGCGAAGTCCGGGATTTTACTGAGCGACCGCGACCGCGCTTGAGCTTGACCGGGAAAGGCGGGCCGCGGGGAAAGCCTTCACCCGGCCCGGGAGGCGTACGAAAAAAACTCCTATTCAAGGCTGTAAAAACGGCTCCCCCCTTTTTTCGGCGCCTTGAATCCGGACGCTTCCGTTTTTTTAAGAACGGGAGAAGAGCTACGGCCGGATGGGATTCCCTTCCCCCGTCCCGGCCGAAATTTTGGACCTTAAGCCGCGCCGGGCTCTCGACCGCCCGTAGGGCGTCTTCCGGCGTCATCCTAAGAAAAATCACCGAGCGGCTGGACGGTTTCGCTCGAAAACGCGAGGGGTTTTTGTTTTATCCGGCGGGTTTTTCCGTTAATATGCTCCAAAGGATCGAGCTTCCCCGTATTTCGACGGAAAACGGGGGAGTTGAAGGAAAAAGCGGGGCTTTTTCCCACCGGAAACGCTTCCCGCCCGGTAAGGGGAGGCGTTTAAATCGTCCGGCCTCCCCGCCCGAGACCGGACGGGCGGAAGCTGAGGAATTCATTTCGGCGCCGTGAGTTTCGGAGAGATTTTTTCATCAAGCGTTTTTTTCAGTAGAAGGTTTTAAATATGCGGAAAACAGCACTCCTTTTTTTTCTTTCCCTCTGTCTTTCCCTGTCTTTAGGCGCCAGGACGGCGTTCGCCCAGAATGACTACGTCCCCACCGCCTGCGCCAATATAAAAGACCCGTCCCAGCTGCGGATCTGCGAGACGGCGAAGGCGTTGAAGACCCCGATCTACGCCACCAGCAACGTCATATTTTTTCTCACCGCTGAAAAAACCATCGCCGCCTGCTCTTTTAAAACAACCAAGGCGTTTTCCGACATGAAAAATCAAATCCACTCCAATCCTAAAATAAGTTATATTTACGACGCCGTGAAAACTTCCGATAAGTTTGAATTCAAAACCCCCACGTCAGAGGAATGCGGCGGCCTGCGGGACATGTATAAGTCCATCAAATTTGAAGACAACCCGATTATAGAATGAACCCCTGTAATGAGGCGGTCCGCGTGTTCAAGTTGAACTAAGAGTTGAAGATATATTATCGCTCCCGAACGAGGAAATGACGACCGCGCCTAAAACCGGGAGCGGGACGGGGGCGGGAGCGTTAGCGCCAAACCGGATTTATAAAAAAAATTCAACCGCTTTAAGAAACATGACGTCATGGCGTCAGCCCGCCCTAATTTATCTGAAGTTCTGAATAATATTTAGAAATACGGATATATTGAGAATAATTTATAAAACTCGATGCGGAGGTTGTTGCGCGTAAATATTCTTCCATACTTTTAAATTTTAAAGAAGTTCCGTGAAAAGGGTCCGGAGCGTCTCCTTGGCGTTTTTCCTTGAAAACATCGGACGGCTAAAATACAAAAGTCGCATGATCCGGCGGATTTTTTATCGACTGAGAAATCTGTCATTTATTTAGTGAAAGGCCACCCCGCCTCTCTATCGGGTATTTTGAAGGTGTGGACGCCATTAGTCGTCAAAATGGACGTGGCGAGGCATTCCGTCTGGCGCGGAAGCGGAATAAGGGATAGAGTGGCGACAATCTATATTTCTAAATCGTCCGCCCTCATTTTTACCCGCGGGAAATTCACTCCCCCTGTTCCGGAGCGTTGGCGGGTTTTGTTAATTTTCGTTCGCTAAATTTCCTTTCTTAATCCTTCTCTGGCTTCCGGAGGCGGGTAGGCGCCGTATTTTGAGGCTTTCCTATACAGCGCCGTGAATTTGGGGTTATTTATTGTTCACGCCATTATATTGCCAGCGTCCTCAAGCCTACCTCCCGTTATGAAACATCGCCGTCTCCCGCTAAGGAGCGGTCTTGAGCCTCCGAACATTTCGCGGACGGAGCGTCGGCTATCCCGGGATCTTTCCGTCTAAGTAGGAGCGGATGCTTCGCGTGTCGCCGACGAAGCCGCCCGACTCCGCCTGGGGGGTCCGAGTTATTTCAAAGTTTTGAAGCTCGCCCAGGTCCGAGTTTCATCGTAAAGGCTCGGTTTAGAGCTTCCCCTCGACTCCGGTGAAATCTCGTTTCGGCGGGAACGGAATTCGTCCGCCGCCGGAGTTTACGCGGAGACCCTTACCGACTTCGCTTGGCGCGTTATCTGGACCTTTTTTTCTCCGCCGCTATCCGGAAGCCCATGCTTTCCGCTAGGGATCGTCCCGAACGGTCGACCGCCCGCCGGCTCGTCATGGATTCGGCTGAGCGAGGCTTGGAGTGGACGACTGTAAGACTTTCCCCGGGTGAACCGGCCTTATGGGAAACTGCGGGAAAAACTCTCCGGAAAGAGACGGATGTTTTAGGGTGATTCATAGATGTTACAGGCTTCCGTTCATGTCCACTTAGATCCCGAAGAATAAGGATTGAGACCCCGTGGTGATGATGAAGATAATGAAGTTATTTTGGCGTCATAACGAGTTTTATCCAGTGGAAAATATCGAACCGAACAATGATTTAATTTTCGTAGTGTTTTAAAAAAACATGCTCAAGGAAGCTTGTCAATGTCATCCTGATTCGTTTCGCGGGTGACTTTTTTTGAGATTCTCGCTCTGACCCCGCGGCGCCATGCGGTGCTTAAAGCTATTCCTTGAATTTCATTGGCCTTTATTTTATCGAAAAGAGGAATATAGTATTTGTTTAGTTGTCTTTCGGCCTCATCGAGACTTTCGTTGAAATTTACCTCCAAGTCAGACTCGGTTTTATGAAAATGGTTAAGATTTAGAGACTTAAGCTCAAGCAGGATCGCTCTAGATTCGTCCAGCATAAAGCAGATATCTATTTTACCTCCAGCTAAATTGAGCTCGGAATATACTTCCTCAATTCTGGCGAAATGTAAAAAACATAATAGAGCTATATGGAATGTTCGCTCACGCAATTCATCACGTTTGAGTTTTATATTTGAACACAGATTCGTGAAACTCATCTGGATTGTCTTCTCATCGTTTTCAATGATGGCCGTAAGCAGTTCTTTTCCGAATGCGTAGAAGTCGCCTAGCTTTTTACTCACAAACGTTTTTGTTAGCAAAAAATTTAAAGCGTGTTTAACCTCGATATTAGGTATTTTAAGAGAGTATACGCCGGCCTTCACGGGAAGAGACGATGTGAGATACCCTGTCTGGTACAAAAGAGGAACCAGCGAGAGATCCGCCACTGTTTGATTTTTTAAATACTCCACCGGCATTTCAACATTATCAAGAAACAATGATCTTTTCTTATTTGATTTAAAATACTTGTACAGGAAGGTGGGCGTTCCCGTCGCGAACCAGTATGAATCCAGTTTCCTGGTTTTTATGGCGGTTAGAAGAGAAACGGGATTGAATATCTTGTCTACGGAGTTCCACGTGTATCCGTCATACATGTATTTCAGGGTCTTTGTGAAGTCGTTAATGTCTTTGAAATCCGTATTTTTGAAAAACCCTTCCGCAAACTTTTCCTGTATGTGATCTTTTAGGTATTTATCAAACTCATTAAAGGTTATACCGCAGATGTTCGCATATTCCTGGTCTTCTGAAATGTCCGTGAAGACATTGGCTCCGGAAACAATTGAAGTCATGGAAAACATCGATACTCCGGTTACGAAGGCGAAACGCAGGTAACTTTCATTATTTAAATCTTTCACCGTTCCGAAGAATCCACCCAGCGCCTTTGCGTTATTCATGGCGTCCTTGGTGTTTTCTAAAGAGTTAAGAATGGGGTTATCATATTCATCCACAAGGATGACTATTTGATTACCAGTCCTATTCTTTAATTTCATCACCAGTTCGATCAAGGCAGTGGAGGGAGCTTCCGCGTTATTTTCTACGGATAAATCGAAACTTTCCGCAACCAAGAGTATACGTTTATAAAGATCCTGCTCAAGCAGTTTGACAGAATTCCATTTCAAATTAGTGAAATTGAATTTCAGAGTCGGATATTCTAAGAAATCATAATTAGAGCCGTTGAGAGCCAGTCCCTCGAACAGATCAGAGTCTCCTTTGAAAAGGCTTAACATCGTGGAGACGAGTAGGGTTTTTCCGAAGCGGCGGGGTCTTTGGAGAAAAAACAGTCTCTCCTGCCTTTTTAAAAGTTTTTGAATGTAAACAGTCTTATCGATGTAAAGGGAATTTTCCCGTCTTATGAATTCGAAGGCGGGAGAATCTAGGATTGGATCCATGATATACCATGTCCTCGATGGTCGGAAAGCCGGCTTGCTAAAGCGGGCCGGTGATAAAGCGCCGATATGGAAACTCGAAAAGGCGGGGCCGGCATCCTGTAAAGCGAGGTTTAGCGATTTTACTTTTTGAAGCTTAACAGGAAGGGCGATGACAATCAAGCGCGAAACAGTCCGCCCCCTTGGTTCCGACCGCCCAAGGTCCGCGTTTTTCCGGAATCGTCAACTTTCCCCTTTCCTTTAAGCGCTGGGAGACGGAAGAACGCCCTCTCTCAAGGTTTACCGTAAATTGTCTATAAATGGAGATAATTTATTATTTTTATCTATATAGAGCGATTGTTTACAAATCCACTGCTTGGCTGGACGCCTTGCCTCCTCCAGGTCAAAAGCGGTTAGAAACATTCGGTTTATCGAAGACGGAAAGCCGGCTCTCCCCTCCTTTTCCGCCTACCCCGACGCCGGGGGCGCGGAAAACGCCCAGGGATCCCTCCGTGCGTAAAAGCGCGGTTAGCGATATTTCGGAGCTTTCTGGTTTGTCCGGCCGCGTTCCGGGCGAAAGGTCCTTCCTTCGCCCTTCCGCGAGATGGAGGTATTCCGGCCAGTACGGGGAGGTTCCTTAGGCTTTACCCGCCGCTATTCCGTTTGTCCAGGCGGTTTGCGGATTATTTCCCTGGAAATAGTCCCTGTTTTACTGTTTTTCCAGTAGAGCACCTGGTTTCGGTTCATGTCCATCCAGATCCCGAAGAGAAAAGATCGCGGCCCCAAGGTGATGATGAAGAGGAAAATTATGATGGTGATTTCCGGCATCGTTTTGTGCTTCAGCTAGAGGTGGACGGGCCGAATATAACACGAAGATAAAACCGAAATGGTCGATACATTGGAGGATGAACAGAAACTGAGGCCGCTAATCGTGAATCACGTATATCATCCACAGCCGCCAGATGAACATCATAATAAGATGCCTGGAGATGGGCCATAAAACCTGCCTAGGCTTGAAGCCGCTATTTTCGCCGATGTTGTGGACCGGATGCGCCGGAAAGCACGTCAATCGCATTTCCTCCACGTTCAAACGCTCCAGGATGTCGTTAGGATGGACGTAGCGCTTGCGCATAATATCCCAGTAGATTGGTTTTAAAGTCTTTAGGCTTATCCCCGTGCATCCGATCCGGGAGTCGGCCACGCGCCAGTAGCCCGTGGCTATCTTGGTTAGAAAGTAAAAAGCGATGTTTTGAATTATCAAGGAGCGCGACAATAATAAAGCGTGAAACAGAAAGCGCCATGCGTTTGACCGCCTGATAGTTACGGTTTTTAACCTTATCGCTAACCTCCCACTTTTTTCCGCCACCGGCGCCGCAAAACCAATGCGGCGATTATTTTTCGCATTCCAAGCGATTAACCCTATATAGCATGATTTTGTTGAATGATAAACGAATATTGAATTCAATTTTTAAGCCGTGGCTTGGATTATTATTTACCTATTATGTAATTATTCATGTTTTATACAAAACATACGCTCAAATAAAATGGCGCCTTGGCTAAGCATGACGGCGGTCCTTTAATTTTTCGATTGTTGCGGCTAATTTAGTATGCGTATCAAGATGAAAAATATCATTGTAAGAAGGACAGTTGCGTTTGTGAACATCGTTAGCATAATTTTGGGACCATATTCCGTGATTTCACCGATTACTCGCGAAAACCGACTTTTCAAGGACAAGGTTTGCTTTATACGCCGTATTTAGTTCAAATCGATGATTTAACTACGATTCAAATACTGGAAAAACTAATACTACACGGGTTTGTCCGAAATAAAATGTGGTAGAAAAGATCCAGTATTAATTTTCAAGTTTTATTTTATATCACACAGAAAACTAAATGTTTAATACATACGATCTAAAGCCTTAAATTCATATATTAATAGGATCACAAAATATTAAAAAAATAGTTTATCTTTTAAACAACAATATTTGGCATAAATTGTTCTACATCATATTGTGGACAAACTATATTAAACAATGCCTTCATTGATTAATTTCTATAAACAAAGAGCGTTCAGGGTAGATTGTCAATGTCATCCTGTGTCATTTCGCGGGTGACTATTTTTGAGATTCTTGCTCTGACCCCGCGTCGCCATGCTGTGCTCAAGGCTATTCCCTGAATTTCTTTGGCCTTTATTTTATCGAAAAGAGGAATATAGTATTTGTTCAGCTGTCTTTCAGCTTGATCAAGACTTTCTTTGAAACTTACATCCAATTCCGTATCATTTTTATGATAATGACAACGATCTAGCGATTTAAGTTCAAGCAGGATCGCTTTATAGTCGTCCAGCATAAAGCATATATCTATTCTGCCACACGCTAAATTGAGCTCGGAATAAACTTCCTCAATTCGAGCGAATTGTAGAAAACATAATAGAGCTATATGGAATGTTCGTTCACATAATTCATCACGCTTGAGTTTTATATTTGAACACAGATTCGTTAAACTCATCTGGATTGTCTTCTCATCGTTTTCCATAATGGCCGAAAGCAGTACTTTTCCGAATGTATATAAGTCGCCTATCTTTTTATTCACAAATGTTTTTGTCAACAAAAAATTTAAAGCGTTTTTAACCTCGATATTGGGTATTTTAAGAGTGTAGACGCCGGCCTTCACGGGAAGAGACGAAGTGAGATACCCTGTCTGGTACAAAAGAGGAACCAGCGAGAGATCCGCCGCTGTTTGATTATTTAAATACTCCACCGGCATTTCAACATCATCAAGAAACAGTGATGTTTTCTTATCTGATTTAAAATACTTGTACAGGAAGGTCGGCGTTCCCATCCCGAACCAGTATGAATCAAGTTTCCTGGTTTGTATGGCTGTTAGAAGAGAAACGGGATTGAATATCTTGTCTACGGAGTTCCACGTGTATCCGTCACACATATCTTTGAGGTTTTGAATAAAATCGTGGATGTCTTTGAATTCCGTATTTTTGAAAAAACCTTCCGCAAACTTGTTATGTATGTCACCTTTTAAGTATTTATCAAACTCATCAAAGGTTATACCGCAGATGTTCGCATATTCCTGGTCTTCTGAAATGTCCGTGAAGACATTGGCTCCGGAAAAAATTGAAGTCATGGAAAATTTCGACACACCGGTTACGAAGGCGAAGCGTAGGAATCCCTCTTGATTTAATTTTTTTATAGTGCTGAAAAATTCTCCTAGCGTCTGAGCGATTTCTATAGCGAAATCTGGATCTTTTAAGGCTTTGAGTATTGGAGCATCGTATTCATCTACGAGGATGACTGAGTTTTTTTGGGTATTAATTTTGTGCTTCCTCACCAGATCGTATAAAGCGGCGGATGGATATTTTTCCTCGTTTTCAACTGATAAACCGAAATCTTCCTTAGCTTTATCGCATACCCATCCATGAAGTCTAGAATTAAGCGCGGAGCAAGATTTCCATGTCAGATCCGATAGGTCGAAGTGCAGCACGGGATATTCCATGAAATCATAATTAGAATAGTTTAGAGCCAGTCCCTCGAACAGCTCGGAGTCTCCTTTGAAAAGACTTAACATCGTGGAGAGGAGTAGGGAATTCCCGAAGCGGCGCGGTCTTTGGAGAAAAAACAATCTCTCCTTTCTTTTTAAGAGTTTTTCAATGTAAACAGTCTTATCGATGTAAAGGGTATTTTCCCGTCTTATGAATTCGAAGGAGGGAGAATCTAGGATTGGGTCCATGATATACCATGTCCTCGACGGTCGTAAAGCCGGCTCACTAAAGCACTAAAGCGGGCCGGGGATAAAGCGTCGGTACGGAAACTCGAAGAGGCGGGGCCGGCATCCGGTAAAGCGGGGTCCCTCGATATTACTTTTTGAAGCTTAACAGGAAGGGCGATGACAATCAAGCGGAAAACAGGCCGCCTCCCTGGTTCAGACAGCCGGAGAGCAGCGTTATTCCGGATCCGTCAACTTTTTCCCTTTACCTTAAATGCTCGGAGACGGAAGAGCGCTCTCTTTGAAGGTTTACCGTAAATAGTATATAAATAGAGATATTTTATTATTTTTAGCTGTATATAGCGATTGTTTTACAAACTCGCAGCTTGGCTGGACGCCTTGCCTCCACCAGGTCAAAAGCGGCCAGAAGCAATCGGTTTTTCGAAGACGGAAAGCCGGCCTTCCCCTCCCATTCCACCTACCCCGGGGCTGGGGGCGCGGAAAAATACCCAGGGAACCCTCCGTGCGTAAAAGCGCGGCAAGCGATATTTCGCTCTTTCTGGTTTGTCCGGCCGCGTTCCGGGTGAATGGTCCATCCTTCGCCCTTCAGCGATAGAGGTATTCAGGCCAGAGCGGGGAGGTTCCTTAGGCTTTCTCTGCCGCTATGAAGTTATCTCGGGCTGTCTGCGGATAATTTTCCTGGTTAAAGCCCCAGTTTTACTGTATCTTCGTTGTAGCTCTTGGGTTCGATTCATGTCCATCCAGATCTCGATGAGGTATGACTGCATACCCAAGGTGATGGAGAAGAAGAAGATTATTACCACGGCGGTTAAATTTTGGAAACAAATCGCGTATTTAAGTGAATCTCTTCCTTTTACCTTTCTAACTCTTATCCGCCGGGGTAATATGAGGGTGCTCATCGGCATCGTTTTGTTACTCAGCCAGAGGTAGACGAGTCGGAGATCAAACACGAAAGCCTAACCGAAAAGGGCGATACCATGGAGGATGAACAGAAACAGGGGATGCAAGTCCCGGATCACGTATTTCTACTACAGCCGCCAGAAGAATATAATGATAAGAAGCCTTGATATTGTCCATAAAACCTGCCGTGGTTTGAAGCCGCTCTTTTCTCCGATGTTGTAGACGGGACGTACCGTCGCGTCCCGCACCCGCATTTTCTCCACGTTCAAACGTTCCAGAATGTCTTTGGGCTGGCCGCAGCGCTTGCGCATCTTATCACAGTCGATGGCTTTTAAGCCTTAAGGCTTATCCGTGTAGCCGCTCTGTGAGTCGGCCACGCGCCAGTAGGGCAAGGCTATCTTTGTTAGAAATGATAGGACGAAGTTTTCGAATTTTAAAGGATAGGCGCGGCAATCAAGCGTGAAACTGAAAGCGCCATGAGTTGGATCGCCTGAGAGTTGATGTTTTTTCACGTTATTGCGATCCTTCTCATTTTTTCCGCCACCAACGCCGTAAAAGCGATGCGGCGGGTTAATTTCGTGTATCAAGCGATGAACAGCCTATATAGCTTGATTATATTGAATGATAAACGAATATTGATATCATTCTTTAAGCCATGGTATGGATTATTATTTACATATTAATCATTAATTATTGTTTTATGTAAATAAGCTATCAAATATAATGGCGCCTTGGTCAAGCATGACGGCGGTCCTTGAATTTTCAATTTTTTCGGCTTATTAGTTTGCGTATCAACATTGACATGTTTATTGTAAGTGGAAAACGGCGTTTGTGAACATCATTAGCTTAATTTTGGGTTCATTTTCTGTTATTTCACCAAAATTATATACGACATCCAGCTTTTCAGGGAAGCGGTTTCCCTCATGCGTAGCATATCAGTTCAACCCGATGATTTAACTACGTTTCAACTGCAGGAAAAACTCATACTAAAACAATGCCGTCATTGGCGATTATTTATAAACAAAAGGCGGTCAAGGCAGCTTGTCAATGTCATCCTGTGTCATTTCACGGGTGACTTTTTTCGAGATTCTCGCTCTGACCCCGCGGCGCCATGCGGTGCTCAATGCGATTCCCTGAATTTCTTTGGCATTTATTTTATCGAAAAGAGGAATATAGTATTTATTCAGCTGTCTTTCAGCTTGATCAAGACTTTCTGTGAAACTGACATCCAACTCCGCATCATTTTTATGAAAATGGCTACGATCTAGTGATTTAAGCTCAAGGAGGATCGCTTTAGATTCGTCCAATATAAAGCAGATATCTATTCTACCACCCTCTAAATTGAGCTCGGAATAAACTTCCTTAATTCCTGCGAATTGAAGAAAAAACAAAAGAGCTATATGGAATGTTCTTTCACAAAATTCATTACGTTTAAATTTTATTTTTGAAAACAGCGCCGCTAAAAGATTCTGTATTATCCTCTCGTCGTTTTTCTTGAAAGCTGTAAGCAGCTTTACCCCAAATTTATAAAAGTCTCCTAGCTTTATATTCACAAATGTTTTTGTCAACATAAAATTTAAAGCATTTTTAACTTCGTTATTGGGTATTTTAAGAGTGTAAACGCCATCCTTCACAGGAAGAGACGATGTAAGGTACCCTGTTTGGTACAAAAGAGGAACCAACGAGAGATCCGCTACTGTTTGATTTTTTAAATAGACCCTCGGCATTTTAACATCATCTAGAAACAGGGATGTTTGTGGATTAGATTGAAAATACTTGTACAGGAAGGTGGGTGTTCCTGAATCGAACCAGTATGAATCCAGTTCCCGGGATTCCACGGCGTTTAAAAGTGAAAAGGGGTTGTATATCTTGTCTACGTTGTTCCATGTATATCCATCATACATGTCTTTCAGGGCCTTAAAGAAGACGTCGATGTCTTTGAAGTTCGTATTATTGAAAAGACCTTCCGTGAACATTTCCTGAATGTGGCCTTTTAAATATTTATTGAACTCATCAAAAGTTATTCCGCAGATGTTGGCGTATTCTTCGTTTTCTGAAATGTCCGTGAATACGTTGGCTCCGGAAAAAATGGAAGTCATGGAAAATTTAGATACCCCGGTTACGAAGGCGAAATGTATAAATTCCTTTTGATTCAGGCT
>JAISMF010000009.1 GCA_031276865.1 Deltaproteobacteria bacterium | reverse complement strand
CGTTATGTTCACGCCCGGCACGCCGGCTAAAAGCATCTGAACAAGCGTTCCGTCCGGCCGCACGATGAAATAGTCGATATTGCGGCGGCTGATGTCTTTCGGGACGAACACCCGCTCATAGTCATACGATTCTTTATCCCAGATGATTTCCATCACCGAATAGCCGTATAAACGGGCGTCGAACGCCCCCGCCAAGATGACTTTCAGAAATTCCTGAGTCAGACAACGGGTCTGAATAAACTTCGACTCCTTCGTTTCGGTCGGCTCGAGCCGGACGGGCACGATTGACAGACCGTCAAGGCGGGTGGACACGGCCTGATATATCTCGTCATCGTAGAGCAATTTCTTTAAGGTGGTTCTACGAATCCCCGCCTTGCGGAGAATGGCGTCAGGATCCGGCATGCTCAAGATTTGATGGGCCATAGCCTCGAACGTCTCGGATTTCCACAGGGCGGGAAACGTTGCGCCCGCCGGCCGGGTTATGGTGGCGGATGACTTTTTAACGGCGAACAACTGTTTGATTTTATCGAACATAATCACCACGCCCTATCCCAGCCGCTGTCACGTCTAAATCCGGCGGACGCATACGTTCCCGAGCATAAGCCTTTGGAAAGTTTCCTTAACGCCTGCGTTAAAGAGTCCACCTAGACGTCATGCATACCCACGGGAAAACTTAACAACTCCGACTCCAAATCGTCCACCCAGCCATTTATATCGCGGGAGGGAAAATTAACGTTCCCCGCGTCGAACAACGCCGCGATGGCGTGCGCCATGGAAGTTTACGAACCATCCGGCTGAATGAGTATGATGCCTTGAATACGGCGTTTAAGGGCGTCAATCACCGCCGGGCCGTTGGCCTTGTCGTCCACCAGTTTTGTAAGAGCTTTCGACAATTTCTCCGCCTGCCGTCTAAAGGCGTCTCACGTCTCCACGAATCCCATCCGCCCCCTGGTCTGGTCGGTAAGCTAGCATTCCGAACCAACTCTTCCCCACACCTGACCGACCACGTAATCGGACGAATCGGTGTCTTTAAACGCCATGTCCCAGCTAAGAATGATTTTATCGAACTTATCCGGCAGTCTCGTCCAGTACTTAAACCAGTCCTTTTTGAAAATCTGCCCTTCATCCGGCGCCGGGCGCTGTTGATAGAGAATAGCCGCCCAGATGGCCGAACCCTTTTGTTTTTAAATATTCTCCAACGTCTCCAAATCGTACCGTTCGGGGAACAGGGGTTCGCCTTGTTTGCGGAAATCCTCGTCATATTCGGCGATGGCTGGGAAATTGATGACCTCCCATTTACATCCCACGCCCAGTTTTTCGGCGTCAAGCAAACGTATGAAAAATACGTCAGTTGTCAAGATTTTTTTATTGAATTAGACTTAGAAAGGATGCCAGATAAAGATAACGATTACCACGGTAGACTGGAAGACGTTTAATGAAGAAGACCGTAGAACGTGGCCGGAAGAAGGCATAACTTAATATGGAGACGGGAGACCTCTCCCATATTGGAATGTTTTCAAAAAACGCGGTAGCGTTAAAGCCGAAACAGGCCAGAAATACATCGAATTCTCCCTAGAATATGACGAATAGAACTAGCCGTTGAAAGGATACCAGATTAATTACGATTTTATTGCAAAGCGCCACCACGATTAACCTTGACGATAAAAGCACGTGGCCAGCTAAAGGGCATTTATATATCGTATGGGAAGAACACGATGTCGTCTACGGTATATACGCAGCCGATGTTATATCCGACGCCAATACTATCGGCCCCGCCCCCGTATTGCTACTTCAGAATGGAGAATTCGCTGATTACTGCGAGCATGGATGGAAATACATAAAATTTGACGTGGCCGAATTGAACATCTCCGTTCAAGACCGTAAGACCTTTAATTCCACGAATATTAAATTGATTAACTCTGATAAACTTTATTTAGTATGGCCATTTAACACTAGTTCATTCGATATTTTTAGTTTTTGCACGGATAGTAATTACTTCCCCGACCTTGGCACTCTTGAATGTCCCTGCTGGCTGAATGGAGACCTTTACCCTTGCCAAAATGGAGACAAATACCTTGAAATTGACATTGAGGGGGACATGTAAAACAGGGGGACAAGCAGGGTACAAACAAAAGATTTGATAGTTTATAATTTAATACGCTTTTAATAATAATTGATGTATAATTATTTAACTCTCTTTCCAAAAGAAGGGGCTAAAAAGGCACAAGAAGGGTGCAACCAAGGTGCAAGTTTAGTACAACATCCCCTATAACATAATATTCATTCGATACTAAATTAGATATAACTGTTTTGGTCTTTAATTAAAAGCGGGGGAGTTAATAGGCTCAACAGGTACAAGTTTCCCCGTGTGTGGGGAAAGACTAAAAGGTGAGTGTTATGACGAAGGTAGACGATAAATACGAATTCACCCCAATATATTTAACCGTCAAAAATATGGCGCAGTTGTTAAATGTGGGCGTAGATTCAGTATATAAAATGCTTAGGGATAAAGCGCTTCCGCCCCCGTCTCGTCTTTATAATACGATTTATCGCTGTGAAAAAGATTTTATACTTTCCTGGATGAAAGATAATCTTGGCAAAGTTTGTCTAGATAATCCGCCCAATCCTGCATCATCCGAGTCCGCTCCTTCAGATAATCCGCATGGTTATAAGCGGCGCGGACGCCCGAGCGCTCGGAGTGCGCAAGCTGGCGCTCAATCCAATCGTAGTTATAACCGAGCTCATTCAGCGTTGTTGACGCCAAAGAGCGGAAGCCGTGTGGGCACATCTGATCGCTCGAATACCCCAGATACCGAAGAGCCGCGATCAAAGTGACGTCCGAGATGGGCTTGTCTTTCGCCCGTCCGGGGAAAAGAAAACGCCCGTCTCCCGTGTATTTTTTGAGGCCCTCCAAGAGCTTCACCACTTGGTCGGAAAGAGGCACCAGATGCGGAGAGCGCAACTTCATCTTTTCCGGAGGAATCCTCCAAAGCTTAGCCTCGAAGTCAATCTCCCCCCATTCAGCCCGCCTAAGTTCTCCGGGCCGGACGAAGACGTAAGGGAGGATCATTAAGGCGAATTCAACGGAAGGAGTGCCCTTATAATAGCTTAAATCGTCTAAAAGCCTCCCTATCCCCTTCGGGTCAAGTATAGCCGCCCTATGCTTGACCTTTTTTGTTTTTAACAGTCCTTCCAGCCCCGCCGCCGGATTGGTCTGAATCTCCGAAAGGGTCGCCGCGTATTGAAAGATCCTTTGTACAACCCCTTTAACCCTCTTAGCCGTTTCCAACAAGTCTTTGGCTTCAATCGGGCGTAAAATTTCATTTAAAATAAATTTAGGTGTGATGTCTTTTAGATAAAACAAGCCAATTTTAGGCAAGATATATACATCTAAATAATATCTATATCTTTTAATATTTCTTTCCGAACAAGCGCCGCTCTGCATTTTGAACCAATCTTCGGCGCGTTCTTTGAACAGAACTTGATCGCCTTGGCGCTCGTTTTCCCGCGATTTGAAAGCGGCGGCCTCCGTCCTCGCCTCTTTGAGGGATACGTCGGGGTGTTTTCCAAGGCTTTTAGTGGTGTATTTTTTGTATTTATTATAATAGCCCAATTTCCAATATTTGGCGCCGTTCGGGTAAACCTCCAGATACAGCCCCCGCCCGTCCGTGTGCCGGATGGGCTTATCGCTGGGTTTTAGGGCGCCAATAAGAGCCTCGTTTAGAGCCATCGCCTTTTTCCGCCTCACAAAAAAAATACAGTATATTTCCAAGGGTTTGGAAAATATACTGTTTTTTATACTGTGTTTTTAGGAAAAAGTTAAGGAAAAAAGCGCCTTAAAAATTACTCCAGCGAAATATTTTTTTTAGTTTAGCGGCCTATAACGGCCTCCGCAAGCGCTTTAAACAAATTTAACCGTTTATTAATTTTGCCAGCAATTATTTGATGGTGGCGGCGCAGGGATTTGAACCCCGGACACTGCGGATATGAGCCGCATGCTCTAACCAACTGAGCTACGCCGCCAATAGGCCGGGCCCAACAAGAGCCGGCCCTTTAGGGACAGAAAGCTTATTAACACAACCCGGGGACATAAGTCAAGATTCTCTTCCGCTTCGCTCTTCCTTCGGTTAGGACGCTTAAAAATTCCCGCCAACGCGGGATACAAGCCCCCGCGCGGGAATGTTAAAACATATTAATTTTAATTAAATATATATATTTAATATTTTATATACTTAATATTATAAAAATTACTTATTCAATCTTAAAATATATCAAATTTCTAATTACACATCGATATAAAGCGGCGTCGTAAATTTTCCCATATATTAGCCTTATTATTTCTTAAACAATATTATGATTATCTATTTTAACAGTCTCTTTTAATAAAAAAATATAATTTAATGACAATAACCTCGGCCGAAGAACCCGCGCCACGTTTATCCGTTAAAGCTTCGGGGCGGAAAAAACGCTTTAAAAAATAGTTTCCCCCCTTTTTTAAATTCTTGACACGGAATAAATCCATTGTTAAAGTATACTGGAGCATTGGCTCAAAGCCGGATCCCCTTCAACTAGGGTTCCGGCGTAAAAAAATCCGGCTGATCATCCCCCATGAAGGCTGAAAGGTGACGAAACCCGTCACGCTTTCGGTCTTTTTTTTTCACCTTCAGCCACTAAGCCTATGGTCACACGGGAACGCCTGAGAGCAATTTTTCACGAAGTCTGGCCCGGGCTTTCGGAAAAGGAGCGCCGCCTCTTCGCGGCCGACAAAGCCAGAGAGCTGGGTCACGGGGGCATATCCCTGGTGAGCGAGATCTGCGGACTCTCGCGCACCACCATCAGCAAAGGCTTAAAGGAGCTGAAAGGCCCGCTGGTGGACGACGGGCGCGTCCGCCGCCCCGGGGCGGGAAGACCCAACCTCCTAACTTCGGATCAGGATCTGCCCCTGTTTCTTCAGGGCCTCATAGAAAGCGCTCAGACGTTGGAGGGCGGAAACGCCCCCCCCGTGTCCTGGACCCTCAAAAGCACCCGGATGCTCGCCCGGGAGCTCGCGGAGGCCGGACACCCCGTCAGCTACGTGAAGGTGGGGCAGATGCTGAAAGAACTGGGCTACGCCCTGAAAAGCAACAAAAGAACGGCCCGGGGCCGGGACAGTTTCGACCTCGCCCGCCAGTACGCCCTGATAAACGCCGAAACGACCCGGGCCTTGGACGAGGGGCGTCCGGTCGTCTACCTCCAAAAAATTCGGGCGTCCCCAAGCTCCCTCAACGTGAAAGGGGAGCCGCGGAAGGCTCGGAGCGCGTCCGATTTTCTGGCGGCCTGGCTTTCCGGGTGGCTCGGGGATCCGGAAAGGCGCGGTTCCCCCCTCCCCGTTCTACTAGTTTTACACGACGAAGCCCGCCTTCCCCGAGGCGGGGACGGGGGGGCGGAGGAGCTAAAGGAGAGGCTCGCCGGACGTTCGGTTCCGGCCCGGCTTTTGCCCTTCCCCTCCGGAACCCATCGCTGGAACCTGGAAATGTCCCGGCTCTTCTCCGTCAGGGTCCAGGATGGCGGGCCGAAGGAGCGCCTCGATCTGGAAACGAAGCTTTTCCTCGTCACGCGCGGCGAGCCCCGCGAACGAATCGATCCTTCGGAGTATTTATTAACGGCGGAAGACGATCCCGCGGAATAAAGGGCGCTTGGCGAAGTTTGAAAATAAATTAAACGGACTTTTCGCCATGTTATTTTTTACCACCCGCGCGCGATTTTTTTTCGGCCTTTCGGGACGCGCTTTTGAGCGTCCGAGCCGCTTTATCCTGGTTTTTTGTTTCTTTTAAGGCGGGCTTCCGTTAAAATGAGCTCCGCCCGAGCGGGCGGAAGCGTCCCCCGGTTTTAGGAGCTTAGGGACGGCGCCCGCGGGAAAAAGCCCGGACGCCGAAAACATCCCTGGCGGACGGCCGCCGAGAAAAATTTCGGCGTTAAAACGGAAAGCTTACGGAACCGTTTCGGAACCGTTTCGGAAAAAAGCGGCGGGAATTTCGACCCGGTCCAATTTCAGGCGTCCCTCATGAACGTTTTAGATCTAATCGGAAACACCCCCTTGGTGACCCTGGACGCGGTCTTGGGAAAGAACCCCCCGGTGAGGATCCTGGCCAAGGCGGAGCTATACAACCCCTCGGGCTCGGTCAAGGACCGGGCCGCCAAGGGGATGATCCTGGAAGGCGTGAACGCGGGCAAACTCGACCGCGATAAAACCGTCATCGACGCGACCAGCGGAAACACCGGCATCTCCTACGCCATGCTGGGGGCGCATTTCGGGTTCAAAGTGAGGCTCTACATCCCCGCCAACGCCAATAAGGAGCGGAAGTACATGTTGCGGGCCTACGGGGCGGAGATCGTGGAGACCGATCCCCTGGAGAGCTCCGACGGGGCCTTCCTGGCGGCCAAAGACGAGCACGCGAAAAATCCGGAGAGGTATTTCTTCCCCGACCAGTACAACAATCCCGTGAACCCCCAGGTCCATTACGAGACCACGGCCGTGGAGATCCTCGCGCAGACGGAGGGGAGGATCACCCACTTCATCTCCTCCATGGGCACCAGCGGCACCTTCATGGGCACCGCGAAAAGGCTCAAAGAGGAGGACGGACGGGTCAAGTGCGTCTCCATCCAGCCCGACTCCCCCCTCCACGGCATCGAGGGCACCAAGCACATGGCCTCCACCATCAGGCCGGGGATCTACCAAAGGGATCTGATCGACTCCGAAATCCAGGTCTCCACGGAGGAGGCCTACCGCTTCACCCGGCTTTTGGCCCGGACGACGGGCATCCTGGCCGGAATCAGCTCCGGCGCCAACGTCGCGGGGGCCTTGAAGCTCGCCAAGGTCCTTCCCCGGGGCTCCCTCATCGTGACCGTTTTAGCCGACTCCGGGACGCGCTACCTCTCGGACGAGATCTTCAAGGATAACCGGTGAGAATCCATTTGGCCCCCGGCGTGCGGGAGGAAATTTTAGAGGAGGGGAGGCTCTCCTACCCCTACGAGTGCTGCGGGCTGATCCTGGGTTCCGAGAAGGGGGACGGCGGACGCCTCGCGAAGGGGCTCCTGCGGGTGAACAACAGCCGGGAGGGGGAGGACAAGAGAAGGCGCTTCGTAATCGAGGCGGAGGATTTTTTAAAGGGGGAAAGCGAGGCCCGGAGGCTGGGGCTGGACGTGATCGGCGTCTACCATTCGCATCCGGATCATCCCGCCGAGCCTTCGAAGTACGATCTGGATCACGCCCTCCCCTTCTACTCCTATATAATCGTCTCGGTGGAC
Organism: Deltaproteobacteria bacterium; assembly: GCA_031276865.1. Taxonomy (GTDB): domain Bacteria; phylum Desulfobacterota; class Desulfarculia; order Adiutricales; family Adiutricaceae; genus JAISMF01. The sequence continues at coordinate 43,318 of JAISMF010000009.1, read as the reverse complement.
GGGGGGAGTCCCAAAGCGCTCACCAGCTGGATCCTGAAAAACGACCGCTCGGGTTTCGAGCCGGAGGAGATAGGCCTTGGGCTTTCGGAGTCCTGAAAAGGGCGGACCAGGGAATTCCGGATCTTTTTGAGACGCCGGGCGAAGAGCGCCCGGTTCGCTTGTTTTTAGCTTTTTTAACGGAGGTCATCATGGGGGCGACCCTTTTCATTCCCGCCGCGCTGAGGGGATTCACCGACAGATTATCCGAGCTGGAGCTTCCCGGCTCCACCGTGGCCGAGCTCCTGGAGGCCCTGGCCGCCAGGTATCCGGACATCCGGCCCCACCTCTACGGCGAAAACGGCGCCCTGAGGGAGTTCATCAACGTTTTCGTGGGGGAATCGAACATACGCGACACCGGCGGCCTCCATACCCCCGTTAAGGACGGCGACTCCGTCTCCCTGGTGCCGGCCATAGCCGGAGGACGCCCCGAGCCTCCGTCCTTCGGGGGGCGGGATTAAACGATGGACCTCATTTCCGCGGACAGGCTCCAGGATCTGAGCCCCGGGGAGCTGTCCCGCTACAGCCGGCACCTCCTTTTACCGGAGGTGGGCCTCGAGGGCCAGAAGCGTCTCAAGGCCGCGCGGGTCCTCATCGTGGGCACGGGCGGCCTGGGGGCCCCCCTGGCCCTCTACCTGGCCGCCGCCGGGGTGGGCACCCTGGGCCTCGTCGACTTCGACGTGGTGGAGGAGTCCAACCTCCAGCGGCAGATCATATTCTCCGAGCGGGACCGCCTGCGCCCCAAGGTGGCCGCGGCCGCGGACCGCTTGAAGGCCTTGAACCCGGATCTAAAGGTGGAGGCCTTCAACCTCCGTCTCACCAGCCGCAACGCCTTGGAGATCCTGAAAAACTTCGACGTCGTCGCCGACGGCACGGACAACTACCCCACCCGCTACCTGGTGGGGGACGCCTGCGTCTTTCTTAAAAAACCCAACGTCTACGCCTCCATCTTCCAATTCGAGGGCCAGGCCACGGTCTTCGACGCCGAAAAGGGTCCCTGCTACCGCTGCCTCTACCCCTCGCCGCCGCCCCCGGGCCTGGTGCCATCCTGCGGCGAGGGCGGAGTCATGGGGGTGCTCCCCGGAATCTTGGGATCCATCCAGGCGGCGGAGGTGATAAAACTCGTCGTGGGCGGCGGAAACCCCTTGGTGGGAAGGCTCCTGGTCATGGACGCCTGGCTCATGAAGCAGAGGACGCTGCGTTTGGAAAAGGATCCCAACTGTCCGGTCTGCGGAAAAAATCCGACGATAACCGCGCTCGTCGACTACGAGCAATTCTGCGGCCTAAACGAGCGTACGGACGATCCCCTCCCCTCCGTCACGGCGGGGGAGCTCAAGGCCAGGCTGGACAGAAAGGAGAGGCTCCAGATAGTGGACATAAGGGAGCCCCACGAAAGGGTGATGTTCAAATTCGAGGAAGCCGTAGCCGTGCCCTTCGGGCAGCTGGTGCGGCGCATGGACGAGTTCGACCCCAAAACCGATCTCGTCTTCATCTGCAAGATAGGCAAAAGAAGCCTCTACGCCATCAAGGCTTTGAAGGACGCGGGCTACAAGGGACCCATGTACAACCTGGAGGACGGTATCGCCGGCTGGGCCAGGGAGGTGGAACCGCGAACCGTCCTCTACTAAACCCCCCTCCCGCCCCGAAGTCGACCGAAGCCAAAAAAGAAACGCCCGTGAAATTTTTTCCGCTGAAGACGCCCGGGAGGCGGTGAAATCACGAAAAAAAACCTTACGGCGAAGCCCTCCCCGGCGACGCCTCGCCTACTCTTTTCGGGCGGGGAAAATAACGTTCGAAGAGGACTCCGGCGAAGAAACGCCCCGGATCCGGAAAAAAGATCCCCCCGAATAAATCGCCGGAAAAGAACAGCTAATTAATTATCAAACCCTCGCCGCGGCGGAAAACGCGTCGAAAAAGGCGTGACGGCCAGTCCGCCCTGTTTTTTCATTTAGATGTTTTTAATTTAGATGTTTTTAATTTAATTGTTTATCACTAAAAGACGAAAATATTTTTTAACACCCGATAATTTTTTTTTATTTTTTTTTTTTTATTATCTTGAGTATCATAAAGTTAGCTGTTATATTTGATTTCAGGACGGGGCGTTCGCGAATCGATCCGATCCCCGGAACGGATCGCCCGCGCTTTTCAGCCTAGGTGGTGAAACCGTCCCGCGAATCCGCTTCAGGCGCTTCACGCGGGCCGGATTCGCCGTCCGCTAGCCTTAACTTTTTTTTCGTTTTTTTTCATTTTTTTTTCATTTTTTTTCGTTTTTTTTTTCAGTATTTTTCATTCGTTTTTTCATTTCAATTCGAAAAAAAAGCGCGGAATAGTTTTCATTCCCGCTCCCGAAAGCCGGGGAAACAGTCGGGCGCCGAAAAAAGACGCTTCAAGCGAAATAAACATCCGCCAATTTAAAGCGCGCGGCCCCGAATATTTATCCCGAGAGACCCTCGGTTTTTCCTTAACCGCTTTTTTGATCAAGCGCCGGCGACCCCGGCCGCTCCGAGATAACGCGAATTTCATTTCGATGGAAATTCATTACCGGAAACCTAATCACCTACCAGAAGGACGAGATCCTTTCCAAGGAAAGAGAGAACATGTCAGAAAAGAAAATCAACGCCCTGTCGTCGCAGAAGGCTTACCAGCTGGCGGACATCAACAAGACCAGACCCCAGTTCGCCTCCATCACCCCCCGCTTTTTGTCCAGGCTTCTGGAATTCAAGGCCCTCGACAGCGGCATCTACCGTGTGAACCGCGTGGAGGAGGGCGAGACGCCTCTGGACGTCCTGTGCTCCCAGGATCCCGGCAAGGTGGACATCCCCCAGGGCTACGTGGAGTACCAGGCCAAACCCCGGGAGTACATCCTCAACTCCATCAGCACCATCATCAACGTGGACACCAAGGTGACCGACGTCTACAGCTCCCCCTACGACCAGACCGCCGAGCAGCTGGCCTTGGGAATCGAGAGCCTCAGGGAGCGCCAGGAAAGCCAGATCATAAATAACGACGAGTACGGCCTCCTGAAAAACGCCGTCCCCTCCCAGCGAATCAAGACCCGCAACGGCTCCCCCACTCCGGACGACCTAGACGAGCTGTTAACCAAGGTCTGGAAGGAGCCCTCCTTCTTCCTGGCCCACCCCCGGGCCATCGCGGCCTTCGGTAGGGAGTGCACCCGCCGTGGCGTTCCGCCCACCTACGTGAACATCCTGGGGGCGGCCTTCATCCAGTGGCGGGGCGTCCCCCTCGTGCCCACCAACAAGCTCTTCGTGGACGGCTTGAAGGATCCCCAGAGCCAGAGCGGAAAAACCAACATCCTCCTGGTCCGCACCGGCGAGAACAAACGCGGCGTGGTGGGGCTCTACCAGGCCGGACTGCCCGGCGAGCAGTCCAGGGGTCTGGCCATCCGCTTCCGCGGCGTGGACGACTTGGGCGTCTCCTCCTATCTCCTCTCCATCTACTGCTCCGCGGCCGTCCTAGCCGACGACGCCCTCGCCGTCTTGGAGGAGGTGGAGGTGGGGAACTACTATGACTACAAGTAAACCGGACTACCTGAAATACCCGGCGACCCCCAGCTACCCCGGGCTTTCGGGAAGCGGCGCCGGGGGAGTTCCGGCGGATCCGGGAAACGAGGCCCCGGCCCCATCCTGGAGCGCCGCGCCCCAGGCCCCTCCGCCGGACGCCGTTCCTCCGGAGGCCTCGCTCTTCACGGCGGCGGAGACCATCCCCGGGATCCCTTCGGGGTTCGACTCTCCGGAACCGGGATCGCTTCAGAGCGTCCCCGACTATCACGCCCCGGAGGCCTTGATCCCCTCCTCCGTCAATCCGGAAAACACCGCTTCCCTCCGGAGCTTCCCCGACTATCACGCTCCGGAGGCGGCGCTTCCGGCGGATTTGAATCCCGAGAACCTGGGATCCATCCAAAGCCTTCCGGACTACCGCGTTCCGGAGGCGGCGCTTCCGGCGGATCTCGATTTGGAAAACGCGGCCGCTTTGGACGGAAGTCCAGGCGCGAAGCCCCCGGGGGCCGCCGCCTCGCCGGAGCTCCCCAGCGCCGCCGAGCTTCCGAGCCTCGGCGGCTTCGGGGCGGATCCGGAAAGCCTCTTTTCCGGCCCGACCCTGCTTAACTCCCAGGTCGCCTACGAGGCGGCCAGGAATTTCCTGGCCGCCTCCCTGGACCTCGGCGTTTTCGGCGAAACCGATCCCCAGGGAGCTTCTCCGGCCTACAGCCCGGTGATCGAGCCCGCGGACGAGGGAAGCCTCCCCCCCCGGGAGGGCGGAAGCGCCAAAAAGCCCGGCTCCCCGGAGACGGGGAAACCCCCGGCCTACGTGGGGGCGCGGCCGGTCTCCCGGATCCGGGACGACTTCCCCATCCTCCACGAAAAGGTGGAGGGCGGGAGGCGACTCGTCTGGTTCGACAACGCCGCGACCACCCAGAAGCCCGTCCAGGTCATCGAGAGGCTGGTTAAATACTACCGGGAGGAGAACTCCAACGTGCACCGGGGCGCCCACGCCCTGGCGGCCAGGGCCACCGACGCCTACGAGGCCGCCCGGGAGAAGGTGGCGCGCTTCATCGGCGCCAAGAGCTCCCGAAACATCGTCTTCGCCAGGGGAACGACCGAGGCCATAAACCTCATCGCGAACAGCTACGTGCTGCCGCGGCTCTCGGCGGGCGACGAGATCATCGTTTCGAACTTGGAGCACCACGCGAACATCGTCCCCTGGCAGCTGGTCGCGGCCAAGAGCGGCGCCCGCCTGCGGGTGATTCCGGTGGACGAGCGGGGCCAAATCGTATTTCCGGAGTACCTCAAACTCTTCAACCCGCGGACCCGCTTCGTGTCGGTGACCCACGTCTCCAACTCCCTGGGAACCGTCACCCCGGTGGCCTCGCTCGTGGGAGCGGCCCACGCCCGGGGGGTTCCCATAAACATCGACGGGGCCCAGTCCATCTCCCACATTCCCGTGGACGTGACGGCCTTGAATCCGGACTTCTTCGTCTTCTCCGGACACAAGATCTACGGACCCACGGGCATCGGCGCCATCTACGGCACGGACGAGGTTTTAACCGCCGCCGAGCCCTACCAGGGCGGCGGCAACATGATAGCGGACGTCACCTTCGAGAAGACCGTCTACCAGGGCCATCCCCAGAAGTTCGAGGCCGGGACCGGCAACATCGGCGGGGCCGTGGGTCTGGGAGCCGCGCTGGACTACGTGAGCGACGTGGGGATTTTGAACATCCAGAACTACGAGGAATCCCTCTTGCGCTACGCGACGGATCTGCTTAGCAAGCTCCCCCGGGTGACCATCATCGGCACGGCGCCCACCAAGGCCTCGGTCATCTCGTTTATCGTGGAGGGGGCGGCCATCGAGGAGGTGGGAACCAAGCTCAGCGCGGCCGGAATAGCCGTGCGCGCCGGCCACCACTGCTCGCAGCCCATCCTAAGGCGCTTCGGGCTCGAAGGCACGGTGCGGGCGTCATTGGCCTTCTACAACACCGCGGAAGAGGTGGAGTACTTCGTCTCCGTCTTAAAGGAGATAGCCCCTTAGGGCGTTCTTTTTCCCTAAAGGAGCGTTCGTTCACGGCGACCGGAGGAATCCCGGGCCCGGGCCACCCCGGGGCCCGGGATTCCTCCGGCGCCTCTTTTTCCGGCGGGGAAAACCGGAACGACCCGGAAAGGATCGAAACATGGGAGACAACGGCGGAGTGAGAAAGCTCGTTAACGCCTTTCTGGAGAGCTACGGAGCGCTTCCCCACGTCATCAGGCTGGAAGGCGAGGATCAAATAGACCGGGGTTCCATCCTGGAAATCTTGGAAGAGCTGAAGGGGCTGATCTTTCCCGGCTACTTCACCGGCAAGCCCTTGAAAGGGGACTACCTCGAGTATTTCGTGGGGGACGTCCTGGAAAGGCTCATCGAAAATCTGGAAAGGCAGATCCGCCACGCCCTCTCCGCCTTGGACCCCTCGCCCCAGGATCCGGGAAGCGAGGCCAGGGCCCTCACCCGGAGTTTTCTGGGAAGGGTGCCGGCTTTAAGGGAGATCCTCCAGACGGACGTGGAGGCCTCCTACGAGGGGGATCCGGCGGCCTTCAACCGGGACGAGATCATTCTCTCGTATCCGGGCGTCTACGCCATCACCGTGAACAGGCTGGCCCACGAGCTCTACCTCCTGAAGGTGCCCCTCATCCCCAGGATGATGACCGAGCACGCCCACAGCCTCACCGGAATCGACATCCACCCGGGAGCCTCCATCGGGCATCACTTCTTCATCGACCACGGAACCGGCATCGTCATCGGCGAGACAACCGTCATCGGAAACCACGTGAAGATCTACCAGGGCGTGACCCTGGGGGCGCTTTCCACCCGGGGCGGAAGGCTTTTGGGGGGCGTGAAAAGGCACCCGACCATAGAGGATCACGTGACCATATACTCGGGGGCCTCCATCCTGGGAGGCGCGACCGTCATAGGCGAGGGAGTGGTCATCGGCTCCAACGCCTTCATCACCAAAAGCATCCCCGAAAGGACCAAGGTGAGCGTGAAGAACACCGATCTAAGGCTCTTGAGCGACAAAAAAGAACCCGTTTCCGACGTTTTGCAAGACGAGTTCTGGGACTACGTCATCTGACCGGAACCCTTCGTTTATTTTTTTTCAAGGAGCCCGCTTTAAAAAGGCGGGCTTTTTTTTCTAAAGCGGCTTGGCGGTAAATAAGCCTGCGGAAGCGAAGCGGCGTTGAGGTTTATTTTTCGCGCGGCTTCTTTCGGAGGATCTCCCGGACCCCGAGGTCGGGGCCCTTTCGCCCCCGCCGCCCGTTAAAGAGGAGAAAAGGAGGAAAGACCGCTTGTAGATTTACGGGAGACGGGCTTAAACCGGCGTAAATCTAAATAGGCCGCGCTCCACTTCCATATTAGGTATTTTAAGCGAAAAAGTAGTCTCGTCGTCTTCCTGGAAAACATCTTTTAAGGTAAGATAGCCAGTTTGAAACAATATAGGAATAGGAGAGTCACTCGCGGAAATAAATGATTTTAGGCTTCGTTGTGAAGCTATGAGCGGCATTTTAAACTTAAAAGAGTCAGGGTCGTTTGCGATGAGATTCGCCAGAAAAGTGGCTGGGCCCGTTTGGAACCAGAAGTCGTTAAATGATTTTTCTTCGAAAAATTGAACAATGGAAAATGGATTTAAAACTCTGATCGGTTTGTCTGACGCGGTTTCGTCAAACGGTGTTTCTCCGTCAAAAACATAGCCATCGTACCAATGTAATAATTTTTTCCTAAGATCGGCGATTGTGGCGTCTGGGCGCGTCTATTTATTAGCTATGAGAGCGTTAAGAGTTTCTTCATAACGATCAGAGAAAAGAGAGTCCAGATCCTTCTTACCTTTCTCGGCGGAAACGAGTTCAGCCACGGGCTTTAGGGATGACGCAAGCCCGAGCCCGTCGTCCCCCGGAAATAGACACGCCGCCGTCCTTCTTTTCGCTTCAGCCCCCGCCGGGGCGGCGCAGGCTGGAAGGTCCGACCCTCGGGACCCGGAAGGTCACCTGGAAGAAGCCTCTCGAAAAAATTTCCAAGCCGCATGTCCGTGGACCGCGCTGGGGAGGGACGATATGTCTGTTCCTCGAGAAAACCGTACTTTTCTCCACTGGAAAGGCGGGGAGGGGAGTGTCCGCCTGGGAAGAGACGGAGCCTAAGGATGGTTTCCATGACCAGTTCAATTAAAAAATAGTGGAGTATAACAAATTATTATTTTGGGTGGCTTCCAAACACCCGGTAAAAGGCGGCTGAACGGATGAGGGTATTATATGCTCAGTGAAATAAAAAACATCAAACAAGACACCGGTCAGCGGGCGGTTTTTCCGTCCTTCAAGAGCACCCCGACTTTTGAACGGCCAAAAATTCCTAAACCGATTTCAACAATCTTTTTTGCTTGCAAAGCATAATGATTGGAGTACTCTTTTTTAGTAATCTGTTCAAGGGCAATTTTGGCTAAGCTACGTGCTTTCTCGCGCTTATCCTCGGTTGTCATGGTAGATGTTTTCTTAGGTTCCTTTTCGAACTTAACTTCAATAATTACGTAAACTTTGTTGGAAAAAACCAAATCAAGATCCGATTTGCCCATGGATGATGATACTTGAGATCTGGCATCGATACCCATTCCGCCAATAAAAGCTTGAATCACGGAATGATAGTATTTTTCCGTTGGAATATGTTGTTCGGAAGATAATTTAGCTAGGGCGGTTTCAAAGAGTTTTTCAAGCTCGGCGGTATTGTGGTTGAGGACTGCGGTCTTAAATATTTTCCCTTTTGAAAGCAAATTATTAATATTTTCATAGCCAAAATACGCCTGGTAGAAAGCTCTTGGGTAGCCGCGCGCCACTTCCTTATTCGGAATTTTTAGGGTATAAGGTTCATCCTCATTTTCTGGTGAATTACCGCTCAAAGTCAGATAGCCGCTTTGAAATAAAATAGGAATTGGAGAGTCGTCGACTGGGTTAAATGTGCTTAAGTTTTCTTCAGGAACTATGAGCGGCGTTTTAAAAATAAAAGAGTCAGGGTCGTTCGCAATAAGTTTTGTCAGAAAAGATGGCGGACCGGCCTTCAACCAGTAGTCTTTAAAAGATTGAACTTTAAAAAAATTAACTATGGAATAGGGGTTTAAAACTCTGATAGGCTTGTCTGACGTGGTCTCGTCAAAAGGGGTTTCCCCATCGAAAACATAGCCATCATACCAATGTAATAATTGTTTTCTAAGATCGGCTACCGTGGCGTCTGGTTGCATCTTCTTTTTCGTTATGAGAACGTTAAGAGTTTCTTCATACCGATCAGCGAAGAGAGAATCCAAATCCTGTAGAGTGAACCCGCAGATTCCGGCGTACTCCGGCATCAAGGATATGTCATCAATGTTGTTGGAGGTCTGACCTAGAGACGCTCTAGCAGCTTGTGAGATACCGGTTACAAAGACAAAACGAATAATATTGTCAAGATTCTTAAACCCTCTGTAAAAATCGTGGAGTATTTTATGATTATTCTCGGCCATCATGGAGTTGTCAAGATTATCAATGATAGGGGCGTCATACTCGTCAATCAAAATGACAACTTTCCGAACTGGTTCTTGTCTATCATGGTCTATCGACGCAGTTGACTGAAGATTATTATAATTTTCGTACAGTCCTTTTACAAGTTGTTTAAGAGCGGCGTCAATAGTCAAATCCGTAATCGAAATGCCTTCGTCCTTCCCTAAATCATGAAGATCAAGCAAGATCTGTTTTTCAAGCATGCCAGGTTCCGATGTTTTAGAATAATCCATACTAAGGCGAATGACCGGATGTTTTTGAAACGTGTAATCCGAAGAATCAATCCATAACCCTTTAAAAAGCTCCCTTTCACCGGAAAACAGGGACTGAATAGTGCTGAGTAGGAGAGATTTACCGAAACGTCTGGGACGACAAAGAAAGCACACTTTAAATTTTTTGATTATATTATAGATATACTCGGTTTTATCAGCGTAAAGCATGTTGTCGCTGATAACTTCAGAAAAAGTTTGGATAATTTTTGGTATTTCTTTTCGCATGATAACTCCCGGAGCGGTAAGCGGGCGCTTAAGGATAAATAACATTTTACTTGATATTTCAGTTTTCGTCTAGGGGAAGTTCAGCCCTGCAGCCTTTCAGCCCTTGGCTGCTTACATTATTTTTCGGTCTGTATAAATTTGATAAATATATCAATATTTAGGAATAATTTATCAGTATTTATTAAATTTATAAAATAAATTATTAATAATATTATCTTATAATATGTCAGAATAAATGATACATATTATTAAAATTTTTCGATATGTTTCAGAATCATCAAAAATTTTAAATTTTTTTCCACCATTACGAGTTGATTAACTGAAAAATCCGGTAAACCCATTGAATCCTCCGGCGTGGATTTATTTAACGAAACTTTCGCCGCGGCTGAATATCCTGGTTCCATCCAGAGAGAACGAAAAAAAATCCGGCCGTTTTGGAAAAAATTAATTAATTTATCCGGCCCTTGACGGGGAATCTCAAGAACGTTCTTATAATAATAGAGTGGGAGGAATCGCGATATACTATTTGGTTGGATAAAGAACTCCTGGATATTGCTCCACAGGTAGCGTCTATATTAGCATCAAACCCACCGGTTGAGTAAGTATGACAAAATCCATTTAACCGAAACGGTTCGGCCGGCGGGGTTTAAATTTCGCCTAAATAGAACGCGTCGTATTTTAATAATTTTTGAAAAATATCGAAACTTATATGTTTCATTTCAATAAATCCGCCCGGTCGATACGACCCGCCGGTAAAAATCCGCTAGTCCCGAATTAAGACCGGCATGCGTATTTTTTTATGAAAACCCAGCCGCTGGTAAATATTCCGAATTCACCAACGAGAAAAGGATAAATCCCGGGAGATAGCCGGAGTGGGTAAAATCCCCCCCCCTTGTCGGATTAAAATTAGTCAATTATTATTCAACGCTTCCGCGGGGCGGTGCTTACAGTCGCCATGGACTATCGCCACCTACCCGATTTTTCCAAGCGGACTGATTTTTTTTATTCAACCCCTTGACATGGCAAAAATCGTGATTATTTCTAAAGTAAGGCGACGACCCGATCGCGTTCGTCATGTTTTCAACCAGATAATCTCACCACGGGAAAACCACTACAAGTAGGTTTGAAAATTTCTATACGCTACATATTGAGAAACACAAGAAAATATTTTTCCCTTGACAACCAGGCGGACGTTCAATCCATTCATCCGAAAGAGATGAGCCGAAGATTTTAATATTTTTACATAAATATCGAAAACGATAATTTTTTTACGGATAATATCAAAGCGTGAAATACGCCATCTATCAATGATTAGGACCAGGCGTGAAAAATTTTCCCCCAAAGCCGCCGCGCGGCTGAATATCTTGTACTTTTTTCCGATAACTCTATTAGACGCCTAGCTTTTCAGGTGAAAATTATTAAAAATCATCGTTTTACGGTCTTTGCTCGTATTTTTTTTAAAATTACCGAGGACCGCGGCCGATAATGCTAAAGCCGCTTGGAAAAGCCTTAAATTCAGGTCTTTTTCGAAAAACGCCATAACTTTCCCTACAATTACTATAAGAACACCCTTATTATCTTTCCATCACCTTCCAAACTCGTCCGCAATCCCTTTCACAATTAAAAGTCAACTCCCACGGAGGCCCTTAAGGCAGAGCTATAATTTAAAGGCGCCACCGCTTGCGAAATTTAACATGATCATATTTTTAAAAACGCTTCAAACCGTTCTTTTAATTATTCCGAGAAATTAAACATGTTTTCGATATTTATGCAAAATATCGAAAGCCTTCGGTTTGATTTTTGGAAAATTAACCAAAGTTCATCAATTCATCGGAAATTGTCCGGTAAGCCCGGATCTTACCCGGAAACTCCCTTGACGGGGAGTCCGCCGAAAAAATCGCGAAAGCGAACTGTTTAGCGATTTTTTGATCGGAGCGCTTATGTATTCCACGGATTTTCCGGAGGCGGCGGACGCCTCCAAGCCGCGAGACGTTAAACGTGAAAACGTCTCCTCAATCCTTTTAACCGACGCTTTTCCCAAGATGGTCCCGAAGGACGGACGCGGAAGGGAAACATTCGATTCGATCATTCGGGAAAACGAAAAGATCGACCCTCCGCCCTACGAGATATTTCCCAAGAAACAGCTGGAACCGCGGCCTAGACGGCCGTTGACAGTCTCTTGCGACATAGACTCGGATATTTTAATCGAGAAGTGCGATTTCCATATGAACATACTCGAAAACGTCCATAGGTTCCACGCTGAAATCAAAGGGACGTTAAATTCCGCGGAAAAGTCCGGCGGCTGGTTTATTAGAGGAGTCTTCCATATAGAAGATCGGATCGCGGCCGAAAAGCAAGAAATGCTGAACGCGCCGGAACACCCGGCCGGATGGTCCGGCGCCTTCAATGGAAGAGGGAGGGAAAAAACGTTCCAGACGGAGTCCGGAGCGGCTCCGGCGAACGGCCGGAGCTCCCCGACCACGAACGCGTCCGGGGATCCGGTTCGGACGATGGGTCTTTACGAGGCCGCCTTCACGGTTATAAAAGACGGGGACGCCGCCGAAGACATTCCTCTGGACTTTCCATCCGAGCCTGAAATCACGATCCAGGTGGAGGATCCCGAAAACTTCCCCGCCATCCGGTCTTCCAAGGCTACCGAAAACCAGGCGTCCCGCCCGCTCTCGGACGAAGACCGGGAACAAGTCGACCCATCCGGCGAGCCGGAAGCGCTTCCGGAAAATCACGAAGCGAGCGATCCTTTTCGAGGATACGGCGTTCCGCCGACGCCTCCGGACACTCGGGATCCGCTGAAAGCGTCCGATCCGGTGAAAGCGGTCGATCCGGAAGCTCAGGTGAAACCGATCGATCCCGAAAACCCGCTAAACCCGGGCGATCCGACGAATCCAGCCGATCCTTTCGAACCTGTCGCTCCTTTCGGTCCCCCCTATCCTTTCGAACCTTTCGAATCAATCGATCCAAGCGATCCTTTCGTTCCCTTCGCTCCAATCGATCCCATGAAAACGGAAGAATCCGAAACCCTCGCCTCGCTCTTTTCGGAAAACGACGCGAAGGATGCTTTCCCAACCTGGCCGGAAAAGTTCCAGGCCTTTGAGTTTAAAATCGTCTCCTCCAACGCGGGCGATGACGTGTTGGGAATGAAGGAGGAGGATCCCGCAAAGCTCCACCGAACCGCGGCGAAAGAGCCTAGCGGGCGTGCCGACTCCGGCCTCGATTTCAATAACGCTGGCCCGGGCGCGTCCGAAGGGTTTTTCGATGCGAGCTTGAACGAGCCAGCCGAGGGATCCGTCGAAGCTATGGCGGATCCGGAAAGCCGGAAAGCCGGAGAAAACCCGAAAAGGCCCGGAGCCTTGAGGCGTTTCCTGAAAAGGACCAGGCGCCTTCTCTGCGGCGCCGGAGTCGAGCCGGAAACGGCCCGGGCGCTCCCCGCGGAGGAGCGCGGCGGGGGGCTCCCCGCTTGGGCGGCGGAAGAAGAAAGCGGGACGGAGGTCGGAAAAGAAAAGATGGAGCCGGAGGAAAGGTTCCATCCGGAACGTTCCGCCCCCGCCTTGGCGCTCCCCGCCGGCGAAAACCGGAGGACGGAGCAAGCGGCCGGACTCTTGGAGGGGGAAAAGCGCGAAAAGGAGTCCCCGCGCCATTTAAACGTGGAAGAGAGTCCGGCGGAGCCGGACAAGTCCGCGCTCTCGGAGGGGGGAAATAACGAAAAGGGGAATGCGAGCCCGCTCCCTCCTATCGAAAACGAGATCCCCAAGGAGCCGGATAACCGCCAACGGAAGCTTCCCCCGCCCGTCATGGCGTTCACGGACGCCGGAAAGTGGAAGTTGGCGCTCCCCGAGAGCGCGGAGGCCGAAAAACGCGGAACCCGCGTTCCATCCCCCGCGTCCCAGCCGCCGAAGACGACGTCCGAAAGGGAAAAGGCGATCCCCCCCCGCGGAAAAGGGGGGCCCCCCGTCCCCGGGACGAAAATTACGAGCCCCGAGGAATCCGCCAAAAGGAGAGGGAGGTTTTTAAGGAGAAACGCCGCCCTGGCCAGGAGCCGCGTCGGACAATACGGCGGCCGCCGGGCCCTCATCCTCTTCACCGGAGGAAAGAGCGCCTTCGCCAGGGAGCGGAAGCGGACGGAACCCCAAAGGATGGAGGAGCTTCTTTCCGGCGTGAGCCGCTTGGAGGCCGAAGGAAAGGACATCCGCCTGGCGCCGCGCCGCGGCTCCCCTTCGGGGCTCCGGGCCTTCAAACCGCGCCCGGGCGCCGAAGAGGCCCGGGCCCGGAAAAACGCCCCCAAAACGCCCCTCTTCGCGACCTGGGGGGATCCGTTTACCGGTACTACCGCGTCCCCAAAGGAACGGAAATAATTAACAGGACGCGCGCCGGAGACTTCGGGGGCCGCGGGATCCTGGCGGATTCCAAAACAACCTTCCTCCCGCCCACCACGATTAAGGGCGAGCGGCACGTCTTTTTAAACCCCTCCAACCTCTCCCCCCGCTACTCCGACAAACTCCCAGCCTTGAAAGAGATCCCCAGGTGGGCCCCCGGGGCGTCGGACGGGGGCGCCTGGCGGCCGAAAAAAAGAAAAACGCCCCCGAGGCGTCCCTGGTCGTCCCGGCTCCCACGGCCTCCGGCGGGAGCTCCCCCGCCTCCGGCGCTCCGGCGTAGCGCGCGGCCGGGGGCTTTCGCGCGGCCCCCGCCGAGCCGGAAAGGGATCTTTCCGGCCGCTTTCCTCAATCCGTTTCAAGGAAAGGCGAAGTCAGCGCGCCTTGTAGGAGGGTATGTTTTCCAGAAGCTTCATGGCCGTCCGCCGCAAAGGGGTTTCTTCTCCCGACCGCTGGTAGAGCGCCCCCTCTTCGGAGGCGTCGTCCAGGCGGAAGACCACCCGGGCGTCCCTCATCTCCGCCAAATCGTCCAAAACCAGCCGAAGAAGGTCCGCCTCCTCCCGGGGCGTTCTTCGCTCTTTTTCCAAAATCTCCCGAAAACGCGGGGCGAAGTAGCCGGAGGGGTGGGAGAAGGCCCCTTTGGCGGCGCGCCCCGTGTTGGCGGGGCTGTTCAAAAAAAGCCCCCTCCAGGCGAAAGAGAGGTGCCATTTGACGTAGAAGGCGAGCATGGCCAAAAAGAGGGCCCGCCTTAAGGCGCTTTCCAAACTTTCGGGATCGGGGTTCGCCGGGGCGACCCGGCGGACGATGTTTCGGAACTCGTCTTCGAGAAGGGAGATCCTCCCCAGGATTTCCAAAACGCCCGCGGGCGAAAGCTCGCGGACGGAAAGGGTGCTCTCCACGGCGAAGAGGCCGTCCCGGCTCTCATCCAGGACGATCCCCTTGTTGTTAAGGGAATAGGACAACTTCCCGTTCTCGAAGCTCAAATTGAAGTACTCCCGGGTTCCGAACCTCCCCATGACGCCTCCGGCGGCTAAGACGGCCGCCTCCGGATTCTCCACGCGGCCGTCCGTCATGTCGTAGCGTATGTCGCGGAAGCCCATGATCGATTTGACGATGGCGTTCTCCCGCTCGGCGAACCTCTTCCGCCCCAGTTCCTGGTTTTCGAACACGAAGACGTTCTCCCGGGAAAAAAGGGACGGCGGGGAGAGGTCCTTCGGGATCTTCCGGCCGGGCGGGACGCTCGTGAAGAGACGCTCCGCGAACAATCCCTCCCTCTTATAGGCCTCCGGCGTTAAAAGAAAGTGGACCCCGCGCTTCTCTTTCAGCTCCTGAAGATCGTAGTCCGTAAGGCTTCCGCGGTCGAGGGAGAGGACGAGGAAGGAGTGTTCCGCCGCCTCGGAATAATCCTGGACGGTCGAAAACACGAAATCCGATTCCGAGAGGGAGGAGTCGATCTCGAAGGACAGGGGCCTCCCCTGGGAGTCCATGAGGAGGCAGCAGTTTATTTTCAAAGGCTCCCTGCCGCCAAACGCGGACTCCCCGCCGCCCGGGACGGCGGCGGGGGGTTCATGGGAAGGAGCGGAGGGGATCTTCAAGGCGAAGAAGTTTAAAAACAGCCTCTCATTCGCGGAGGCGTGGCGCCGCAGAAGCCTCTCCTCCACGATTCTTTTCCTGGCCATGAGATTCTCGAGGCAATCGCCTATCTCCCGCTCGTCAAGCTCCTTAACGCCCACCCTCGCGCCCAGGGTGGTGTTTTTCAAAGCGTCGGAAATTCCACCCGAGCGATCGGGGTGGATGATTTCGGAAACCACCAAGGCGCGGGTCGCGCGGCCCGGCGGGCTTAAAGAGGAGGCCGTGAACCCGCCTTCCTCCTTCTCGGCGCTTTCCCGACGGCGCCTCTTTTGGCGAAAAGTCTCGTCGTCCATCAGAGCGGAAAACCCGGAGCGCTCCATGGCCAGGAGGACGGCGTCCACGTTTCCCGAGGAGGGAAAGTCCTCGATTAGCAGGCGCGCGAGGAAATCCTCGACCGTGAAGAGCTTGGCCCCCCTGAGGGCCAGCCTCATGTTCCGGATCCGACTCATGGGCAAACCGGAAAGGTTGGCGATGGTCCTTTTCAGCACCCTGCCATCCTCCCGCACGGATTCCCGCAGAAGAACCGTGGGTTTCCTCCCCGTCGTGAAAATTTCGATGTACATCCCGCTCTCCAGCCGGACGAAGCGTCCAGGATATCCGGAGATAATTAACACGCGAAAAGACCCGAAGTCAACCGTTTCCAAAACGCGTTTCGCGCTCCAAGCGCGGACCCGCGTTCCAGGCGCCGAAAACCAAGAACCGTTAGCGCGGGAACCCGAAATCCGCGGGCGTAAAAAGGACGCCTCCAATTCATGAGGGGAGGCCCGCTTTAAGAGACATCGGGACGCCCCGATTTAATTCACCCCGGGGAGGGCCGGAATGAAGAGGGAGTCGAAAATCTTCTTCTCGTCCGCGTTCGCCGGGAAAATTCCCCTTTGGACCCACTCGTGAATGTAGACCTTCAGATGATCCACCGCCTGCCTGACTCCGGGCATCCACATGCTGGAGAAAATCACCGAGCGGGCCTCCTCCTCGCTCGCCAGTCCTTTAGCGGCGGCCAGGGCGGCCGCGGCCTCCTTGTTGTCGCTCACCCAGGCGGATCCCCTGATCCAGGCCCGGCTTAAAGCCGCGGCCCTCTCCGGGTCTTTTTCATAGAGATCGCGGGAGACGAAGACGAAGGAGACGAAGAAATGATGGGCGGAAGTGTGTCCGGCGTGGGGGTTCCGGTCACCCCCCTCCTCGACTTTGGGAAGAAGTGCCCTGGCGCTGTAGACCAGGGGATGCCTCCCCTCGTCGTTCCAGGAGACGCGGCCGCCCGCCAATCTTTCGGCGGCGCCGTGTTCGGAGGCTTCATGACCTTCACCCCCATGTTCTTTGGAACCATGGGAGTCTCCCTCATGACCCTTGTTCCCATGATCGCCGGAACCATGGGAGGCTCCCTCATGACTCTCGTTTCCATGATCGCCGGAACCATGGGAGGCTCCCTCATGACTCTTGTCGCCGTGTTTTCCGGAACCATGGGCTCCATGAGCGCCCCCCTTCGCTTCCACCCGGGAAAGGGTCTCTCGATCCGTGAAACGGGCGAAGAGGGTCGCCTCCCCTTTGTCGAGGGCGGCCGCGAGCTCCTTTTCCGGGACCTCCAGCCAGACGACGTCTTTCACCGTGTCGATCCCCCGCTGTTTAAGCTCCCGGGCGGCGGCCACCGCCGGAGCGGAGCCATTGGCGACCGACGCGATCTTGATTTGAGCGTCCTTTTCCGGCTCCCTTCCCCAGAGCTCCAGAAAACCGGAATAGAGGCCGGCGGTGGCCCCGATCCCCTTGACCAGGTAGAGGCGGTAGTCTATCTCGCCGCCCTGGATCTCGCCCGCCGCGACCAGAGCCGAAAGATCCTCGGGGGAAACCGCCCTGGGCGCCGGCTCGAGGCCCTCCTCTTGGAAATAACCCCGCTCGATCGCGGCGTAGAGGGCCACCGCCCCCCCCAGGGTGGCGTAGGACAAATTGATTTCGTCGGCGGCGGAAAGGGGGGAGCCGTGAAACGCTCCGGAAGCCAGAAGGGCGAGAACAAACACGAGTTTCTTTATCATGACGGATCTCTATTGGATTTATTTTTTTAGAAGACGGGGATTCGTCCCAGCCTTCGCGGGCGCCGGCGCGGTTCGCGCCGGCTATGGGTTTGGGTGGTCGTTGTTCCTTTTTCGAGGGGCGCCTTTCAAAGCCGAAAAACGCGCCCCGGCCGAAAGGCTTCGATTAGATCCCGGCTCAAGCCCCGAAAGGGGGGCTTGAAAACGTTTAAGACGCGGATGATTTTTTTCAAGCGAAATCCGGAAAAGGCCAAGGCCGCTCCTCTTTCCGGACGGGGCTAATTCTCCGCGCGGGAGAGAACTCCCTCGACCGGCGGAAGAAAGGCCTTCCCGAGGAGGGAAACCAGGAAATCCAAAAGGAGCCCCAGGAAGGCTATCACCAGGACCGCGGCGTACATCTTCTTCAGCTGAAAGGTCTCCTGGCTGTTCATGGACAAAAACCCGAGTCCGCTGGAGGCGCCCATCATCTCGGCGGCGATGAGCATGAAGAGGCTGTAGAAGATCCCCATCTGCAGCCCCAGGAAGATGAAGGGGGAGGCGGCGGGAAATATTATCTTCCTGAAAAGGGCGAAGCCCTTCAAACCGAAGGCGCGGCCGGATTTCACGAGAAGGGGGTTCACGCTCTGGGCGCCGCTCATGGAGCTGAAGGCGACCGGCCAGAGGCAGGTGAAGAACACCAAGGTCACCTTGGGGGCCTCGCCTATGCCCATGAAGAGGATCAGGATGTGGAAGAGCAGAAAGGGGTTCAGCTGCGAGAAAAGCTCCAAGGGAACGTCGAAGATCCGCCTCACGGAGCCGGGCCGGCTTCCCAGAAAGAGCCCCAGGGGCGCTCCGACCAGGACCGCGAGGGAGAAACCCGAAAGGGCCCTCCAGAGGCTTATCCCGGCGTGCCGCTCCATCTCGCCGGTTTCAAGCATGCGGAAAATCGTTTGGAGAATCTCGCTTAAGGGCGGAAAGAACACGGGGTTGACGACGGCCGCGCGGCTTAAGAACTCCCAGAGGAGGAGGAAGACCAAAACGGCCAGGTATTTTTTCAGAAAACTCATAAAGCCTCGTCCGCCGGAGCGGGATTCGCCGGAGGAGCTCCTCTTTCTGGTTTATTCCCATGAAAAGCCCGGAGGGGTTTCCTCCGAAAAGCCCGGGGGTTCCCCTGAAAAGCCCGGGGGGGCCTATGAAAGGCCCCGGAGGGTTCTCGCGGGGCGGGGTGAACGCCCCTCGTCTTTTCCTGAGAGTTTTTTTCGCCGATTTCGTTTCGTTAATTTTACGGCCGAGCGCGGCCCCGCGCTTCCCCGCCCCCCCTTTTTTTCGTTAATCCGCCCCCCCCTCTCTTTCCGCGAGGCCCGGATCTTCAACGCGGGCCAGCGGGCGGAGGGTTCACTCCGTCCAGATCCTGTACTCCGGCACGACGGAGGGGTCGTTTAGCATGATCTCCGCCCGGTAGAGCTGGTAGACGCCAAGGGCCATCACCAGGAAGACCGCGAAACCGATAAAGGAGAGCTTCAAGGCGCTCAAGGGTTTCACCGGCCTTTCCAGGGCGTCCGCCGCATTTGGGGGGGTATCCGTCTCCTTCCAGAAGAAGAGCCCGCGGTCGAGGTAGTTTAAGAAGCGGTTTAAAAAGAAGCCCGAAAGGACTATCAAGAGCCCCGCCCCGTAGATCCGGTCCACCTGGTTCAAGGCCCCGGCGCTGTGCACGATCCAGCCCAGACCCGCCACCGCCCCGGTCATCTCGGCGGCGATGAGGATGAAGAAGGCCATCTGCACCCCCACCCTTATCCCGTTGAAAACCGAGGGCAGCGACTGGGGGAGGGTCACCTGGAAAAAGATCGAGGCGCCCGAGGCCCCCATGGACCGGGCGGTTTTGACGAGCAGAGGGTCGACGTTTTTAAAGGCCGTGTACGAGTTGAAAAATACGGGCCAAAAAGACACCCAGCTTAAAACGGCTATCTTCGCGTACTCCCCCGGACCAAAAAAGACGATGAAGAGGGGAAAGAGGCAGTAGGGGTTCACCAGGGCGGAGACCTTGAAGAGGCTCTCCAGCCAGGGGTAGGCCCCCTTTAAAAGTCCGGAAAGCAGCCGGGCCGAAAGGATCCCCAACGCCGAGGCGAGGAGGAGGGAGGCCAGCACCCGAAAAAGGGAGACCATGAGGTGCATGAAGAGATTCACCCGGTTCCACATCTCGAAAACGGTTTCCGCCACGACGCTGGGAGGGGGGAGATACGAGCTATCCGTCCAGTTCAGCCGGGACGAGAGCTCCCAGAGGCATAAAAGGGCGATCACGATGGCGTGGCGCCCCAGAAAGCCCTTCACGGCCCTCATGAAAGCGCCGCCTCCGGCCGCTTCCAGCCCACGAGCCTCCATTCAAGAAAACGGAAAAGGTAGTCGATTAAAAAGCCGAAGATCACGATGACCAGGGTGCCGGCGTAGAGCCGGGGTATGAGGTAGTTCACCTGGGCGTTTATGATGAGCCAGCCCAGGCCCCGGGAGGCCCCCATCATCTCGGCCGGAATGAGCATGAAAAAGGCCGTGCCGGCGGAGAGCCTCAGCCCCGCGAAGAGGTACGCCGCGGACGAGGGGATCACTATCTTCCACAAAAGCGTGAATTTGGAGCTCCCCAAGGACCTCGCGACCTTCACCTGCGCCGGGTCCACCGAACGGATCCCCAAAGAGGCGTTGTATAAAACCGGCCAGATGGAGACCCAGAAAATCATGGCCACCTTGGAGAACTCCCCGATGCCGAAAAGCAGAAGGAAGACGGAGAACAGCGCGAAGGGGTTGAACTGGGCTAAAAAGTAGAGGAGGGGGCCGATTATCCGCTCGAAACTTTTAAACCAGCCTCCTAAAAGGAAACCCAAAGGCACGCCCACCAGGGTCGCCAAGGCGAAACCCGTGAAGGCCCGGGACAAGGAGATGACCGAGTGCTTGTACAGCGACCCGTCCCAGAGGTAGATCCAGAGGGTTTTCACAATGACCGCGGGCGAGGCCACGAAGGTCTCCGGGGCGAGTCCCGTGGAACAGGCCAGTTGCCAGAGGAGGACGAATAAAACGAGGCTTCCGCACTTGTAGAAGGCGCGGGTGAGAAAATCGTGGATCGCCGTCATCAGACCTTAACCTCCTCCCGGTAACCCAGGATGATCTTTTCCGCTTTGTTGATGAGCTGGGTGAACCCCATGCCCAAAATGGCTATCCCCAGGACGCCCACGTAGATCCGCGGTATGTAGTAGTTCATGGAGGCGTTGTGGACGAGGTAGCCCAGACCCGAGTTGGCCGAAAGCATCTCGGCCGCGATGAGGAAGAGGAAGGCCGTGGTGGCCCCCAGCTTGAAGCCGGTGAAGACCGCGGGCAGCGCCCCGGGGATCACCACCTTCCAAAAAATCTCTCTTTCGCCGGCCCCCATGCCGCGGGCGGCCTTGATTAAGAGCGGGTCCACCTGGCTCACCCCGTAGATGGTGAAGTTTAAGATGGGAAACACGCTGGACCAGAAGATTATGGCCAGCTTGGCCACCTCCCCCACCCCGAAAAGGAGGATGAAGAGGGGGAAGAGGGCGAAGGGGTTGATGTTCCCCAAAAAAACCAGAAGGGGTTTCACGAATTTGGTCACCCGGGGAAGCAGGCCGGAGAGGGAGACCCCCAAGGGGACGGCCACCAGGAGCGCCAAAAAGAGGCCGATTAACACCCTCTGACACGAGCTCGCGATGTGCAGAAAGAGCTCCCCGTTCAAGACGAGTTTCAAGGCGTCCAGGACGATGTCGGAGACGGGCGGCAAAAAACGCCTGTCGGTCAGACCCACGAAAGGCGCCAGCTGCCATAAAAGGAGGAAGGCGATGATCCCGTACCAGCTCATGACGCGCCGGTTGAAGGACAAATCCTCCCCTTTGACTCCCTGGACCCTATCCACGGTGGAGAATCCCGCCCCGGCGGTGCTGAAAGCCGGGCCTCGGGTGGAAACGCCAGACATCTTTCCTCCTTAATCTTTGGTTGAAAACGCCTTTTTTGGCGGCCGCCGTCCGGCCGCGGCCGGACGCGCCTCCTTTAAAGAGACCGCCTTTCAAGGCGAGGTCCCCAAGGCCGGAGGGCGTTTAAAAGAAGACAACCCCCGGGAAAAAAGCGTCCCGGGATTTAAATCGCCTCAGCCCTTGAAAACAATCTTTTTAGGAGCGTCGTCAATTATCGTCGTCAATGAAGCGTCCCCGAAACGACGAAGGCGCCACGATCCGTGAGCGATTAAAATTTCGAAGGGGACGAATTTTTCCAAAATTTTTCACCGCCGTCGTTCGCCCCCCGCCGCGGCGAGGGAGCCTCGTATTGGGGAAAAACGTTCCCGACTGAGGGCTTTACGAAGCGGAACTTTTTTAGCGGCGGTTTTGAGGGCGGTTGTTTTTCAGGCGGAAGGAGCGACTTGGACCCGCTCGTCCCGCCCGCCTAGCTCCCGGGGGAAACAAGGCGCGGGAAAACAAGACTCGGGAAAAAAAGGCGCGGGGGGGGCCGGAGGGGATTTTTATCCCCCCCGCCCCCCGCGCCCCCCCATAGAAAAACGCCGGAAACGACCTTTACCGCCCCCGCCATCCCCGGGGGCGCTTTAGCGAAAAAATTTTTTTAGTCTCCGGCCAGGCGCGCCAGAGCGTCTTTCACCAAGAGAGCGACCGGAAGACCCATGATCCCCCGATCGCTTAAGGCCTTCATGGCGCCGGGGCCGATTCTCCCCGCCAAGACCATCTGGCAGTCGCTTAAAAGACCGGCCGTTTTATCCAGGAGTCCCTGGTCGTGCTCCCCGTCCCGGCAGGGGGGGACCCCCGGGCGCTCCTCGGTTAAGGAGTAGAAATAGGCCCCGTCCTTGTTCTCCAAAGAGTAAATCCGGAAACTTGGGCATTTCCCGAAGCAGGCGTCCACGCGCTCCCCGCTTCCGCTGGCCACCGCCACCCTTTCGGGGCGGAAGGCCTTTTTCCTATACGGTCCTTTCGCGCTCACGCTTTCCTCCCGTCTTCTTCCCTTTTCCGTCCGGTTATTTTTAGTCGTCCGTCCGGTTTTTTTGAATTTCGTTTCCGTTTCTTTTAATTTGGCGTCCGTTTCTGTGTTTTCTTTCCGGCCGTTTCCCCTTTTTTCCGGCCTCAGCCGTGGGAGAAGGTCTCGGAAACCCTTAGATCCCCGTAGAGCTCTCCGGAAAAGTCGGAAACCCCGGGCACGCCGCAGGCGTCCGCCCGGCAGCGCCGGCAGTTCAATTTCACGGGCAGCCGCCTTTCCGCCGCCTCCACCGCCCGGAGGTGCTCTTCGGGAGCGGGGGCTTTGAAACCCTTGAACTCCCGGGCGGGGATGAGGGGGATCACGTTCATCATCGCGGCCCCCCAGTCGGAGGCCCTGGCGGCCACGTCCTCGATATGGCGCCCGTTTATCTCCGGGATGAGGACGGTGTTAATCTTGACCGCGATGGAATTGTCCACGGCCGCCCGTATACCCCTCTCCTGGGCGGAAATCAGAATCTCCTGCGCTTGGATTCCGCCGATGAACTGGTTGTTTAAAATTATCCCACGGTTGACTTTAAGGAGTATCTCCGGATCCAGGGCGTTCACCGTGACGGTGAGGGACTGCACTCCCGCCTCCAGAATCTCCTCCATCCTCTCCGGCAGGGCGAGGCCGTTGGTGGAAAGGCAGGAGATGACGTCCGGATGCTCCCTTTTCACGAGCCTTAAGGCTTCCAGGGCCTCGGGGCCGGCCAGGGGATCCCCCGGACCCGCCACCCCGGCCACGCGGATCTCCGGGCAGAGTTTCAGGGCCTTGTCCATGACCGAGAGGGCGTCCTCGGGGTTTAAAAGCGTCCGGGCGTTTCCGGGCATGGAGAGCCCTTGGGAGTAGGCCCGGGAGCAGAAGCGGCAGAAGATGTTGCAAAAGGGCGCCACGGGAAGGTGGATCCTTCCGGAGGAGCTCCGGCCGCAGCCGGAAAAGCAGGGGTGGTCGGAAATGTTCACAAGGGCCTCGCGGAATAGAAATTTTCCCAAAAAAAAGACGAACAGGCGAAAAATCCCCGCTGTTTTAAGATTTTGAAACGATATGCTTACGAGCCACGGCGTATTGTTTTTTTTCTATGCTTCGCTTACGTTTCTTCTCAATTTCCAATACCGGTCTTATCAATTTCCCATACCGGGTCTCTTCGCGCCCAAGGCGGGAGACACGCTTCCGGAGGAAAATCCCGCGGGAATTTCCAGCGGTGAAACTTCCCTAAAATCCCGTCCGGCGAAGCCCCCTTTCCGGCGCTCCGGAAGGAGCGCCGGAAAGGGGGGCTGGAAAGGGCTTGTTTTAACCGTCGTCGGAAAAGGGAAACGGGAAAAGCTTGGGGTTACCGCCTCAGAGCGGTCCCCCGAAGTTTTGGGACATATCCTCCAAAAGGTTTATGCCCCCCCGAAACCCGGCGTAAGAACGATCCACCACCAAGCGGTCGTAGACGGGAAAGGAGACCGAGAGGTGATGGGCCTCGGACTCCTTTTGGGCTATGTACTTCTCCAAAGAGGACCCCAGGATCACCTGCAAGGGCTCTTCCCGCAAAGCGAGCCTCACGCGGTGGGAGTCGTACTCGAAGAGCACCCGGGGTTTCAAGGCGACCTCCAGATCCTCCGTGAGGAGCCGCGCGATCTCGTCTCGCGTTTCCGGGGGCGGATCGTCCGTGATTATCGCCAAAGACGGTATCCAGCCCAGCTCGTTTACGCCGTAGCGGAGAAGGGAGACGACCGTCCTGGCGTCGCCGATGAAGGCGGCGGAGGCGTGGGGCATGGAGACCATGAACATCTCGGCTAGATACTCCATGTGGCGGTAAACGTCCCGCTCCTCTTCGAAGATCACGCCCTCGATCTTCTTTTGGGGGATCTTCAAGGCCTTCCCGGCGAGGCGCAAAAACTCCGCCGTCTCCTTGGGGCCCACCGGAACGCGGCCGAAGTTTAAGAAGGGCGTTTCGAAGCGCTCCTTTAGCTTCCGGCAGGCGGAAAGCCCCGAGTTGGGGTTGAAGAGGATGTTCAGCTGGGCCTCGGGGATCCTTTTGAGGTTCCCCAGGGAGCCGAAATCCGAAAAGACGGTGTTCACCTTGGCCCCGATTTTTTCCAAAAGGCTTTTCAAGACCTTGAGCTCGCCTTTCCAGAAGACGTTCTGGTTGGGGACGATCCCGAAGATGTTCACGAGCCTCTTCTCCACCGCCCGGGGGGGCTCCAAGAGGCCGTCTATGACCGCGTCCAGGTAGAGGTCGTAGCCCAGATAGGCGTTTCCCACGAAGCCCGAGCTCTTCACGTGGATGACCGGGGCCTGGTCTTTGAATTCGGCGACCACCGAGTCCACGTCGTCTCCTATGAGCGCCGGCACGCAGCCGGAGATGACCACGAAGAGCTCGCCCTTCATGAGTTCGAGGGTGCTTTTAATGAGCCTCCTTAACTTGTCCTCGCCGCCGAAGACCACGTGCTCCTCGATGAGCCCCGAGCAGGGGGTGGTGGTGGTGCCGCAGGCGCCGCCGGAGTTGAGGCCCGCGGCGTAGGTCATGCCGTGGGCGTTGGCCATGCCGCAGCCCGCCCCCGAGTGGAGGATGGGCACGGCGCCGAAGGTCGCGAGGGCGGCGCCGTAGGCGCCGCCCAAGGCGCAGGTGAAGCGGGGGGACTCCGTCACCTCGGGATATTCGACGGCTTGAAAGTCCCCGTCTCCGCCGACCACGGTGAGCGTCATACGCCTCCCTCCGCCTCTTTCTTATGGAAGTAGTAGGGGTCGTCCTGCCGGTAGAACCACTCCTTGTAGGGATCGTCGGTCTTTTTCAGCATGATGTTTTGGAAGCTGCGGTTTTTGGTCGCCTGCAAGAGGAAGTTTCCGCAGGCCACCGCGCCGGAGTAGCCGGCCTGGGCGCTCCACTTGCGGCCGTCGCCGCGGAGGGCGTGGATGCGGGTCATGCCCTTCTCCCTTTTGTAGGCCGAGCCCTGGAAGGGGCAGGAGAGGACCATGTCGGGGTCGTAGCGCCGGGCGGTGTGGGCCACCTCGGCCGCCTGGAAGGTGTTCACCACGATGTCGAAGTCCCCCACCCTTTTCAGGAGCTCCTCCACCTCGTCTAGCAACAAATCGTCGAAGTCCTGGCAGAGGGCCACCGGGGTGGTCACCCCCAGCTCGTGGAAGAAGGGCGTCTGGGTGACCAGGCGACCCTGGCCCAGGGAGCCCATGACGTGGTACTTCCCGCCGTTTCTTTTCTTGATCTCGTCGAAGGAGCGGCGCACGGCGTCCATCCTGGGCACCCAGACGGCCCTCTCCTCTTTGATGACCTTCTCCACCTCCCCTTCCTTGTGGAGGATGCGGCCGATGTTCCGCAGCCACTCGTCGGTGTTGGCGATCCCTATGGGGGAGGGGTAGAGGAAGTAGGGCACCCCGTACTCCTGCTCCAGGCCCCGGGAGAGGTAGTCGGTGTAGGTGGGGCAGACCGGGGCGGTGAGGGCGGCCTCGGAGAGGGTCTGGAAATCCCTCACGGACGCGAACTCGGGCACGAAGTTGGGCCTGAGGCCGATCTTCTTCAAGAGCCGGGTTATCTCCTGGCGGTCCTGCCAGGTATACGAGAGCATGCTCGCGACGTTCACCAAGTCCTTCTGTTTCTTTTCCGGTTTTTTAACCAGGTACTTCAAGATTCCGTGCCAGAAGGCGTCGTAGCCGGTCTGGATCACCCTGGAGCGGATGCCCTCGCAGTGGATGGGGACGATGACCGCGGGGATCCGGTCCTTGACTTCGGAAACCACCCCCTCCACGTCCTCGCCGATGATCCCCGAGGCGCAGGAGGTGAGGATGAAGATCGCCTCCGGGGAGTAGCGCCGGTGAGACTCCTCCAAGGCGAAGCGCAGCTTGTCCGCGGCCCCGTAGATCACGTCCTTTTCGCCGATGTTGGTGGTGAGCCAGTGGAAGTCGAAGTCCTGGGGCTTGTTCATGGCCGTGAAGAGCCGCCGGAAGACCTCCCGGTACAAGGCGGCCGGAGCCGAGCAGCCCACGGGGGCGTGGATCACCATGGAGGAGTCCCTAATGGTCGCGACCCGCACGGTGAGGTAGAAGTTTAGGAGGCATCCGGCGTTCTGCTGGAAGTCCCTCTCGCAGTTTTTCAGCTCCCCCTTCCTGGCCTTCGCGGCCAGTTCCGAGGCCTTGCCGTTGAAGGCGGTGATCCCGTTGGCCCGCTGCTCCCTGGTGGGGGAGGTCGGGGCCTCCAAATTGATCCTATCCGCCCCGGCGGGGTTTTCGTTGTTTTCGCTCATTTTATCTCCTTACCCGTTCCGCGGCTTCCCGCCGCGGGTTGGCGGCCCCTCGCGCGAGGGGCCGGTTTACGCTTCACGCGGCCGGGGAATCCCCCAACCCGCTCCGATTCTCCCGCGAGAGGCTTCCCTCCCTCTCCTGGGCGAGGATCTGATCCGACCACTTGTTGCCCCAGGCCCTCAGCTCGGACGCGTCCAGGGGCCTGGGGGTGATGGACTCCTCGTGGGCCTCCACCCGCCTCGCCAGCTCCCGATAAATCTCCGCCTGGGGGCTCAGGGGCGCGGCCTCGATGGTGGTCTTGCCCGAAAGCTCGCTTTGGGTGACCGTTATGGAGCGGGGCACGTACTGCAGCACCTTGGTGCCGGTCTGGAGGACGAAGTCGTCGATGATGGCCTTCTGGTACCCGGAGGAAACCGAGTTCGCGATGACGCCGCCCAAAAGGGCGCCCCCGGCGCGGCTGTACTTCTGGATCCCCCGAAACAGGTTGTTGGCCGCGTAGATGGCCATGAAATCCGAAGACGAGACCGTGAAGACGTGCTGGGCGATCCCCTCCCGGATGGGGACGGCGAAGCCGCCGCAGACGACGTCTCCCAAGACGTCGTAGATGACGTAGTCCAATTCCAGATCCTCGTAGACGTTCTGCTGCTTCAAAAGCTGCACCGCGGTGATGATCCCCCTTCCGGCGCAGCCCACCCCCGGGGAGGGGCCGCCGGCCTCCACGCAGTAGATGCCGTTGTAGCCCTCGAAGATGGCGTCCCGGGCGTCCACCCTTCCCTTCTCCCTTAGAAGGTCCAAGATGGTGGGGATGTAGCTTCCGTCCCGCAGGGTGTTGGTGGAGTCGGCCTTGGGGTCGCAGCCGAACTGCATCACCTTGTAGCCCAAGTCCGAAAGCGCCGCCGAGAGGTTGGAGGTGGTGGTGGACTTCCCTATGCCGCCCTTGCCGTAGACCGCTATCTGCTTGAGCTTCCTCACGGCCTTTCCGGCCTTTCCGCCGTTTCCGCCCTTTCCGCCGTTCGCGCCGTTTCCGCCGCTTCCGCCGTTTCCGCCGCTTTTGAGGGCGGCCTCTTTCACGGCGCCTTCGCCGTTTCCGCCGCCTTCAAAGGCGGGGGCGCCCCCGGCCTTCTTCAGGCCGCCGTTTCCGGAGCCCTCGGCCTTTCCGGCGCCGTTTTTGCCGCTTTT
The DNA here is from genome assembly GCA_031276865.1 of Deltaproteobacteria bacterium. GTDB lineage: Bacteria > Desulfobacterota > Desulfarculia > Adiutricales > Adiutricaceae > JAISMF01. The sequence goes on along the minus strand of JAISMF010000009.1, from coordinate 15,263 downwards.
CTTTCTTTCCGCCATGTTTCAAGCCTCGTTTATTTTCTTGGTCTCATCCGGCCCCCGCCCCCGGCCCCCTACGGGGCCGGATTCGGGGATCGGCCGCGGAACTCCGCGGGGCTATGGGAGCCGGAGACTCCCGGGGTTTCCAAAATCGCCTATATGTCGATAATCGCCGGACTTTTAAGAATCCACGAAGTCGTGGAGCACCAGATCCGAGGGTTTCAGCTTCCCCTTGGGGATGAGGCCCTGGTTTTCCATATCCTCCAGCCAGGGGTTTATCTGCTCGTCTTTGATGACGAGCTGTTCGGAATAATAGTGGTTGGCCGAGACGGGGAGGCCGATGGCCTCCTCGGTCCAGATCCGCGCCTGCTCGGGATTGTCGTTAATCCACTTCTGGCCGCGGTTTATGGCCCGCGCGAAGCCCCGCACGGCCTCCGGATTCTCGGAGATGAACTTCTCGGTGAAGAAGTAGAAGCCCAAACCCGCCACCTCGGGGTCCAATCCGGCCTCCAAAGAGTCCGCGACCTTAATCATGCCGGCGTCGTTCATGCCCTTGTAGAAGGGGGGGTGCACGCCGCCCACGTCGGTGTGGCCCTGCTTTAAGGCCTGAATCGCCTGGACGTCGGGCATGGTCACCCACTCCACCTTGTCGCGGGGGATGCCGTATTTGTCCAGGATCTTGTTGGCCAGAAAGTCGGAGCAGGATGAAGTCGAGATGATGGAGAACTTCAAAGTTCCGGGGACGTCTTTGAGGTCGGCGAAGCTTTTAACGTTCGGGTACTTTTCGGGGTTCACGAACCACCACATGTGCCGGAACTCCGGACTCAGGGAATCGTCCGGCTCCACGCCGGCCCGGGCCACCCCCTTGAGTTTGGCGCCGCCGGCTATGGCCACCGCCAGACCGTTGGGATGGAGATCGTCCACGTCGTTGTCGCCGTTAAGTATGGAGGGCACCTTCTGGGGGGGCTGGATCTCGCCGGTGAAAACCAGCTTCACGCCCTCGTCCCGGAAAAAGCCCAGCTTGTCGGTTATCAGCCAGGGAGCCAAAGCGCAGTCGCGGCGGGAATAGGTTTTGACCACTTTAAGTTCGGAGCCGTCGGCCGCCCGCGCATCGGCCGGAGCCGAGCTCGAGGCGGCGGGGGTGTTGAAGCTTTCCGAAGGGACGGATTCCCTGGTGCGGCCCAGGAAAGCTCCGGTTATTATGAGGACCGCGGCTAGGATTCCCGCCACGATCCAGGCTTTTTGTTTACCGTTCAGAGCCATGAAGAAACCTCTATTTAGGATCCCTTGAGGGATGGGGTGTGAAGCGTATGGCCGCGCCCTAAGGTTCGGGGGGCGTCGTGAAAAAGAGCCTCCCGCGGGCGCGCTAAAGCGCGATCCCTAAGATTTAGGGTTCCGCTTGAATCCAAACGCCCGCCCGCGAGGGAGCCGGAGAAAAGTCCTCCGCCCTCCTTCGGGGAAGGGCGACTCATATGTCAAAGGCCCGCCTGTCCGGCCACGCTCAAGGGCGCGGCCATCTCCAGGGGCCCGGTGTTTTCAATACGGGGGACTTCCTCGGAGGATGCGCCCTTCTCCTGGAGGGAGCGGTAGATCCGCTCCCTTATGAGGGCGAAGCCCCGATCGAGGCGCATCTCGGCGTTGGCGCGGGGTCTTCCCAGATCCACCTCCACCACGTCGGCGATCCTCCCCGGATTGGGGCTCATCACGACCACCCGATCGGCTAAAAGGGCCGCCTCGTCTATGGAATGAGTGACGAAGATTATGGTCTTTTTCGTCTTCTCCCAGATGCGCATGAGCTCGTCTTGGAGGTTCTCCCTAATCTGGGCGTCGACGGCGGCGAAGGGCTCGTCCATCAAGAGCACCCCGGGGTCGTAGGCCAAGGCCCTGGCTATCGCGACCCGCTGCTTCATGCCGCCGGAAAGCTCGTGGGGATAGCGGTTCTCGAAACCCGTTAGGTTCACGAGCTCGATGTATTTCGAGCTGATCTCCTCTCTCTCCCGGGCGGGCACCCCTTTGATCTCGAGCCCGAACTCCACGTTCTTCCGAACCGTGCGCCACGGAAACAGGGCGTAGCCCTGCATGACTATCCCCCGATCCAGATTCGGGCCGCGGACCTCACGCCCGTCTATCAGGACGGATCCGCTTCCCGCGGGGGCGAGTCCGGCGATTATGTCCAAAAGCGACGATTTGCCGCAGCCGGAGGGTCCCACGATGGAGACGAACTCGCCGTCTTTTATCTTCAGGCTGAAATCGTCTATGGCCACGAACTCCGCGAATCCGCTTCCGTCCTTCCGGCGGACGCGGTAGACCTGGCGCAGGTTCCGTATGTCGATCTTGTAGTCCTCTTCCCAGCTGGTTTCTAAAGTAACGTTCGAAAACATAATGATCCTCTAAATGGTTCCGGAAGGCGACAATCGGAGGCGCCTCGGAGGGATCCCGGCGGAGGAGAACCCCCTTGGATGGGGAACGTCCCAAAGCGGACGGTCCGATCTCGCCGGCGGCCGGAATTTGGGGGTGGAAAAAGAAAAAAGGCTGAAAACAGCGAAAATGCCGCTTTCAGCCTTCAATAATTTATGATCAGCTTAAACTAGAATGAGCGCGGTCATGGCGGGGAAAGGGCGCGGCGACAGCGACAAAGTCCAAAAAACGCGGACAAAGCGGCCGTCGAAGCGAGATGGCGGGTGAACCGGAAACGCCCGGTCTGGTTAAAGGCGGAAATAAGACTCATTTGATAAACCAGTTTAAGATTAATCGGAAAAACGACTGAGAAGAAATCCGGACGGGGCTTTAAAGCCGCTAAAAATATTCCGGAAAATAGGAAAGTGAAACATCCCGAAGCCGAAAGGCTTTTAAAATCCGGCATCCGGCGTTCCGAAACGGAGGAAGATATTGGAGGGAGTCTATATTTTCGGAAACATTCGGCGATTGAAATTCAATTTTAGACGGGGGAAAGGAGCTTGTCAAGAGTTTTTTTAAAAAAAATTCAAAACTTTATTTATTAACCAAAAAAAATTTTAACTATCATTATATTAGACCGTTTACAAAGCGTCCGTCAAGAGGTTTAAAAAATAAATAATTAAATTTAATTAATTAACAAAAACGGGACGGTTCGGTATTTATTGAACGGGAGCGGATGGTCAAAATGAAACTTAATTTATTATCAAAAATTTATTTTCACGGGGTTGAAGAAAGTTTAATTTTTTTTCACAAACAACAAAAATATAGGGCCCCACCCCAAAAAAAATAATCGACGCCAAAGACGCCTATCCCCCAAACAGGGGGGAAATTGAGCCAAGCCGCTTAATGAAAGCTTTATTTAGCGATATGGGCGCGTCGGACGGAAAACGAATTATAAAATTCGTAAATAATTTTAAGATGAAACGCGCGAAAAATGAAATTAACCTACGTTTTTAAAAATTATGGAAACATAAAAAAACAATGCTGAAAAAAATTGAAACCAAAAAATTTAAATATCGAATTTTTTACAATAAAATAAATTATTTTAAATTTTTTACGGGTCGCGTTTCGATGCGGAAAAAAATTTGCCGGCTGAAACATTTCCATCGACAAATGGATTTAAAAGAAGTAAAATCACAAAATATCGAGACGGGAAATTTTTCACCCGACATGGAGGTGGTTGTTTTAAATTCATATGGAAACATAATGACGGCGGATTGTATTTTCCGCTCCCGGAGAGGCTTTTCCCATCTGTTTAAGATCCGTCTAATTTACGCTCCCCTGGCGTTTTAATGATGAAAGTAAAAATTACGCCGAAACTATAAAACGGCCTTCGCCGCGGCGCCGAGCGCCGCGGTTGGACGCTTCACCCTTACGTGAACTTAAGCGAACTAGCGTAACATTATTATTAAGCTTGAAAGGGTTCGTAACGCGCCCGAATGGGCGTAGGAATTCGGAACCGCCCCTTTTTTGAAACGCGGGAACGCCTGGCGCCTGATCGCCGCGGCTTCGGAAAGCCCCTTCCGGCGGAGGGCGGTTTGGAAAGAGACGGCGGCGGCCTCAAGATCGCAAAAATACTTTCCGGCCGCGTCGCTCCCGCCCATGAGGCGGGAGACAAACATGAGGTTGTAGGCCGCCACGGCCCGGGTGATCCCCCATACGTGACATGGGCCGTCCACATCCGCCATCTTTAGGGAGGGAGTCCCCTGTAAAACGTCTCTCCGCCTTCAAGGTCCCGGCGGAGCGCCGCGGAGAAGAGCGGGACGCCCTGGGCCGTGTAGCGAAAATCCACCCGCCGGCTCGGGTGGGCGAGCGACGAGAGATCGGACAAACGTCGATCGACTTCGATATATCCGCGTCTGACCGCGGTCTCCACAAAAAAGGAGACGGAGAGCTTGATTTCAAGATTATCGACGGCTTCCATCCGGTTGAGCCCGATCCCGGCGCCCGGAGTTCTCACGATCTCTTTTAGCCCGGGAAAGCTTCGCGAGCCTCGTGCTTGAAACGGGCCATGGCGTCGGCCTTTCGCCGGATCCGATCCTCGTCTAGGTCGACGGGGCCGTCGTTCAGAGTGAGGGAACGGTAGGTTTTAACGCGCCCCTTCAAGGCGCGCGTCCACGTAGTGGGCGTGTCTCTTGAAGTCGGGCGGAAGGGAAGGCATGGAGGCGCTCCTTATAGGAAAGCGAGATCGGGGACGCTTGACGACCTGCCGCGGAACGGATAAGGCCGAAACCAGCCGTCACCTCGAACGCTTATGATGGATGGATGCGAATACGCTCTTTTCCGTCCGCGCGGACAAGAAGAAAAATTAAAAATTGAAATTAAAAAAAAAAGGGAAGCGGAGAAACAAAAAAACAGCCAAAAATTAAGCGCCTGTTCGCCATCTAGATCGCTTCGAACGACAATTTCGACTGGGGCGCGGAAAAGTCCCCGCTGTTTGAAATTTTGAAACGATACGCTTAACGACCAGGGATTATCGCTATTTGTTCGATATTTCGCATGTCGATTACGCTAAATTATCATAGCCGGATTTTTCGCTCCCATGTCGATTTTAAAATACGAAGGCGAAGTTTTAAAACCGCGTCCGTCAGGTGGCGGACGCTCGCCCGGGGAAGACTTGGGTTCGCCGCCTTCCCCGCGCGGCCGAAACGTTCAGCGTTCCAAAGTTTTCGTCTTCGAACCCTTCTAAAAGAAGCTTCGCTTAAACCAAGGGCGCGTCCGAATCGGCGGACGAAAGGCGAATCGGCCAGGGCTTTCAAAGGCCGTTTTCGCTTCCGGACGGCGGGCCGGACGCTTACGCTAAGCGCCGGCGGATAATGGTCATTCAAACGATCTTTATTTCTCTAAATATCATCCATATAATTTATAATAATACTATAATAAATAAATTATCCATTATTATTGCGTCACAGCGTCACTCCTCAAAGGGATTGATCGCCGGCGGTTCACGGACTTTTCGCCGGCGCCGCCAGCGTCTCCGATCCCTTCCCGCTCCGTCTTTTTCCCCCGCCCCGTTAAACCCCCGCCCCGCCTTAAGGCGCCCCCCATCTTAAGCCGCGGGACGCGGCTCCGAGAGATGCCGCGGAGAAATCCTTCCCGTCCGGTCCTCCCTCCGCTTCGCCAAGGTTTCCGCCGGGTTCGTTTTCAAAACGGTCGGGGACGGTAAGGAGCGTTTTTACGCCCGACTTGCGGGAAAGTTTTTCCCGGGGGCGGGCGCCTTTTTCCCCCCCCCCGCCCCCCCCGAAACCCCGGCGGGCGGAGGCTTTTTCGCCGTCCGCGAACGCTTCCCGGAGCGCGTTTTAAAAAGAACCCAAGGCGTCTGGACTTCCGTCTTTCTTCTATGCTATTTATTAAGGGTTCCAGAAAGCGATCCCTTTCGCCGCTTTAAAATACTTCAAACGAGTTCCATTTCCAGGTTGTTTTCAATCCGCGCCCGGCCGGCGGAGCCCTCGTGGAAAAAAAAGACAAAAAAAACCTTAAAACCGGATTTTCCACCGGCACGGCGGCCACGGCGGCGGCCGTGGCCGCGGCCGAACTGCTTTTTAACGGCGCCGCCCCCGAAAAGGCGGAGGTCATCCTCCCCAAGGGGAGGAGGATGGCGATCAACGTGGAGGAGTCCTCCCTGGACGGGACCGGCGCCGCGGCCGTGGTGAAAAAGATAGCCGGAGACGATCCGGACGTCACCAACAAGGCCAGGATCATGGCCGCCGTCTCCCTTTCCCCGGGAAAGGGGATCGCGATAACCGGGGGCCCCGGCGTGGGGCGCCTCACCAAGCCCGGGTTGGCGCTTCCGCCCGGGGAGTGGGCCATCAACCCCGTCCCCCGCTCCATGATAAGGGAGAACCTCGCCCCCTTCCTGGAGCGGGCGAGGGAAGGCCTGGCGGTGGTCGTCTCCATCGAGAAGGGGGAGATCCTGGCCGGAAAGACCCTCAATCCCAGACTGGGGATCCTGGGGGGGCTCTCGGTTCTGGGGACCACCGGCCTGGTTCGGCCCTTTTCCAACAAGGCCTACATCGACACCATCGACGCGGCCATGAACGTCGGCCGCGCCCTGGGCCTGGAGGAGGTGGTGCTCGCCACCGGCGGCCGCAGCGAGGACTTCGGCCGAATGGCCAGACCCGATCTCCCGGAGGAGGCCTTCGTCCAGATAGCCGACTTCTTCAAAGACGGCCTGAACCACGCGGTCGGGCACGGCTTCAAAACCATCGGGCTCTCCGTCTTCTTCGGGAAGGCCGTGAAGCAGGCGGCGGGAATCCCCTACACCCACGCCCATAAAAGCGACATGGACCTAAGCGGCCTTCCGGGTATCCTCCCCAAGCTCCCCGACTCGTTAAGGCGGGAAATCTCCCGGGCCCCCACCGCCCTGGCGGCTTTGGAGCTTTTAAAGAAAAACGGGCGCCTGGACGCCGTGCCTCCGGTGGCCCGGAAGGTCCTGAAAAGCGCCCGGGCTTTCGCCGGCCTGGGCCCCAGGCTCTGGGTCCGGATCTTCGATTTCGACGGAACAATCCTCGCCTTCGAGGAGGCCTGAGGCCTTTTCTCACGCCCGGGCTGATTTTCACTATCTTCCCGCCGGTAAATGTAGTATATTCACAGGGCCGGAACAAAGCGCCCGCCCCGCGGGCCCGCCTCGCACCCGACCTCACACCCGACATAGAGCCGCGCGTCGTCCGCGTCCTTCGCCCCAGGCGGAAGGACCAGGGGGCTGGGCGGTTTTTTTTCAGCGGAGGCCGCCCCCCCGCCCTTCCCCGCCTCGACTCCTCCCCGCTTCGAACCTCGTCGATTCCGGAGGCGATGAAACCGCGCCGCGGGGGTCCGGATCAGCTCCCCGACCTTAAAGTTCATCGCCGGCCTTCAATACAAAATCCCTCCCGCGGGAACGGAACCCGTCCGCGGCTTTTTCAGCCGGGACTGAAAAAACACCGCCCCTTCGCTTTCCCGGGGCTCTCTTTGGAGACGTTTTTTTTATGTTCCGCCGGAAACGGGACGGGAGCTTCTCTCAATACTCGCGACGCGGAGTTTAACGAAGGGTTTTTTACCGGCGCCCGATTCGGGAACCCCTCCCTCGAGGGGCGGGGGAACTCCTCGAAGCGTCCTTAGACTTTTTTAGCCGGGACTAAATAGTTCCCCCTTTTTTTGTTTTTAAGGGGCCCTCTTTGAAGACGTTTTTTCCCGCGGCGTCCCTTGGCGCGCGCCCCGGCCCTCGGCGCTTTTTCACGCCGGAGCGCCCCGCCCGCGCCTGAACCTTTCCCCGCCCGTTCGAACAGGTCCGGTCGGAAACGCTCTCTTTTCGGATCGCCCGGCCGAAACCCATCGGGACGGAGCGCCTCGCGGGACGGAGGAGCTCTCGACGGACTCGCCGGGGCGGAAAACGGGGCCGCCCGCGGGCTTGATTGAGGAAAAATCATCGCCCCGCTCCGACGGGAGCCGGGGCGAAAAAAACCGGCGGAGCCGGAAAACGCTGGGGGGACGGTCGCATGACGGTCCGGGTTGAAAAAGAAGAGGGGGGGAAAAAGGGAGTCCCCCCCGGGGCCTCCGGCCCCGGGGGGGAAGAGGCCCGCCCGGCTCCCCTTCTCCATCTCATCGGGGTGGACAGGATCGACAACCTCCCCCCGCTTTCGGAAAAGATCCTGAAAGAGTCCGAACTAATCGCCGGACCCCGGCGCTGGCTAGACGAGCTATCCTTCCATCCGGCGGCGAAACTCCCCTTGAAATCCGGACTGGACGCCTGGCTGGAAGAGCTTAGGGAGCGCTCGAAGGATCTTAAAACCGCGGTCCTCGCCTCGGGGGACCCGAATTTTTACGGCCTGGCTAAAAGACTCCTGGAGCGCGTCCCCCCCGAGAGGGTGCGGATAACGCCCGCGACCACCACGGTGCAGAAGGCCTTCGCCAGGCTCAAGATCTCCTGGGCGGACGTGCCGGTGGCGAGCCTCCACGGCCGGGGCTTCTCCCGGGACTTCTTCCCCGCCCTCCTGCGGGCGGGACTCGGAACCGCGCCCGGTTTTCTCGCGGTCTACACCGACCCCCTGAACACCCCGGCCCGGGTGGCGGAAAAGATCCTGGAACGCTCCCTTACGGGCTGGAGGATGATCGTTTTGGAAAATTTGGACCTCGAGGGCGAAAGGGTGCGGACCCTGACTTTGGAGGAGGCGGCCGGGGAGACCTTCAGGGCTTTGAACCTCCTGGTTTTGGAGCGCGTCGCCCCCTTCCCGGCGAAGGGGATGGGGTCTCGGGAAGAGGACTTCCTCCACGAGGAGGGCATGATCACCAAAAGCGAAATCAGGGCCGCGGCCCTGGCCAAGCTCGCCCTCGCCGGAACGGAAACCCTGTGGGACGTGGGCGCGGGCTCCGGCGCCGTCGCCATCGAGGCCGCCTTCCTCCTCCCCCACGGCGAGGTCTACGCCCTGGAGAAGAACCGGGAGCGCCTGGATCAGGCCAGGCGGAACGCCGCCCGCTACGGCGCGGCCAACGTGGAGTTCGTCTTCGGGGACGCCCTTTCGACCATGAAGGACCTCCCGGACCCGGACAGGGTGTTTTTCGGCGGCGGCGGCGAGGATCTGGGAAGGCTCGTCACCGAAGCCCGCGAGCGTTTAAACCCGGGCGGGGCGATAGTTTGCTCGGTCGTCAGCCTCGCGAGCCTCAACCAGGCGGTCTCCCTCCTGGAGGGCCCGAAAGGCCCTCCGGAGGTCTCCATGATCGCCGTTTCCCGAAGCCAGAAATTGGCCGGGAGCTTTTACTTCAAGCCGCTCAACCCCGTTTACCTGGTCAAGGGCGAGTTCCCCCGGACCTGAAAGGAGCGTCATGAAAGCCTCGGATAATCCCGTAATCTTCGTGGGCGCCGGCCCGGGCGATCCCGGACTCGTCACCGTCGCCGGAAAGGAGGCCCTGGAACAAGCCGACCTCGTCGTCACCGCCGGATCCCTCGTGAACCCGGAGATCCTCGCCTATAAAAAGGAGGGCTGCCTCGTGATCGACTCCGCCCCCCTGAACCTGACCGAGATCACCGACCATCTCATCAACGGGCGCGAGGCGGGGAGGAGGGTGGTGCGGCTCCACACCGGAGACCCCTCGGTGTACGGGGCCATTTACGAGCAGTTCCTGATCCTGGCGGAGCGCAAGGTCCCCTACCGGGTGATCCCGGGGGTTTCCGCCGCCATGGCCGGAGCCGCGGCCCTGGGACTCGAGTACACCCTTCCGGAGGTCACCCAGAGCCTCATCATCACCCGCGTCCAGGGCCGCACCCCCATGCCCAAGGGAGAGGATCTGGAATCCTTGGCCGCGCATCGGGCCTCCATGGCCCTCTACCTCTCGGCCGCCGAGGGCGGCGAGGTGGGCCGCGTCTTAAGCGCGGCCTACGGCCCGGAGGCCCCGGTGGCCCTCCTCTACCGCGTGAGCTGGAAGGATCAGCGGATCGTGTGGACCACCGCCGCCCATCTCGCCAAGACTTTAAAAGAGGAGAAGCTCGTCCGCCACACCCTCATGCTCACGGGTCCGGCGGTCGCGGCCCTCAAAAACCGCGAAAACGCCCCCAAGTCCAGGCTCTACGCGAAGGAGTTCTCCCACGCCCACCGGAAGGGGGAAAGCGATGGCTGAAAGCCGGAGCCGCGGCGACGGGGGCTCCCCGGACGGCCGAGGCGCCCCCGCGGTCTACGCCCTCACGGACCCGGGCTTGAAAATCGCCATGAAGATCGCCTCCGCCCTGAAAGCGGATCTCTTTCTCCCTTCAAGGCTTTCCCTGAAGACCCCCTCCCCGAGCCTGACGATGGAGAGCCTCGGAAAGGCCCTGCGGGAAAACTTCAAAAAATACCGGGGCCACGTCGTGGTGGCCGCGGCCGGACTGGTGGTGCGGGAGATCGCCCCCCTTCTGGAGAGTAAAAGGAGCGATCCGGCGGTGGTGGTCCTGGGTCAGGACGGGGCCTTCGTCGTGAGCCTCCTCTCCGGACACCTGGGCGGGGGAAACGATCTGGCCCGCAGGGTGGCGGAGATAACCGGCGGCCGGGCGGTGGTGAGCACCGCGACCGACATCGCGGGCGTTCCGGCCCTGGAGGTCCTGGCCCGGGACCGGGGACTCGGCATCCTCGATTTTAAAAAGCTTCCGGCCGTGAGCCGGACCCTCGCCGAGGGCGGCCGGGTCCCCCTTTACGACCCCGAAGGGTTCTTAGCGGAGGCCCTCGAACCCTGGGAGGAGCTCTTTCCCCGCCTTCGGGACGACGAGGCCTTCGCGGAGGAAACCCCCCGACGTCCCCGGGGGCCCTCCCTCTACGTGGATTACCGCCTCCGAAGCTTCCCAAAGGAGGCCCTGGTGCTCGCGCCCAAGGTTCTGGCCCTGGGAGTGGGCTGCCACCGGGGGATCGAGTTTTCGGCGCTTTGGAGCTTCGTGGGCGAGGTCTTTTCCCGCGAAAAGCTCGCCCTCGAGGCCGTGGCCCTGGTGGCCACGGCGGAAATCCGCCAAGAGGAGCCCGCCATTTTGGAGCTCGCCCGGGAGCTCGGGGGGGCCCTCGCGATCTTTAAAAAGTCGGAGCTCGCGGAAATAAAGCCGCCCAACCCCTCGGAAACCGTTTTACGAAGAATAGGAGTACCCTCCGTATGCGAAGCAGCAGCCATGCTGGCGGCCAGGACGGACCGCCTGCTCGTTCCCAAGCAGAAAAGCGCAAGCGCGACCCTGGCGCTGGCGAAAACGAACTCTACGTCATCGGCCTGGGGTCCAAGGGCCCCGCGGGCATAACCCTGGAGGCCAGGAAGTATTTGGAGCGGGCGACGGTGGTCATGGGCTACAAGCTCTACATCGACCAGGCCGAGCCCTGGCTGAGCCCGCTCGTCAAGCGCTTCTCCACCAACATGACCGAGGAGACCCAGCGGGGCGAGGAGGCCTTGGAGGAGGCCATGAAGGGCTCCAAGGTGGCCCTGGTCTCGGGCGGGGATCCGGGGATCTACGCCATGGCCGGGGTGGTCTACGAGCTCGCGGCCGGAAAGAAGATACCCCTGGGCCCGGGGAAGGACCAGCTCTTAATCCGCGTGATCCCCGGCACCCCCGCCCTGGTGGCCGCGGCCTCCCTTTTGGGGGCCCCAATCACCCACGACTTCGCGACCATCTCCCTCTCCGACAGGCTCACCGACTGGGAGCTCATTCTGAAGCGCCTGGACGCGGCCAGCCAGGCGGACTTCGTCATCGTCATCTACAACCCCAGATCCCACGGCCGGGACTGGCAGCTGGGCGAGGTGAAGGAGCTTTTGCTTAAAAACCTCAAAGGCGAGACTCCGGTGGGCCTCGCCACCCGCCTGGGGCGCCACGGGGAGGCCTCGAAGATCGTTTCGCTGAAGGATCTGAACCCGGAGGAGGTGGACATGCAGACCATCCTCATCGTGGGAAACTCCACCACCTTCATCTACGAGGGGTCCATGATAACCCCCCGGGGCTATTTGAAAAAATACGGTCCGGGAAAACGGTTCGAAGGGGGGGAGTGAGAAGAGATCCGGCCGCCCCCATCCGGCGAAGGGTCCGGAGAACGGAAACAAACGAGAGCCCCCGGGAAAACTAGGGGGGGCTCGTTTTAGACGCTGAAAAACTCCCCGGCGCCCATTCCCCGTCCGAAATAAAAGCCTCCCGAATCATTCTCGCTTTTTGGAGGGAAGCGAAATTATAAACCAAAGATTGGTCGAGATCGAAAACTCCCCCGCGGGCGCCCCCTCCCGCGGATCAAAACGAGCGAAACCATCCGGGCTCTCCTTTGAACGCCTGGCGTCAAACCCAGCGCCAGGCTACGGACCCAGCGGCCATGGGCTTCGGTATTCGACGACGCCGCTTATCCATGAATTTCCTCCAAGACGTCCTTCTCTTGTGGCTTCCTTCAGGGATGGTTTCAAAGCGAAGTCAGCCAAGTCGACAACCGAAACTAGCTCGACGCCCTAAGATTATCAGGCTCTTTGGAGAGATGGCGTGAAACAAAGTATTTTTTCGGATGACGTCTAAAAATCCGGTAAAAGGCGGCCGAACCGACGCCGGGACGCTCCTCCCACCATCGCCTTTCAGCTATTTAAATACCTGTAATAATACGAATATTAGAGTAAGTTAAAAAATGAAGCGATAAACGCCACTCGCTTTTTATAAACCCTGAAAACGCGAAAGTCCGAAAAACCTATTATTAAAACATCGATGAAGAATATACAACAGCCACGGGTTAGCGCCCATAATCACCTCAAAATCACCACCGCCATTTGAAAATCCGAGCCGCTGCGTTTTCATACGCCAACAGGCGCGATTCCGTAACGCCGATTTCAAGAACCAAAGACGCGCCGCCGCAAACTTAACGGAGTAAATCCCGACGCGTATAGATTTAACTCCAAAATACCGAAAACGGAGGCGGCGGCGGCCGTCCTCCTGTTAACTAATCCAAGCTCCAAGATAATTTATCCAGCGTTATTTGATTTTACGCGGATAACGCTTATTCGTGAGCCGCGGGTCGAGCTGGACGACTTTGTCGAGGTGAAATCGAACGCGAAAACCAATCTCTTCGATTACAGAGTCCGATGAAAAAATCATCTTCGAATCTTCCGCCTGTAAGTAAAGAAGGGGTGTCTTTACGGGCGGGGAATCGAACCGAAAAACACGCGCCTTGAGGTGAAGGGACATAAGGCGGGATTCATCCAAAATCGCGTTACGCAATAAAATTTTTCGCCTCTTTTTCCGCCGCTATCGTTTCACTGGAATAAAACATCAAAAAAGACGCCGGTCAGCTGGCGGTTGCTCCGTCCCTCAAGATCACCCCGACTTTTGAGCGGCCGAAAATTCCTAAACCGACTTCAACAATTTTTTTCGCTTGCGAAGCGTAATGATTGGAGCGCTCTTTTTGAGTAATCTGTTCAATGGCTTTTTTGGCTAAAACACGAGCCTTTCCGCGCTTATCCTCGATTGTCATTGTGGAAGATTCATCAGGTTCTTTTTCGAATTTAACTTCAATAAATACGTAAACATTGTCGGAAAAAACCAAATCAAGATCCGATTCGCCCATGGATGATGATACTTGAGATCTGGCGTCGACGCCCATTCCGCCAAGAAAAGCTTTGATTAAGGAATGATAGTATTTTTCGACTGGAATATGTTGTTCGGAGGATAATTTAGCTAGGGCGGTTTCTAGAATTTTTTCAACAGAGGCGGTATCATGGTTGAGGATGGCGGTCTTAAATTTTTTTCCTATTGTAAATAACACGCTAACATCCTCATAGCCGAAACACGCCTGGTAGAGAGACCATGAATAGCCGCGCTCCACTTCCATATTAGGCAATTTAAGCGAAAAAGTAGTATCGTCCGCTTCCAGAAAAACGTCTTTCAAGGTCAGATAGCCGGTTTGAAATAATATAGGAATAGGCGAGTAGCTGGCCGGGATAAATGATTTTAAGCTTCGTTGCGAAGCTATGAGCGGCTTTTTAAACATAAAAGAATCAGGGTCTTTTGCGATGAGATTCGCCAGAAAAGTGGCCGGTCCCGCTTGGAACCAGAAGTCGTTAAATGATTTTTCTTCGAAAAATTGAACAATGGAAAAGGGATTTAAAACTCTGATCGGTTTATCTGACGCTGTTTCGTCAAACGGTGTTTCCCCGTCAGAAACATAACCATCGTACCAATGTAATAATTTTTTCCTAAGATCGGCGACCGTGGCGTCTGGTCGCATCTTTTTATTCGCTATGAGAGCGTTAAGAGTTTCTTCATAACGATCAGCGAAGAGAGAGTCCAGATCCTGAAGAGTGAAACCGCAGATTCCGGCGTACTCCGATCTTAGGGATATGTCAACAATGTTGTTGGTGATCTGACCTAGAGACGCTCTACCGGCTTGCGAGATGCCGGTTACAAAGACAAAACGAATATAATTGTCAAGATTCTTAAACCCACGGTAAAAATCGTGGAGCGTTTCATGGTTAGCCACGGCCACCTTGGAGTTGTTAAGATAATCTATGATAGGGGCGTCATACTCGTCTATTAAAATGACAACTTTCCGAACTGGTTCTTGTCTATCCTGATCATTCCCCGCGGCTTTCTGAAAATTATTGTACTTGTCGTACAATTGTTTTACAAGCTCGCTAAATGCGATGTCAAAAGACAAATCGGAAATAGAAAGACCTTCGGACTCCCCTATGCTCTGAAGGCTGAATAAGATTTTATTTTCCAGCATGCCAGGCTTCGCTGATTTGGCGTAATCCATACTGAGGCGGATGACGGGATGCTTTTGAAACGTGTAATCCGAGGAATCAATCCATAACCCTTTAAAAAGGTCCCTATCGCCGGAAAACAGAGACTCAATAGCGCTAAGAAGGAGAGATTTACCGAAACGCCTAGGACGGCAAAGAAAGCACACTTTAATTTTTTTAATTAGATTATATATATACTCCGTTTTATCAGCGTAAAGCATGTCATCTCTGATAATTTCAGAAAAAGTTTGAATAATTTTTGGTATTTCTTTTCGCATGTTTTACTTCCGAGATGGTGAGCGGGAGGATAAAGCTAATTTGTATTTTACTTGAAATTTCAGTTTTCGTCCAAAGGAAGTTCGGCTCCTCGTCACCTGGCCGATTACATTTTATCCGTTCCGCATGTAATTTGACGAGCATATATTTAATATTTAAATTTTCTCAAACTTGATGTCTATGTAAAAACCCTTTCAATTTTAGGATTAATAAGATAAGGGGCCGTTACAAAATTAGCTTTACATTTGTGGCAAGAGTTTGTAATTCCACTCTCCATGAAAATCTTCCGGTTTCAAATTTAAATCGTCTAACTCTTCTTTAGAAACTTTTATTCCTAGTTTATACTTTCTACGATC
>JAISMF010000082.1 GCA_031276865.1 Deltaproteobacteria bacterium | reverse complement strand
CAACGCCATTACGCCATCATCAACGCCATTACGCCATCATCAACGCCATTACGCCATCATCAACGCCATTACGCCATCATCAACGCCATTACGCCATCATCAACGCCATTACGCCATCTTCAACGCCATTACGCCATCTTCAACGCCATTACGCCATCTTCAACGCCATTACGCCATCTTCAACGCCATTACGCCATCTTCAACGCCATTACGCCATCTTCAACGCCATTATTTTTTTTGACAGCGAAAGTTGATGCGAATACAAAAATCCCCCGATGTTTTTAGATAAATGAAAATCACATCTTTATATACTGTATGTTTGTTAATCAGTATACCATATCTTGCATAACATATCTCTTAGTTTTTCAGAGAGAGATTTTTTGCCCATGCATCAAAATATATGAAAAATATTAATTTTATACGGATAGAAAGCATGTGGTTTCAGTATTTCAAAATACCAGTACTTTTCGCATTCGCATTTAGATTCCTTAAACTTCTAAAAAATTCCGTAGCGCATTTTCATTTTCTGTATATTTTCATCGCGATTGTATTTACCGGTC
The DNA here is from genome assembly GCA_031276865.1 of Deltaproteobacteria bacterium. Taxonomy (GTDB): domain Bacteria; phylum Desulfobacterota; class Desulfarculia; order Adiutricales; family Adiutricaceae; genus JAISMF01. The sequence continues at coordinate 5,914 of JAISMF010000082.1, read as the reverse complement.
TTTAAATCTTTCATCGGTTAGGATTTTTAGAATCATGGAGTCACCGCATTTAAAAGGCAGTGTGGATTGATCGGTGAACCGCGTTTTAGCCAACGCCCGTTTCTAGCCGGAGTATCCCGTTCACACCTCTCCCACGGAACCAGATGGGAAGGCGCATTACCCTAATTTTTTAGTGCGGCCGTAACAGCTGGAATAATATCTTACCACATTTTCAGAAAAATTTTTCATTTCCCTTTTTCTGCTTTATCGGAGGCATTTTAAACGCTCACGTAATATAAAAATTCAAAAACATGCTTTCCGATGTTTCGCTTATTTCCTATTCCTAATAATTTTTCAAAGACTATGGGGTTGTCTTGTCCCGCATCCATTTATCATCATCCGTTTATTATTTATCAAACACAAGAAACTTTACCGAAAAAACTTTCAAGAAAATAATTCTGGAAAACATTCCGATAAAACCTTTCCGTTATGGAGGCTAATCGAGCATGACCTTTGAAAAAGTTGTTTTCGCTCGTAAATGTGTTCAACTTGCAGCCATCGGGACATGTTTAAATCGGGAAAAACGTTTTTACGAATATGCGTTTTAAACGCTTTTAGCCTCGTCCGCCAGGCCGCTGCGACGTCGGGTTCCCCGCCTCTTTTTTTTCGGAGGCGAACGGCTCTTCGTCTAAAATCGGCGCCGCCGGCGCTGATTCCCGCGGATGGGCGGATTTTAAAATAACCTTGCCTCCCTCCCCCCACGAGGCCGCGATATCAAAAAGCCTCGATCTTTTTTAAATCTATGGAATAGTGTAAAATAAACCTGCCGCGCGCCTTCCACGGGGGGACCGCCGCGGGTCAAGCCTCCCTAGAACCCTTTCCGTCGGCGGGACGGACCGCCTCGGGCTTCCACGCCCTCCTCACCTGTGGTTTTCCTCCGTAAACTGCTCCCCCGGAGCCGATATGCCCGCCGAAACGGGAAAATCCCACGAGGGAGCCTTCTTTCGAATCTTTTCCCTACGCAGCCTTTCATCCAGCGTCCGCCCTTTTCGGCCGGCCTCTCCGCCCGGCTTCCGGAGATTCCTTTTATCCGCTTATTCCGCGGGAGGTATGGACGTTGGATATTTATGGCAACTTATTTAACATAAATTGATCTATATTGATAGTTAATGGAATTAATTTATGCCCGATGACGGCAAAGAAAACAAGCCTAAGCTCCTGAGCCTGGAAGATATGTCCAACAATTTCTTTCTGAGCGGGATCGGGCTCTGGCGGATGGAGCTTTCCTCCGAGAATCCGGAGGATTCCGTCATCACTTTGAGCGCCGGCTTTCTTTCCATCTTCGGGAGTCCGCCGGACGCCTCGTCCGTTCGGGAGATGAGCCTCAAGGACTACATCCGGAACTGGACCCATCCGGACGAGCTGGAGCAGTTCCTCTCCGGTCTGGACGACTTGATCCAGGGGGCGAACAACCACTACGAATTGGAGCACCGCCTCTGGTGCTACCACCGCGACGAGTGGCGCTGGGTGACCCTCAATTGCGAGATCGTGGGCGAGCCGAGCGGCTCGGTCTCCACCCTGGCGGGCATAGTCCAGGATATCCACGTGAAGCGCCTGGCCCGCAACGCCCTGACCGCGGCCCTTCAGGAAAAGGAGACGGCCTCCCGGGCCCTGGAAAAGGAGCGGCGGAAGCTTTCGGCCATCCTGGACGCCGCGAGCCTGGGCACCTTCGATCTGGACCTTTCGACCCTGGAGGTCGGCTACAGCGACAACTGGCCCTCCTCTTTGGGGGGGGACTCCGGGTTTCTGGGGCGCACCGCGGAGGATCACCTGCAAAGGGTCCATCCCAAAGATCGAGAAGACCTCAAGAAGGCCTTTTACGGGCACCTGTCCGGGGACAGCCCCTACTACGAGGCCCCCTACCGCCTCATGCTTCCCGACGACTCCCAGGTCTGGGTGCTGGACCGGGGCCGGATCGCGGAGCGGGACGGGGAGGGTCGGCCCCTCCGGCTCTTGGGCGTCACCATGGACATCTCCAAGCAGCTGGCCACCGAGCGGGCCTTGCGGGAGTCCCAGGAGAAGCTGGAGCTCTTTTTCGAGGCCGCGAACATAGGCACCTGGGACTGGAACGTCCAATCCGGAAAGCTCGTCTACAACCACATCTTCTACCGTTTCCTGGGCTACTCGGAGGGGGATCTGACCGGCAGCATAGAGGAGTGGGAGTCGCTCATCCACCCGGACGATCTCCCGGCGGCCAACGCCGCTTTGGAGATGACCCTTTCCGGAGCCGTGAAGGTCTACACCTGCGAGATGCGCATGCTCCATAAAAACGGAAGCTGGGTTTGGACCTACGACATCGGCCAGGTGGTGGAGTGGGACGAGTCGGGGACCCCCTCCCGCATGGTGGGGGGGCATTTGGATTTCAGCGACCGCAAGAAGATGGAGCAGGACATCTTCAAGATGATGGAGCAGGAGCGGGAGGCCAGGCTGGCCCAGGCCTTAGCCGAGGAGAGCGCCCGGGCCAAAAGCGAGTTTTTGGCCAACATGAGCCACGAGATCCGCACCCCCATGAACGCCATCCTGGGGCTCACCCATCTGGTTTTGGAGACGGATTTAAACGAGCAGCAAAACGAGTACCTCACCCGCATATCGGTGGCGGCCAAGACCCTTCTGCGCATCATAAACGACATTTTAGACTTCTCGAAGATAGAGGCCGGAAAACTGGAAATGGAGATGACGGACTTCAATCTGGAGTCGCTTTTGCGCTCCAGCGTGAAGATCTTCACCACCGGGGCCTCAAAGAAGGGTCTGAATCTGGATTTGATAGTCGACCCCGACGTGCCCTTGGATTTAAACGGCGACCAGGTGCGCCTCTCCCAGATATTGAACAATCTTTTAAGCAACGCTTTAAAGTTCACCGAGAAGGGCGGGGTGGAGGTGAGGGTGGCTTTGGAGGAGAGGACGGAAGGGGACGCCTTGCTCCTTTTCAGCGTGCGGGACACCGGAATAGGACTCGCCCCCGAGCAGATAAAAAACCTCTTCACCGCCTTCACCCAGGCCGACTCCTCCATCACCCGCAAATACGGCGGGACCGGGCTGGGGCTCACCATCTCCAAACGCTTAAGCGAGATGATGGGCGGGCGCATCTGGTGCGAGAGCGTCCCGGGGGAGGGCTCGGTCTTCCGCTTCACGGCGCGGTTGAAATTCAGCGAGCGGCCCGTGGCCCGCTCCGACTCCCCGGTGTCCTTCAAGGGCCTCACCGCTCTCGCGGTGGACGACAACTACACGGCTCTGGAGCTCATCGTGGGGGCGCTCGGCAAACAGGACATAACGGTCACCACCGTAAGTTCCAGCGACGAGGCCCTGACCTACCTCCAAAACGCCTCCAAGACGCCGGATTTGATCTTGATGGACTGGAAGATGCCAGGCATGGACGGGCTGGAGACCCTTGGGCGGATGAGGGAGCGCTTCGATTTGACGAAGACCGTGGTCTTCATGCTCACCTCCTACAACCGGGACGAGCTTTTGGCCCCCGCCAGGGAGCTGGGGGTGCACAAGGTGCTCACCAAACCCCTGACGGATTCCAATCTCCACGACAGCCTGATGGAGTTCTTCGGCCAGCGGCGGAAGTTCCAGCGCAAAGGAACCGGCCGGGCGGACGAGATAGTCAAAAAGATCCGGGGGGCGAAAATACTTTTAGTGGAGGACAACGAGGTGAACCAGCTGGTGGCCTCCAAGATCATGGGAAACGCCGGCATGGACGTGGAGATAGCCTCAGACGGCCAGAAGGCCGTGGACATGGTTAAAAAGGGTAAATACGACCTGGTGCTCATGGACATCCAGATGCCGGTGATGGACGGCCTCAGCGCCACCCGCGTCATCAGGGAGCTGGGCTACTTGGACATCCCCATCGTGGCCATGACGGCGCATGCCATGTCCTCGGATAGGGAGCTGAGCCTCAAGGCGGGGATGAACGATCACGTGAACAAGCCCATCAACGTCCACGAGCTCTTTCAGACCCTGGTCAAGTGGATAAGCCCCGGAAAAGAGGACCAAGACGAGGACGCCGGATCCGTCGGCGCTCCCCTCTGACGCGGCTCGTTTCCCGATCCGGCGCCTTTGGGAAGGAAAACGGGGTTAAGCCGCGCCTTACCGGGAAAGCCCGTTTTCAACCATGGCGAACAGCGCTTCCTTCGGGCTTCCCGCCCCTGGTCGGGATAAAAACGAGGATTTCGTCCCCGCCCGGGCCAAGGACTTGACCCTCTCCGCCTTAAACGAGGCCCTTTCCGAAAGGAGGCGGCTCTTTTCAAGGTGAACGGGGCGAGCCTTAAGGGCCGGATCGTAAAGGGCTTTCGGGGAGGGGGCGCGCGAAAAAAAGCCGATAGCCGTTTCCGAAAGCCGAATCTCCGGCGCCAAACCCTTGGCGAAGCGGCTGGGGGCGCCTCCTTCCGGCGCGAGGCCGACCGCTTTGGGTTGGGAGCTCATGGCGGCCGGAAGAGCGAACCCGTCCATCGCCGGGGACGATATTTCTTAGACGACCGCGCCGAACTCAACTCGGGCGGCCCATCCCACCTTCCGGAAGGACGGTAACCTGCCATGCGGGAAATTCCAGCGATCCTTAAAATAACGACCCTTCTTCTCACCCTCCTTTTTTACCCGAGCTGCGTCACCATAAGCGACTCCGTCACGGATTACATGAACGACGAGGGAAACTGCCGTCCGGTGACGGAAAACTGTCTGGGCTCCCCGGAGAAGTTTTTCGCCCAGCCCCAGATGAGGGCCCTGGAGACCTGGCGGGGCAGGAACGCGGAGGAGCTCGTGACCGCGTGGGGCCAGCCCGACCGGGTGGACCATGAGACGGGCGGAGTCCCGGGCGAGAGGTACGTCTACGTCGAGGAGATTTTCGTCGAGGGGGAGAACCCCCTCCTCCACGAGCGCCGCTTCGACGACTGGGATTACTCCCGGGAGCCCTCCCGGCGCTACCGCTGCGAGACCTACATGCTCATCCACCCGGGAGGAAGCGTCACCCCTCTCTGGGTGAACAGATACGGAGTCTGCACCCGGTTCTTCAACCCCAGGCCTTCGGCTCCGCCCAGGGAGGCCGCCGTGAAGTGAAATTCATAATCGGGGAAGCGTATCCGTTTTAAACGGCGGCGAAATCAAAGCGCGTTTTTTTTCCGGGAGGAAAATCCTCCGTTTTCCTATTTCGCTTTTGCAAAACGCGTTTCGAAACGTCGCGGCCGGCCTAATGAATTCGCGCTACGCTGAATTCAAATTCAAACTGCTTCAAGGATCCGATAGTGAGAGCCGGTAATAAAAAATTTACCAGGGCGGCCGGGGAAATTAAGCGGAAATCGTTTCGGGAAAAGCGTGTCCGCGGCGGGCAAACCGGGTTTTTAAATTCCGGTGAAATTTTAAAAACCTCGCTTTCCTTTCAGGTTCCGGCCTTTCGGTAAAAACCTCTCACGGACGACCTTTTGAAAAATATAACGTGGAAAGCGCCGTTTTTTCAAGTTCCGCGGACGGCCAAATTAGAGCGCGATCGTAACCATCGTCCCCTTGTCCGGTCATGCGATTGGCTTGGGCCTGATTAAGCTCTGGAAACGCGTAAAATAGCGGAGAACATTTTTTCCATCCTTCTTTACGCGTTCGGAAGAAAGACCGATTTTAAATTTGTGGCGGACGCCCCCCGCTCCTTAGGGAGAAGGATCACGATGTCAAACTCCGGCGGCGGAGGGGCTCTCTTCCCCTCCGAACGTCGATGGGTAAGCCGGAACCCTCTGAAATAACCCGTGGATCTGGGTGTGCGCATAATATATTACCCCGGCGGATAAATATTAGAAAAATTTGGTAAGAATTTCTGCCATTTTTTTATGAAAGTCCACCGGAATATTTCACACGATGGTGTGACTACACACATCGCCATTGACGATTT